>CAZUES010000001.1:0-270541 GCA_964619465.1 uncultured Gemmatimonas sp.
CCGGCTTTTCGTTCCACGGCGAACTCGAGATCTACGAGCGGGCGGGGATCCCCGCGGCAAACGTGCTGCAGATTGCTACACTGGTTCCGGCGCGCGTCATGAAGGAGGATCGCGACTACGGCAGCATCGAGGTCGGTAAAATTGCCGATATCGCCATCGTTGCCGGGCGCCCGGCCGAGCGGATCACCGATCTGCGTCGAGTCGAGCAGGTGATCCGGGCCGGGAAGTACTACAGCGTTGCGGATCTGCACCGCCAGCTCGGCGTGGTGTCCAAGCCGTGAGCCGGTTGGGTCAGCCGCGCCAGTCGATGCCCGTCCAGGCGCTGGCGGTGCCGATTTCCGTGGCGCCGCCGGCTCTGGGGTACTCGAGGTGTCGGGCAGGGCGGAAGGGGGTATCTTTCAGGATTCCCTGCATCTGAGGTTTCCCGTGTCCCGTTCCGTTCGTCGCGCGGCGCCCCTCGCCCTGCTGCTGGCGCTCGCTCCGCTCGTTTCCGTCTCTGCTCAGCGCACCGTCAAGCCCGTACTTCACGGGCGCCATTGGGTGGCGATCACCGGTAAGCCGCTCGGCGCTACCGCAGGCGCCATGATCTTCCAGCGGGGCGGCAACGCGGTCGATGCCGCCTGTGCCATGCTCGCGGCGGTTTCCACCATGTGGGACGTGCTGAGCTGGGGCGGCGAGACCCAGGCGTTGATCTACCATCCCGAACTCAAGAAGGTGATCGGCATCAACGCACTCGGCGTGGCGCCGACCGGTGCGACGGCCGAATTCTATCGCAGCAAGGGGCACAGCTACCCGCCGGAATTCGGACCGCTGGCGGCCGTGACGCCGGGGACTCCGGGCGGGCTGCTCACCATGCTGGCCGAGTATGGCACGATGAGCCTCAAGGACGTGCTGGCGCCGGCCATCGAGATGGCGGACGGCTATCCGATCGAGGCCCAGACGGCGTCCAGCATCGAGAGCCGGAAGAAGATGCTGGAGCAGTGGCCGTACTCGAAGTCGGTCTTCCTCGTCAACGACGGCAAGGGTCCGGAGGCCGGACAGATCTTCCGCCAGGCCGACCTGGCAGTGACGCTGCGCAAGCTGGTCGAGACGGAGCAACAGGCACTCAAGCAGGGCAAGAATCGCAAAGAAGCGATTTACGCAGCTTACGACCGCTTCTATAAGGGCGATATCGCCGCCGAGATTGCCCGCAGCACTCAGGAGCAGGGTGGCCTCATCACGGCGCAGGACCTGGCGACCTGGAAGGTCAAGATCGAAGAGCCGCTGTCCGTTTCGTACAAGGGCATCGACGTCTACAAGCTGCAGGAATGGCAACAGGGTCCGGCGCTGCTCCAGGCGCTCAACATCCTCGAGAATGTCGACGTCAAGTCGATGGGGTACAACTCGACCCGCTATATCCATACGATCTATCAGACGATGAGTCTCGCGTTCGCGGATCGTGATTTCTACTATGGCGATCCGTCGTTCGAGCCTCGCCCGCCGATCAAGGGCTTGCTCTCCAAGGAGTATGCCAAGCAGCGCTTCGGCGCCATCAATTGGGAGCGGAACGACTCGACCATCAAGCCGGGCGATCCCTATCCATTCCAGGGCGGCACCAATCCGTTCACATCGATCCTCGCCAAGTGGCCTCCGAAGGCCAAGACGCCGCCGGCGAACACCGATCAGACCGGCAGCTCGAGCGGCCTTGCCGCGATGACGTACGACGAAGCCTTCCGCGCGGGTACCACCTCGATTCAGGCGGCCGATGCGAAAGGGTGGGTCGTGTCGATTACGCCGAGCGGAGGGTGGGTTCCGGCAGTCATCGCCGGCAAGACGGGTATCGGCCTCAGTCAGCGGGCGCAGAGCTTCGTGCTGGATCCGGAGGAGAGCCCGTTCAATGTGATCGAACCGGGCCGGCGTCCGCGGGTCACGCTGACGCCCACGCTCGCGCTCAAGGAGGGACGGCCCTTCGTCTCGTTCGCGGTACAGGGCGGCGACACGCAGGATCAGAACCTGCTGCAGTTCTTCCTCAACATGGTCGAGTTCGGGATGAATGTGCAGCAGGCGACCGAGGCGGCGAACGTTGCGAGCTACCAGATGCGGAGTTCGTTTGGTTCGCACGAGTCGCGACCGGGCCGGATCACGCTCAATGACGCGGTACCCGGCTGGGTGCGCGCGGATCTCCAGAAGATGGGGTACAACCTGAACTTCTCGCCGCGTACGTCGGGTCCCATCAATGCCATCTTTTTCGACTGGAAGCACGGCAGCTTCTGGGGCGGTTCCAGCACCGACGGCGAGGATTACGGCATCGCCTGGTAGCGCTGCCGACCGCTCCAACCATGGTTCAATCGGCGCTCACGTCGTCAGGTCGCGCCACCTGACGACGTGAGCGCTTTGAGCATCCGGTACCAGAACGTCGAGGCCTGGTGGAACGCCTCGACGCCCACCCGCTCGTCTCGCCCGTGCGCCCTGCCGTCGTTGATGTCCTCGAAGAGGGCGCTGATGCCATACACCGGGATGCCGACGTTCCGGACGAAGAGGCCGTCGGTAGCACCGGTCGACATCTCGGGAACGACCGTTGCGCCCGGCCACATCTCCTTTACGAGGCTTTCGATCGGCCCCATCAGATCTGCCCGGAGTGGGGAGGGAGGGCTGGCTTTGGCCGGGTCGGTGATGGTGACCTCGATGGACGTATCGGCCACGATCCGCTGGAGCGCGACTCGGACCGAGTCCTGGTCGTCATCGGGAACCAGGCGGCAGTTCACCGTGGCGCGGGCAAGTTGTGGCAGCGCGTTGTCGGCATGGCCCGCGTACAGCCGGGTGGCAACGCAGGTGGTGCGCATCACCGAGTTGTAGAACGGCACCGCTTCGCTCAGGCGCACGGCAGCGGCGGGGTCTGCGGTAGCTGCGAGGGCCCGCATGTCGGACCGGGTTTGGCCCGATTCGGTCAAGGCGCTTCGTTCGAAGTACGCCCGTGTGGTTTCGTTGAGCCGAACCGGAAAGGTATGCGCGGCCAGGCGCGTCAGGCCGGATGACAACCGGTAGATGGCATTGTCGGGAACCGGTACCGAACTGTGGCCTCCCTTGTTGCGCACCGCCAGTTCATAGGTCACATAAACCTTCTCGGCCGTCTGGACGGCAAAGGCGGTTGCCTTTCCGTTGACCAGCGCGCCACCGCCGGCATCGGTGTTGAGGGCGTACTCGGCGTCGACCAGCGCACGCTGGTCGGACAGGAGCCAGGCAATCGCGTTGCCGTCGGTTTCTTCATCGGCGGTGAGCACCATGATCAGGTCGCGATCCGGCACAAACTTTTCCTGCCGCATCCGGATGAAGTTGGCGATCAGGGTCGCCACTCCCGCCTTGTTGTCGTTGGTGCCGCGGCCGTAGTAGAACCCGCCTTCCTCGCGGAACTGATAGGGAGGGAACGACCAGTCCTCACGGCGCGCATCGACCACATCGAGATGCGCCATCAGCATGATCGGCTTCTTGCCTTCGGCGCGGCCCCGGTAGCGTGCGACGACATTCTGGAACTCCGGGTCATGGCCCAGGATCGTGACGTCGCTTGCTGGGAATCCGGCATTGACCAGCCGCCGGCGGATCACGTCGGCGATCCGGGCGGTCTGGCGCGCCGAGTCGCTGGTGTTGATCTCGATCAGCTCGGCTAAGATCTCGCGCTCCAGGACTCGTTGCGGATCCTGTTGTGCCTGGACCGGGGACGCGGCCGCGAGGGCCAGCAGGGCGAGGACGAGAGTCGGGCGCATGGGGTGCCTTGACGGGGATGTGGCCAGGGAAGCTAGGCGGGGAATCAGGGTGACGCCAACGTCGAAGCCGGCGCCGGGCTCAGCCGACTAGGCCAGTCGGCGGCTCCGGCGACCCGAGAGACGTTGGCGGACCCAGACCTGATGCCGGTGCACCCAGCTCAGCAGCCTCATGACCCAGACCAGCCAGTCCGGGGCAGCTCGAACCGGCTGGGTCGGGATCCCTTCGATTCCCTGTGCCACGGCCCATTGGCGAACCGGCTCCCAGTCGAACCGCCAGACGTCGTCCAGCCAGAACCGCCGAGTGCCGTGGGTTCGGAAGGCGCGCAGCACCTCGACATCGTACCAGTGGAACTCCGGGTCGTCGACCGTGTGCATGTCGATGCCGGCCGCTTCCCAGCCTGCGAACCAGGCGGGCTTCGAGGGCTCGACCCGCCCTTCCCAGGTGAAGTCGATGTGATTGAGGTAGCGGAGCCGACGTTTGAAGGCGGGCGGGCAAGTGCCCAAGGCGTTTTCGACCACACTGTACCAGCGGAGCTTCGACGCCATGGCGGTGGTGCGGAGCGGGGCGTAGTGGAGCAGCTTGACGTCGTTGAGCTTGAGACGCGGTGCGCCGGCCGGCAGGGGAATCCTGCCGCTATGGATCAAGCGTCCCTGGTGCGGGGCGCCATCGTCGACGTAGCCGAAGGGCCGCCAGCGATCGTGGCGCATGCAGCGCTCCGTGGTCAGCAGCAGGTCGATCAACTCGTAACAGATCACGGTGCCCGGCGCGGCCCGGCGCATGGTCTGCCAGCCGAGTGAGGTCGGCGCGTCGGCGGCGATGATCTCGTCCGCGTCGAGCGCCAGCAACAGCTTGGGGCCAGGCACCAATCGGCGCGCTTCGTCGATCAGCAGCTGCTGGCGGATTGCCTCGCTGAAGCCGGTGTCGGGGTTGGTGATGATCGAGATGTTCGGGTACCTGGCCGCGATGGCCCGGCTCTGGTCGGTCGATTGCTGGTCGGCAAGGACGACGTGATCGGCCAGCCGGGTAGTCACGGCAAGGAACCGGTCGAGGATCCATCCCTCGTTGCGGATCGGCGTCAGGACGACGAGAGGGAGTTCAGAATGGGTCATGGACCTGGTTGACCGGGACGGGCGCTGGTGGTGCCAACATAAGGTTCAGCGGTGGCCGCCAGCAAGCGGTTGCCTGAGAGGTTCCAAAGACGAGAGGGGCAACCGGTTCGGCTGCCCCTCTCGAAATTTGGCGCTTCGTGACCGAGTTAGTTCTCGACCAGGATCAGGAACTTCGAGTTGGTCCAGAACTGCTCGGGGTTGGTGATCTGCAGTGTACCCCGGACCTTGCCGCTGTTGTCGGCATCAGCGTTGGCGTACGCGACATTCTGGTTGGTTACCACCCGATACTGCTTGTCCGGGCGGGGCAGCGGAATCTCCGCCGTCTGGCGCCGGTCGATGGCGGTGAACATCGACGGATCGAGGTTGTCCGCCGGCTTCAGGGTCTCACCGGTGCGGGTGACCAGGAGGAAGCGCGTGCCGCCGACTTCCTTGATGATGCCGCGGTCCTTGAGCTCCTTCTTGGTGCCGACCACGTAGTAGACCGTGTTTTCACGGGTGGTCATGGCCGAGACGGTGTCCTGGAGGACGACCTTTTCCTCGGTCAGCGCGACGACCTGGGCCCGGCTGGTATTGAGCTCGGACTCGAGGTTCGCGATGGTGCTCTTCTGGTTCTCGACCATCGAGTTGAGGCCGTCGATGGTGGTCTGGAAATCGGAAAGGACCACGCGGAAGCTGTCCGACTCGGCGGTCAGGGAACGGATCCGGCGCTGGCTCGACGCCAGGCGGCTCTCGCTGTTCTTGACCCGGGCAGTCAGGTCTTTGACCTTCTTGAGGACCAGGGCGCGGTCGCTCGGCGACGCGGCCAGCTGGCTCTCGGGCGAAACCACGGGCTCGACGGCCCGGTTGCCGGTACGGACCGTGGCAAGCTCGGTATTGATATCGGCGAGCAGCTTGGTGGTTTCGGCGAGGTCACGGAACAGGCTGTCCTTGGTGGCCGACACCGTGGTCATCTGCTGAACCTGGGTGCGGAAAAACTCGGTCGAGTCCGACGGGATCGACTGCACCAGCTGCCCTCGCGGTCCCGCGTTGCACGCGACGATACCGGTCACTGCGACAAGGGCTACGAGACTGCGCTTCATAAATCCCCTCCTGGGATAGCCGGCGGGACCGATCCCGCCTAGACGCGAACTGGGAAACATGCTTTAGTCGATTGTCAAAGCAAAGGGACGCCCCAGTGGCCGACCCTTGCACACATGCCCCTTGGCCGGGGTGCCTTGACACCTGCCCCGCTCGATTCCGATCTTATTGATAGACAAGGGTTTGTGATTGTGTGGCCTGGCTTCGGCCGCTCTCAAACTAGTTGGTCTCCGCCCTCTATTTACGAGGTTCTCGATATGACCCCCTCCATTCTACGACTGCTGGCATTTTCGCTGATCGGTATGCCGGCGCTGCTCTCGGCACAGGTGGGGTCGATCGGGGGCCGAGTATCCGACAGCACCAGGGGTAACGGCCTGACCGGAGCCCAGATCCAAGTGCGGGATGTTGCAGGGGGAAACGTTGGTCAGGGTGCCACGGGTACCAACGGCATCTATCGGATCGACGGCATAGCGCCCGGGACCTATACGGTTCTCGTAACCATGATCCCCTACTCGCCGCGCCAGACTCGTGGAGTGGTGGTAGCGGCAGGCGGGGCGGTCACGGTCGACTTCGTCCTTTCGAGCCAGGTCTACAACCTGTCCGAGGTCATGGTCACCTCGGTTTCGAAGGTACCCGAGAAACTGACGGACGCTCCTGCCAGCGTCACCGTCATCCCGATGGTTCAGGTGCAGGAGAGGCCGGCCATAACGGTGCTCGACCATCTCAAAGCGGTCCCGGGCATCTCGTTTTCCGAAGGGGGCCTGGTTCAATCCAACATCGTTTCCCGCGGCTTCAACAACACCTTCTCCGGGTCGCTGCTCACTCTGATCGACAACCGGATGGCTGCGGTGCCGTCGCTCAAGGTCAACGTGGCCGGCTTTTTTCCCAATACCAACGAGGACATCGAGCAGATCGAGTTCGTGCTTGGCCCGGGGGCGGCGCTCTACGGTCCCAATGTCACCAGCGGCGTGCTCAACATCATCACCAAGTCTCCGATCACCTCGCCGGGCACCACGGTGTCACTCGAGAGCGGATTCCGCTCGAGTTCCAAGTGGGCCGAGGGGACCAATGCTGAGGACAACGGCGGGGGCCTGATCCGTTTCGGGTTTCGGCATGCGACGCGCTTTTCGGACAAGGTCGGCTTCAAGCTCTCCGGTGAGTACCTGACCGGCAGCGACTGGCGTTACGCCGATCCGGGCGACACGCTGCGGACGCGGTCGCGGGATGACAACACCAAGGTCAGCTGTACCCGAACGGCTACCGGGTGCCGGGACTTCGATATCCGGAAGTGGAACGGCGAGTTCCGCTTCGACGTTCGTCCCGATGACAACACCGAGTGGGTCACCAGCTACGGACACAGCCAGGCGATCAACCTGATCGAGCTTACCGGGCTCGGCGCCGGGCAGGCTCGCGACTGGCGCTATCAGAGCATCCAGACTCGGCTGCGACACAAGGAACTCTTTGCCCAGGTGTTCGGAAACTTCAGCAACTCCGGCGGCACCTTTCTGCTCCGGGACGGTCAGCAGATTCTCGACAGTTCACGGACCATGGCGGCGCAGATCCAGCACGGCTTCAGCCTGGGCTCCCGGCAGACCTTCATCTACGGCGCCGACTATATCTTCACCGACGCGCGAACCGGCGGCTCCATCAACGGGTCGAACGAAGCCGATGACGATATCAAAGAGGTGGGCGGCTACCTCCACAGTGTGACCCATCTCACCCCGAAGATCGATGTGGTAGCTGCGCTGCGGGTGGACAAGCACAGCCGGCTCGAGGATCCGGTCTGGTCGCCGCGGGTGGCACTGGTGCTCAAGCCAAACGAGTTCAACAATGTCCGGTTCACCTATAACCGGGCCTTCTCGACGCCGAGCAACAACAACCTGTTCCTGGATATCCCGGGTGGCGCGGCCGGTCCCTATACCGTCCGCGCGCTGGGCGTACCGCAGGGCGGCTTCCAGTTCAGGGCCAATGGCGGTTGCACGAACGGCCTCAACAATCTCTGTATGCGGGCCATTCCGTTACCCGGGAGCCCGACACAGATGTTGCCGGCCAATGCCGTAGCCCTGTGGCCGCTGGCGGTTGCCGCCATCTCGCAGAACCCGGCCGTTCCGGCCGAGCTTCGTCAGCTGCTTGGTGCGATTCCGGCTCCGACGACTCAGGTCGGAACCCAGTTGCGCCGGCTCAACACCACCACCGCCACTTTCCTCGATATCGATCCGAACCAGGTCCAGGACATCGCGACTCTGCGGCCCAGCATCAGCAATACCTTCGAGGTCGGTTACAAGGGCAACCTGGGCAACAAGGCGCGCCTGGCGGTCGATTTTTACTATGAACGGCGTGAGAATTTCGTCGGTCCGCTGATCGTCGAGTCGCCCAATGTATTCTTCGACCGGAATTCGCTGATTGCGTACCTGACGGCGGCGTTCACCCCCGCCATCGGGGCCGAGGCTGCGGCGCAGGCGGCGGGACAGCTCGGCACCGCAATGGCAGGCCTCTCGGGCGCCACCAGTGCGACGGGAGCGCAGGGGATTCCGCTCGGCACGGTGGTGCCGAACAATTCGCCGCTCACCGACCGGCCCGACATTTTCCTGACCTATCGGAACTTCGGCGAGGTCGATCTGTTCGGAGCCGATATGGCGTTCGACTATATCGCCGACGATCGCTGGTCCATGGCCGCCACCTGGTCGGTGGTGAACAAGGACTTCTTCACGGCCGAAGAAGTTGGGGGACCGACGCCGATTGCGCTCAACGGTTCCAAGAACCGTGGCACGGCATCGCTCCGGTACCGGAACGATCCGGCCGGCTGGGCGGTCGAGGCCCGGGGCCGCTATACCAGGGGCTTCCCGGTCAACTCGGGCGTGTACGTCAGTCCGCAGCGGGCGGATGGCAGCTTCGAGCCGACCGACTCGTATGCGCTGCTCGATCTGCAGGGGAGCATCCGTCCCCGGTTCAGCGGACGCAACATGCTGGTGGCCGTCGGCATCAATAACGTGTTCAATACCGGGTACGCCACCTTCGTCGGCGTGCCGACGCTGGGACGGTTGGTGACTTCCAAGATCTCGTACACCTTCTAGTCGGTCAGCATCCCGGTCGGCGGGACGGACTCCGGTTCGTCTCGCCGTCCTTTTTTCGGAGTTGCGAGCATGCCTGGTGTGCTGGAACGGTATCCGTCGCTGCGGTACGTCCTTCCGTTTGCCGTGTTCATGGTGTGGCTCGGTGTCGGGCCGGCGCTGCCGGTCTCGCCGCGCGTCGAGGCAGTCATTCGCGTTACCGTCCTGCTCGCGGTCATCGCACTGGTGGCGCGCCCGGTGCTCAGCTTTCGGCTCGAGCGCCCGGTGGCCACGGTGCTCGTCGGGGTCGGCGTGTTCGTGCTGTGGATCCTGCCCGATCAGCTGATCCCGGGATATCGGGAAAGCGTCCTGTTTCAGAACGGGATTACCGGCCGGGTCGAAAGTTCGGTGGCGGTCGAGTCCCGGACCGATCTGTTCGTCATCTCGCTGCGCTTTCTTCGGGCCGCGCTGATCGTTCCGATCGTCGAAGAGCTTTTCTGGCGGGGTTGGCTGCCGCGCTGGATCGATGCGTCGGACGACTTCCGGCGCCGTCCGCTCGGCAGCTTCACGACCTTCTCATTCGTTGCGACCGTGATTCTGTTCGGCATGGAGCACGGGCCGTTCTGGGATGTCGGCATCGCGGCTGGCATCGTCTACAACTGGTGGATGATCAAGACCCGGAGCCTGGGCGACCTGATCTGGTGCCACGCCGTGACCAACGCGTGCCTGTCAGGCTGGGTGGTAGTGGCTGGGCATTGGCAGTACTGGTGAAGACGAGCGGTGGTGCGGGGAATCAGTCGCCTGCGGGGGCCATCACGATGTTGGGGGTGAAGTGCAGGGTGCTGTCGGCTTCGATGAAGATCCGGCGGACACCTTTCCAGTAGGTATTCTTGGTGCGCGCCAATTCGGTCTCGATCACGCCTTTGCGGCGATTGGCCGCGTGGACGTAGACCCCGTCGCCAACGTAGATGCCGATGTGATCGACCTGGCGGCCCTTGCCGAAAATGAGGAGATCGCCGGGCAGGAGCTGTGCGGTGTCTTTCGGGATGGCAACGCCGACGTTGGCCTGCTGCGCCGCCGTTCGTGGCAGCTCCCGTCCGAAGAGGCCGGCCACCCATTGGACCAGGGCGCTGCAGTCGAACGCCTTGCCGGGTTCCTTGGCGCCCAGACGATAGCGGAGCCCGATCTGGTCCCGGGTTACTTTGACCAGCGAGTCCCGTCCGGCCAGCAGCGTCCGGCTCAACTCGGCGAATGGCTTGGCTGTTTGCGCCTGGGCCGGGGAGGCCGAGACCAGCAGCAGCGCCATTGCGGCGAGTGGGAGCCGTTTCAACATAGCCGGAATATGTAGCCCAATTCTGGATCGATGTCCACCGTAGAAAAGCCGAACATGACCGGCATTTTCCGGTCTGTCGGGGCATTCTATCAGGCTATATCTTGCGTTCGACCATCGTTCAGAGCACCACCCGCGGCCAGGGACTCCGATGCTCAAGACCACTCCGTTTCACGAGCGGACGGCTCCGCTCGTACTCGGGCAGGCATGGCGACGCTGGGCCGGGCATACCGTTGCCAGCGCGTATGATCTGGTCCCCGATCGGGAATACGCGGCGGTCCGCAATGCGGCGGCGCTCTTCGACGTATCCCCCCTTCGCAAGTATCTGATCAGCGGCCGAGACGCCGGTCGCCTGCTCGATCGGGTGGTGACCCGCAAGGTGGCGTCGGCGGCGGTTGGCCAGGTGATGTACACCTCATGGTGCGACCCTCAGGGAAAAGTGGTCGATGACGGCACGGTGAGCCGCCTCGACGATCATCAGTACCGGCTGACCTCGGCCGAGCCGAACCTGCGGTGGCTCTATCGGAACGGGTACGGCATGGAGGTGGAGATCGCCGATGTTTCGGATCGGGTCGGCGCTTTGGCCCTTCAGGGCCCGCTCTCCCGCGAAATCCTCAACCGGGTGACCGATCGTCCGATCGATGACCTCCGATACTTTCGGGTCTCGTCCCGGCGGATTGCCGGGGTACCGGTCGAGATCTCGCGGACCGGCTACACCGGGGATCTGGGTTACGAACTCTGGGTTCCCGCCGAGGGGGCGCTGGCGGTCTGGGATGTTCTGATGGCCGAGGGGTTTCCGTTCGGGATCACGCCGGCGGGGATCTGGGCGCTCGACATTGCCCGGATCGAGGCGGGGCTCATCATGCTCGACGTCGACTACCACTCGGCGGAGCAAGCGCTGATCGAGGCCCAGAAATCGACGCCGTTCGAGTTGTCGCTCGACTGGACCGTCAGCTTCGACAAGGGGCCGTTCAACGGCCGGCGCGCGCTTGCGGCGGAGCAGGTGCGCGGCGCGGCCTGGCGCTTCGTGGGCATCGAGGTCGACTGGGAGTCGCTGGAAGCGCTCTATGCGGCGGTCGGTCTGCCGCCCTCGTTGCCTACCGTAGCCTGGCGCGCGAGTGTGCCCATCTATCGTGATGGACGCCAGATCGGCTATGCCTCGAGTGGTTGC
The DNA here is from genome assembly GCA_964619465.1 of uncultured Gemmatimonas sp. GTDB lineage: Bacteria > Gemmatimonadota > Gemmatimonadetes > Gemmatimonadales > GWC2-71-9 > SHZU01. Next base: position 11,479 of record CAZUES010000001.1, read on the forward strand.
TGGTCTCCGCTGCTCAAGAAGTACCTGGCTCTGGCGCACCTGCAGGCTGCGCATGCCGCGTCCGGTACCAGGGTCGAGATCGAAATGACGGTGGAGCACCACCGGCGCCGGGCCTATGCCCGGGTCGGCACCCTCCCGTTTTTCGATCCGCCCAGGAAAAAGGCGGTCGCGTGACCTACGATGCCATCATCATCGGCGGCGGACACAACGGTCTGGTGACTGCAGCGTACCTGGCGCGTGCCGGCCGACGCGTCCTGGTGTTGGAGCGGCGCCATCTGATCGGCGGGGCCGCCGTGAGCGAGCAGATCTTTCCCGGCTTCACCTTCTCGGTCTTTTCCTACGTCGTAAGCCTGCTCCGTCCCGAGATCATTCGCGACCTGGATCTGCCGCGCCACGGGCTCCAGATCCTTCCGCTCGAGAGTACGGTGACGCCGCTCGACAACGGAGACTATCTCGCCGGGTGGGCCGATCCGGACCGGACGCGTCGGGAGATCGCCCGCCACTCGCCGCTCGATGCGGAGGCCACCGTCGAGTTCGGCCGGATGATGCACCACATGGCCATGGCGGTCCGGCCGATTTTGGGGATGATCCCTCCGGATCCGACCTCGCTCGCGCCCAGCGATCTGCGCGGCATGCTCAAGCTGGGCACCCACATGCGGTCGCTCGGTGCCAAGCATTTCCATGCCCTGTACAAGCTGATGACCATGAGTTCGGCCGACTACCTGGGCGAGTGGTTCGAGTTCGATCCGCTCAAGGCGACCAAGTCGGCCAGCGGGATCATCGGGACGTTTCTCGGCCCCCGCTCTCCCGGGTCGGCCTATGTCCTGCTGCACCATTACATGGGGGAGATCGACGGCGCCTTTCGCGCCTGGGGTTTTGCCAAGGGCGGCACCGGATCGATCAGTAACGCCATCGGGCGCGCGGCCGAATCGTTCGGAGCGACGATCCGTACCAACGCCGGGGTGAGCAAGGTGTTGACGCAGGGAGATCGAGCCGTGGGCGTCGTGCTCGAGAGCGGGGAAGAGATCAAGGCGCCGCTGGTGGTGAGCGGACTCGATCCGCGGCGAACCTTTCTCGAACTGGTCGATCCCGAGGCGTTGCCCACAGACCTGACCGATGCGGTCCGGCGCTTCAAGTTCCGGGGCTCGTCAGGCAAGGTGAATCTGGCACTCTCCGAATTGCCCAACTTTACCTGCATGCCTGGGGTTGGTCCGCAGCACCGGGGCGCCTTTTCCATCAGTCCGAGTCTCGATTATCTGGAGCGGGCCTACGACGATGCGAAGGACGGGGAGTTTTCCCGGAGTCCCTACATGGACATCGTGATTCCCTCCATGATCGATCCGGGGATGGCCCCGCCGGGCAAGCATGTGATGAGCATCTTCGTTCAGTACGCCCCGTATCATCTGAACGGCGGCTGGACCGATGCGAAGCGGGAAGCGTTCGGTGATGCGGTGGTCGATACGCTGACCCGGTATGCGCCGAATCTCAAAAGCGCCATCCTGCATCGCCAGGTGCTGACGCCGGCCGATATCGAGCGGATCACGGGGTTGTCGGAAGGGAACATTTTTGCGGGAGAGCTTGCCCTGCAGCAACTCTTCTTTCTCCGGCCGGCGGCGGCGTGGGCCAAGTACCGTACCCCGATTCGCGGCTATTACCAGTGCGGAGCCGGAACTCATCCTGGTGGCGGGATCATGGGGGCTTCCGGTCGCCTGGCAGCGCTCAAGATTTTGGCGGATCAATGAGCACGCCGACCATCGTCATCGGCGGCGGCTCGAGCGGTCTGGTGGCAGCTATCGGGCTGGCCCGGGCTGGCACCAAGGTTATTCTGCTGGAAGCCGGGTCGGGGTTCGGAGGGGTGCTGCGCCCGATCGAATTCGTGCCTGGCTACCGAGCCCTCCCGATGGCGGGCGATCCCGGATGGTTTCCTCCTGAAGTCGCTCGCGGGATCGGGCTGGGCATGCCGGAGGCCGGTGACCCGGTGGCCCGGATCATTGCGCCGCTCGACGGGGACGAATGGCTCGAAGTTCATTCCGACCCGGCGGCAACGGCGGCGAGCCTTCGCCGGTATGCGCCGGCCGACGCGAACGCCTGGCCCGCTTTTACCGCACGGATTCACCGCCTGGCCGACTTTTTCCGGACCCTCTACGTTTCGGCGCCGCCCCGGATCGATGCGGACCGGCTGGACGAGATGGTCGGGTTTCTCAAACTCGGTCGCAAGTTGCGCAGCCTCGGTCGCGACGAGATGGTTGAGGTGCTGCGGGTCGTGCCGATGGCGGTGTCGGAGCTGCTGGACGAATGGTTCCAGTCGGATTCGATCAAGGGCGTCGTCGCGGCCGATGCGGTGACCGACCTCTGCCAGGGCCCATGCTCGGGCGGGACCACCTTCGCTCTGTTGCATCGTCAGGTAGGCAGCCCGCCGGGCGGCTACCGAATCCGCGGCGGAACCGATCCATCTGCGCTGATCACCGCGCTGGTCGAACAGGCCAGGCGAGTCGGCGTCGACCTCAGGGCGGATGCGCGGGTATCGCAGGTCAAGATCGACGATTATCGGGTTCGCAGCGTGGTCTTGGCGACCGGTGAGGAGATTGCCTGTCACGAAGTGGTGTCGACGCTGGATCCGTATCGGTCTCTGCTCGAGTTGGTCGACCCCGCCTGGCTCGATCCGGATCTGATCGATGCGGTGCGCAACATTCGGTTTCGCGGTGCGGTCAGCAAAGTGATGGTGGCGCTCGACGGGCTGCCGCCCTTGCCGGCTGGATTCGATGGCCGGATCGCGTTGGCTCCTTCGATCCGCTATCTGGAACGGGCGTACGACGCGACCAAGTATGGTCGGATGTCCGAGGCGCCCTACGTCGAGGTGCGATTCCCCAGCATCGCGCATCCCGATCTGGCTCCTTCGGGCAAGCATGTGGCGGTGTTACATGTCCAGTTTACGCCCTACCATCTTCGCGACGGCAACTGGGACGAGTTGCGGGATGCCGTTGGCGACCTCGCCATTCGGGTGGCCGGCGAGCGGATTCCCGGGTTCGCCGAGTTGGTTCGTGAACGCGTGGTACTCACGCCGCAGGACATCGAACGCGACTTCGGACTGCGCGAGGGGGCGGTAAGCCAAGGTGAAATGATGCTCGATCAGATCCTGTTCATGCGGCCGATTCCGGGCTGGTCACAGTATGCCATGCCGATCGGTGGACTCTTCCTCGCCGGGTCGGGAACCCATCCTGGTGGAGGCATCGTAGGCGCGTCTGCCTGGCTTGCGGCCCAGGCGGTGCTCGGTGCGCGCCAATGATACCGCTGATTCGTGGGGCCCTGCTGGCTTTGGCCGTAGTCGTGAGCGGCAGCATCGACGCCGACGTCCGGGCGCAGGAGCGGCCGTTCGGAACGGTACGTCAGCAGGCCGAGCGGCAGCAGGCGTGGCTGGCCAAGCGTCTCGAGACGATCCTCCCCTCGTTGATGCGGTCGTATGGGATCGACATGTGGGTGATCCCGATGCAGGAGTACAACGAAGATCCGGTCTTCACCAGCCTCGTGTCGCCGACCACCTTCGCTGCCCGGCGTCGAACCATCTACGTGTTCTTCGACCGCGGACCGGAACGCGGAGTCGAGCGGATTGCGCTCGGTGGCACTTCACAAGGCGGCCTCTACGATGCGGTCCGCTCGACGCGAGCGGTCGACGGTGCCATCGCGGGCGCGCAAGCGGAGCTGTGGGGCGACCAGCAGTGGCTCGTGCTCAAGGATGTGATCGAAGCGCGGCAACCCAAGGTGATCGGAATCAATACCTCACGGACCTTCGCGTTTGCCGACGGGCTGTCTTCGGGCGAACTCGCGGGCATGTCGGAGGCGTTAGGCACGGAGTGGACCGGGCGGTTCAGACCGGTGGAGGGGCTGGCGGTGGACTTCATCGCCTCCCGGTTGCCGGAGGAAGAAGTGTTTTTCCGCGATCTCACGGCCCTCGTATGGTCGATGATCGAGGAAATGTTCTCTTCGCGGACCATCACGCCCGGCGTGACCCGGACCAGCGATCTGGTCTGGTGGTGGCGTCAGCGGGCGGTCGATCTCGGCATCGGTACCTGGTTTCAGCCTTCGGTTGCCGTGCAGCGGCATGGCGTTACGGCAGAACAGTTGGGTAACGATCCGATCATTGAGCGGGGTGACCTGATCTGGTGTGACGTCGGTTTGACCGCGCTCCGGCTCAACACCGATACCCAGCATAACGCCTACGTGCTTCGTGAGGGCGAAACCGATGCGCCCGAGGGTTTGAAACGCGCCCTCTCGCGCGCCAATCGGGTGCAGGACATCCTGTTCGAAGAAACCCGCCCGGGGCGGACCGGCAACGAGATTCTCCGCGCGGTTCGCGCGGGCATGAGCCGAGAGGGGCTCGACGGCACCATGTACAGCCATCCGGTCGGGATGCACGGACATGGCGCCGGACCGCTGATCGGCCTCTGGGATCGGCAGGAAGGGGTGCCCGGCCGCGGCGATCACAAGGTGATTGCGAACATGTGGTACTCGAGCGAGTTGCAGGTCACTACCCCGGTTGTCGAGTGGGGCGGGCAGCGGGTCCGGATTGCGCAGGAAGAGGACTTCTTTATCGGACCGGATGGCCGCCCGCGTTGGGCCCTCAAGCGGCAGGACCGCTTTCACCTGATTCGCTAGATATCGGTGCCGGTAGCGAAAGAGCCCGCCGCAACTGCGGCGGGCTCTTTCGTTACTAGGGCTGGGTTACGACATCTCTCGCGTTATCCCGCGGATCACGATCGATCAGCTTGTTGTAAGGATCGATACCGGCTCGGCGCGGGGCCGCGTCGACAATGACGGTAATGGTGGTGTCTCGGCTTCGGATCCAATGTTTGGCCCGATAGAGGGCGGGGCCAAGTTTGCTGCCGGGTTCGGCCGGGCCGAAGACGCCGATGTCGACCAGGTCGTTGACCGGGATCTCGGTCTGATTGCCGATGCTGTCCGCCCGGAACTTGAGCGAACGTATCGCCAGGCTCACTTCGTACTTACCGTCGCTCGTTGGCGTTGCCTGAACCGACTCGACGCTGTTGTCCCAGAGCGTAATGGTACGGAACAGGTCTTCGAGCACGTACTGCAGGGAATCCGGCGTTTCGGCTTCGAGGTATCCCAGAAACTCGCGACTGGTGGTAAAGGGCGGTGCCTGATACGCCTGGTCGGCCAGGAAACGGCTCAGGGCTCGATTCATGGCGGGCTCGCCGATGTAGTCGCGCAGGGCATAGAGCGCGAGCGAGCCCTTGTTGTAGTGGATGTACGGCTGGTTCTCGACTCGCATCAGCGGCATTTCTCGCTTGGTCTCTCCGGTACGTCCGGCCAGATAGCGATCGAGTTCCTCCGCCAGGAACTGCTGCAGCTTCTCCTCACCCAGCTGCTTTTCCATCACCGTCAACGCCGAGTAGTTGGCCAGGCCTTCGGAAAAGAAGGTCGAGCCTTGCAAGTTGCCGCCGATGACCTGATGGGCCCACCACTGGTGAGCGACTTCGTGGGCCGTGACGTAGAACGGGATGTCGAGGTCGTCTTTACCGTCTGCGCGCAGGATGAAGCCGATCCGTTCCGAGTAGGGAACCGTATTGGGAAAGGCCTGCGCGAAGCCGGCGTAACGCGGGAACTCCAGGATCCGCACCTGCCGGAACTGGTACGGGCTGAAGTGCGTCGTGAAGTACTCGAGCGAGGCCTTCATCGACGCCATCATCCGGTCGAGGTTGTACTCGTGCCCTTGGTGATAGTAGATCTCGAGGGCAACATCATTCCAGCGATCCCGCCGGACCTCGTAGCGAGCCGACAGGAATGAGAAGAAGGCCAGCATCGGCCGATCCATCTCATACTCGAAAACCCGGCGTCCGTTCTCCTCGTACTCGCGAACCAGATATCCCGGTGCGATGGCGATCTGGTCCGGCGTGGTGCTGACGGTGGCTTTGAAGTCGATCCAGTCGGCGTTGGCGCCGAGATAGGTGTCGAGCCGCGCTGTCTCATCTTCGAGCGGCGCCATCCGGTCTTTGGGGGGAAGTTTCTCTTTCCGGCGATCCTCGTCCGAGGCAAGCTCGTTGCCCGGCTGATAGCCCAGCACGGGAAAGTAGGTCGAGTTGATGAAGCTGCCGTTTGCCACGATGGCGGTCGACGGCCCCGAATGAGGAAAGCCCCGTTCAGCGAAGCTGGCGCGATAACGCAGTCGTACCGTATCGCCGGGGACCAGCGGTTCGTTCAGGCGGAAGATCCGAGTGCCCTTGGCGCTGTCGCTCACCAGAACGGTGGCCGGCCGGCTCCAGGTCAGCGTGTCGATCGTCAGGGTGATGACGCTGGAGGTGACGACGATGGAGTCGATCGGGCGGTCCGCGCGATTGATGTAGGTCAGCGTTCCGGACAGGGCGAAGGCCCGCCGTTCCGGCTCGAGGTCGGCCCGTACGTCGGCCGCGATCATACGTGGTTGCGGCAGGTCGGCAAGCGGCTTGTAAGTCCGCTCGTAATCGGCGCGCCGGGCCCGTGACTCCGCAGTCGTGGTGTAGGTGTTGAGCGCGTTGGTGTTGTAGAAGATCACTCCGCCACCGACGGCTGCGATGACGGCGGCGGCAACGGTCGCCCCGCGGACCGGGCCTTGCCAGCGCTGTCCGGCAAGCGCCAGACGCGCACGCCACGGCATGGCTGTGCCGCGGATCCAGAACAGGTGTGCCAGAATGCCCACCAGGCCGGCCATCCCGCTCCAGTACACGATCGACCAGATCAGGTTGGGAACGAAGGGGCCGAACCCGTTCATGTCCGAATAGGTGAAGCTCGGCAGGCTGCCATAGTTGAACAGCTGGTGCTCGAGCCCGAGCTGGGGCAGCACGGTTCGCACGATCCAGAACAGGATCATGATCACATGGCCCACGAACTTCTGGTTGACCAGGACGTGGACCAGAACGGCCAGCATGGTGACGTAGATCAGCTGCGGAAAGGTGGTGCCGAACAGATAGGTGAGGTAGAGCCCGGGCTCATAGTTGGTGTACCCCTTGAGGGTCTGCACCAGCATGCCCGACGCCATCATCACGAAGAGCAGCAGGACGTGGACCAGGATCAGGCCGGACAGCTTGCCCAGAAACGCGACGCTCGACCGCGTCGGGAGGGAGTCGGTGATCTGGTCCATGTGCAGCTGGCGCTCACGCCAGACCGCTTCGCCCGCGTAGATGGTAATCAGGATGATGAAGAAGATGATGAAGGCGCCTTCGACCACTTCCAGCATGTTGTAGGTGACCGGCCAGGTCTTGGCGCCGAACACCATATCGGCGTAGTGGGCCGACATCAGCAGATTGATCACGGCGACCGTCACGATCGCCAGGAACGGCACCTGCCGAACGATGCTCCAGAATGAGAGCCGCGTGGTGCTGATCCACTGCTTGAGCCAGGCCCCGGTGCCGTAGTCCTGACGGGCGGAGACGGCCAGCCCGGTTCCGGCGGGCAGCAGGTCGGCCGGCTCTTCGGTCAGCTTTCGCCGCCGCCACAGGGTGGGTGGCGCGCTGCGGAATCGGAACGCGGCAAAGGTGATACCGACGATGATCGCCGCGATGCCGATCCAGAGCAGCCGATTGCTGAGTAGAATGCCGGTCAGCGGCACCGGCAACGCGTTGCGTTCCGCCACGGTCCAGTAGCGGGTCATCCAGCCGAATGCCTGAAGCCCGAAGGGCTCGAGCAGGGCGGCCAGGTCGCGATTTTCCAGATCATTGAAAAGCTGGCCCGCGATGCTCCAGGCCACCAGCAGGAAAATGCCCTGCGTGTAAATGGCGAAGAGGCTCCGAGTCAGCGCGCCTACCGCGAAGAAAATGGCGCTGAGCAGGAAGACCGACGGCAGGACCAGCACCAGGAACGGATACAGATACCCGACGGTGCGGACGGGCAGGAGCTGCTCCGGGTCGATCCACGGCATCAGCGAGCCGAGCCAGAGGCCCAGCGGAATGCCGAGATGGACCAGCACCATGACGAAGAACGCCCCGGTAAAACGCCCGCCCAGATAGGCGAAGCGGGTAATCGGGGTGGTGAAGAGCAGTTCATGGGTCCGGTACTGGTAGTCGCGCAGCACCGCGGTGCCGACCAGGCCGGTGACGATGACCTGGCCGATTGCCACCAGGATCATCATGATATTCGCGACGAAGTACGGCGCGTTGCGTTTGACCTGGCCGCCGGCGCCCGACACCGTTGCCACATCGGTGGAGACGATGAAGAACGCGAGCAGGAAGAAGACCGCGAAGTAGAGGTAGGTGACCGGTCGGGTCAGGTGATAGCGGACCTCGAACGCTATGACATTGCGCAGCATCGATCAGGCCGCCTCTCGCCGGCCGGCCAGTTCGAGCTGATGGAAGTAGACATCCTCCAAGCCGGGCTCCACCGGGGTGAACTCGCCGCCCGGCGATGTCTCCGCATAGACGTGGACGACCGGTGTCCCCGCCAGCAGGCGGCTCGAGATGACGTGGTGGGCAGCCTTGACGGCTTCCAGGTCCTGCTTGGCTACCGTCCGTCGCCAGATCCGGCCGCGCAGCTGTTCGATAACGGCGCGCGGATCGCCCGACAGCACCACGCTGCCGGCGCTGATGATGGCCATGGTGTTGCAGAGCTCCCGGACATCCTCCACGATGTGGGTCGACAGGATCACCACGACGTCGCGGCCGATGTCGCCTAAGAGGCTCAGGAAACGGTGCCTTTCGGTTGGATCGAGGCCGGCCGTGGGCTCATCGACGATCAGCAGCTTGGGGTTACCGGCCAGGGCAATCGCAATGCCGAGCCGCTGCTTCATGCCGCCGGAGAAGGTGCCGACGTGTTTCTTGCGGACCTGGTAGAGGTTGGTCTGGTTGAGCAGGCTGGCCACCAGGTCGCGCCGCTCGCCGCGATTGATGACCCCTTTCATGGTGGCGAAATGATCCAGGGTCAGTTCGGCCGAGAGATTGGGGTAGAGGCCGAACTCCTGGGGCAGGTACCCGAGCTGGCGCCGCAGGTCGTCGGGGCGTTGCAGCACGTCGATGTCGTTGAAGCGGATGCTGCCGGAGTCGGGCAGCTGCAGGGTCGCAATGGTCCGCATCAGCGACGACTTACCGGCGCCGTTCGGGCCCAGCAGGCCGAACATACCGGCCCCGATCGTCAGATTGATCCCGGCCAAAGCGCGAACACCATTGGGGTACGTCTTAGTCAGATTCTCGATCACGAGTGCCACGGGATGTCCTCGCTGGAATGTTGGCTCGACCGAAGCCTGGTGAAGGTGCCGCCCCGTGCAAGGAACCTGACTTGGAACGGGGACTCAAGTCTTTCGGTGTCCTGCTGATGTCCAAGCGGGTTCAGGAGTCTGAACCTTATCGCCTACGAAGCTATCTCCGACCGGTTTCCGCCAGTCGCCCCCGCAGCCTCCGACATGACGCGGCTCGAGGTTGTCTCCCTCAAGGATAGAGCAGACCCATGGCTAGGGCTGGTATCGATCGGGGGTTCTGGTACGACTGGTCCGCCGGAAATCCGCGGGGGTGATGCCATAGGCCCGGCGGAACCATCGTCCAAAATGGCTCTGGTCGACGAAGCCGTGGCTCGCGGCAATGCGAGAGAGCGAGAAGTCCGTTGTGAGGATGTCCCGGCGCGCATCGTCGAGCCGCTTCCGTCGCACATATCCGGCCACACTGCAGCCGTAGGTCGCCTGGAATGTCTTTGCAAGGTGCGCAGGGTGGACCCCGAGTCTGGTTGCCAGGTCGGTAAGCCGGGAAGTGGTGCGATATTCATGGTCCAAGATTTCCCGCGCAGTGGCCAGCCAGCGCGGCATACGGCGCTCCCGCGGAAGTCGGAGGACATGGCTCAGGAGGCAGAGCACAAGGCCCTCGACGGCAAGTTCGGTGACCGCATCGGGATGCTGGAATTCTTGGTGAAGGCGCCCCAGCCAGGCGGGTGCGGTGGAGCCACCCAGGTCGATATCCTCCGCATGGCGATCTCCGTAGCGCGTCAGCCAATCACGCGGCAGGTCGATCGTGAAACAACGGGCCCCGGCACTGCCGAAATGCTGCTGATGGACCCGATGGGCCGGGCGGTAGATGGCAGTGCCGGCTGCGTACTCTTGCTCGACCGAACCGGTATGCTCCCGGAACCGACCTTGGAGTACGAGTGAAAAATAGGGCTCGGCGTGGGCGTGCGGCGTGGTCATCTGGCGCGAACCGTAGTCGGTCTCGAGCAGTACCACGCCGCCCGCGCCGAGCCGGCGCTGGACCCGGCCTAGGTTGGTGGCGCGCGCCAGCGTCGGCAGAGAGGTCATGCAATCGAATGACGGACCAGGCCACATTCCGGTTTCATCGCGTTTCCTCCGGATCAGTGTTCCTGGTGTGCGGCTCCGGGGAAGGTCGGCGTGTGATATCAGGGCGCCTTTGCGTCGGGGACTCAAGTTTTTCGGCGTCCTGCCGATACCCGAGAGGGTTCAGGAGTCTGACCCTATCGCAAACGAAGCCATGATCCGACCAGTTTCCGCCAGCCGCCCCGTTGATGTGCTCCGCCGGAGCTCGGATGAGATCCGGCGGGCGGCGGAACTGCTGGCCGAGATCGCAGTCGATACTGCGCCTCATCCGGGGGAGCGGCTGCGGACCTCGCTGCGACTGGATCGCTCGCCGGAAGAGTACGAAGACCAGGCCGCGCGAGACGCCACCATTGCCGAGGCGCAGCGAAACTTCATGTCCAGCCTCCGAACCGCCCGGTAGCCGACACCCGCTTCATTCCAATCCGAGCTGCCCGGCGTCCCGCCCGATACGGCGGGCGTGCTTGCCCAGGTCCATTGATCGGCGCACATTAGGCCGGCAATCCCCTTCGGACCTTTGCCGCGAGTATTCCTGTGCCGATTCCGATTCGCGTTCGATCCCTTCGTACCGTGCTGGCTGCTTTCGTCGTCCTTTCCGGAGTGGTGGCCTGCTCCAGCGGAGAACAGACCCCTCCCTCGGCGTCTCAGGCGCCGCCATCGAGTCTGGAGTTGTCCGCCGGACTCGAGCTGGCGCAACGCTACCGGGTCGAGGCGATTCCCGAGCGGCGCTTCAATCATGCAACCTACTGGAAGGCAGTGGAACCGTCACTGGTCCCGCCGATATTTCGGACCGAAGAGATCGGTCGCTCCGTCCAGGGGCGCGCCATTCGGGCGATAACGTACGGTACGGGGCCTACGACGGTGCTGCTCTGGTCGCAGATGCACGGCGACGAGTCGACCGCCTCGATGGCCCTGGCCGACATTTTCCGGTTCCTCGCTGAAGCCGAGGGGGATTCGCTCCGGGAGCGGTTGCGGAGTCAACTGACCGTCGCGTTCGTTCCCATGCTCAATCCCGATGGCGCCGAACTGTTCCAGCGGGAGAACGCCTGGGGAATCGACATCAATCGGGATGCGCGCCGGCTGTCGACGCCCGAGGCGCAAACGCTCAAGGGGTTCCGCGATCGGTTCAATCCGCAGTTCGGGTTCAATCTTCACGACCAGAATGCCCGCAGCAGGGTCGGGCAGACCGGCCGCCAGGCTGGCATTGCGCTGCTCGCTCCGCCGTTCGATGCGGAGCGGAGCTATAACGAGGTGCGGACGCGGGCCCGTCTGGTAGCCGCAACGCTGGCCAAGACATTCGAGGCGGAGCTGTCCGGGCGGGTGGCCAAGTACGACGACGGGTTCAATCCCCGCGCCTTCGGGGATCTGATGCAGCAATGGGGGACCAGTACGGTGCTGATCGAAAGCGGCGCCTTGCCGGACGACCCGCAGAAGCAGCGCCTCCGGGCGCTTCACGTCGCCGGGATTCTCGCCGCGCTCGATGCCATTGCGACCGGCGGATACGCGCGGGCGTCTGCAGCGTGGTATGACGATCTCCCGTTCAATGCCGGTGGGGCAAGCGATCTGCTGGTGCTGGGGGGCAACGTGGTGCTTCCCGGCGGGTCGCCGTTCAGGGCGGACGTGGCGATCAACTTCGAGGATGCCGTCGCGCGAACCGGGGGACGGATTCGCGAGGTGGGAGATCTGCAGCTCGCCGTGGCCATCGATACGGTCGATGCCACCGGGTTGTACCTCCATCCGACCGCCCGGGCGCTTCGAGTGGCGCCGCAGGGCGGCGGGGCCTGGCTTCGGATCGGCGCTGCCGCCGAGGTCGAGATCCGCCGCGGTCCTGAGGCATCCAGTCCGCTGGTCCGGCGAATCGAGGGGCCGCCGGACTCGCGTTGACCCGGCGGGGGCGGCGGTAGCTGAGTGGAAACGGCCGCCGCCGGCTGCCCATCGACCGACTCCCGGGGTGGCGGGCCTTTCTTCCGCTCTATCGCCCTCTTATCCTACCTGACTAACAAGGTAGAGGAACCACCCCGTGTCGGACGAACCAGAGTATCTCCAGCGGCTCCGTCGGCGCCAGGAGCAAAAGCAGCAGAAGCGTGGAGCGGAGTCAGGAGCCGTTTCGGGCCAGGCGTTGTCGGCCCAGGAGCAGGAGGCCACCCGGTGGGCGCGGGAACTGGCCAAGGGAACGGATCTCCGCTCGATCCGGGCCCTGAACGGCGCCCGATTTGCCGCCTTGATCAGGATCCAGGGAGCCAGCGGAGTGAAGTTCCTCTCGCTGGAGGGCTTTGCGAGCCGGGATGCCCTGATCGACCGGATCAAGCCCGGGGCCACCGTCGGTGAGGAGGTCTTGGGCGTCTACGAGGTCCGGGGAGGGCGCCCGGTAACGGTCACCAACGACGAAGCGGGGCAGCTTTCCCTCAAGATGGGCACTCCGCGCCCCGGGGCGAATCCGATCAGTCCCGAAAAGATGATCCGGCGGGCCGAGGCTGCGGCCGTCGAGCGGGAAAAGACCCGGCCCAAAGGGGATAGGGACCGGGGCGGGCGGCGCTGACCGCCCGCGTTCTCGTCGTAGGGGCCGGCGCGGCCGGCCTCATGGCGGCGATTCATGCCGCTCGCAGTGGAGCGCAGGTCACCGTGCTCGAACGGACGGCCGACGGCGGCCGAAAAATTCTGATCAGCGGGGGCGGGCGGTGCAACGTGCTGCCCTCGATGGCCGCCGACCGGCGTTTCGTCACCGATTCATCCCGCCACACGCTCAATCGTCTATTGGGGAGCTGGCCGCTCGAGGCGCAGCGGCAGTTCTTCGAAACCACCCTGGGAATCCAGCTGGCTCTCGAACCGGAAACGGGCAAACTGTTTCCCGCCTCCAACCGAGCCCGGGAAGTCCGCGACCGCCTGGTGGCCGAAGCCCGTTCCGCCGGCGCGGTGTTCAGATTCGGGGCCGCAGTCAGCAACCTGATCCCGGTCGAGTCGGGTTGGACGGCCGAGCTCGGCGACGGCACCGTTCTGACGGTGGACCGCGTCATTTTGGCTACCGGCGGGCTCAGCGTTCCCCAGACGGGGAGCGACGGGATCGGGCTCGCGGTGGCGGAGCGGCTCGGCCATCGCATGGTGCCCACCTATCCGGCGCTGACCCCGCTCACGGCCGTTCCTCCCGTGCATGCGGAGCTGGCTGGCGTGTCGCGTCGAGTGCGGATCGAGGCGGCCTGGGGGAATGAGACGGCCCAATCCGACGGCGGGTTCCTGTTCACTCATCGCGGCTACAGCGGTCCCGCGGCGCTCGACGTTTCGCACCTGGCGGTCCGGTCTCGCTTGCTGGGTAAGTCGGACGCGGTGTTGCGGGTGCGCTGGACCGGCGCGGAGCCGGCCGTCTGGGACGAGCGGCTGCGAGTCCAGTCGCGCCAGGCGGTGGCGACGGTCCTCCGGCACGAGTTGCCCGATCGGCTGGCGGCCAGATTACTCGAGGAGGCCGGGGTTCCGGCCGACCGCACCCTGGCACAGTTGAGTCGCGAGGAGCGCCGGGCACTGGTGCAGGCGGTTGCCGACTATCCGCTGCCCTGGACCGGCGACGAGGGATACAAGAAGGCGGAAGTCACCGGTGGAGGGGTGGGGCTCGGCGAGGTCCACCCCGCGACCATGGAGAGCCGGCGGGCGGCGGGGTTGTATCTCTGCGGAGAAATCCTCGATGCCTTCGGCCCGATCGGCGGATACAACTTCAGCTGGGCCTGGGCGACCGGTCGCCTGGCCGGCCTGGGCGCCGCGAGCTGAATTTTCGCGGCGCCTGCATCGGTCGGTAGAGATCTTCTCTTTCAGTCGAGTCCGGCGCGAGCCTGGTCGATTACCGCCGCCGCCGCGATGAGTCGCTCCGCAATACGAACCGCCTCCCGCTCCGCTTCGGCCCAGTCTCCCTGCTCGATCGCTTCACGCACCCCCGGCATCGTCTTGACGCCGTATCCGGTATAAAAGCCCGGCGCATAGATGTGATGGCGATACCAGGGGCGGCGGGGCAGCCCCTCGGTGCTCGTCAGGGCAAACTCTACGTCCCGCAACGCCCGGTTGGCGGCCGGCCGCGGCCGATCCAGATCGGTTCGCGCCAAAGCTGATTCGTAGCGCTCGGCGGCACTCTGCAGAGTCGTCAGGGCGTTGTCGAGCGGGGTCAGGTTGATATGCGGAGCAACCGATGACCGAGCTGGCGGCTTCCTGGGCAGGCGCGGGTCGGCCACGGCGGAGAAGACGCCCTCGTCGAGCTGGCGGTTCTGTTCGATTGCCGCCTCGCGGGTGGTCGAAAGCAGGGACTTGAGTTCATCGACATACCGTCCATAGGTGTCGGCCATACCGATGAAATGATGTGGCAGCACCGGGGCGCTCGCCAGCCGCATGACCGCGGTGCCTAGCACCTGTGCCAGGGCGCGGCCGTAGACGAAGTTGCTGTCGTTGAAGCGGGTATAGTGTTCGAAGCTGTCGTAAATCGAATGGTAGATGCCGTGCCCGCCGTGACCTCCGAAGCCCAGATTGAGCGATGCAATGCCCGCGTGCTGCAGGAACGGCGTGTAGTCGGAGCCGCTGCCCAGCGCGCTGATCCGCAGATCGCGGCGGGTGCGGGCTTCGCGCCGCGCGGTGGCGTCGCCGCCCGCGATGGTGCGGAGCTGATGCCGCTGCCAGACCGAGAGCCCGGTTTCGGGATCGCGGACTTCGCGCGCGACCTCGTTGATGAAGCGCTCCAGCGAGTGCGACCCGCCCATGCTCAGGAAGCCCCGACCGTTCGAGTCGGTGTTGAGATAGGTCACCGCCTTAGCCCGCAGCTCGTCGCGGTGGGTCTCGACGTATTCGGTACTGCCGAGGAGGCCCTGTTCCTCGCCGTCCCAGGCGCCGTAGATGATGGTGCGGCGTGGTTTCCAGCCCTGGGCCAACAACTGGGCAAACGCGCGCAGCTCCTCCATCTGCGCCACCGTGCCCGAAAGCGGATCCTCGGCGCCGACGCCCCAACCATCGCGATGGTTGCCGCGCAGGATCCATTCGTCGGCGGCATCGGTCCCCGGGATCGTCACCATCACGTTGTAGAGCGGCACTCGTTTCCAGTCGAAGGCCGCCTTGAGGCGGACCGTCGCTGGGCCGGGGCCGGTCTTGTAGGTGAGTGGGAGACCGCCTCGCCAGGCGGGAGGAACCACGTCGCCGCCCAGCTGGCGCAGTAACGGTTCCGCATCGGCGTACGAGATCGGCAGCACCGGGATCTTGGTGAGCGACTCGATCCGATCGAGCGGCAGCGGTGTGACGCCGGGAACCGAGCCGACGAACGGAGTCGACGGGTCGCCCGGGTAGAGCGGCATGTCGGCAACGCTGCCCCGCTGGACGCCGTGCGGCGGTCGGTAGGGACCGTCGGGATAGACGTCGCCCTGCACGAAGCCGTCCTGCGCCGGGTCGGAGTAGATGATGCATCCGATGGCGCCGCGTTCCGCCGCGACCTTGGGTTTGATGCCGCGCCACGATCCGCCGTACTTGGCGATCACGATGGCGCCTTTGACCGAGATGCCCCGTCGCTCGAGTTCGTCGTAGTCGGCCGGGATGCCGTAGTTGACGAAGACGAGCGGCCCGGTCACGTCGCCGTCGATCGAGTAGGCGTTGTACGACGGGAGGTGCTCGCTCTGCAGCGTCGACGAGTGATCGCCGCGCACGGGCGGCTCACGAAGGCTTGCTGCGAAGCGCACCGGGGCCACCAGTTCGACCCGGCGTTCCTTCGGGGTTGGAAACAGCACTTCGAAGGTTTCGATTCTGGCGTCGAGTCCCCAGCTCCGATAGACCTGGACCAGCCACTCGGCGTTTTGCTTGCCACCCGGGGAACCAAGGAACTGAGGCCGCGCCGCCAGCGTTTTGAGATACGAACGCAAGCTGTCCGTCGATGGGACGGCTTGGAACTTGATCTCCCAGTCGCGCTGAATCCGTGAGCCGTCGGCGGAGAATCCCCGGATCGGGTCCGGTGTCTGATTTGGTTCATGGGTGAACGGTACCACGGCCAACAGGGCCGGAATCCACCACGAGGCGAACTTCATGGGCGGTGAACCTGTGAGAAAGTCGATTTCTGAAGGGACCGAGGCTTGCCGGTCGATGGGTTCGGATGCAATTTGCTTAGGGGCCTTGCCCCTGCCAACTATGGCCTCGTTTGTCCCCCTCTGCAAAGATTGCAGGAGATCGATTTGAGCAGCTCTGGTATCACCTTCCCGGCTCGCAATGCGGAGGCGTTTGTCCGCGAGCTCAAACTAGAGGTCGACCAGTACTTCAAGAGTCGCGGGATTTCGAGTAAGGCCAACGCAGCCATGGTGGTCAAGACCGCCGCGCTGGTTTTGCTCACGTTCGGCAGCTACGGCCTGGTCCTGGCGCTCAATCCGACTTTCTGGCCGATGCTCGGCCTGATGGTGCTGATGGGAATCGGGTTTGCGGGGATCGGCTTTGCGGTGACGCACGATGCGCTTCACGGGGCCTATTCCGAGAACCCGAAGGTCAATACGATGATCGGACGGTTGTTCGACATCCTGGGCGCCAACGGGTACCTCTGGAAGATCACCCACAACGTGATCCATCACACCTACACCAACATCGAAGGTGTCGATGAGGATCTCACCGTTTCGCCGCTGCTGCGCCTTTCTCCCAATTCGCCGTTGCTCTGGATTCACCGATTTCAGCCGTACTACGCCTTCTTTGCCTACGGCTTGTCGACCCTGTTCTGGGTTTTCGGGAAGGACTACAAGTATTTCTTCCAGAAGAATCTGGGACCGTATCAGGACAAGAAGCATCCGGTGGGTGAGTGGGTCAATCTGTTCGTGACCAAGGGGCTCTACTACACCTGGGCGCTGATCATTCCGATTGCGATTCTGTCGAACGTGGCGTGGTGGCAGTATCTGCTGGCGTTCGTGGTGATGCATTTGGTCGCAGGCTTCATTCTCGGCGTCATCTTCCAGCTGGCGCATGTGGTCGAGGGTCCGGAGTTCCCGGCGCCCGACGAGAACGGCTGCATGGAAGACCAGTGGCTGCTCCATGAAATGGAGACCACCTCCAACTTTGCCCGGAGCAACAAGCTGCTGACCTGGTATGTGGGCGGCCTCAACTATCAGGTCGAGCATCACCTGTTTCCCAAGGTCTGCAGCGTCCACTACCCGGCCCTGGGCCCCATCGTGGAACGCATGGCCGCGAAGCACGGCGTGCCGTACTATCAGCAACCCACCCTGATGTCGGCCGTCCGGTCCCACTACCGGATGCTCCGCGCCTTCGGTCCCGAGGCTTGGGCGCAGCGCGCGAGCGACGTGCAGCGGGTCGCCGCGGCCTGATTGCCTGGTACTCGCGGCTGCCGGTCATCTGATCGGCAGCCGTGCTGGTGCCCCCGTCGATGACCGTACCGTCTCCGCTCCGTTTCGAGAGCGACACCGGAGTCCGTATCTATCGGATCTCGAGTCAGGCCTTTCCTGGTCTGGTGGTGCATTGCTACCTCCTGATCGGCGCGGGGCCGGTTACGCTGGTCGATACCGGGAGCGGCTACGGCGAGTCGACTCCGCAACTGCTTGCCGGTCTCGAACAGGTGCGCCGCGAATACGGCGAGCGAGCCGGGCCGGCCGAGATCGAGCGGGTGCTCATTACCCATGGGCACCTCGATCACTTCGGCGGCATTGCGCAGCTTTCAGGCCCGATTACGGCGGAAGTCGGCATCCACGAGTTGGATCGATGGGTGCTGACCGGCTACGAAGAGCGGGTCGTGGTGGCGACCAAGGCCCTGCTATTCTATCTCACGCAGGCCGGTGTGCCCGACGAGGATCGTGGGGCATTGCTCGAGATGTACATGGAAGGGAAACAGCATCTGCGCAGCGTGCCGGTCGATTTTACGCTGCACGATGGCCAGGTGCTCGACGGGATCGAGGTGATCCACACGCCGGGGCATTGCCCGGGGCAGGTGTGCCTCAAGGTCGGTGACATCCTGCTCTCCGCCGACCACGTGCTGCCGAAGACGACCCCGCACCAGAATCCTGAAAGCATCACGGCCTGGACCGGTCTCGGCCACTACCTCGACGCCCTGGACAAAATCGAACGGGTGCCCGGGATTCGATTGGCGCTTGGCGGGCACGAGACGCCGATCACCGATTTCTATCCCAGGATCGATGCCATTCGCGCCGACCACCGGCGTAAGCTGGACCGGATTGCGGAGGGGTTGCGGGGGTCGGCGGGAACCACGATCGACGAACTCCGCCACCGGATGTATCCCGGCATGGAAGGGTGGAACATCCTGCTGTCGCTCACCGAAATCGGGGCCCACGTCGAGTATCTCTACGAGCGGGGCCTGTTGCGGGTTGCCAATCTCGATCAGGTGGCCGGGGAGTTCAATCCGGCGCTGCGGTACGTCGCGGTCTGATCGAGAAGGGCTCATCGCGGATCAGGCGACGCCGCTTCGGATCGCCTCCATCACTTTATCACCGAACAGATCGATTTCGTCCGGCGTGCTGAAGACGTTCGGGGTGATCCGGAGGCCGCTGAACTCCGGGTGGACGATGGCGACCGTCTGGATCCGGTGCCGGTCGAGCAGCCAGCCTTGCAGCTTGTTGACGTCGGCTCCGGCAATGCTGAGCATCCCGATGGCGCCGGAATAGGGTGAATCGAGCGGCGTCGGGACCGAAACCCGATTGTTCTCGGCCGGCAGGCGCTTGGCCCAGCGGTCGCGCAGGTAGCGGAGCCGGGCAATCTTCCGTTCGGCGCCGATCGAGCGGTGAAAGGCGAGGGCCACCGAAATCGCATTGTGGTTGGCGGCGGGATGGGTTCCGATCTCTTCATACTTCCGGATATCGTTATCCTGGTCCCGGCTTGCTGCCATCAGCGGCCAGAGGCCCGGCTGCTTGGCTTTCCTGACGTACAGGAAACCGGTGCCGACCGGGGCCAGCAGCCACTTGTGCAGGCTGGTGCCGTAGTAGTCGCATTCGAGATCGCCATGCTTGAAGGGGAAGTGGGCATAGGCGTGGGCGCCGTCGACGAATACCTCGATGCCCAGCGGGCGCGCCATCTCGACGATCTCTTTGACCGGCATGATCTGGCCGGTCAGGTTGGTGATATGGGTAACCTCGATCACCTTGGTGCGTGGCGTAATGGCCGCGCGAAACTGCTCGACCAGATATTCCTGTGAGGGCGGCGGTACCCGAAACCCGACCGACTTGATCACGACGCCATCGCGCCTGGCGCGCTGATCCCAGGCCGTCAGCATCCGCGGGTAATTCTGGTTGGTGACGATGACCTCGTCGCCGCGGCGAAGGTCGAGCCCGAAGATCATGATCTCGTTGGCTTCGGACGCGTTGCGGGTGATGGCGAGTTCTTCCGGATCGCAGCCGAAGTCGCGCGCCAGGTCACGGCGGACGCTCTCGATTCGCGGCTCGAGCACGGTCCACATGTGATTGACCGGCAGCTCGTTCGAGAAGCGCAGATCCCGAATCATGGCGTCGAGCACATGGCTCGGCGTCGGGCTGACCCCGCCGCTGTTCAGGTTGATCATGGTCCGATCGGCGTCGAATGCCCGCTGGATCTCGCCCCAGTAGGCTTCGTCGTTCGAATTGCCGAGTCCGCGTTCAGTGGCGCGGAGGACACTCCGGAAGGCGTCGGGGCGGAATGCCGGCAATGTCGCCGCGGCACCCAGGACGGTCGAAACAAAGGTACGGCGCGACCGCATGGACGGTTGGCCTCGTGGTGGGGATCCCGGAAATGTCCGCTCGTGCGGTTCGCTTGGCAAGCCGGGGCATGCGACCTGCCCTTTCGGTCGCCATGCGCCGACATCATCCCGCGCCCCGTCCGGGCCAGCTAACGGATCTGCTTGTCTCTGCAAGAGTTACAGAACCGGGGTCCGGGTCGGTCGGCCGAGCTATCGGGTTCGGAGCGTTGCAGCTTGCCCGGGTCCTTCCAGTCGTGCTGGTTCTTGCATGCGGTGGAACGGAGCAGGGTGGCCTGGGGCCGGAGCCCAACCGGCCTGGCAGCCTGTCGGTGACCGTCCAGGGGTTGCCTGCCGGGGGGCAGGGCAGCGTTACGGTCAGCGGTGCCGGCGGATTCACCCGCACGATCGAGGCTTCGGAAACCCTGACCGGGCTGACTCCCGGAACCTATTCGGTCAGCGCCACCGATCAGACCATCGATGGCGACGGCTACCGGGCTGCACCGGTTTCGCAGTCCATCGCCGTCCGCTCGGCTGCGGTCGCGACGGCGACGGTCGAATACAGCCCGATGACCGGCCGGATCGAACTGGCGGTGGTCGGCGTGCCTGCGGGCGCCGCCGATATCGTCGTGACCGGCGCCGAAGGGGTGTCGCGGACCGTGACCGGATCGGATCAGCTGCGCACCTTGCCGCCCGGCACCTACACCGTGAAGGCGCGTGCGGTCCAGGTCGACGGTGAGGGCTTTGCCACCGCAGTGGATTCCCTGCTGGTGCTGGTCACTCCCGGTCCGGTTGCTGCGCCCGTTACGGTCGAGTACGGGTTGGTCACCGGCCGCCTGGAACTGACCGTGCGCGATGTTCCGGATGGCGCGGAGCCATCGATTCGGATCGAGGGGCCTGACGAGTTCCTGCAGACCGTCTCGTCGGCCGGAATGATCAAAGGTCTCCCGCCCGGGCGCTATCGGATCGCTGCTGCCGAAATGACGCTCGACGGCGATCGCTTTACCGCGCTGATCGAGCCCGATCAGATCGATATCGCTGCCGGCACCGTCGCTCAGGCGGCCGAGGTCCGATTCCGCCTGGCCAGTGGCGCGCTCCGGGTTCAGATCGACGGATTGCCGACCGGCGCCGATGGAAGTGTGACGGTCAGCGGACCGGCCGGATTCCTGCGCGCGCTGACGTCGACCGAAACGCTCCGCGGCCTGACGCCGGGCGCCTACACCGTTGCGGCGGCGAATATCACGACCGGCGGGTCGCTCTATGTCGCCGCGCCAGCGCAGCAGCTGGTCACGGTCAGTGCATCCGCCGATCCGGTAGTGCGACAGGTGAGCTACAGTCCGGGGGTTGGTACGCTGGATCTGACCATCGGCGGCCTCTCCGGTGGCATTCCGGCCGCGGTAACCGTCGGCGGTCCGGCCGGCTACGTCAGGACCGTGACCGGGTCGATTCGCATCGCCGACTTGGCACCCGGGACGTATACCATTTCGGCCGGCGCCGTATCGTCAGGTGGGCAGGTCTATCAGCCGACCCCGGTGTCCCAGACGGCGGTCGTCGCCGTCGGCGGGACGGTTACCCGTTCGGTCAACTATACGCCAACGCTTGGTTCGCTGACTGTCACGGTCAGCGGGCTGCCCGGAGGAGCCGCTGCCGCGGTCCAGGTCAGCGGCCCTGGCGGCTTCAGTCGCGCCGTATCGGCGGCGACCACACTGACCGGCCTTGCCCCGGGGACGTACAGCGTAACGGCCACCAGCATCTCCTCAGGTGGGCAGAATTACTTGCCCAGCCCGACATCACAGTCCCGTGCCGTCACGGCCGGTGTTACCGCGACCGTCTCCGTGACGTACGCAACGATAGCCCTTGGGTCGCTTTCGGTGTCCGTTTCGGGGCTGCCGGGCGGAACGCTGGCCAGTGTTCAGGTTACCGGTCCGGGAGGCTACTCGCAGGCGGTGACCGGAACGCAAACGCTCAATGGACTCACGCCGGGCAGCTACAGCGTCGCTGCGTCGGCGGTCGCCTCCGGTGCAACCACCTATATGCCGACTCCATTGGCGCAGAACGTGACGGTGCCATCGGGCGCGACCGGCTCCGCAACCATTACCTACGCGACGTCGGCGCCGGGTGCGACGCTCAATCTGACCATCGACGGGATGTACCTGACCCAGCCGATTGCCAAGTACGACGGCACCACGCCGGTCGTGGCCGGACGGGATGCCTATCTTCGCGTCTTCCTGCGCGCTAACCAGGCCAACAGCGCGACCCCGGCCGTTCGGGTTCGGTTCTATCACGGAGCTAACTTGGTCCAGACCTCGACCATTGTCGCACCGGGAGCCAGTACGCCGCTCAGTGTGAGTGAGGCGACGCTCAACAGTTCCTGGAACCTGGCCGTTCCGGGCGCTCTGGTACAATCCAATCTGCGCATCCTGGCCGACGTCGATCCGACCAATGCCGTGGCCGAATCCAACGACGGCGACAACCAGTTCCCGGTGTCGGGAACCCCGGCCAACGTCGATGTCCGGACGGTGCCGACTTGGCAGGTACGATTCGTTCCGGTGCTGCAGCAGGTTAACGGCCAGCAGGGCAACGTGACGGCGGGCAACATGGCGCAGTACCTGGCCCAGTCGCTCAAGATGCTGCCGATTTCCGGCTACAGCGCCGACGTCAGAGCGGCCTATACCACGACGGCCCCGGTGCTCCAGTCGGGCAACGGCAACGGAGCCTGGGGTACCATTCTGCTCGAAGTTCGCAACCTGCGCACGGCAGATGCCAGCAGTCGGTACTACTACGGGGTGGTGAAGGCGACCTATGGCAGCGGCATTGCGGGCATGGGATACGTCGGAGGCGGCTGGCTGGCGTCGATCGGATGGGATCACCTGCCCAGCGGCTCGGGAGTGATGGCGCACGAACTCGGCCATAACATGGGACGATCGCACGCACCGTGCGGCGGCGTGTCCGGGGCCGACGGCAACTATCCCCATGCCGGCGGCGCCATCGGCAGCTGGGGCATCGACCTGGCCACCATGGGACTCAAGTCCCCGACCGGCCACTTCGATCTGATGGGATACTGCAGTCCCGAATGGATCAGCGACTATACCTGGCGCGCTATGATCGGGTACCGCCAGTCGAACCCGAACTACGCTCCGCCCATGGCGGCCCCGACGAACGCGGTTGGTGCGCTGCTGATCTGGGGTCGGATCACGGCGGACGGCATCCAGCTCGAACCGGCGCTGCGGCTGGCGTCTCCCACGCCACTGGCCCCGGCAAGCAGCCCCTACCGGGTCGAAGGCTACGCAGCGGACGGACGGCTGCTGTTCAGCTATCCGGTCGCCGTGCATGAAACCCATAATGACCGGGAACGGGAGGAGCACTTCTCCTCAGCCGTTCCGCTCGATGCTGTCGCGGATCGGGATCTGGTCCGGCTTCGCTTCGTCGGGCCGGCCGGCTCGGTCGAACGTCGATCGGCGCAGGCACTGGCTGCGGCCGGGACTGGGAAGTTGCAACTGAGAAGCCCGGCCGTTTCCCTCCGGGCTCCCAATGCGGTACAGGCAGGGCTCACCTGGGATGCCGCAACCTATCCGATCGCCATGGTTCGCGATGCGTTAACCGGCGAGATCCTCTCGTTTGCGCGGGGCGGATCGGCTGCGATCTGGACCTCGAGCCGGCGTTTCGAGGTGACCTTTTCCGACGGGGTTCGCTCGATCGTGCAGCAGGTCCAATGACGCCAGGGGGTGTGATCGAGGGCGACTAAGAATCACTACCAGGTATAGTCGCCCTCGGTCAGGCTCGAACCGATCAGTCGCGGTTAGCGCCGGGTGCCGGCGGTACGTAATCCTCGCCGCGCAGCAACTGGAGCGCGGCCAGGGCGATTCCGATTGGTGCGCCGGAGTTGGACATGTAGTAGACGCCCACTTTGGCGTCGATGTCGCCGATCATCATCGAACTCTGGCCCGGAATGCCGCCGCTGTGAGCGATCAGCGTGTGGCCGCTGGCCGAATCCTTCTGGATGCCGAAGCCAAAGCCGTAGTTTCCGCCAAACTGCGCCTCCCGCATCTTCTTCGCCGACGCTTCCGAGATGATGCGCTTGCCGCGATACACGCCGTCATTCAGATGCATGGCCAGAAACTTCGCCATGTCCTCGGCCGTGAGATACACATCGCCTGCCGGGTAGACGTCGAAGTGGACCTGCTGCACCGGCCTGGGCTTGCCGCTGGCGCCTCCGGGCAGGTAGGGAAGCGCCATCAGCTCGACCATTTCCGGCGACGGCGTGATCGGGGTCTCGATGGCAATGCCCAGCGGCTTGAGGACATTCTCCACCATGTATTTCTCGTACTCCACGCCGGAGATCTTTTCGATCAAGAGGCCGGCCATGCCGTACGCGAAGTTGTTGTACTCGTACTTGGTTTCCGGCGCCCGAATCGAATAGAGCGTCGAAGTCATTGCGGGCAGCGTCTTGGGCAGCTCCCGTCCCCAGATCGGCTTGGTGACGGCGCCGGCGGACAATCCCGACCAGTGGGACAGGATGTGGGTGAAGGTGACGGCCTTTTCGCTCTGGAGCCGGTCCTGGACCCGGTCGTCGCCGAGATAGCGGTTGACTGGATGGTCGAGTTGCAGCTTGCTCTGCTCGGCCAGTTGCATGATGGCGGTGGCGGTTGCCGCCTTGAAGGTCGAGCCGGTGCTGTAGATCGTCTCCGGCGTGGCGGGCGTCTTGGTTCGAACGTTGGCGTAGCCGAAGGCGGCCTTCCAGACGATCGAATCGCCTCGCACCAGCGCGATCGAAATCGAGGGCACGCCGCGTTCCTTGATGACCTGCTCGATCAGCCCGGTCAACACCGTCTTGGTCTTTTCGAGGTCGAAGCGACCGGTTTGGGCTCCGGCGGGCACGGCCAGCCAGAGGGTAAGTACTACGGCAAAGACGAGTCGTTGGACACGACGCATCGGGGAGACTCCTTGAGTCGGGGCTGGTTCGGCCGTGGGAACTTCCGGGCACCCGCGTCCGCGGGCGCCGTGCTTCATACGATAGTGACAGGAAGCTGGTTTCGTGAGCCCGAGGCCGGTCTGCTCGGCTAGATTTCGCCGATGACTTCACACCCTGCGGTGCTCGTTACCGGCGCGTCGACCGGGATCGGAGCCGCCTGTGCGCTCGAACTGGATCGCCTGGGGTACGCGGTGTTTGCCGGTGTCCGGAAATCGGCTGACGCCGAACGCCTGGTGGCGGCGGCCTCAGCGCGCCTGGAGCCGATCCGGCTCGACGTTACCGATCCGGATCAGGTCGAGGCAGCGCTCGGGCGGGTTGCGGCGCGAGTGGGTACGGCCGGCCTGGCTGGCCTCGTCAACAACGCCGGGATCGCAGGCGGTGGTCCGCTCGAGGTCGTTCCGTTGGGCGACGTGCGGCGCCTCTTCGAGGTCAACGTTTTCGGCCTTCTGGCGGTGACGCAGGCCGCGGTTCCGCTTCTGAGGAAGGCGCGGGGGCGGATCGTGAACATCGGCTCGATTGCCGGCAAGGCGGTTACCCCGTTCGTAGTGCCGTATTGCATGTCCAAGTTTGCCGTCGAGGCGTTGACGGACGGATTGCGACTGGAGCTGGCGGCGGACGGGATCGAGGTCGTCATAGTCGAGCCGGGCGCGGTGCGGACCCCGATCTGGCAGAAGGGGCTCGATGCACTGGCCGCCGTGCCAGCGATGCCGCCCGAGGCCGAGGTGCGTTACGGCGCCAAGCTGCGCTTCCTGGGCAAGTTGCTCGAACTGAACGACCGGCGCGGAGTACCCCCCGAAGCGGTGGTCGATGCGGTCGTCGACGCCCTGCGCGCTGAGCGGCCGCGGACTCGCTATCTGGTCGGCACGGACGCGAAACTGCGGGCGACCCTGACGCGCTTCATGCCGGATCGTGTCACCGACTACGTCATCGGGTCGGTCCTGGCACGCTTGGAGCGCAAGCTGGCGTGAGGTCTCTTCTCAGGTTCGGTGTTTGGGCGAGTGGCCTGCTGGCGCTCATGCTGGTCGGGTGTCTGGACCAGGAGCCCACGGCGCCGGACGGCTCGCCGCTGCCCGATCTGGTGCCCACGCTCCTGCCGGCAGCACTCTGGCTCGAAACCGGCGATACCCTGACGCTGCGCGCCGAGCCCAGCCGACCGATGAGCTTACGGGTGTCGAACGGGAGTGTGGTCGGCCTCTCGGGCGCGAGGATGACCGCGCTTGCTCCGGGGAGCACGGAGGTCGAAGCGCTCTTCCAAGTCGGCCGACGGAGTTCGACAGTCGAGGTCCGGGCCCCCGTCGCGTCCCGCCAGCCGGTCCTGGCCTCCGAGGGACTGACCGATGCCAGCCTGCTCGGTGTCTGGGCCGCCGATGCCTCGACCATCTTTGCGGTTGGCGCCGAGGGTACCGTGCTGGTGACTCGGGACGCCGGGACGACCTGGCGGAAGATGGAGACACCGATAACGGCCGACCTCACCGCGGTGTGGGGCAGTTCGTCCACCGATGTCTATGCGGTCGGCGCTCGCGGTACCGCGATCCATTTCGACGGCCAGACCTGGCGCCGCATTGTGCTGGATACGGAGCAGGCGTTGCTCGACGTCTGGGGGCTCGACGCCGACCATGTGTACATCGTCGGTGCGCAGGTTGCTTTTGCCCGGGAGGACGGCAGCTGGCGTTCCATGCCCGGCGTGGAAACGTCGGAGCTCTGGGCCGTCTGGGGCACCGCGCCGGATCAGCTCTTTACCAGCGGACAGAACGGTGTGATTCAGACCTGGGACGGCACCTCCTGGATCGCGATGGAGTCGCCGACTCGGCTGGTGCTGTTCGGGCTCTGGGGCACCTCACCTGTTGACGTCTATGCGGTCGGCATTCGCGGCACGGTGCTCCACTACGACGGCACCGCGTGGCGCCAGATCCCGGTGCCCAGCCAGGCGGATTTCTTCGACATTGCGGGGCGGACCAAGAGTGACATCGTCGTGGTCGGCAACACCGGTGCGGTGATCAGCTTCAACGGAGTGGCCTGGACCCAGGCTCCGCAGCAGGCAACGCTCGAAAATCTGCGGGCGGCCGCGTTCGATCCCTCCGGTACGCTCTGGACCGTGGCATGGGCCGGAACGGTCATGAAACGATCGGTCGTCGGCTGGCAGGTGGTCCAGTCTTCACCGATTCTGACCGCGTCGGCGGTTGGTCCGGATGGCCGGCACTACCTGGTGGGCGGGGCGGGAACCTTGCTCCGCCGAACCGGCTCCGGCTTCGAGCGGGTCGGTCCCTTGCTGCGCCGCGATCTGTACGGGATTACGTCGACTGCGTCGGGTGACATGCTGGTGGTCGGCGACAGCGGTCTCGCGCTCAGCAAGCGAGGCGACCAATGGCAGGTCGAGGCAACCCCGACGCGGATGTTGTTGCGGTCGGTCTGGGCCGATCCTGCCGACCCCGACGCGGTCTTTGCCGCCGGTGACCGGGGTACCATCATCCAGCGGGTCGGTGGCGCCTGGCGGCTCCATCAGACGCCGACCACCGCCTTCATCCGCCACATCTGGGGCCTCAACGGACGCGACGTCTTTGCCGTGGGTGACAGTGGCGTGGTGCTGCGCTATCGCGGTAACAGTTGGGAGCGCCTTCCGACGCCGACCTCGCTGCGGCTTCGGTCCGTGGTCGGGACCGGTCCCCGTGACCTGGTTGCCGTGGGTGAGGCGGGAGTCGCAATCCGCTTCGACGGCCACAGTTGGTACCAGGTGCCGACGCCGACCGAGATCGAACTCCGCGCCATCGCCGCGGTGGGGCCGACCGAATACTACGCCATCGGCCATGAGGGCATCATCCTCAGGTTCAACGGGTCCCACTGGACGGTGCTGCCGCCCGTCACGAATGTCTTTCAGATCGGCCTCACGGTCTTGCCGAGTGGGACGCTCCTCGGTGTGGGTACCAACCGAACCCTGATCGAACTGGCTCGCTGACCTCAAGTCCGCCCGGTCCGGCGCCGATACTTCTACAGGTTCCGCCGTAGCGTCCTGTTCGAAGGGTGGTTGTGACGATCGATCGAACCCAGCGCCGTCTGGGGTTGGCACTGACCTGGTACCTCGTCGTCGTCATCGTGGTCGTCACGCTGGTCCCGTTCGGTTTCGAGCGGCCGGCGTCCTTTCGTCTGGTCGGCTTTGCGACGGTGGCGGACGTGGTGCAGAACATCGCCCTCTTCGTTCCGCTGGGCTTCGTGGTTGCGTTTGCCGGGCGTTGGCGGCCCCTGCTGGTTGGTGCCGGCCTCAGCATCTCGGTGGAACTGCTGCAGCAACTGCTTCCGGCCCGGTCACCCTCCCTGGTCGATCTGGTAACCAACACGCTCGGCGCCTGGCTCGGCGGCCTGATCTACCATGCGATTCGGCGGGTGTTGATGCGCCGCTCTCGAGTCGGCGTCCTTGCTCTCGATCTTCCCCTGATGGGGCTCGTCTACCTCACCATCCCGCTGCTCTGGCTGTCCGGACTCGGCGACGCGGGTGATCCGGTCCGTCGCTGGCTCCTCGCGCTGGTCGGGCTTGGCGTGGCCGTCATTCTCGCCTCGATAGCCAGGCACCACCTGATGCCGCGGGGTGTACCGAAGCGAGTCGTGGCGCTGTTCGGCGGGTTGCTCTTTGCGGTCGGGTTGGCGCCGGGCTGGTTTCGGGAACCGGGATTTCTGTTGGGGTGCTCGCTCCTGGTTGCCCTGGGCGTGCTCGTGCTCGGCGAGTATCTGACCCGGGCGGAGTCGGAG
This sequence comes from uncultured Gemmatimonas sp., assembly GCA_964619465.1. GTDB lineage: Bacteria > Gemmatimonadota > Gemmatimonadetes > Gemmatimonadales > GWC2-71-9 > SHZU01. The sequence goes on from CAZUES010000001.1 coordinate 40,141, forward strand.
GGGCGACGGTACGAAGTGCCGACGGTGCGTCGAGCTTTGGGACCGTTCGGGGTCTATCTCGTCTGTGTGGCGATCTGGCCCGTCGTCGATCTTGCGGCCTCGTGGCAGGGCGGCATCCTGCCCAGCCGCCCGGTACGTGAGCTGGGCAACGCGGGCATTCTGCAGCTGCTCGAGCTGATGGCCGCGTGCAGCGTGATCGGCTACGCGGCTGCCGAAATCCGGAGCCGGGCCGCCGACCGGGCTCCGATCGGACGATCCGGTACTTTCGCAGCGAGCGCGGCTGCCGGCGTGTTCCTGGCCGGTTTACGCGGCTTCTCTCCCGGCTACGGCGCCAGTCTGATCGAGGCCGTTCTGCTCGGCTTTGCCGTCTGGATCGGTGCACTGCTCTTCTGGCGGCAGCGGGCCTACGTCCTGGCCATGCTGGGCAAGGCCGATCCGCGCCGAGTGGCCGATCGGCCCGAGTGGTCTAGTGTGCCCCTGACGGCCCACCGTAGCGAAGCGGGATGACGCTGCCTGTGCCCGGCGACGGCATGGTCACCTGATAGAGCCAGTCGAACTCCGCTTCCGTCATCTCCGGAACGGGCTGTCCCGACAGCCGCGTCGTGATGGCCGGGACCAGGTTGCTGTGGCTGACGACCAGGACTCGGCTTCCGGCCGGCAGTGAGGCAATCGCCTTGACCAGTCCCTCCTGATCGCGGGCGTCCACGGTCTGCGCCGTCACACCGGCCGCAGCGGCAAGAGGAGCTGCGGTTTCCTGGGTGCGCTTGAACTGCGAGGTGAAGATCGCGGTAATCCCGGCCCGGCCGAGTGCGTGGGCCAGCGCCGTGGCCCGGGTTCGGCCGATCTCACTGAGTGGGGAGTCGGTCTCGCCCGAGGCGCGCTCGGCGTGGCGGACCACGAATACGGTAGTGGCCTCCTGGGCAGCGGCGGGGGCCGGCTGCCAGAGGAGGGCGGCGAGTGTGAGCAGCAGTCCGAGTCGCATGCGTTCTCCTTGTGGGGCCCCCCTTGCCGCCGTCATCGCGGGTCGCGATCATAACCGGCGGGTGTGTCTGGTGGCCGTCAACGATCGTCTGAAAGATAGACATCCGGTCCACCAGTAGTCGACCAACGCCGATGGAGTCGAACCGATGATGCTGCTCAATGGAAGCCTGGTGCGGACGGCAGTCCTGTCAACCGTTCTGGCCGGCTGTGCGGGCTGCGCGACCAATCCGGTTACCGGCCGACGCGAGCTTTCGTTCGTGTCCGAATCGCAAGAGATCGCCATGGGCCAGCAGGGCGCCGAGGAAGTCCGTCAGTCGATGGGGCTGGTGCAGGATGCGGCGCTGCAGGAGTACGTCAGGAACATCGGCATGCGGCTCGCCCGCGAGTCGGAGCGTCCCAACCTTCCCTGGTCGTTCGAAGTGGTCGACGACGCTGCCGTCAACGCGTTTGCGTTGCCGGGCGGCCCGATCTTCGTGACCCGCGGTATTCTCGCCTTCATGCAGAACGAAGCGGAGCTGGCATCGGTACTGGGCCACGAGATCGGTCATATCACCGCCAAGCACTCGGTGCAGCAGATTTCCCGTACCCAGCTGGCGCAAGGACTGCTTGGGGTCGGGAGTGTCCTGAGCAGTGAAGTCGCGGCGGTGGCGGGGATTGCCAGTCAGGGACTGGGCCTGATGTTTCTCAAGTACGGCCGCGATGCCGAAACTCAGGCGGACGACCTGGGCTTCAAGTACACCTTGAGCGACGGCTACGATGTGCGGGCCATGCAGAGCATGTTTGCCATGCTCAGTCGAGTCAGTGGCGGGCCCAGTGCCGAAGGGCGGTTGCCGCAGTGGCTGTCGACCCACCCCGATCCGGAGAATCGGATCGTCAAGACCGAGGAACGTCTGGCAACGGTGACGGTCGATTTCAGCAAAGCCAAACTCAATCGGGATGTTTTCATCCAGCGGATGGACGGACTCATCTACGGCGAGAACCCCCGCCACGGCTACTTCGAAGGAACCCGTTTCAACCATCCCGACATGGCGTTCCGTTTCGACTTTCCGAGCGGATGGCAGACCCAGAACCAGGCGGCGGCCGTCGTCGGCATGAGCAGTGGTCAGGACGCCATGGTCGTGCTCAGCGTGCCCACCAAGACCGCGCCCGCGCAGGCGCTAACCCAATTTCTTGGCCAGCAGGGCATTCAGGCCGGGGCCACCTCCAGCGCTTCGATCAACGGCCTGCCGGCGGCATCGGCGGAGTTTCAGGCGCAGACGGAAAGCGGGGTGGTCGCCGGACGGATTACCTACCTGTCCCACGGTGGCAACACCTTCCAGTTGCTGGGCTACACACCGTCGGCTCAATGGGCCAACTATCGCGCGTCGTTGAGTCAGTCGATCCAGAGCTTCGGACGGCTGACCGACCAGGCGGCGCTTGCCAGGCAGCCCAATCGGATTCGCCTGGTACGCCTGACGCGCGACATGACGGTCGAGGCCTTCCATCAGCAGTATCCGAGCGCCGTGTCGGTGACAGCCGTGGCCTATCTCAACGGGGCCAACGCTCCGACGGATGTGCTCAAATCGGGTACTACGGCCAAGCGGGTCCAGTAATCGTGATGACCTGAACCTCCGCTCTGGCACCCTGTCTTGGTGTGGTGTCTGGCGTTTCGGGGGCCTGACTGGATGCTATTGACAAATCAATTTTCATTGATATGATGGAGATATGACGTCCACCGTTCCCCATGTCGAGGTTGCCCGGTTGTTCCAGGCGCTCTCCGACCCGACCCGTCTTCAGATTCTCGGCTTGCTTCGAGGTGGTGAACGATGCGTCTGTGAATTGACCGGCGTGCTCGACGCGGCCCAGTCCAGGCTGTCGTTTCATCTCAAAGTGCTCAAGGATGCCGGCCTGGTTTCCGATCGCCGTGAGGGTCGATGGATCTACTACACGATTCGGTCCGGGGTGCTGGATGACCTTCGAGGAGCGCTGGATGATTTGGGGCCGATCGAGTCCGTTGCGGCCGACTGTGATCCGAACTGTTGCGGCTGATTTTTTTTGTCACTGATATATCAAGATTTCTTGATGAAAAGAGGCGTCCATGACTGATCCGACAACCGATTCGACTCCCTCAACCGAGTCTTGTTGCGCTCCGGGGTGTTGTGACGACACGACTGACAACGTGGCGGAGATTCGCACCGTGGTGCGCGAAAAGTATGGCGCGGCTGCCGAACGGGTCCGCGCCGGGCAGTCCAACGGTTGCTGTGGAGCGGGGCCGGGTAGCGATCGTGCCGACCCGATCACTTCGAACCTGTACGACACCGACGAAACCGCCGGGATTCCCGAGCAAGCGCTGCGGGCCTCGCTCGGCTGCGGCAATCCCACCGCACTGGCCGAACTGCACCCCGGTGAAACCGTTCTCGATCTCGGCTCGGGCGGCGGGATCGACGTGCTGTTGTCGGCTCGCCGCGTCGGTCCGACCGGGCATGCCTATGGCCTCGACATGACGGACGAAATGCTGGCGCTCGCGAACGAGAACGCCCGGGCGGGCGGCGCGACCAACGTGACATTCCTGAAGGGCGAAATCGAGAAGATCCCGCTCCCGGACGCGTCCGTCGACGTGATCATCTCCAATTGCGTCATCAATCTCTCGGGCGACAAAGGGCGAGTTTTGCGTGAGGCGTTCCGGGTGCTTCGCCCGGGCGGCCGCTTTGCGGTATCCGACGTAGTGATTCGCGGTGAGGTTCCCCCGGACGTCCGACGAAGCATGGAACTGTGGGTCGGTTGCGTAGCCGGTGCGCTCGAGGAGCAAACGTTTCTCCGGCTCCTCGCCGAGGCAGGTTTTGTGGACGGTTCGATCGAGCCGACCCGGATCTACCGCTTCGAGGACGCGCGCGAACTGCTGGCGGGAGCGGGGCTCGACGCCGATCGCCTGGCGCATGATGTCGACGGGCGCGTCATGGGCGCGTTCGTGCGGGCCCGGAAGCCGGCGCCTGGTGCGCGTGGATGATTGCCGTAGTGTGCAATCGGTGAGGTGACAGTTGCGATACGCGCTGATCTCGGACATCCACGCCAATCTCCCCGCGTTGGAAGCGGTGCTGGCGGACATCGCGGCGCGGTTTCACGATGCCGCCATCTATCACCTCGGTGATCTGGTCGGGTACGCGCCCTGGCCGAACGAAGTGGTGGCGCTGCTGGACAGGCGCGGCATTCCGGGTGTGGCGGGCAACTATGACTCCACCGTCGGGTTCGATCACACTCACTGCGGCTGCCGCTACGAGAGCCCGGACCAGGAGGCCGCCAGTCATCAGAGTTACGACTGGACTCGTCGCCATGTCTCGACCGAGACGAAGCAATGTCTCGCGGCGTTGCCTTTTCGCATCGATGTCGGGGTTCGAGGCGGCCATGTGGCGGGTCCGCGTTTGATCCTGGTCCATGGTACACCGGTGCTCAATACCGTCTACTGGACCGAAGACCGTCCCGACGATTTCTGCCGGAAGATGGCTGTGCACGCCGGGGCGCGGCCGGGTGACCTGATCGCCTTCGGTCACACCCATCGTCCCTGGCACCGCCGGATCGACGGGATCCATTTCGTCAACACCGGAAGCGCAGGACGTCCCAAGGACGGCGACCCGCGCGCCGGGTATGTCGTGGTCGATGCCGATGCGGAGGAACTGGAGGTCGCTTTCGTCCGGATCGAGTACGATCTGGACCGAGCGGCGGCGGCGATTCTGGCGAGCGACCTGCCCGATCGTTTTGCCGAGGAACTGCGTCGCGGCGGGACGGGATGAGCGAGGTCTGGGGTCGGGAGGAGATGGTGCGCCGGACGCTGGTGGAAGGGGTGGGAACTTTCCTGCTCGTGCTGATCGGTCCGGGGGCCATGATGGTCAATCAGGCCACGAACGGTGTCATCACGCATCTGGCGTTGCCCTGGCTTTCGGAGCTGTCGTGTCGGTCGTGGTGTATTCGATCGGTCCGATCTCCGGTGCGCACATCAATCCGGCCGTAACCATCGCGCTGTGGTCGGGCGGTCGATTCCCGGCGCGGGCGGTTGCTCCGTACGTCGTGGCTCAGTGTGCCGGCGCCGCGGCAGCGGCGTTTCTACTCACCGCCGGCCTCCAGATCAGCGCTCGGTACGGGGCGACGCTGCCATCGGTTGCCGTCCCGGTTGCCTTCGGCGTCGAGCTGCTGCTTTCGGCGTTTCTCATGCTTACCGTCATCGCGGCGACCAGCCTTCCCAGTGCCAGATTGGTGGCGCCACTGCAACTCGGTATTACAGTCGGTGTCTGTGCGCTCGTGGGGGGACCGCTGACCGGGGCGAGTATGAACCCGGCTCGTTCGTTTGGGCCGGCGCTAGTGGGCGGTGCGTGGGAAGCGCACTGGCTCTATTGGTTGGCACCGATCGCTGCAATGACTGGGGTCGTTCGGCTCTGGCGTTGGGGGGCGGTCGGTAAGGGCGAATCTGTGGTCTGGCAGGGCCGCTAGCGCGGAGCCGGTGTCATCATGCCGGTTTGTGTCCGGAACCTTCGCCGTCTGCCATCACGAATTCGAAGTGCCGTTCGGGGCCCGTGAGCCGGCCCTGAAACCAGCGGACCCGGTCGCGGGACACCGCGAGATACCATGATTCCAGTTTGAGGGGCCTGGGCCGCGCAAATGCGGTGGGGGACAGCACCGCTGCGCATCCGCCCCGGTCCGGATCGCGCACCGACTGGTAGCGAATGATCTGAACGCCTGCAATGCGTGCCTGGCGGGCGAGCGTCTGGCAGGCGCCGTAATCGTCGGGGTCGGTCCAGTCGCGCTTTCGGTGCAGGTAGGGAGGCTCACGGAGGTCGATCGTGGAACCGCGCAACCGGGTTTGAAAGATGGTCTGCTCTCGAGGCTCGAGTTCGGGAAGGGACGGGCTCGCCATCAGGAAGCGCCAGCGCCAGTATCCCACCTCGGCGCAAGCGGTGCGGATTACATCGGCGCCATAGAAGACGCCCGGATCACGAGGGGCGCGAAAGCGCGACCCGAACTCGCTGGTGGGATAGCGGAATGGCGTGAACAGGAGGTAGTGGAGCCCGGATGCAGCGGCGGGGACGGCGGGCTTGTGCGCTTCGAGGATCTCTTCCAGAAGTCGCTGCTCGTCGGCGGTGTCCACCAGCACCATGGTCGACACGACATGCTGCGCTTCGACAGCCCGCCACAGCTCGATCCCGACCGCTACCGGGTCAAACTCTGCCACGGACGGCATCGAGGTAGTGGATGACCCGCACCAGGCCTTCCGTCGTCCCGATCAAGGCAATCGGCGTTCCATTCAGGTCGCTGTTGGCGCCGCGGAGCCAGCTCGTGGCTGCTTCACCATGCCCGACGATGGCGTCGAGCGAGCGGAAGAGCCGGACCAGCAGCACCCCGAGTTCCCACTCTTTGCCGCGCCCCGGCGAGAGCTGATACTGGCCCCCCACCAGCCGTGAGGCCGAGGCTCGACTGATGCCCAGAACCGAGGCCAACTCGCTCTGATTGAGGCCGAGATGGCTCGCGGCTCTGATGACGGCCTTCGAGAGCGTCGGCTCGGGCCGCGGGGCGGTGGTACGGAGAGGGTGTGTCATTCTGTAGAAATAGTAGTCATGTTTTGTTTCTGTGGCAACCCAAGGCGAATGGGAGGCTCAACCCCGGGTGGTACGTCGTCGCATGAAATCCATCAGGATGAACTGTCCGAGCGTCATGGTGTTGGTGAAATAGGCCTTACCGCGGCAGATCTCGGAGACCTGTTTGACGAATTCCACCAAGCTCGGTTCGCGGGCGAGCATGAAGGTGTTGATCACGATGCCGCTCTGCCGGCAGGCGGCTACTTCCTGGAAGGTGACCTTGAGGATTTCGGGGTCGAGGCCGATGGCGTTGACGTAAACCTGTCCGGACGGCGCCGTCATGGCCGACGGTTTCCCGTCGGTGATCATAATGATCTGGCGCATTTCCTTTTTCTGCGCCATGAGCAGCCGGCGTGCCAGCTTGAGGCCGTCGGCGGTATTGGTATGGTACGGTCCGACCTGCGCCGACGGTAGCGCAGCAAGCGGGATCTCCTCGGCGCGGTCGTGAAAGAGGACGACCTTGAGGGTGTCACCCGGGAACTGGGTTCGAATCAGATGGGTCAGGGCCAGCGCCACCTTCTTGGCCGGTGTGAAACGGTCCTCGCCATAAAGGATCATCGAATGGGAGCAGTCGAGCATCAGGACGGTAGCCGCGGAGGAACGGTATTCGGACTGATGAACCTGCAGATCCTCGTAGTCGAGTTCGAGCGGCACCGACAGCCCGTGCCGAGCAATCGCGCTCGACAGGGTGCCGGGGACATCGAGATTCAGCGTGTCGCCGAACTGGTACGGCTTGGACGAGCCTTCGGCTTCGATCCCGGTGGCCAGCAGACGGGTTTCGTGGGCGCCGATGCTGGCTCTCCCGGCCGCGCCCAGCAGATGCTTGAGGGTCCGATAGCCCAGGAAGTCGAGACCCTTGTCGGTCAGATCGAACTGGACCTGCTCGGCGGCGGCGCGGGCCTGGCCGCCCGGGCCGACCACCGATGAGTATCCGGTCGGGACTTGGGGCAGCTCCCGGGTTTTCAGATACCCTTCGGCCATCAGCCGTTCGATCAGCGAATCGATCAGTGCGGCCAGCTGTGCGGCCAGTTCGGCGTCCCTGGCCTCGTCGCTGGATTGTTCGCCGCGGAGATAGCGCACCATCTCGCCCGTCAGCTGTCCGGATTCGAGCAGGGCGTCGAGGATGGCCTGGCGGAGCCCGTCCAGGGAATGGTCTCCGCCTTCGGGAGGCGGCGCCCACCAGGGCCAGTCCGCCTCGCCGCCGGCAAAGCCGGACTGGAGCAGAAAGTCGCCCAGCTGATCCAGCAACGCCTGGAGATTGACGGCGTCCGCCAGCCCCGGGGTGTACTTGGCATAGGTGGTATACCGCATCCTCTAAGGTGCCGAGTGCGGGCGGTCCGGGCAACGGTACCGGAAACGCTGCGGTCGTGATCGGCCTCGTTTCCGGGCGTGACTATCTTCCGATCCGTGCTTCCTCTCTTACGCCGGGCCGGCGAATCCGTCGGGCGCGGTCTCCTGTCGATCGGTGCGCTCCAGAGTCGCAACTTTCGGCTTTTTCTTGCGGGCCAGTTCGTCTCCCTCTGCGGTTCGTGGATGCAGACGGTGGCGCTCTCGTGGCTGGTGCTCGAGCTCACCGATTCGACCCTCAAAACCGGACTGGTCGTTACGCTCAACGCCTTGCCGGTGCTGCTGTTCACGCTGTACGGCGGAATCGTCGCGGACCGGGTCAACAAACGGCGCTGGCTGATGGTGCTGCAGAGCCTCTTTCTGATCGAGGCCATTGCGCTCGGCGTGCTGACCGCGATGGGGTGGATCACGGTGCCGTTGATTTATCTGCTGGCGGCGTGCGCCGGGCTGATCAGTGCTTTCGAGATCCCGATCCGTCAGGCGTATTTGGTAGAGATGGTGGGGAAGCCGCATCTGATGAGCGCGATTGCGCTCAACAGCTCTGCCTTCAACCTGTCGCGGGTGTTCGGGCCGGCGCTGGGCAGTCTGATCAGTGCGCTGCTGGGCTCGGCGGCCTGCTTTTTCATCAACGCCGCGAGTTTTCTGGCCGTGCTGATCGGGCTGTACAAGATCGATGCGCACCTTGGCTCCGCTCCGTCGGTGATCCGGCGTACCGGGTATCGAGCCGGGATCGATCACGTTTTCGGGCTCCGATTGCCGCGCGCGCTGGTGACGCTGACCACCACGTTTACCCTCTTCGGCGCGTCGCTGACGGCAATCCTGCCCGCTTATGCCAGGAAGGCGCTCGGGGTCGAAGTCGAAGGGTATGGCGGGTTGCTCGCGTCATTCGGGATCGGTGCCGCGTCGGGGGCCTTGATGCTCGCGGCGATGGGCCACCGTTTTCCCAGGGAACGGGTGGCTTTTACGGCAGGGCTCGGTTTGGGAACCAGTCTGCTCCTGATCGGCATCATGCATTCCTACGTGGCGTCGATGGTGCTGCTGGTGGTGGCCGGTCTCTGCATGGCGCTCAACGCGATCATGACGAATACCATTCTGCAGACCAGTGCTCCGGATCATATCCGAGGTCAGGTGGTCGGCCTCTATGCCTTCATCGTGATCGGGATGGCGCCGTTCGGTTCGGCGCAGGCCGCCTGGGTGGGTGAGCGGTTCGGGCCGTCGTTTGCCATCGGGCTGGGTGGGGCGATTTGTCTGATTGCCGCGGTGACGGTATCCTGGCGCATGGGCTTTTTCCGACCTCCGCCTCCCGCCCAAGGCGCGCCGGTTACTCCGGGGGGTGCGACATGATCATCACGCTGTCACGGGAAATCGGTGCCGGCGGCGCTCTGGTCGCGCGTTCCGTAGCGGCTGCGCTCGGCTGGCGCGTGGTCGATAACGAGCTGATCGACCAGATCGCGGACCGTTCGGGACTCACACCCGAGGAGGTGGCCGATCGGGAAGAGCGGGCGCCCGGTTTCGTGGAGCGTCTGGTGCGGGCGCTGTCCAATGCAGCCCCTGAAATCCAGGCTTCGCCGTCGGACGAGGTGCCGGAACTCGAAGAGGCCAAGCTGGTGCGGGTGACCGAAGCGGTGGTAGCCGATGCGAGTCGCGAGGGGCGTGTGGTGATGGTCGGGCGGGCCGCGTCGGCGGTCCTGGGCGGTGAACGCGACGCGTTGCATGTCAAAGTGGTCGCGCCGCGTCAGGCCAGGATCGATGCGATCGTAGCCCGGTTGGGGTGTACGCCCGAGGCGGCTGCTGCGGAGGTGACCCGGTCGGATGCAGCGCGGGCGCGGTACCATGAGCTGTACTACAGCCGGGACTGGCGTGATGCGTCCAAGTACCATCTCGTTCTCAACACGGCCGCGCTCGGGATCGATCAGGCCGTCGACACCATCGTCGGGCGGGCCAAGATCCGTTGGCCGCACGAAACCCTCGAGCGCCGGTCGACGCGCTCGTAGCCGCTTCAGTCGTCGAGATCCCGGCGCCGTTCCCGGCCGAATCGCGCGGCGGTCCATCCCAGTTCGTCGTTGCGGCTGATCCGCTTCTGCGCAGTGAGCGATTCGAGCACCAGCTCACAGCCTGAGACCAATGCTCCCGGCGTCGCATCGGGCTGATCGGCCACCTGCTCGGCGAGCTGCACCAGGCCAGGGACGGAGCGGAAGGCTGCCAGGCAGAGCTCGGTCCGTTCGTCGCCCCCGATCCGCAATGCTTCTCCGCCGTCGAACCATGCGACCACCTGGTCGATCTGCTCCGATGCCGTCTCATCGGCGCGGGCCGCAAAGGTGCGGTGTGCTGCCCGGCGGACCAGGTCCTTGGCAATCGTCTCGGCGCCCTGCAGTTCGCCCTCGTACTCGAGTTCCAGTTTGCCGGTGATGGCCGGGAGCGATGCGTAGCAGTCGCTCACCCGCGGCACCACAGTTCGCTCGCCGCGCATGATGCCGCGCCGCTCCGCGTTGGAGACCATGTTCTCGAGCAGGCTGATCGGAAGGCGCTGGCTGACGCCGGAACGTTTGTCGACTCGGCGGTCGGCACGGGCCTCGAAGGCTACGCGCTCGATCAGCTCCCGCATGAATTCCGGGGTCCGGACCTCCAGTTCACCGCGATCGACCCAGGCTTCCTGCGATGTGATGGCCATGCCCATCTCGACGTCTCGCGGATAGTGGGTCGGGATCTCGGCGCCGATCCGGTCTTTGAGCGGTGTGACGATCTTGCCGCGCGCGGTGTAGTCCTCCGGATTGGCCGTAAAGACGAGCGCGACATCGAGCGGCAGGCGGATCGGGTACCCTTTGATCTGGACGTCGCCTTCCTGCATGATGTTGAAGAGCCCGACCTGGATCTTGCCGCTCAGGTCCGGTAACTCGTTGATCGCGAAGATGCAGCGGTTGGCGCGGGGCAGCAGGCCGTAGTGCATGGTGAGTTCATCGCCCAGGGTATGTCCTCCCCTGGCGGCTTTGATCGGATCGATATCGCCGATCAGGTCGGCGATGGTGACATCCGGGGTGGCCAGTTTTTCGACGTAGCGGGCCTCGCGCGGTAGCCAGGTAATCGACGTGTCGTCGCCGTGCGCAGCAAGAGTGTCACGGGCGAACTTCGAGATCGGGGCAAAGGGGTCGTCATTGATTTCGCTTCCGGCCACCACCGGAATGGCTTCGTCCAGGAAGCGGATCAGGCCCCGGAGCAGCCGGCTCTTGGCCTGACCGCGGAGGCCCAGCAGAATGAAATCCTGCCGAGCCAGCAGGGCGTTGACGACCTGGGGTACCACCGTGTCCTCGTATCCCTGGATGCCGGGGAAGAGGGGTTCGCCCCTGGCCAACGCCGCCAGCAGGTTGGCCCGAATTTCGTCATGAATGCTGCGGGCGCCGACATAGGGGCTCGCGCGCAGTCCGCCAAGCGTGGTGGGTCGTTCCATGGCCTGTCGTTCCGGCTAAGTCGTTGCCCTGATTGACAACACAGGGCTGCGTCCTATCTTGGAAGATGGCGGAGCAGCGTTTACTGGCCATCTGTCGATCATTGTCAAAGTAACCCTCGGTTGCGTAAGGAGTAGGGAATGTCCAAGTTCGTGTTGGCTGCCGCCTCGGTGCTGGTTCTGGCCGCGTGCGGTGAGAAGAAGGCTGAAGAAGTTCCTGTGGTTGATACCGCCGCCGTCGTCGCTCCGGTAGTTCCGTCGGACATCGACACCACGACCGACAGCACGGTCGCTCGGGACACCGCGGCTGCTGTGGTTCCGCAGTAAGCTTCGCGTCAGCAGTGCTGAAGGGCCCCGGCGACGTTCTGGTTGCCGGGGCTCGTTGTTTTCCGGGGGTCAGGCAGAGGGCCGCGCTTTGGAAAAGGCGGGCTCGGGATCCAGAGCGACGACTCGGATGGTTACCTCCGACGCTTCGAAGACCGTTCCGGGTTCTACTTCGCGCCGCACCTTGGCCAGTCCGATCGCCTGCTGCGGACCGAGAACGATCAGCGTTCCGATCCGAACGGCCGGTTTACCGTCCCGCTCGATGGGATGGGTCAGGCCGGAGTGCTCACCGGTGAGCTCGACGCCGCGCAGGAGCCAGTTGGCATGTCCGCGGAAGTGGAGTCGGGCCACAGTTTCCTGGCCGACGTAGCATCCCTTAGTGTACGAGATTCCGCCAATCCCGTCGTAGTCGACTTCCTGGGGCAGGGTCTTGTCGTCGATCTCTGCGCCGAGTGTCGGGAACCCCGCCAGCACGCGAGCTGCTCGCAGGTCGTCGCGATCGCCGCCGGCGTCGACGCCACCGAGCACTTCGTCCGCTTCGACCAGGAGGTCCGGCGGGCCGAGCACCAGATAGCGGAAGCCGGCTCGCCTGGAAGGCGGAGCCGCAACGATGAGCTCTCCTCCGGATCTGGTTCGGACCTGGCGAGTCCGCCCCGGTTCCGGACGGGGCCCCTCGAAGGCATCGATCCACCTATCGGACCCGTCACCCAGCAGCCAGCGGCCCTCCCATTGTCCGGTCAGATCGGCCACCTTGGCCAGCCTGGGCGGCAGCTGCCGACGAAACAGATCGAGCGACGCTTGCTGCGCCGACAGGTCGGTCACGAAAAGAAATCCGTCCGAGAGGCGAATGACCCAGTAGTCGACCACGATCATGCCCTTGGGCGTCAGCACGGCGCCGTAGAGCATGGCGTCGACCCCGGCCTTGCTCACGTCGTTGGTCAGGAGACCCTGAAGGCATTGCTCCGCACCTGGCCCGGCAATCCGGAAGATGGCAAGCTGGTCGGCAACCCGGAGCGGGGCCGAGCGGAGTCTGTCGAGTTGCGCAGGAGAACGAAGTACGGATTGCATGATTCAGCTGCCGTTCTGCGGTAGCGTCGCCGGGTCATCATAGAAGCCCCCGGCGCGGTATGACCAGTCGAGCAGCTCGACCGGATGGACCGCCGCGATGTCGAGTTCGGCCGCGCGGAGGCCGGCGCCGATCTGCATCAGGCAGCCGGGATTGCCGGTCGCGACGAAGGCCGGGCGGGGCGATGCGGCCCGGATCACTGCGATCTTATCGTCGAGCACCTGGCGCGACATCTCGGGATTGAGCACGCCGTAGATCCCGGCGCTGCCGCAGCAGCGGTCGGCGCCGGGCAGCAGCCGAATCGAGAGATCCGGAATGGCCTGCAGTACCGCGAGCGGTTCCCGATGGACCCGCTGGGCATGCTGCAGATGGCACGGCGCGTCATAGCAGACCTCGAGAGGCAGCGATGCGCCCCGCCTCGGTCCGACGTCGGCCAGCAACTCGGTTACATCGCGGACCGAGCGGCCGAACTGTTCGGCCTGCGCATTGCCCAGCAGGTGGCCGGCATCCTTGAGCAGGGCTCCGCAGCCGGCGCTGTTGACCACCACCAGGTCGGCCTGGCCCAGGAAGGCGCGGACGTTCTGTTCGGCCAGCGCCCTGGCTCCGGCGGCGTCGCCGGCGTGATCATGGAGCGCGCCGCAGCAGCCCTGGCCGGGAACCTCGACGACCCGGTAGCCATTGGCCTCGAGCGTTCGGCAGGTTGCGGCGTGGACGTGGTCGAAGAGCCCATCCATGACGCAGCCGCGGAAGATCGCGACGGTTCCGCGGCTTGCGGGCGCCGGCTGACGGGGTCGCACCGAGTTGGGCGCCGGACGGCGATCACCGGTAGCGGCGACCATACCGGCCAGAAAACCGAGGCGGCCGGACCCGGCCCATCGTGAGGCCAGCCCGCTGGCGCGGAAGAAGCGCGCGCCTGCCATGGCGAGCCGCCACGACCACTGACTTCGGAACACGCCCAGCACGGCGCGGGCGGTCGGGCGGAGGCCTCGGCTTTCGACCAGACGGGCTCGGGCCGCCTTGAGGCCGCGACCATATCCGACGCCAGCCGGGCAGGCCGGCTCACAGCCTCGGCACCCCAGGCAGGCATCCAGGTGCTGGCCCAAGGCAGGGTCGTCGGCGGGGATCTCGCCGCGCTCGAGCGCGCGCATCAGGAGAATGCGGCCGCGCGGGCTGTCGCTTTCATCGCCGGTGGCCAGGTAGGTCGGGCAGGCGGGCAAACAGAAGCCGCAGTGCACGCACGGGTCGAGCGCGCCGAAGCCGCCGCGGTCGTCAGCCATCGCGCTGTCCCTCGAGTGGAGCGGCCAGGATGTTGTTCGGATCGAAGACGGCGCGGAGCCTGCCCGTCAGAGTTCCGACCCCTTCGCGGAAAGCGCCGAAGTGGCCGATGGCGTGGCGGATGGCCCAGGGAGCCCGCTCGATGGTGACGGGAACTTCCTGCTCAGCCAGCCACTGGCGGAGGTCGAGCAGATCAGGAGCCGAGGCGCTGCCCGCCCAGCGGAACCCGCCTCCGCCGACACCGAGACTCATCCGGCCGGCACCGAGCCGCGATTCGACGGCGTCGGCCAGGGCGGGCAACGAGGGCGGCAGGGCCCCGGCGCGGAGCGAGATGGGGCCTTCGAGGAAGGCCTGGGCCAGAGTGGCGGCAATGCCGGCGTCAGGCGCGGGGCGAAGCACCGGAGCCAGTGCCGCCGATCGTGCCAGCTCCGCATCGAGACCGGCCTCGGTGCCGGCGAGTTCGACGATCAGCATCCAGTCGGTCCGGTTGGTGACGCCGGGTGAGAGGAGTTCGATCGTGGTGGCGTCGACCGAGGCGTCGACCAGGGCGCGGCCGGCGTGAAAGAGCGGGTCCAGGTCGCCGGTTGCGGTGAGCAGCAACCGGGCGGCAGGCACCGCGCGGAGCCGCAGGTTGACGTCGGCAATGACGCCGAACGCCCCGAAACCGCCGATCTGCAGTTTGGTCAGATCGTAGCCGGCCACATTCTTGACGACCGAGCCGCCGGCGCGCACGACGCGTCCGTCTCCCGTCACGACGGTGGTGCCAAGCACGTGGTCGCGCACGGTCCCGAAACGGTAGCGGGCGGGACCGGGCGTGGCGGTCGCCAGCACGGATCCGATCGAGCGTTCCGGCGCGCCCGGCGGATCGAGCGCTAGCCACGCCCGATGCGCGGCAAGCGAATGCGCCAGAGCCCCGACGCCGACGCCCGCCTGAACCGTCGTCACCAGGTCGGCAGACGCGATCGAGATGATCCGGTCGAGCCGCTGGGTGGTGACCACCAGGTCGGCCGGCGCGTCGGTCGGCATCCAGGTGCCGCTGCCTTCGATGCGGACTCGCCACTGGTTCTCGTTGGCCACGCCGAGTGCGGTAGCCAGGGCGTCGGTCGAGGCCGGGGCCACCCGTGCCAGGCCGGACCCGTCGAGGGTCACGGCGTCGCCCAGATGCGCGACAAGCGCGCGATGGATCGCGTTGCTCATGCCACCCATCCTGCGCGCCACTCGCGGCAGCTGTGGATCGGGACGACCTTACCGGGGTTGGCGCGGCCCGAGGGGTCGAAGGCTCTGCGGATGGCGCACATGGTGGCGAGGCTCGTCTCGTCGAAGATGAGCGGCATGTAATCGATCTTGTCCGAGCCGACGCCGTGCTCACCGGTGATGGTTCCCCCGGCCGCGACGCACGCTTCCATGATTTCGCGGCTGGCCTGGATGGCGCGGTGGCGCAGATCGGGGTCGCGCTGATCGTAGCAGATCACGGGATGCAGATTGCCGTCGCCGGCGTGGAAGACATTGGTGATCAGGAGCTTGTAGCGCTGCCCGATTTCCGTGATGGTGTCGAGGATGACGGGAAGGGTGGAGCGGGGGACCACCGCGTCCTGCACCACCAGATCGGCCGTGATCCTGCCCAGGGCTCCGAATGCCTTCTTCCGTCCCTGCCAGAGCTTTGCGCGGCTTTCGGGGGTTTCGGCCGATTGGATCGACCGCACTTTGAACTGCCCGAGAATCGCTTCGACGATCGGCGCCTCGGCATCGACGGATGCGCGGGTACCGTCGAGTTCGATCAGCAGGACGGCCTCGGCGTCGGTGGGGTATCCCGCGGCGTAGATCGAGTTCTCGACCGCCGCGACACAGGCACGGTCCAACAGTTCCATCGCCGCGGGTACTACGCCGGAGGCAACGATGGCGCTGACCGCTTCGCTGGCGGCGCGGACCGAGTCGAAGGCCGAGAGCAGCGTGCGCACCGCGGCAGGCGTCGGTTCCAGCCTTGTGGTAATCTCGAGTGCTACGCCGAACATGCCTTCGGAGCCGACGAAGAGCCCGACCAGATCCGGACCCCACGGTTCGCCCTGTCGGCTGCCCAGCCGGGTGACCGTCCCGTCGGCCAGCACCACTTCGAGTTCCACGATGTGGTTGGTGGTGGTGCCGTATTTGAGGCAATGAGGGCCACCGGCGTTCTCCGCCACGTTGCCGCCGATGGTGCAGGCGGCCTGACTCGACGGGTCGGGGGCGTAGTACAGTCCGAACGGGGCGGCCGCCTCCGACAGCTTGGCATTGACGACGCCGGGCTGGATGATCGCCCGTCGCGAGGCGGGGTCGATCGAAAGGATCCGGTTGAGCCGAGTCAGTGGAATCAGAACGGTTGCGTCGTCGGCCAGGGCACCGCCCGACAGTCCGGTCCCGGCGCCGCGCACCACCCAGGCCACCTTTCGCTCGGCCAGGAGCCTGATCACCGCAATGACCTCGTCCCGCGAGCCGGGCAGCACCGCGAGCATCGGAACCGAGGCATGCGTGGGAAGACCGTCCGCCTCGAAGGTGCGTCGTTCGGTGCGGGTGGTCTTGACCCAGCGCGGGCCGACGATGGCGGCGAGTGCATCGCGAAGCTCCGGAGACGGGCTCACGCGGTGTGTTTTCCTTTCCCGTTGAGCCTGGCGCCGCGGTGCGTCGCGGCCCGCGCTTCCACATCCTCGAGCAGACTCGGCAAGGCCGTGAGCAGCCGCTCGACCCGCTCACCGCTCGACCGGAGCGTGAGGAACTGCTGCTTGGTCGGGAAATCCCACTCCGTCAGCGAGGCAATCTGAAAAGTGAGGGTGCCCGGGTCGACGGCCAGGTCGGCGTCGGGGTCCGTCTCGGTGATAGTGCTGAGCGCGCTGATATACCGCTCGCCCAGGACCAGCAGACGCGCAACCTCGGCGGACGACACCGGCGGTTCCTCGAGATCTTCCAACGGAGCGACTTCCCCGACGAGATAGGGCCGATCGGTTGGCGTGAGCGTCATCAGCGTGATGCGCTGTTCTCCCGACACGGCAATGTTCGATCGCCCATCGAGGAGCGGCTCTACGGCTCGAATCCGGGCAATCGTTCCGACTGCTCCGGGAGACGGGGTTTCGTTTTCGTGGCCGGGGGGGAGTAGCACGAAACGCTGGTTGCCCTCGGTGCAGTCGGCAATCATGGCCCGGTAACGCGGTTCAAAGATGTGGAGTGGCAGCAGGGCGCCCGGAAAGAGGACGACGGGCAGCGGGAACAGCGGGTACGAGGCCATGCCGCAATGTAGACGGAGCGGAAGAGAAAACGGGAGCGCCGCGGCGCTCCCGTCGTTACCTCGGGTGGGTTCGGACCGAAAACGTCAGGACATTTCGGCCGGCGGGAACCGCAGGCAGCGAACCTCCGGGGAGTTTCGCAGTTTCTCGAAGGCGCGCTCCCTGATCTGACGGACTCGTTCCCGGGTGACGCCAAGCAGTGTCCCGATCCCTTCGAGGGTGAGCGATTCGGAGCCCTCGTCGAGCCCGTAATAGAGCGCCAGGATGCGGCGCTCGCGCGGGGTCAGGTAGGTCTCGAACAGCTTGGTGAGAAACTCGCGCTGCAGTCCGGTGTCGACGAAGTCTTCGATCTCGCCGCCGGCCGCGCCGGTGACGCGCTCACCAAAGGTGGCCGACCCCGATTCGCCGCGCTCGACCGGAGCATCGAGGGACATCTCGACCGTCGAAACCAGTCGGGCCGACCGGATGGTGTCGACCGATTCTCCCAGCACCCGCGCCGTTTCGGCGTCGGTCGGCGAGCGACCCAACTCCTGCGCCAGCAGGCTCTCGACCTTGGCCATTCGAAGCAGGGCGGCATTCTGGTTGAGGGGGATACGGACGGTGCGGGTCTGCTCGGCCAGGGCTTTGAGGACGCACTGGCGGACCCACCAGACGGCGTAGCTGATGAACTTCACGCCGTGGGCGGGGTCGAACTTCTTGACCGCTTTGAGCAGCCCTTCGTTGCCGATGGCCACCAGTTCGCCCAGGTCGAGGCCGTGCCCCTGAAACCGTTTCACATACGAGATCACGAATCGCAGGTTGGCGGTGACCAGCTGATCCATCGCGTCGGTATCGCCCTTCTGGGCGCGCTTGGCCAGCCGGATCTCCTCCTTGGGATCGGTGATCATCGGCAACTTGCGAATGTCCAGCAGGTACTGGTCGAAGGAACTACCAGCGGAAGAACGGCTGAGCGAGCGCGGCCGGCGATCGCGGTACGTGCGCATACACCCTCGGCTGGGAGACGGTTGGCGAACTTGGGGCTCGGCAATGCGAGCGCATGACGACGGCGATTTGGATCTGGAAAACCGGCATCCAATCTAGGAATCGGCCGGTGGAGCAGTCAATAGCGTTAGGCTGTCAACATTGCGATTCGTTAGGCAATCAACGACTTGCAGATTTCATCGACATGGCGTGGAAACCCGGAATCCACGGCTTTGGGGATAAATCGGTCTAAGTTATTGTAGGTCAAGGCTTTGCACCGCAGGTCGCGGCGGCGGCCCATGTGGACAACCTCAGGCGCCGTAGAGCGCCCGGGCCCTGCCTAACGATTGCCTAACGATATCATCCGGCGCCGAGGTGGTCCAGTCCGTAGCAAGCGATGCGAGGGCGCCGGGGGCACGCGGCAGCGCGAACCGGATGGCGTGATCCCGGACTTTTTTGTCATGGTGCATGGCCTCGAGCAGCGTGTCATCATCGCCGGCGGGCGGCAGCGTCAGGGTCAAGCCGAGTGCAGTGAGCCGGCGCTGCAGCAGCTGGGCAGTTCCCGGTGGAGCCAGGCCCAGATCCTCGGCCAGAACGGTTTCCACATGGAGCCCGATCCCGACCGCATCGCCATGTGGAATACGGTACCCCGACCAGCGCTCCAGCGCGTGTGCCACGGTGTGCCCGGCGTTGAGAATGGCGCGGCGTCCCGTCTCCTTTTCGTCGTCGCCCACCACCTGAGCCTTGATGGCGACGCTCGTCCTGACCAGGTGGGTGATGGCGGACGCGTCCCGGTTGAGGAGGAGTCGGGTCGAGTCAGCAATCCAGTCGTAGTAGGCGGCATCGGCAATCAGGCCGTGTTTGACGGCCTCCATCAGCCCGCCCCGAACGTGGCTGGATCGGAGCGACCGGACTGCCAGCGGGTCGATGACGACCGCGGCCGGCGGATGGAAGGCGCCAACCAGATTCTTCCCGTGCGGGGTGTTGACCCCGGTCTTCCCTCCGACCGATGCGTCCACCATGGCGAGGAGCGAGGTGGGAACCTGGAGGAAGGGGATGCCGCGCAGATAGGTGGAGGCGACGAACCCCGTCAGATCGCCGACCACGCCGCCGCCGAGCGCCACCAGCGCCCCGCTTCGGGTCAGGCCCAGCGTGAGGAGCTGATCGGTCAGGTCGGCCCAGCGTCGTCGGGTCTTGGAGCCTTCTCCCGGTGCGACCACCAGGAACGGGCATTTGAGGGTCGGCGGCACCGCGCGCGCCACGTTGCGGTCGGTGATCGCGACCAGGCGCCTCCCGGGCAGGATTTCCTCGGCCAGGCTGGCAAGTTCGTCGAGCAGGCCGGTCCGGATGATGACCGGGTAGTGGCCGGCCGCATGATGGACCAGGGTCCGATCACCGGCTACCATGTGATGTCGCCGCGACCCTCGCGGTGATTGGCGAGCCGCGCCCAGATGAACAGCAGGTCGCTCAGCCGATTGAGGTAGCTGACGAAAAGATTGGGGATCTCGCTCTCCGCAGCCAGCGCGACCACGTGGCGCTCGGCTCGGCGGCAGACGGTCCGCGCCACATGCAGGTGGGCGGCTTTCAGGGTGCCGCCCGGGAGGACGAACGCTTTGAGCGCCGGGAGCTGCTCGTCGGCCAGGTCGATCAGACGCTCGAGTTCGTCGATGCGCCCTTCGCCCAGGTCCGCCTTGGCCAGCGCGGCTTTGACCTTCTCCGGCTCCGGGGTGGCCAGGTGCCCCCCGATGGCAAAGAGATCGCGCTGAATCTGCTCGAGTTCCGGATCGAACAGCTCGGGTCCGGTGGCGCGGACCACGCCGAGCACCGAGTTCAGTTCGTCGACGTCGCCGTAGGCGGCCACGCGGGGGTGCGACTTGGGCACCCGGCCCCCGCCGAAGAGTCCGGTGGTCCCTTTGTCGCCCGTTCTGGTATAGATCTTCACGCTGTCCGTCGCTTCCTGAGGAACCCGGGAAGTATAGTCCGCTCGATCATCGCTTGACGCTGCAGTTGCTCCTGGTGCCGATATCGCTGACCACGCTGTCGATGGCGCGAATCATGGTTTGTCCGCCCAGGATGTGATTCATAGCCTGGACGCTGAAGATGCGGCAGTGCGGCGCGCCCAGTGTGGTGCCTCCGATGTAGCCGGACAGGCTGTTGACCTGGGCAATGCTCCCCGTTTTGGCCCAGACCCGCTGGACGACCGGGGTAGTGAGAAATCGATTGCGGAGCGAGCCGATCGATCCGCTCTGCGGCATGCCGGCGGCAAAGGCGGCGTACTGCGGCTGCTGCTGCATGAAGGCCAGCAGCCGGGCAAAGGTCAGCGGCGACACGCTGTTTTGGGCCGACAGGCCGGAGCCGTCCTGGACGGAGAACTGGGTCGAATCGGCGCCGACCACGTCGATCAGGAAGCGACGCTCGACCCGAAGTCCCGCCTGCCACGAGCCGTCCGACTCGAACCGCTTGCCGAGCAGCTTGAGCAGCATTTCTGCGACCCAGTTCTGGCTCACGTTGAGCACCGGGAAGACCCAGTCACGGATCGGGCGGGAGACGATCTCGACCGCTGGCTGGCCATGTCGCGCGGGTTGCGTGGCAAGCGGATCCGTGGTGCCTGAGACGCCACCGAGTACTACGATCCCCGAGTCGGCGAGCACCCGATGCAGCGCCAGCGCGGCATAGCGATTCGGGTCGGGGGCTGCAAGCGTGTTGCGGCGCTCGCGTTCGCTGGCGCGGATGGTGCCGGTGACCACGGCAGTCGCTCCGTCCGGGGCACGCGCCCAGTCGATCTCGGTCCGCGCCGAGTCGGGGACGGTGATCAGGCGGTTGTCGATCACGAGGGCGCCGAGATCGGGCCAGAGTGCAATGACGGCAAGGGAGCCCGGTGTCGGCCCCGGACGGATGGTTGCCTGGATGGTGTTCTCGTTGAAGCCGAGACCGGACACCGGGGCGCCGTAGCCCCAGACCAGGTCGCCGACCTCCCAGCTGGGATGGTGCATGGCCGCTTCGAAGAAACTGCCGTCGCCGATCACCTGTCCGGTCACCTGTCGCACACCCAGTCGTTTGAGGGCTGCTGCGACGGGACCGAACGGGGCGAACGGATCGGCCAGGCAGGCACCGGGGGCGAGGGTGTCGACGGCATAGCAGCGTCGGGTCCAGGTCGGATCGCCGTTACCGTAGAGGATCACGTTGCCCCGCAGGATTCCCTCCTCGATCGGACCATCCAGATACACCGGAGTTCGGACCGTCGTGTCCGGACCGAGCAGCATGGTCGCGGCGGCGGTCACGATCAGCTTGGTGTTGCTCGCCGGGGTGAAGAGTCGTTCGGCGTTGTGGCCGAATAGCAGTCGGCCCCGCTCGTCAAGAACCGCGATGCCCCAGTGGTGACGGTCGAATGGCGGCGCTGCCAACCGATCGGTCAGGCTTTTCGTCAGCGACTGCGCGCCGGCCAGGCCGGGCGCCAACAGCGTGAGCAGGATTGCCGTCCGGATCGAACCGAGGGAAAGTGTCATGGAGCTAGTCAGTCGGGTTGATGACGCGTGAGCGGAAGTCAGACGGCCACGGCCCGGATATCCGGGCCGGTGCAATTTCGGTGCAGGAT
This sequence comes from uncultured Gemmatimonas sp., assembly GCA_964619465.1. GTDB lineage: Bacteria > Gemmatimonadota > Gemmatimonadetes > Gemmatimonadales > GWC2-71-9 > SHZU01. The sequence continues at coordinate 61,988 of CAZUES010000001.1, forward strand.
GGCGTAACGTCAACAGGAGACTACATTTAGCAAGTGCAGTCTGGCTTGGCGTGGAACCGGTTTCGGCCCGCGATGGGCGGTGCCATGTTGCGGATTTTGGCAGTTCCGGAATTACGCCGGATCGGCCGGGGTCTCGCGCTCGGGTTGATGCTGTCTTTTGCAGTCGCTGATCTCGATGCACAGGATCAGGGGTTGGTGATTCGCCATCTCTCCTTCAAGGGGAATCGGTCGCTCGATGCGGTCATGCTCGAGGCGGCAATCTCGACCACGAACTCGAGCTTTTTTGTCCGCAGTTGGCTGGTCAGCTGGCTCGGGTTGGGCGAGCGTCGTCGTCTCAACGAGCGGGAACTGCGCGTCGACGTGGCTCGGCTGCGGCTGCTGTACCAGCTCAACGGTTTCATGGATGTGCAGATCGACACGACGGTCGTGCGCACGGAAACGGATGCTTACGTCATCTTCCAGATCACGGAAGGGGAGCCGATTCGGGTTCGTTCGCTCACCATTGCGGGGCTCGACTCGCTACCGGACCGGCCGCGCGTGGTGCGCGATCTCCCGCTCCAGGTCGGCATGCCGTACGACCGATACGTCCGGCTCGAAGCAACTGCGGACACGATTCAGACTCGACTCTGGGACCGCGGTTATCCGTCGGCATCGGTGTCACTCGGTCGGCGCGATCTCGATCGGGAGGCACGGACTGTCGATATCGAGCTGGTGGCCGATCCGGGAGCGCCGGCGGTGATCGGACCGATCCGGATCGAGGGGACAGAGGATGTCGACTCGTCGTTCGTGCGCTCGCTGCTGGCCACTCGACCTGGCAGGATGTTCCGCTACACCGACGTCTACCGGAGCCAGCTCAATCTGTACCAGTCGGGCCTGTTCCGTTTCGCGACCGTCGATGTCGACACCACCCGATTCACCATGGGCGATCCGGCGGTGCCGCTCACGGTGCAGGTGCAGGAAGGGCCGCATTATCGAGTCCGGTCGGGGCTGGGCATCGCGACCAACGACTGTTTGCGCGCCAATGCGGGGTGGACGGCGCGCAACGTCGGCGGCCGAGGGCGGCAACTCGACTTCAACGGATCGGTTTCCAAGCTGGGTGTGGGACTGAATCCGCTGGCTTCGACCATCTGCAGCGGTCTCGAGGCCGACACCATCGGTTCGAGTAAGGTGAATTACGCGCTCTCGGCTTCGATCCGGCGTCCGGCCTTTCTTTCGCCGTCCAATGCGATCACCGGCACGGTGTTCGGCGAGCGTCGCTCGGAGTACCGGATTTACATGCGGGACGAAGTCGGGACCAGCGTCACCTTTACCCGCGAAAGCCAGCGCGGGGTACCGTTCTCGCTCACCTACCGGCTTGCCTACGGCTCGACGCAGGCGACGGCCGTCAGTTTCTGCGCCTTCTTCCTGGCCTGTCGTCAGGACGACATTGCCCAGTTTCGGGAGCGCCGCTTTGCCGCTTCGCTGATCGGTACGGTCAGTCGGCAGCGGGTCAACAACGTGCTCGATCCGACTCGGGGCTCCTTCTACAACCTCGAGGCGACGGTGAGTTCGCCGTTGATCGGCTCGAGCCGGTTTTCCGAGTTTACCCGCCTGGTGGGCGAAGCGTCGTGGTACACGCTGCTCGGTCGCGAGGTCGTGCTGGCTGCGCATGTCAAGGCGGGGGCTGCGGTGTCGCCGCGGCTTCGCCTCAGTGCGGGTGAGGGGAGCTTCATCCCGCCCGATCAGCGCTTCTATGCCGGTGGCGCCAACGACGTTCGTGGCTACGACCGAAACGAGCTGGGGCCGGTGGTGTACGTCACCCCCGCCAGCAACCTGACGGATGACGGTGCCGTGGTGGAAGTCGATTCGGTGCAGGTCGCTCCGATCGGCGGCAATACGCTCGTGGTCAGCAACGTGGAGCTGCGGCTGCCGTCGCCGCTGCTGGGCGGCCGGCTGCGCTGGGCGATATTCGTCGATGCCGGCTCCGTCTGGGAGCGCGGCGGAACGCTCGCGTCCGGGGCCGCGTTCCGGGTCACGCCCGGGGTCGGGATTCGGTTCGGAACGCCGCTCGGTCCGATCCGGGCGGACCTGGCCTATACCAACTCGCCCTACGCAGCTGGTGGCCTCTATGCGGTCGAGGACGAAGAGCTGACGCTGGTGCGGACGGATTACCGGAAACCCCGGACCGGTAAGTTCAACCTGCAGGTTTCGATCGGGCAGGCCTTCTGATGCTGCGGCAGCTGGCGCGCTTCGTCTTCGTCTTTGCCGTCTCGGCGCTGGCGGCGGTGCTGGGTACGCTTGCCGCGCTTACGGCGCTGGAGCCCGGCCGGGCGCTGCTGGCGCGGGTGGTCACCGACGAATCGGCCCGGCTGGTCGACGGTTCGATCCGGATCGGCGCGATCCGCGGCGACTTTCTGGGCGGCCTGGTGCTCGAGTCGGTGGTGATTCGCGATACGGCCGGCGCGTTGCTGGCCGATGCGCCCCGAATCGAGGTCGGCTATCGGCTCAGTGATTTTCTGGCCGGGCGGTTCATCTTCCGCGATGTCCGGATCAGTGATGCCCGGCTCGAGATCGTGCAGCATCGAGGCGGCCGGCTCAACTATGAGGAGATCTTTCGGCTGGGGCTGCCGTCCACCGACACGGTCAAGCGGACCAAGCCGCTGGTCCTGATCGAGGATCTGGCCCTGGATCGGGCCGAGCTCCTGATTCGGCTGCCATGGAACCCCGACGGGCGGCTCAGGACGACGGCGCAGAAGGACTCGGCGCTCGCGGCCGAGCGGGGCAAGCCGGGGCGATTGATCGAACTGGCGGCGCGGCCGGATGATGGCCTGCTGATCGAGCGCACGCTGCGCAACCTGGCCGGCCGCCTCCGTGACGTGCTTGTCTCGTCGCCCGACGGGGCGCCGTTCTCGCTTGCCATCGATTCGCTGACGACCTCGATCAGCGATCCGGCCATCACGGTTCGCGATCTCCGCGCCACCCTTACGCAGGGGGGCGACAGTCTGCTCTTTCAGGTCGAGCGGGCCGCGCTACCCAACACCGTGGTGCAGGGCGGCGGACGAATTGATTGGCCCCGCGACACCATTCTCTACGATTTCCGGCTCCAGGCGCCGACGCTCGATCTGGTCGATCTGCGCTGGATCTCGCCCAACTTCCCGGCGCTCAGCGGGCGAGGGCAGGTGAGGGCGAGTTCACCTGCCGGGAGTCGCTCCGTCTACGATGTGCGTGATCTCGATGTGGCGGGAGACGGCAGTCGGGTCCGCGGTCGCATGGTGGCGTTGGTCGACGTGTATCGCGGGCTCGGTTTTCGGGATCTGACGCTCGACCTCACGGCCCTCGACCTGGAGATGGTCCGGCCCTTCCTCGACACCCTCCCGCTGGCTGGGCGGGTGTCCGGCCCGCTGCAGGCAACCGGCTTCTTCGACGCGATGACGATCAGCGCCGACTGGCTCTTTCAGGACAGCCGGGTACCCGAAGGGGGTACCAACCACCTGGCGATCGAGGGAGATCTCTCGCTGGGCGGCGAGCTGGGAATGGTGTTCCAGCAGACCCGGATCACGTACGCGGACTTCGATCTGCGCACCATCCGCCTGGTGACACCGGCGGTCGCACTCGATGGCCGGCTTCGCCTGGCGGGCAGCCTCGACGGGCCCTGGCAGAACGTGACCTACCGGGGGCGGGTCGAGCACGAGGACGAGGGCAGGCCCCGCAGCCTGCTCGGGGGCCGGGCCCGTCTCGATACCAGGACGGCAACGCTGGGCCTCGATGCGGACCTGACGGTCGACACCCTGGCGTTCGACGGCATTCGGGGCAGCTTCCCGTCGCTCACGCTTCAGGGAATGGTGGCGGGTTCTCTCACGCTGTCGGGATATCTCGATTCGCTCTGGGTCGAGGGCGGCCTGGTCGGTCAGATCGGCGCCTATCAGTTTGCCGGCCGAACCAGCCTGGAGCCTCCGCGTCTGGGCGCGGACAGCCTGCGGGTCAGCTTCGACCGGGCCAATCTGGCCATGCTGACCCCGACCGGACTGGTTACCAGTCTGGCGGGGCAGGCGATCCTGACCGGGGTGATCGATTCGGCCGTTGCGCCCGAAGCCCAGGTCGATCTCGCGTTGCACCGAAGCTCGGTCCGCAGTTTCGTGATGGATTCCGCCTGGGCTAGGCTGTCGATTCGCGACAGTCTCATCACGGTCGACACCGCCGGGGTCCTCTGGCCGGGCGGCGGCGCCTTCGCATCGGGGAGTTTCGGCTGGTCCGCACCGCATCAGGGCAGCTTGAAGGGCACCGTGGCGGCCCTCAATCTCGCTCCGTTCGACAGCATTGCTGCGGAGCTGGCTGGCCTGCGCCGAGTCGATCTGGTGGAAGAAGATCTGATGAGCGGCCGGGCTCGTGGCAGCTTCTCGCTGGAGGGGTCGCTCGATCGCTGGAACGCGCTGGCGGAGATCCGACTCGATTCCGCCGTCTGGCTGCGCAATCAGGTTCGACTCGGCACCCTCAACCTCGAGGCCAGCGGTGGAGCGCTGGACAGTCTGGTTCTGGGGCTCGGCATGACGGTCGACACTCTGACATACGGCAAGCTCCGCTTTGCCGATCTCGAGGCCGGACTGACGGGAACGCCGGCATCTTTCGACTGGACCATTCGTGGCGCGAGCGGGTCGGCGGCCCGGGTTGCCGCCCGCGGCGAGTGGCGGGCCGGGGCGGATAGTATCCGCGTTCTGCAGGTCGATTCGCTGGCACTCGGGTTGCTCGGCCGGCAGTGGCGCTTGCAGCGGTCGGCCATGTTCACGATCGACAGCGTGATGGCAGCCGATACGGTGCTGATCGCGACGGACGACGGTTCAGGTTCGATCCGCATGGAAGGCGTGCTGCCGGGACGGCGCGAAGGCCGGGTCCATCTGCAGGCCTCCGGGATCTCGCTGCGTGATCTGTACGCGCTGGCGCAGCGTGATACGGCGGGTATCGGAGGCTCGCTCGGCGTCGATGTACGAGCGGCGGGAACGGTGGATGCGCCGACCTTTCGCGGGTCCGCCACGCTGACGGGTCCGGTGGTGGGGCAGGTCAAGGCGCCGCTGGTGCGCGCGGTCTTCAACTACGATGACCGGATGCTGCAGAGCAATCTCAGCTTCTGGCGGACCGGCCGGCCGATCCTCGATGTCGATGCGCGGCTGCCGCTGGATCTCTCGATGGGAGCGGTATCCCGCCGCCAGATTCCGGGAGAGCTCGTCATCCGGGGCCAGGCCGACAGCGTCGATCTGGCCGTGGTCGAGGCCCTGACGCCGAATCTCCGAGGTGTAGTCGGCACCTTGGCGCTCGATGCGCAGGTCGGCGGCTCCTGGGAAGCGCCGCGCCTGGCCGGGCAGGTGACCGTGGCCGATGCGGCCCTCTACGTGCCGGGGCTCGGCGTCAGCTACGGACCGATGTTCGCTCGCGTCCGTCTGGCCGGGGACTCCATTACCGCCGACTCCGTCATGATCCGGAGCGATATCGGTGAGGCGCGTATCAGCGGAGCCGTCCGGCTCGAGCGGTTGACGACCCCGATGCTCAACCTCGATCTGTCCGCGCGTGATTTCCTGCTGATTGACGTGCCCGAGTACCTCACCTTCCGCGCGACCGGCGATGTTTCCCTGGACGGCCCGCTGGTTCGGCCGGTGCTGAGTGGCGGCATCCGCGCCACCAACAGCGTGGTCTACTTTGCCGACCTCCTGTCGAAGAACGTGATCAACCTCGAGGATCCGGCCAACATCGACCTGGTCGACACGACGGCGCTCCGCGCCGAGGGCCTGGGTGCGCAGTTCCAAAGCCGGCTGCTCGACTCGCTGACGATTCGAGACCTGAGCGTCCGGGTGGCCCAGGACGTCTGGCTGCGCTCGAGCGAAGCCAACGTACAGCTCGAAGGACAGGTGACCGTCAACAAGGAACGCCGTCGCGCGGGGCGAAGCGAGTTCCGTGTCAGCGGAGAACTGACCGTACCCCGGGGCACCTACACCTTCAGGCCGGGACTTGGCGTTGCCCGGACCTTCACGGTGGAGCAAGGGACCGTCCGGTATTTCAATACTCCCGACATGAACGCCAGCCTCGATCTGACCGCGCGTTACGTGGTAAGGACCGTTTCAAGCACAAGCACCGGAACAAATGATTATCCGATCATCGCGCGGATTACCGGAACCCTGGTTGCGCCCAATCTCCAGCTGATGAGTGAGCCCGGGCGGCAGCAGTTTCCGGAACGTGAGCTGGTGTCCCTCCTGGTGTTCGGGACGGTCTCGAGCGGTGTCCGCGGCGCGTTCGGCGACGAGCAGCAGGTCGCTGCCGCGCAGGTCATTGCCGCGCTGGCCAGTAAGGCGCTGACCTCCGAACTCGAACGTTCTCTGATCTCGTCCAAAGACTCGCCGTTCGACTTGGTCGAGATCAGCCCGGGCTTTGCGCAGGGAAATACGGCGTTCGCGACCGGCGGATCGGTCACCCGCCTATCGCTTGGTCGGCAGCTGACTCGACGCGTCTTTGCGACCGTGAGCCTGGGAGGCTGCCTGGTCGAGGGGCTCCAGGTCGAACTCAACCAGCGCTATCTGGGCGCCACGCTCGAATATCGACTCCACCCCACGCTCAAGTTCCAGATTGCTGCGGAGCCCGTGCAATCATGCCTGAGCCAGGTGGTGTCCAGTCTGGTTCGGCCGAGTCGCTATCAGTTCGGTGCGGACATCAAATGGGATCGGGAGTACTAGTACGCGATGGCGCGAGCGTTATTGATTGCCAATCCGGTGGCGGCCCGGACCAATCCGGACGTGGCCGATACGGTGCGGCGTGTTTTCGAGGCGGCAGGCTGGTCGATCGATCTGCGGCAGACCTCCGTGGCGGAGGATACCAGGCGATTTGCGGAGGAAGCAGTTGCCGGCGGGGTCGACGTAGTGGCTGTGTTCGGGGGTGACGGTACCACGATGCAGGCCGCGGCTGCGCTGGTCGGAACCGATGTTGCACTCGGCCTGGTGCCCGGCGGCACCGGGAACGTGCTGGCGGGCAACCTGCGGTTGCCGCTGGGTCCGATTCAGGCGGCCGAACTGATTCTCCGGGGCCGGTCCCGGCGGATCGACCTGGGCCGGCTGGAAAATGCCATGGGGCAGCGCTACTTCGGGGTGGCGTGCGGGGCGGGAGCGGACGCCCGGGTCATGGGCGGAACGGGGGTGGCGGAGAAGCGCCGGTTCGGTATTGGCGGCTACTTCAATTCCCTGTTTCGTGTCATGCCGGAGATTCGTTCGCGCCAGTTTACGGTGACCGTCGACGGCCGAGTGTTCGAACGCGAAGCGGCGCTGGTCATGGTGCTCAATTGCGGCGAGGTGATCCCGCCCGTGATTCGGGTCCACCGCAACACGGCGCTCGACGACGGATTATTCGATGTCCTGATCGTGGACGCCGATACTCCGTGGGAAGCGATGCGAAGCCTGATTCGCGCGCTCGCCAACGTCGCGCTGGGCGGCGGCGAAACACCGTATTTGACTTATGCGCGGGGCCAGGAGGTTCGGGTCGAGGCCCGTCCTGCCGAGCCGGCGCAGTTCGATGGTGATCTGTTCGGAGAAACGCCCTTCACCGCGGTCGTGGAGCCGGGGGCGATCCGAGTGCTGGTGTAGTTTCGGTAGTGCGCGTACGGCCGGCCTCCACCACGACGGGCCGCCGATTCGTTCGATCTTTTCAGGGGCCTGACCATGACGGACTCGATCCTGCTGGTACATGACGACCCTTCGACCCTCCGTGCCATCGGCGCCCGCTTCGAGGAAGCCGGGCACGAGGTGGTGCGGGAACTGTCGGTCGACGCTGCACTCGGTGCGCTGCCGCGCATTCGTCCCGATGCGGTGCTGCTGGCCCTGTCGCTGGGCAGGCCGGAAGCAATTCAGGCGCTCGGTGCGGGGCAGGTGCCCGTGGTGCTCTTCGGCGAGCAGCCCGGTTCCGAGGCCGTTGCCCTCGGGATGCGCGCCGGGGCAGCCATGATCCTCGACCTGGCCGGCGAGCCGGAGGTCGTCCTGACCGCCGCGTCCCGCGCCGCAACGCTGACCAAGGCGCGCCGGGTTGCCTCGGCGCTGCTGGCCGGCACGGCTTCGCCGCATGGGCTCGATTCGCTGGGCACCTCGAGCGTCATGAAGCAATTCGTGCAGCAGGTGTCGCTCCTGGCGCAGAGCGATCGAACCACGCTGCTGCTCAACGGCGAGACCGGCGTCGGTAAGGCGTGGACCGCCCGGATCATCCATGATCTGGGCCCGCGTTCGGGGCAGCCGTTTCTCGAGGTCAACTGCACCGGAATGAACGCGACCTATCTCGAGTCGCTGCTGTTCGGTCACGAGCGCGGGGTCTACGTCGAAGCAACCGAGCGTCGCCGCGGGCTCTTGGAGCTGGCGGACGGCGGTACCGTGCTGCTGCGGGAAATCGGCGATCTGCCCGAGGAAATCCAGCCCAAGCTGCTTCGGGTGCTGGAGACGCGCAGCTTCCGACGTCTGGGCGGCACCGATGATATCAGTGTCGACACCCGTCTCATGGTCACCACCCGCCGCAATCTGTCGGAGGCGGTCGAGGCGGAGACGTTCCGGGAAGATCTCTTCTATCGCCTGAGCGTGATGCCGCTAGCCTTTCCGCCGCTCCGCGATCGGAGCCAGGAAGACCGACTGGGCCTGATTGCGCTGCTGCATGCGGATCTCAAGAACCAGCTGCCCGAGGGTCCGGAGTCTCTGGCGGTCGATGTGCACGAGCGGTTCCTGGCCTACCCGTGGCCCGGCAACATTCGCGAGATGAAGAACGTGCTGGAACGAGCCATGATGGTGGCCAAGGGACAGCCGGCGGTCAACGTCGAACACCTCCCCGGCGAGTTCCGCGCCCGGTCCGGCATGGGCGATCGGCGCCATACGCCGATGACCCTCGAATCGCTCGAGCATCAGCATATCGACCGCACCTTGCGCTACCATGGCGGCAACCGGACCCGTGCGGCCAAGGAACTGGGTATTTCGCGGGCCACGCTGATCAACAAGGTCAAACTGTACAACATCACGGAGTGACCCAGGTGGAGCCTCAGAAGAAGCCAGCCACGGATGCCATGATCTGCCGGGCCTGCGGTCGCGAAGAACGCGCCTCGGAAGGCTACCCGTGCGATCGCTGCGGCACGTTCGTCTGTCTGATCTGCACCTTTCAGGGGGTGACCGTCTGTCGCGCCTGTACGGACGCCAACCCGGATGCGAACTCGTGACCAAACGCCTGGTGCTTTTCGATATCGACGGTACTCTGCTGCTCTCGGGTGGAGCCGGCCGGCGGGCCATTCTTGCCGCGCTGGCCGAGGAGACTTCGATAGGTGCGGATGCGGTGCAGCACATCCATTTCGATGGCAAGACCGATCCGCAGATCGTGGTGGAATTGCTCGAAGCCGGGGGTGACCGGCTTTCGCGCGACCAGGACCGGATCGGCCGGGTGATCGACCGGTATCTCTTTCACCTGGAACGTGATCTGGCCCAGTCGGCGCACCAGGCGACAGTCATGCCCGGGGTCCGTCCGCTGCTCGATACCCTGCGGGGTGACAGGCGCGTCGTGCTTGGCCTCCTGACCGGAAACGTGGTGCGCGGCGCGGCCATCAAGCTCCGGGCCGTGGAGATTGCTCCGGAGGGCTTTGCCGTCGGTGCCTACGGTTCCGATCATGCCGTCCGTGCCGAGCTACCGGCGATTGCGGCGCAGCGAGCGGTATCCCATTTCGGTCGGGTGCCATCGGGGACCGACGTGGTCATCATCGGCGATACCCCGGCGGACGTGACCTGCGGCAACGGGATCGGGGCCGTTTCGGTCGCGGTGGCCACCGGGAGTTATCGCCCGGAGCACTTGGCAGAGGCGGGAGCGCACCACGTGTTCGACGATCTGAGCGACACGGAGCGGGTGGCAGCCGCCATCCTCGGAGCGTCGGCGTGATCGAACGGGAACTCAAGGCCGTGGTCGCCGATCCCGACCGACTCCGGCGAGCCCTGGAATCCGCGGACGCCGTTCGGGGGTTCAGAGGCCTAATGACGGATCGGCGTTATGATCGGGACCGCGAACTCAGCCAGCGCGACGAGGTGCTGCGGATCCGGACCTATCGGAACGATTCGGACGGTTCGATCAGCAGCCAGCTTGGCTGGAAGGGCCCGGTGCGGGTCGAGGATGGTTACAAGCTCCGGCAGGAGCATGAACTCACCACCCAGGATGCGCTCGCGGCGGAAGCCATCGTGCAGGCGCTTAGGTTTCGGGAGGTCCATGCGATCGACCGGTTCGTCGAGTACTACGAGGTAGAGGGCGCCATGGTCCGGCTCGAGTGGTACCCGAGGATGGATCTGCTGGTCGAGGTCGAGGGTAGCGCGGCCGCCATTGAGCGGGCTGTTACGGTGCTCGAGCTGCCTCGCAGCGCATACTCGGCCGACGCGCTGGCCGTCTTCGTCCAGCGCTTCGAGGCGCGGACCGGACGACCGGCTGCCGTCTGCCTGGCAGAGCTCGATGCCGGTGAGCGGCCGTCGTGGGATTGCTAGCCATGTCTGCCCGCGAACTGCCCGAGATCGGTCCGTACCTGGGTCGTCTGGCGGACGCGACCAGGCAGTTCGATGATCCGACGCTGGGACTCGACGATATTCGTCTCGATCTCGTTTCGGACCTTTTCGATCGGGTGGCCGAGGCACGGGACTTTCTGCTGGCTGGAGACGAGCCGGGTGCGCGGGTAGCGCTCGACCGGAACACCTGGCTCGAGCTGTGGCGTGCTACCGCTGCCCGCGCCACCGATGCCGTGATCCTGGCGGGCACCAGGCAACTCGAAGGTGCGGCATTTCAGTCGCGTTATCCGGTGCGCCGTCTTGCGGCTCTGCTCCCGACCGCAGAGGATCGCGCGGTCCTGGCGGCCCGCCTGGATGCGGCGGGGATCGTCATCGAAGAGCGGGTGGCGCAGGGGTTCGGGGCCAACGGTTGGTGGGATCAGATCCGTCAGACTGCGGTTGCCTTCGAGGAGGCCTGGGATGAACTCGAAGCCCAGGTTCGTCGCGAGCTGGCTCTCTGGCGGAGCAAGGCGGCCGAGGTGGCTCGCTGGCGTCCGGCGCTGTGGCCCTGGATCGTTGCATTGGCGGCGGGTGTTGCCGCCGCGGTATGGCTGGGCTTGGCGCTGGGTGGCTACCTCCCGAGACCGGCCTGGCTCGATCCGGTACACCGATGGTTCTGGAGCCTGCCATGGCACTGATCGGTCTGGGCGTCGACGTGGTCGACATTGCGCGAGCCGAAGCCATGCTTGCTGCGCACAGGCGTCGAGTGCTGGATCGCCTGCTGACCAGCGCCGAACTCGACTACGTGCTCTCGATGCCCCATCCGCCTCGCCACCTGGCGGTGCGCCTGGCGGCCAAGGAAGCGGTCTACAAGGCGCTCCAGTCGCTGCCCAACGCGCGCGGGATCGGCTGGCGCGAAATCGAAGTGCTCCGGGCTCCGTCGGGCCGGCCGACCATTGCACTCCACGGGCTGGCCAAGCAGGTGATCGACGCCGAGATCGGAGCGCGGGTCCATGTCTCCCTGACGCACTCCGATCTCTCGGCGGTCGCTACCGCCATTCTCGAGTCCTGACGGGTTCGACCCCTCAGCGGGGCCGGGCGGTCAGGTAGGCTCCCGGTGCGGGATTCGGGGCGTTGGCGTACTTGGCGAGCAATGCCGCGCCGACCGCGGCAACCAGCACACTGGTCAGCTGCGCAATGGTAAAGACGCCCAGGAAGCGGTCGTCCTTAGCGCGCAGGATCTCCACCAGGAACCGCTCCACTCCCGCAAAGACGAGGTAGGCGCCGAAGAGCCACCCCATGGGGCGCTGGTTGAGCCGCCAGCGCCAGAGCAGCATGAAGACCACCAGCATGGCGGCCACTTCATACAGCTGGGTCGGGTGCACGGCAAGCACGGTCGTGGGCGGGATATCCGCCGGCACCTGGATCCCGAACATGCTGGACAGGTTCTGTGCGGTCGATGGCGGCAAGCCCTGCGGGAACTTGACCCCGATCGGCAAATCAGTCGGGCGCCCGTAGTCGTCGCCCACGACGAAACAGCCGACTCGGCCTATGGCATACGCGGCGGCCAGCGCGGGCGCGACCAGATTCATGGTGACCCGCGTCGGCACCTGGCGGCGCCATCCGTTCAGGGCCACTGCGAGGACGCCACCCAGGAAGCCGCCGTACCAGACCAGGCCGCCGCGGGAGAAGAGCGCGCCGGCGTCGCCGGTCAACGCGACGTACCAGAGCTTGGCGCCCACGATGCCGCCGACGACTGCCGCCACCACGATGTCGGCGCCGTATTCCTCGTTCCAGCCGCGTCGCCTGATCTCGAGAGTGACCAGCCAGCCGCCGACGAGAAAGGCCAGCATCATCAGGATCCCGAAGCCGGTGATCTCGAAGGTTCCGATCCTGAATACCAACGGGTAGACGGTCGTCATGAGGTGGCAGGTAAAGGGTGAGACGATGCTGCGGCTGTCTGCAAGCCGGGCAGCGGTTGCCAGTCGAACGGCTCCAGATCGAGTCCGCTTCGTTCGCCGCGACCGAGCCGCCACGCGCCGGCAGCGGCAATCATGGCCGCGTTATCGGTGTTGAGCCTGGGCGGGGCGACGATGACGCGCGCTTTGCCCGCCAGGCGTTCGGTCAGCCGCGCAGCCAGGGCCCGGTTACACGCCACGCCGCCGACGATCATGGCTTGCGTCCGGCCCAGGCTCAACGTGGCGTGCGCCGTTTTTTCCACCAGCACCTCGATTGCGGCGTCCTGAAACCCGCGGGCCAGATCGGCCCGATCGCGGGCCAGGTCGTCGCTGGCCCGGACCGCGCGGAGCAGAGCCGTCTTGAGCCCGCTGAAGGAGAATGCATACGGCTTCCCCTTGGGATCGGCAATGTCCTTGAGCATCGGGCGCGGGAACGCGTAGCGGTCGGGCCGTCCGTCCTGGGCCAGCTTTTCGACGGCGGCGCCGGCGGGATAGTCGAGACCCAGCATGGTGCCGACCTTGTCGAACGCCTCGCCGGCGGCGTCGTCCAGCGTCTGGCCCAGCAGGCGGTAGTCGCCCCAGGCGGGCACATCGAGCAGCATGGTGTGTCCGCCGCTCACCAGCAGGGCTACGAACGGCGGGGACAGGTCCGGGTCCGAAAGCCCCGGTGCAAACAGGTGCCCTTCGTGATGGTGGACCCCGATGAGCGGGACGTCGAGACTCATCGCGAGCCCCTTGGCGTACATCACTCCCACCAGCAGGGCGCCGATCAGGCCCGGCCCCGCCGTGACCGCCACGCCCGAGATGTCCGACCAGCCGAGTTGGGCCTCGTCCAGGGTCCGCTGAACCACGAGGTCCAAAGTGCGGACATGCTCCCGGCTGGCCAGCTCGGGAACCACTCCGCCAAAGATCCGATGGACGTCCTGCGAGAGAATCACCAGGCTCTGAAGCGACGGCCGCCCGTCACGGATTTCGATCAGGGCGGCCGAGGTTTCGTCGCAGCTGGTTTCGATGCCGAGAACGTGCTCAGCCACCGGACGATCCCGCCGGGGTGGCCGGCGCGGGCGTCTCGAGTTCGACCCCCAGAAGCTCGGCGACCAGGCGGCGGTTAGCGTCGGAACTCCAGGGATGCTCACCGAGCACCTTCTTGACCACGACCCCCTCTTTGTCGATCAGGAAGCTCTCGGGGAACATGATGGTCTGGAATGCTTTCTGGACCGATCCGTCGCCGTCGTGCAGAATGTCGAAGGTGAGATCGTACTCATCGGCAAATGATACGACGCCCTTCAGGTCGCCCTCGTCGACGCTGACCGCCGCGATTCGGAAGCCATGGGGCCCGAGCTCGCGATAGAGCCGCTCCATGTCGGGCATTTCCTTGCGGCAGGGCACGCACCAGGTGGCCCACAGATTGACCAGGACGACCTGGTCCCGGTACTGCTCGCGGAGCGAAAACGCCTGCTGGGTCCGAAGGTTCTGGGCCGTGAAATCGGGCGCCGAGCGGCCGACCTGGACGGTCAGATTCCGGTTGCCATACCTGGTCAGGCCCCAGGCGCCTGCGACGAGGCCGAGGACCACCGCCCCGACGAAAATCCACTGCTTCATACCCCGAAAAGTAAGCCTAACCGCGGAGGATCGGCAGGTACGCCCTCCACGGGCCCACCGCGTCGGTGTACTGCCTGGCCATGACCCGGGCGATCTGGCCCAGGTGGGTCAGATCGTGCACGACCCAGGTTGCCAGCAACTGGTCGAGCCGGACCTCCCCGAACTCGGGATGGACAGCGGTTCGGGAAAACTGGGTGGGGCCGAGTTCGAGGCGGCGGAGTTCGGCCAGACTTTGGGCTCTAAGGTCGGCAAACCGGTCGAGGCGCTCCGTCAGCGACTGTCGGTCCCTGGTCTGGAGATGGCGGAAGCGGTCGAACGGCAGAAAGCGCCGATCCGGGCTATCTCCGAGAGCCACGCGAGCCCGGGGGAGCCAGTTGGTCTCCTCTGCGTCGATCAGGTGACCGACCACATCGAAAGGGCTCCAGCTGTCCGGTCCTTCGTTCGAGGCCGTCCACGATTCGTTCAGGCCGTGGAGCAGGGACGACAGGGTGCCCGGTGTCCGTTCCAGGATGGCGAGGCCCTGCTCCAGATCGAAGCGCATCAGCTGGCTCCCGGCTCGGTTGGTGCGTCGGAGTCGCCCAGCCGTTTTTCGAACCAGTGGTGCGCGTACGGCTCGGCGTTGAACGCCGGAATGCGGACGTATCCAGAACGATCGTACAGGCTGATCGCCTCGACCAGGGCGCGGTTGGTTTCCAGACGGAGGATCGACATGCCGAGCTGGCGAGCTTCCGATTCCATCGCGGCGAGCAGGCGACGCCCGATGCCCAGGCCGCGCATCGAGCCGTCGACCCACATCCGTTTGAGGTAGCCGACGCCCGGCGCGATGGTTTTGAGGGACGCGCAGGCGACCCAGGCGCCGTCGATACTCGCGACCAGCACTGCACCGTGCGGCGGGCGCAGGTCGGTGTCATTGGTGGGCAGGACCAGGGCGGGGTCGAAGCCCTCCTCGAACCGCCGCGCGAGTTCCTCGAAGTACTGCCCTACGCACCAGGAGACTTCGAGGCTGTCGGGTTCGGCCCGCTCGATGCGTATCCCGGCAATCCGGAGCAGACGGCTGACTTCCCCCATGGCGTCCACCAACTGCTGCCGTTCGGCCGGGCTGAGGCGCGCCAGGATCGACGCGGCCCCCTGGTCGGCGCGTCGATTCATTTCGTCGAACTCCGCCAGTCCCTCCGCGGTCAGCCTGGCATGACGGACTCGTTCGTCCTCCGGCGAGACCTGCACCTCGACAAGGCCGTCGGCAGTGAGCGAGTGGACCAATCGGCTCAGATATCCGGAATCGAGGTCCAATCGGACACGCAGGTCCCGGAGGTCCGCGCCGGAGTGGCCGATTTCATAGAGGACCCTTGAGGCGCCGAATGGTCGGTCACGGCCGAGGAAGCGGTCGTGGAGGACGCCGATCCGCTGGGTGACCAGGCGATTGAAGGAGCGAATTCGGGCGACCTGATCTTCGTTCATTCTCTGACTTTAGTCAGACGATTTGCCCCGTCAAGTCGATTTCCGCCTTTGAAGCCCAGCGGCACCAGTTCGCCGTTGACGGACTCATAGCGACTGGTCCGAAGTGAATCGTGGAACGTATCCACCCTGTACCAAGCGATGGAGCCTTGGGCCAGGGGTGCGGATGATATCGAATCCCGAACGTCGACGTTGAGCGCGGGGGAGATGACGGCGGGACAGATCTGGAAATCCGTCGGCGATTCGCTGCATGCGAGGGTAGAGGCGGTGAGAAAGGCCGGAACGATCAGGCGATTGATCAGCTGCCGCATCGACTCCTCCGTGGTCGGATAGAGTCGATGCTATCACCATTCGACAATACGGGCAACCGTGACGCGTACGCCGGTCAGGGTATGGTGCATCCCTGTTTGATGCGCATACGGATGCTGCGCAACGCATCCAGATTGTCGAGTGGATTCTCGTCGAGTACCAGAAAACTGGCTTCGTAGCCGGGTTCGAGGCGGCCGATCTTTCTGGAGGGGAAGATGGCCTGGGGCGTTGCGACGGCCCAGATCGCCAGCAGGTCGGCACTGGACCAGGCGGTCACGTTCCGGAGGGCTACCACCTCGTCCCATGCGGTTTGGCCGAACCAGTCCGATCCGATCACGATCCGGGCGCCGTGGGCGCGAAGGCGGTTGAGGTTCTGTCGCATCAGGGCGTGGCGCGCGGCGACGGCTGCGGCCGAGTCGGGACCGTGGCCGGTGAACGTCCACCGAGCCGTGGGTGTAACGGCGACGCCTCGCTCGCCTGCCAGGCGGGCATCCTCCTCGGTGAGTGTGAATGGGGTCGGGTCGGCTTCCCCGGCTGACCGGCCGTCTGGACCGGTGCCGAAGGCGTACCCGGGCAGATGCGCCATCAGGTCGACGCCCGCGGCGACGGCAAGCCGGAAGTCGGCGGCAGTTTCGATGTGCGCAGCAACGGGAAGGCCCCGCCGATGAGCCCGCTGGACGATCTCCGGCACCAGGGACGGGCGGAGTCCGCGTCCGGTCGGCAGGCCGGTAGACGGCATTGACGGGGGCGATTCCCGAGCGTCGAGCAGAAAGATCTTGAGCAGGTCCGGACCTGCCTCGAGAATGGCGGACCATTTGTGATCCAGATCGTCACGGCTGTCGAGGAACCAATAGGCGTCGTTTTCACGTATCCGACTGGTACGGATAGCGTCGGCGTGAGGGAGCCAATCGCCGGTCAGGTTCATGGCGCGCGGTTCGTAGGCCAGGAAGGGATGGCTCAAGGTCGACGTCAGGCCCCCGTTGGCGTACCGGACGTCGAGATCACAGGGACGATTGAAGCGCTGGCGGATCTGATTGGTCCGGCTCGCGGTGTTGGTCAGGACCGCCACATAGAAGGTGCCTTCCGCTACGTAGGCATCCCGTATCCGGTCGAGATTGAACGGTCCGTCCAGGTTGTGCGTGTGCGCATCGCCGAATGGCGGAACGACATATCCTCCGCGCAGGTCGACGATCGAGTCGACTCGCCCCGGCGGTGCGGATCGGAAGGTGCCATTCTCGATGTACATGGTTCTGGCAGCAAATCCGCGTCCATCGTACCAATGACCACCCGCCAATTCGATTGTGGGTGCTCGGCTTGGGACAGGGCCGGCCGTCGTCGGCGCCCCTGTTGCGGCTCCGCCGCCGACGAATCGAGCACAACCGCAAACGGTCGCAATGGCGAGGAATGATTGCCGCATTAGGCCCCCTGGTCAGTAGGAACCTGGGTTAGACACGTGTCAGGCCCGAGAGGTTGCGTCGGCAGGTTCGTCGCGAGCCTACCAGATCTCGCCCGGACGCCAGCTTACCGCCAGGGATGCCGTGAGGTCGAGTTCCGGTGGCGTGTCAGGCAAGCGAAGGATCATGGCTGCTTCGTCGGGGGTGGCTTCGATTCCGGTTAGGCCTTGAACGAGCAGCGGTCCTTGCCAGCTTTCCCATCCCAGCCGTCGATAGAAAATGGGGTCGCTGGGCGAGAGGGCCCCGATCTGGTACGATCTGATTTCCTCGGCCAGGCGACCCATCAAGGCCGACGCGTAGCCTCGGAGCTGATGCGCGGTGTGCGTGGCTACCAGTTCGACATAGGCCGCCTCGAGCGGTGGCAGATTGCCGGGGTCGAGGCGGCGATCGACCCACATCAGATGCGAGACGAGATCGGCGCCGTCCCAACCGAGGAGATGGACGCCCCGGCCGATGTCACGCAGATACCCGCTCAGGTCTTCACCGTAGGCGTTCTCGCACAGCGAGAGAATGGCCTTCCGGGCATCCACCGACAAGGCTTCGCTGGTGACACGTTCGATGCTCAGCGACATCGATTCCCGGCCTCCTATTTGATCTCCCAAAGTAAAACTATGGCCTCGGCGTCGACCCGTTTGACGCGCTTCCTGGCGGATGCTAAACTTCAGATTGCGTGTCAGGGCGCATCCGGTCCGCGGAAAGGACGCAGTCCACCTGGTAGTGACGCAGGACATCGACGACCTTCTTTCGGCCCGAACGGCGCGGACACCGGGCGTTATTTGAAAGGGGGTTGCTGCCATGCCGAAGGATCTCCCCGCACGTCCGCATCTCGACCATCTGAAGCATGAGGCCAAGGCGTTGCATCGCGCCTTTGCCGCAGGCGCGCCCGAGGCGGTTGCGCGCGTCGTCGCGGTGCTCGGACCGCGAACGGCGCTCAAGCTCACCGAGGCCCAGCGCGTGGTGGCCAGGGAGTACGGCTTCGCAAGCTGGGCAAGGTTGCGGACTCGAGTCGAGGCGTCACGGGGTATTGACGATGCCGTCGGCGCCTTCCTGGATGCGGTGCTGGCAGAGAACCGGGCTCGGGCCGAACAGGTCCTGGCGACCGAGCCGAACATCGTCCGGGTGAGTCCCGGAGTCGCCGCGGCGCTGGGGCGGGAGCGAGAGCTGCGCGATCTGCTCGATGCCGATCCCGACGCGGTGAGGCGGGCAGAAGGCACGCCACCTTCGCAGCCGCTGGGCTGGCTCTGCTTCTCCCCCTTTCACGGCCGCAGTCAGGCCTTGGACGCTGAGTTGGCGGCGTGCCTTCGCCTCCTGCTCGATCGCGGGGCAGACCCCAATGTGACGGCGACTCAGTACAAGCTTCCGGCGCTCTATGCCGTGACGGGGATGTGGAACGTGCCTCGGATTGCGCGGATGCTGCTCGAGTCGGGGGCCAGGCCGACCGATGGGGAGTCGGTCTTCCACGCTGCGGAGCGTTTTCACGAAGAGGCGCTCGCGCTGCTGCTCGAGTTCGGCGTCGATGTGAATCAGGTCGGCGATTGGGGCAACACACCGCTGTACTTCCTGCTGCGATACTGGGACGTCGAACGCCATCCGGCCGTTGGTCGCGGGATTCGCTGGCTGCTGGATCACGGGGCCGACCCCGATGTTCGCTCAGGGGCCGAGCAGGAAACGGCACTGCATATGGCGGTGCGACGGGGGCAGAGTGCCGATGTCGTCCGGCTGCTGCTCGACCGCGGCGCGGATCCCCGAGCGGAGCGCGGCGATGGCCGGTCGGCCTGGTTGCTGGCCCGCCAAGGTGGGCATGGCACGCTTGCCACGCTGCTCGAGCAGGCCGGCGCCGATTCGGTTCCGCTGTCGGCAACGGATCAACTGCTCGAGGCGTGCGCATCGGGCGACGTCGACCGCGCCGAGCGGCTGGGATCGCCCGATCTGCTCGGGCAGTTGGATCCCGAGGATCTGTGGCTGTTCAGAGATGCGGCCCGTCGCGGCGATCTCCCGGTCGTCCGTGCCTGTCTTGCGGCCGGGTTGCCGGTCAACGGCCTGGACGAGCTTGGCGCAACGCCCCTGCACCATGCCGCCATCACCGGTCGCGACCAGGTGGCGGCGGTGCTGATGCGGGCGGGCGCCGATCTTGGCATCCGCGACAACGAGCATCGCGCGACCCCGCTCGAATGGGCTCGCTTCGGTGCAGAAAAGATCCGCGAGCCGGACGGCGACTATGATGCCACGATCGACGCGCTCAACGCCCCAGCCTGATCAGACCCGGCCCGGTCCGAGCTGAAACTCGATGCCGCCCGTCATCCGCGCGGCGAAGTTATACATCACGCACCCGATGGCGGTGGAGATAAACCCGATGACGGCGTAAAGGATCGGGAGCAGCAGCGCGAAACCGACGCCGAATCCCGCGGCATCGGGAGCGAGCATGGCGGCCAACACGAAAAACGGGGTGAGCAGCAGGCCCATCAGGCCATAGAAGACGGCAAGGACTTTGGCAGTGGGTCCGACGTGAAAACGGCTGATGCGCTGAACCACATTCCCTCCTGGCTGGGGTGCGGAGCAAAAAAGGCAGATCCTGCCAAGTTCCGCTCCGCACCCCAACCTGTCAAACGCCAGCTGGATCCAGGGCCCGGGACGGCCTCTGCCGCCCGGGCCATCAGGGTCAGCTGCCCACCCGCCGGAAGAGGAAGTGACGGATCCGGACCTGGTTGCTGACGAACCCCGTAATACGGCCGCGACGATCCCGCTGGAAGGTGAGGTCGCCGCCCGGACCCTGCGAGCGGAACTGGTCTTTGCTGCCCGGGAGAAACGGCGAATCGCCGCGACGGAAATGGCTCGACACCAGCTTGCCGTCGACCAGGCGGATGTGCCAGGACGTGTCGAGTTCGTCGCTGCGGTACTCGCCGACGAACTCGCGGAGTTCGGCCTCGGTCGGGTGCCAGGCCGGCGTTTGGTTGGCGGGCGCGGGGGTGCGCGACTGTGCTACGGATTGGCCGAGACGATCGCCCAGGTAGATGTCGGTGATCTGGTTGGCGAGCATTCCCGGCGCCATGTCCGCGCTGTTGCCGAGGATGATGACGGCAAAGCGGTGGCTGGGGAATCGGGTCAGCACGCTCCGGTACCCGGCCCACGAGCCGCCATGCGACCAGGTCTCGGCGCCGCGGTACTCTCCCTTGCTCTGCCCGAACGCGTAGGGAATGGTATCGCCTTTGTTGAGGACGCCCCGCCGATGCATGTTCTCGATCACGGCGCGTCCACCCACCTCGGCCGTTTCGAAGTTCGCCGCCCACTTGGCCAGGTCTTCCACCGTGGTAAAGAGCGAACTCGACGCCAGTGCGGTGAGGTTGGAGGTGACGTGGAGGTAGCCGCGATTGCCCTCCCGGTCCGGGGCGTACGATTCGGCCATGTCGCGCACCACCTCACGATGGTCGTCGTGAAAGTGCGTCCGGGACATGCCTAACGGCTGGAACATGCGCTGGTCGGTAAACTGTCTGAAGCTCTGACCCGAAACCCGCTGTACCACCTCGGCCAGTACGTTGTAACCGGTGTTGGAGTAGGCGTGTTCGTCGTTGGGTTTGAAGTTCAGCGTCTTCTGGTTGTAGGCCATCCGGAGGATCTGCTCGAACGACATCACGTCCTCGTAGCTCCATCCGCCCATCCGCAGCGTCCCCGGCCAGTCGCGCAGCCCCGAGGTATGGTGGACCAGGTGGCGGATGGTGATGACATCGCCGAACTGGGGCAGCTCCGGAACGTACTTGCGGACATCGTCGTCGAGGGACAGCCGCCCGTCGGCCTCGAGCAGCGCGATGGCAAAGGCGCCGAACTGCTTCGACACCGAGGCAATATCGAAGACCGTGTGCGGTTGGTTCGGAATACCATGCTCGAGGCTGGCCATGCCGTATCCCTTGGCAAGAACGACCTTGCCGTCATAGATCACCGCCACGGATGCGCCGGGCGAATCCGGGGTGTGCCAGCGAGTGAACAGGGCGTCGACGGCCTTGGCGCGGCGCACCGCCGCCGAATCGTCGGCGGCGATAATCCACGAGTCGGACGCGACGGCGACAGCGCCCTGGTCGGCAGGACGAACGGCCGCAGTGCCCGACGCCATTGCGAGCGACGCGACAACCTGGGTGAGGTTGAACAACCACATGGAAGCCTCGATGAGAAGGGTGCTGATGGGATGCGCCCGAGGATAGAGCCGTTTTCAGGAAACGCAAGCAAGCGACGGGCAGGTCAGTCGGAGGAAACCTCGAGCCGGCAGAGGTGGACTTCCGCTGGCGAGTTCCAGCGGAACGGCACGGTCGACGATCCGACGCCGCGGCTGACCAGCATGGTTCTGCCCGAGGGCAGATCAAAGCAACCGGC
Source organism: uncultured Gemmatimonas sp. (assembly GCA_964619465.1). Lineage (GTDB taxonomy): Bacteria > Gemmatimonadota > Gemmatimonadetes > Gemmatimonadales > GWC2-71-9 > SHZU01. The sequence continues at coordinate 83,618 of CAZUES010000001.1, forward strand.
ACAGTACTGCCGCGACAGGAGCCCCCCCGGTACATAGAGCGGATAACCGTTCGGGAGCGCGATCTGTCCCCCATGGGTATGTCCCGCGAACGCGACCGCGAAGGGGTGCTCCCCGACATCGAGCAGCCCGGACGGCGCATGCATCAGGAGCAGGCGGACCGGGCCGGCGTCCGCGAATGCCCGTTCCGCATCGGGGTAGCCGGTCAGGTGATCATCGATGCCGCAGATGCTGACGTGGTCGAATGGCGCGGGCAGGCGGCGGTTGGTGTTGAGGAGCACTTCGATGCCGGCACGTTCCAGGGCGCGGATGATGGTGCGGGATCCGGCCCAGTGATCGTGGTTGCCCAGCACCGCGAACCGCCCTGCGGGCGCCGTGATTGCGCCGAGTCGCCGGCTGACGCGGTCGATGTAACGGGCATTGATCGAGACGAAGTCTCCGCCCAGGAGTAGCACGTCCGGGTTGGTCGAGTCGAGCGCTTCGGCGGCGGCGTCGAGAATCCGTTCGGAGGTGGTCGGTCCGGCGTGGAAGTCGCTGCCGAACGCGATCCGGAGCTGGCGTCCGGGCCAGGCGCCGAATGCCCGCAGCTCGGCATGTTCCCGGAGTGCCACGCTCGTCGATGCGCCCAGCCGCTCGACCAGTCTGGCCGGCCAATCGGTCGGCGTCAGCAACTCCTGCAGCCGTTCCCAGAGCCGTCGGCCGCGTCCGAAACCGCGGACGGGCCGGTCGGCCGTGGGGTCGCGATTCACGGCATTGCCGTCCATGGGGCTGAAAGCTCGTGGGTTCCCCAGGCCATGCGCAGCTCTCCAGCGAGACCGCTGGCGGCCGGAACCACCCACATGGTGAAGGCCTCGACCGGCACGCTCAGGGTGCGGAGGCGCAGCGGAATCCGGGCGGCGTCATTGGCAGCCTGGTAGCCGCCGATGCTCTGGCCGCGGTTGGTCTGCAGAATCAGCTGCCATCCGTCCCGGGTGGGCAGCGAAAAAACCACATAGCTCCCTTTGGCGATCCTGGCATTACCCACGGTCAGGTCGAAATCGGTGTGCAGCGTGGTGGCGTCGTTGGCTCCGGTGCGCCAAACCTGATCGTACGGCACCAGGGAGTCGGTGTGCAGAGCACGGCCGCGGAGATGCGGCTGGCCCCAGTCGAGGCGAATGACTCGTGGAGTCGCATTTGCCTCCGACGTCATCAGGGTCACCTGACTCGTGGCACGGCCGCTCGGTTGAAAGCGGGGCGCTTCCTGCGCGGCAGCGGTCATGGTACAACAGGACAGTGCGACGGCAGCGAGTCTGAGTTTCATGGGAACCTCGGTTTGGCGGTAGGTCGGGCCAGGCGGGGCCCTTGCCCCTGTCGGCGTGTCATGATCCTGTGCCGGCAGCCGGCGGGGCGGCGGGCTGAGTCAGCCAGGCCGCCGGAACCTCACTGCCGCGCCACCGACGTAAGGTGCGCTGAAAAAACAGATTGTTCGGGATCTGCAGCACGCTGCCGGCCGAGGCGGTGCCGGTATTCGGTTCCTGGAGCGTGGTGTAGAGCAGATTGATATCCGCGACGCGGCCGCGGAGACCCGGTTTGTCGCTCGCTTCCACTAATTCGACGTAATCATTGAGTCTGAAGGGGCGGGTCACGAAGATCAGCATGCTGCAGAAGATGTTCGACAGCACGCTCCAGGCGGCAAAGAACGCGACCGCAGCGACCGCCGTGAAGCCTGTAATGGCCGTCCACAGCACGGTGCCCGATACGCCGAGACGACCCAGGATCAGCAGCAGCGCGGTGCCGTAAATCAGCACCGCCGCGATCCGCCGCGTGCCGATCAACATTTCCGTCGGCAGGTGGTAGGCGTCGTGCAGCCTGCGGATCAGCCGCCGGCCCAGTCGCTGCAGCACCCAGGCCGCCAACAGGATCAGTACCACTTCGCTGACCGGCACGATCAGGCCGATCCAATCCTGGATCCAGGGAGGTAACCGATCTCTCATGCCGTCAATCTTACTCGGATCGGATCGGGAGAGCAGCCGCTAACGTCACCCCAGGTCCAGGACGGAATCGAGGCCTCGATGGACGCCTTCCAGTGTGGCGACCTTGCGGACCGCGAGCAGGGCGCCGTCGGCATAGGGCGTGGCGCTGTGGCCGGCATCGTGCCGGATCGAGAGCCGCTGGTCGGGAAGCCCGAAGTGCACCTCCGTGCTTATCGTATAGCCGGGCAGGCGGATCGAGTGGACCTGCGAACCATGCAGGGTTGCTCCGCGCGCCTCGCGGGGGCCGACAACCTGGTCCAGGGGCACGGTCAGTTCCGGATGGCGAACCTGCCCGAGTCGGACAGCGAGTTCACGGGCGGTTCCGCTGGGTGAATCCACCTTGTCGTCATGGGCATATTCGATGATTTCCCACTGAGGGATCAGTCGCGCGGCCATCTCGGCGAACTTCTGCATCAGGACCACGGTCAGCGAGAAATTTCCGCAGGCCAATACTCCTCGGCCCCGCTGCCGAGCCACCGCGTCGATCTCGGCGTAGTCGGCGTCGGTCAGGCCCGAGGTGCCGACGACGACATGCGCCCCGGCTTCCAGGGCTGCCAGAATGTTGGCCTTGGCTCCATCGGGCTTGGTGTACTCGATGAAGACGTCCGGGTCATGCGTGAGCGCCTCGGCGGCCGATCGATAGACCAGTGCCGTCAGGCGCGGCTCACCGAGCACCTCGCCCAGCTGCCGACCGGCATGGCGTCGGCCGACGGCTGAGACCAGCTCCAGGTCATCGGCGCCGGCGATGGCGCGGGCCAGTGCCGATCCTGCCCAACCGGTGCCGCCCGCGAGACAAACGCGAATTGTCACGATGTAGTCCTGGTGTAAGAGGGGTGAAATGGAAACGGGGCTACGCTCGCGCGCAAACCCCGTTCACCGCAGACGCAAGATACGCTGGCTGCGCGCTACTTGTGGCGTGCCAGGGTCGAGTCGAGCATCCGGACCAGGGTTTCGCGGTCATAGCTGAACGGGTGGCCCTGATTGAGCTGGACCAGCTCCTCGATCGCTTTGCGGATGGTTACCTCCGCCTGCCGCGCAGCGGGGACCACCATGTAGCGGACTTTCGGGTTGGCGTCGAACAGGGCGTGCAGCGCCGCTTCGGCCACGGCGTCCGGCTCGGGATAGGTCTCGTAGGACGCCATTCCCTTGACCATGTTGCGCAGCTGCTCCTGGAAAGGAGAGCCCGGGTATCGCTCGGCGGCGGCTTCGACCTGTGCCACGGTGTTACGGCCGATCTCGGAGCGATAGTTGCCCGGTTCGATCACGCTCACCTTGACGCCGAAGCGCGCCATCTCGACGCCCAGGGCATCACTGAACGCCTCGACGGCATGCTTGCTCATGCTGTAGGGCCCGAAGAGCGGTCCCGACAGGATGCCCGAAATCGACCCCACCGTGGTAATCCGCCCCTTCGATTCGATTAGCAGCGGCGCGAATGCCTTGGTGACCCGATAGGGCCCGTAGACGTTCACGTCGAACAGCCAGGTCAGCTCCTTTTCGTCGACCTCGATCAGCGGGCCGAGTATCGCGACGCCGGCATTGTTGACCAGGCCGTGGAGTCCCCGACCAGCGCCGCGGATGGTCTCGACGGCGGCGGCGATATCGGCCTGGGAGGTCACATCGATGCGGATTCCCTGCATGTTGGGGATCCGGCTCAGTTCATCGATGTCCTCCTGCTTACGGGCGCCGGCGTAGACGAAATGGCCCTTCGACGCGAGCAGTTCCGCGATCTTGCGGCCGATTCCGCTGCTGGCCCCGGTTACCAGGACGGCCGACTGCTGGCCCGCGGGCTGGGCGGAAAGCGGCCAGGTAACGAGGGCGAGGGCGGCGAGTATCCCGGCCGTTCTCAGGAACGACGCGAAGCGTGACATGGAAATCCTCGGATGAGTGGCTATCAGATGCCCTACGAGCGGCGGCGGGGCCAGGTTCCCGTCGCAGGGCTGGCTGATACGCTCGCCCGGCGGCTATCGGTTGTCAACGCGCGCGTCCCGGGGCTCCGCCTACAGACTGGCCAGCACCGGTGCCAGCAGGTACGCCAGCAGGGCCCCGATCGGGATCATGGCGAGTCCCCACGCCAGCAGCTGGCGGAAGAGTTTCCGGGAGGCGACGGGGTCGATGATGTTGGTGACACAGAGGGCCCCCAGCGTCGACAGCGGTGACACGTCCACCAGCGAGGATCCGATATTGATCGACAACGCCACGGCCAGCGGGTTGGCGCCGCCGGCCTGTTCCGCCAGGGAGGGCGCCATCGGGAGAAAGGCCGGCAGCACCACGCCCGACGTGCTGCTGTAGCTCGAAATGGCGCCGGTGACGAACGCGACCACCCCATTGATGCTCTCGGGACCTGCCAGCCGCGCAAGCAGGCCGGAGAACATCTCCATTCCGCCGGTTCGCTCCAGCAGGCTCACCAGCACCGACATGCCGCAGACCATCAGGGTCACGCCCCAGGGCATCTGCCGAATCACGCTGGTCTCGTCCGCAGCGCGGGCGGCCAGGAGAATCGCCGCCGCCACAAATGCGCTCAGGCCGAGCGGTAGCTGGAAGATGAGGACGCCAGCGATCCAGAGGGCGACAATGACGACGGTCAGTTGCTGCAACCGGGTCATCGGGGCTTCCGGCGCGGTGGTCGCCACCGGCGTATTGCCCAGCCGGCTGCCGCCGAGCGCCAGGTAGGCCACGCTGGCGACCAGCAGGTGAGTCACGAAGTTGCCCAGCCAGACCACGGCCTCGTGCCCGCCCAGCCCGGCCTCGACCATCTTGGTATTGGCAATCACACCGACCGAACTGATGGGCGACAACAGCCCGGCATTGGCGCCGTTGGTCACCATCAGCGCCATCAGAAACGTCGAGATGCCGTAACGGGTCGCGGTCGCGAGCGCGATCGGTGCGATCAACGCGACCGCCGCGATTGCGCCGGGGCCTGCACTCGAAATGACCCCGGCAATGGCGAAGAAGACGAGTGGAATCCAGACCAGGCGGCCGCGGGCCAGCGCCATGGCGCGGAGGGTCAGTCGTTCCAGCGTGCCGTTGACCTGAACCACGGTGAACAGCATGGTCACGCCGGTCAAGGTCAGAAAGAGGCCCGTCGGGAAGCCGCGGACGATCTCGTCGGCGCCCATCTGTGCGTACCAGCCGACTGCCCAGGCCAGGGCAATGGCCACCACGCCGACGTTGAGGCGGGTGACCATCGACAGTACGATCGTGACCAGCAGCGCAAAGAGCGCGACCGCGGCAGGAGACACGGGGGCTTGGGGTGGAGTTGCGGGAATACTAATCCCGCTGCCCCCGGTCGGTGGGGTCCGGCTAGAAGGTCACGTCGAAGCTGCCTTCGGTAACGGCGCGGGTTCCGGTGGCGGGGGTGTTGGCCACCGGGAGGGCGTTGAACTGGAAGGTTCCTCTGGCCCCGGTCGCCGAAATGGCCGTGATGGTGATCGACCCGCTGCCGATCCCGGCGGCTGCCTGCCAGGTCGAGGTGCCGATGGTGACCAGGCCGTTGGCGGGGTTGGTGCCGCCGATGGGGAAGGTGCCCGGCGCGGTGACCTGGGCCCCGATGCCGATCGTCCGGGTGCCGCCGCTCACGGCGTCGCCCCCGGCGATGGCCAGGATGCCGTTGTTGTAGGTCGCGAAGATGGCGATGGTCGCGCTCCAGGACGACCCATCGATCCGGGCGGACATGGTGCCGTTGGGGAGGTCGGGTGGATCGCTCGGCCCGGTATCGCTGCCGCAGGCGGCGATCGAAAGGAGCAAGGCCGTCAGGGCAACCGGGCGGATGGTACGGTACATGGTGCTGTCCATTCGGTGAGGGATCGATCGTGCTCGCGAACTGCCGCGCCTTGGGTACGTCGGCGGTTCCCTGCAGTACGCAGAAGCGGGTCCGGAACTATCAGATCCGATCGTGCCGATAGAGGATGGCTGCCCGGCGCGAGGATCGAGCCGTTGGTTCGCACTCGTTAGATTGTCGGGATCCCCTCATCAGGCTTCGAACATGGTTTCGTTTGTGCGGGTTGCGGCGGCGATCGCTCTCGTTCTGCCAGGCACGCTGGCTGGCCAGGCTCGGCTCGAGAACCGTCCTGTCCCGTCGCTCCGGGTCGAGTCGTTCACCTTCCAGTCGGCCTCGATGGGCGTTCGCTTTGCCGTCAATGTGGGGGTGCCCAAGAGCTATCGCGCGGGCGAGAGCCGGACCTTCCCGCTCCTGGTGACGACCGACGGCGACTGGCTCTTTCCCATCGTCAATCAGACGGCAAACGCTCTGGTCGACGAGAACGCGATCGATGAACTGTTCGTGGTCAGCATCGGAACGTCCTACGACGAGGGAACCGAGGCTTGGACGTCTCGCCGGATCTACGAGTTCTCTCCGCCGGGGTGGGATCGACAGGATCCCTTTGGCAGGCTCCTGACGGGATTTTGCCAGAGCATCAAGTCGCCTGAGGGGCGATGCACCGGCGGCGCTCCCGAGTTTCTTCGGGTCATTGCGACCGAGTTGATTCCAGCGGTTGCTGCGAAGTATTCGATCGACCGCGATCGCCTGGGGTTGTTCGGTGTCTCGGCGGGTGGGTTCTTTGCATCGTGGACCATGTTTCAGGCCGAGTCGCCCTTCCGGAACTACGTGATTTCGAGTCCGGCCATGGCGTACGGTAATCTCGAGGTGCTGCGACAGGAGGAGCGCTGGGCCGCCTCCCACAAGGATCTGCCGGTGTCGGTCTACTTCGGGGCCGGATCAATCGAGATGCAGGATCCGACCTACGAGGGGATCGGGCAGATCACCAGCGGGATGATGCGCCTGGTCGGCACGCTGGCAACTCGGCAGTATCCGGGGCTCCGGGTCACCACCGAGATGCATCCCGGACTGAGTCACAACGACGTCGCCGGGACGGTGGTGGCGCGCGGCCTTCGGGTGCTCTATCCCAAGGCGCCGTAGTCGGCTCAGACAGGCGTGATGGCGGAATCGCCGATCAACGGCCGGGTTCCGCCGGACGCAATGGCTTCATTCAGTGCATTGACCATTGCGATTGCTGCGAACCGCTCGGATCGTTTATACCAGAGCTTGACCACACCGAGCTTTTCACTCGGAATGTAGGACAGCGCACCGAGCCGCCGGGCCTGTAACTCCAGCCGGGGTCGGAACCACCCGCCGGCGAGCGAGGCGCGGTGAATTTCGGTGATCGGCAGGTCGATTCGCTCGTCCTGGAGCGGCTCGGTTTCGTCGGAGATCTTGGTGATACTGACTTCCTGAATGGCGATCTCGCCTCCCCATTCGACCGAAAGCATATAGCCGTCGAAGCGAAGGAAGCCGTGGACGCGGAAGGTCGTACTGACTACGTCGATTCCTTCGAACGCGTCCTTGCCGGGAACCTTGAGCCGGAACGGAAGTACCAGCGTCATTGCGCCTCCAACGTTTCGGAAAGATCCTTCTAGAATAACCTGATCGGCCGTCGATGGGGCGGTCATCGGCTGGCGGTCACATCCGTGTATCGGCGGGCCGCGCCCGTCGGATCCGATCTGTCACGGTCGGGTCACCGGGTCGATGCTGCCTCTATATTGCGAATCCACGAGAGGCGCCGTTCCAGCCCAGCAAGCTGTGACGTGAACGCATGATGTGAGAGGATGCTCATGACGCTCCGCAGACGAGCCTTTCTGTCGACCTTGACGAAATCGGGAGCCGCTCTCGTCGCCCCTTCGCTGGCCGGGCTCGCCGCGTGGAACTTCGCGACGCCCTCGCTGGCGCGCGCCGCCACGGCGCGACGACAGGCGTTTCAGCGCGCCGTGGGCTACGGAGAGCTTCGCCGCAGTCCAACCTGTCCCGAACTCGAGATTCCGGAACACTTCCACGTGGTGCGCATCAGCGAGGCGCTTCGGCCGGCGGGGACTCGTCCGGGCCTGGTGGTTCCCAACGCATTCGACGGCATGGCGTCGTTCCGCCTGCCGAATGGGAATGTCCGCTTGATCCGCAATCACGAGATGGGCGACCCGGCCGGTGCCGCCCCGCCGCTGGCGCAGCGCTGCTACGATCCGAAGGCCACCGGCGGGACCACCTCGCTCGAAGTCCGGATCCGAGGCGCCGGCGCCTCCCGGCAGATCGAGGTGGTGGATGAGTTCGTGTCCCTGGCCGGAACCCGTGTCAACTGCGCTGGAGGGCCGACCCCGTGGAGTTCCTGGCTCAGCTGCGAAGAGAACTGTGCCGGCCCGACGCACGGGTTCGACCGGCCGCACGGCTACGTCTTCGAAGTGCCCGCCGCCGCAACGGAGGCAGTCGAGCCGATCGCGCTCCGGGCCATGGGGCGATTCGTTCACGAAGCGGTGGCGGTCGATCCGGCAACCGGGATCGTCTATGAGACGGAAGACGCCTGGTACGATCCGGAACGTGCCGACCGACCGGGAGCCGGCTTCTATCGCTTCATTCCCCGACGCGCCGGGCAGCTGGCGGAGGGTGGTCGGCTTCAGATCATGGCGGTGCAGGATCGGCCTCGCTACCTGACGGCGCGGGGGCAGACTGCCGGAACGGCGCTCTCGGTGACCTGGGTCGATATCGAGGCGCCGGATCCCGATGCGGCGGAAACGGAACCCACCACGGTGTTCCGTGAGGGGCTTGCCAAAGGTGCCGCCATTTTCGCCCGTCTCGAGGGGGCCTGGTACGGCGATGGCGGCATCTACCTGGTTTCCACCAACGGCGGCGATGCGCGAGCGGGTCAGGTCTTCTTCTACCGTCCCAAGTCGGGCAACGAGGGCGAGCTGACGCTGGTCTTCGAGTCGCCGGCCAAGGAGGTGCTCAACGCTCCGGACAACATCTGCACCACACCTCGCGGCGGGCTGGTGATCTGCGAGGACGGCGGTGGAGAACTCTATCTGCGCGGACTCGATCGAAGTGGCCGCATCATCGATCTGGCCCGGCAGTCCATTCGGGAAGGGGAACTGCCTCCGCGCGAGTTTGCCGGCGTCTGCTTCAGTACGGATGGGGAAGTGCTGTTCTTCAACGTCCAGGGCGACATGTCGGCCCGTGGCAAGCGCCCGAGTGTGACATACGCGCTGTGGGGGCCCTGGGTGCGCGGTCCGCTTTGATGGACTGACGCCACCAGAACTTCCATTGCATATCCCAGTGATCCGGTACGTCAGAACTATTCTGTCAACTCAGCATTCGTTGGGCAGATCAATCATCCTACGCTTAGATGGTGAGCCATTCCGATGCGATCCCAGATCCAATCCCCTTCGGAACAGCAATCTGGACGGCTCGCCTAGGTCGCGTGGTTTCCCTTTTCGAGAGGGATGAAATCCCACCCTCCTCGTTGCGCCGAATAGACCAAGCGTCGTGCGAAGTGCGTCTCCCATTGATCTCCGAAAATGTCTTCGTACTGGACAACACCCTCAATGCGGACCTTTAGCTCAGCTGCTGGCCCCATGAGGAGTTCCTGATAGCGAAGCAGCGCGGGGGCGGAGTGCGCAAAGACAGATGTCTTTAGCCCAGCGCCAATCGTTCCAGCGGGGAGCGTCTGATCAACACGCTCGGCAACTCGAGGCGGTCTATTCGTGACCACCATGAGTTCGTCAACGGTAACAACATCGCATGTGACTGAGACGTGGTGTGCCGGTGACTGGCCCGTGTTCCTTATCTGTAACTCGTACATGAAGCACGGGAGTAGGTTCCCGTGTCCGAGACTTCCAGTCCCACTATTGATCCGCTCAAGTGCGAGGTAGGCGCGAAGCTGGCGCCGAGCTGTATGCTCGGCTAGGGCAACACTTGCCTTTGCGGCCGCCGCCGAATCTCGGGAAGCCTGGGCTGCAAGTTTTGTATCCGCTACGCTCTCGTTCATCGCCCTTAGCTGCCAAAGGAAGAAGCCAGCTTGCAGCCCCGCAATGCCCAGCATTCCTACAGATATCCAAACCATAGCCCAGTCAGCACGTGATCCATCCTCATCATGCGCAGCCGACGAAGCGACCACTGTATGCTGCCGCTGGGAATCCTCTAACATAAGAAGGACTGTACTGGTATCGACCATCGCTGGTTGGTGCGGCACAGAACCTTGACCGGCAAGATCACTCGCGAGCATCACACTGACAAGAAGCGAAATCAGACGCATATTCTGCCCTGTAAGGGTTTGATCTTCTGCCGACACCGGTCCGCTAATTGGGGAGTATGGTCCAATCTCCATCGACTCGGACATCGAGGTACGCCTGCCCGTAGTGCCCGCTGATCTGGGGTTTCCTTCCCTTCCAGTCGGCGCGGTCAATCGACGGGGCGGTTGGTCTAGACCGAAGCCGCGGGGTTCGCCCGCCGATCTCTCCTAACGACTGCCCTCGCCACCAATAATGCGGTAGAGATCTAAGGGCGGGGTTGTCGGCATAGGGCTCCCATCGCCTCCCAGAAATCCAGTCGGCTGTACTGCGAAGATGCTGGATGTCGCTTGGAGGAGAATCGCCGAGCGTGTCGCCTGGTCTGTCGCCGAAGCAGCAAAGGATTCGAAGGTTTGCAAGGCCCTTGCTCTGTGACGATTAATGGCCGCATTGTGCCGAAGTGCGCGAAACATTCGCCCGCACCACACAAAAGCTGCAATGCCGAGGGAAAAGACAAACGCCTTCGCGCCGAGTAGCTGGAGGGAGGTCCCCGTAGGGAGCCCCCGTGGGTAGTCTACGGCATGGTTTAGATGTGTGACCGCAGTGATCGCAAAGAAGAGACCGATTGCCACAGTCGCGCTGAGCCAATGACGAGCGGACGTCTCTTGGTCTCGCGCCTCGTCCTGAAAGTGCGTGACGTAGGACTGAAGCGACTGAGCCCGGACCGCATCACTGAGGACCGAGATCTTCTCGCTGAATGAATCATAGAGCTGGTTCATTTCCTCCGCTCGGCGCTGCAAGCGCCGAACCTCGGTAACTACACCCTCGGGATTCTCCCGTGACACAACCATTGCGTAGCCGAGCAAGGCGCCGACCGATTCCTGAATCGAATCGACTGGCTTCGCGAGTTCGGAGAGAATCGTGTCGCGCTCGGTCCAGGCCTCAGGATCCACGGGTTCCATGTCAATAAACCGTGCAATCCGGTCCGTAAACCGCTCAAGTTTGTCCGCAAGGGACTTAAGGAGATCGAAGGGGGCATCTTCGATGTTTGCCTTGCGGAGAATGAACACGGAATCCCGAATGCCTTCTAGTCGGAGAATATGCGACTCTTTTTCGATAGGGTCGATGCCGACCCAAGCTTGGGCATCGGGAAAGCGTCCAGTCCGCAGGTTGAGCCTGCCGATCTCTTTCTGAAGGTGGCGGTGGGCTGAATCATCAAGCGGCGTTGTCATTAGGCGTCAGGCCGTTTCGAGTGAGTAGGGATCGCTGGCTAGCCTAGCAGGAAATCGACCCCTCTGCCACTGTGGCATCTGCGCAGTAGGGTCATTCGACCCTATTGGAATGTACCTAGCTACGATGTTGCCGGGGTTTGTTTGGGGAAATGGGAATTATCCGCCCTTCAAAGGAAAGGCGCGCTGTGACTCGTTGCCGGGTGCGTAGTCGAACTGGGAGCTTCAGGCGACCCCCGGGGACCCTCCACGGTTTCGGTGATGACATAGGCATCCAACTTCGTACCTCTGTATCGAATGACCAGCCGAGGCGTGGTCAGCCAGCTGCCCGCAGCGGGGCGCACCGTTTTTTTCTGTAGGAGAGCTGGGGTGCTAGGCCTCTAGGCTAACATTGCCCTGGCGCCGATCCGGAAGCCTGGACTGCTTAAGCAAGGGTTCCAGCCGAACAGGAGGATTTGAGCACCCGGATGGCGCCGCCGATGCGCTCCGCTCCGAAAACGGCCGTTCCCGCGACGAAGGTATCCGCCCCCGCCCGATAGGCCGCGCCGATGGTGTGGATGGTGACACCACCGTCCACTTCGAGCACTGCGTTGCTGCCGGCATCGTCCAGCAGCCGACGAATACGGGCAATTTTCCCGGTTGCGCTCGGGAGATAGCTCTGCCCACCGAAGCCCGGATTGACCGACATCACCAGCACGAGATCCAGATCCGGAATGACCTCCTCGATGGCCGAAAGCGGCGTCGCGGGGTTGAGCGCCAGGCCGGCTTGCATGCCGGCGTCGCGGATCGCAGCCAACTGCCGTTGGACGTGAATCGTCGCTTCGGGATGGAAGGTGAACAGGTTGGCGCCGAGTGCCGCATACTCGGCGATGTACTGCTCGGGCCGCTCGACCATCAGATGCACATCGAGCGGCAGGTCGGTCAGCCTGCGCAGCGCCTTGATCAGCGGCGCTCCGAAAGTCAGGTTCGGGACGAAGTGGCCGTCCATGACGTCGATGTGGATCCAGTCGCCGCCGCCGGCTTCGATTTCCTTGATCTGTTCTGCCAGGTGCCCCAGGTCGGCCGACAGGACGGACGGAGCGATACGGGCGGGACGGCGCGTCATCTCACATTACCTCGGTCACGGTCAGATCTACCCGCGCTCGGCGCGGTGCCGGCGTACCGGCATTGGGACGTTGCTCGACCACGGTGCCGGGCGGCCCTCGACGCCCCTCGGCGCGCAGGACGCGGCCCACCTGGAAACCGGCCGCCTCCAGCTGCCGCCGGGCCTCGTCCTGGCGGAGGCCGACCACGTTCGGCACGCTGGCTCCGCTGGTCCCCTGGCTCACCAGGATGTCGATGGCGGTGCCCGGCGGGCGGGCTGTTCCCGCCGGTGGACGCGTGCCGGTGACCACGCCCGGCAACGTACCGCTTGGTACGCTGTCGACGCCGCCGACCTGCAGGCCGGCAGCGGTCAGCACGCGCCGCGCGTCTTCGACTTCGAAATCGCTCACGTCCGGGACCGGGACCGGAGCTGGCCCGGTGCTCCGGGTCAGATCGACGGTGGTGCCCCTCGAGGCGATCAAATCAGGTGGCGGATCCTGCCAGAGCACGGAGCCGCCCGGCACATCGGGGTCCGCTTCGTCGCCCACCACGTGGGGCCGGAACCCCTGGTTGGTGAGCAGCTGCTCGGCCTGGGCAATCGGCAGGCCGATGACGCGCGGCACGGCATGATCCCGGCGGAACATCGGCGTCGGATAGGCAATGCAGGTGGCCAGATAGCCGGCAAGTCCGGCTGCCAGCAGCACGACGACGGCAGTAAGACGCCGGCGCCCCGGTACGGTTTTGGGAAGCCAGGAGCGGCGGGAGGTGGTACGGCGCGCGACCGGGTTTTTCCGGGTCATCCCGTCAGCTTGCGCAGACGCGCGGCATAGGCGCCATCGGTTCCATGTTGTTCGGGCAGCAGGGTGAGATCACCCGTTGTGCTGAGAAGCTCGGCGGGAACCGCATTACCGGGTTCCCGGCGGAATCGTCCGTCCTCGGCCAGGAACCGATCGATCTGTAGTTCGTTCTCTTCCGGCTCGAGGGAGCATGTCGCGAATAATAACAGACCGCCCGGCGCCACGATTTCGGCAGCCGCCAGCAGGAAACGGCGGGCCTGTGCCGCCAGATCGGCAAGGGCTTCGGGGGTGACGCGCCAGCGGGCATCGGGATTTCGCGCCAGGGTGCCCGTGCCGAGGCAGGGCACATCGAGCAGAACGGCGTCGACCTGCTTGAGCGGCGGCGCCGAGGCGTCCGCGCGAATCGGCCAGACCACACCGGGCGCGGCGCGGTCGATCGTTTCCCGCAACCTGGCGACTCTGGCGCGGGTCCGGTCGGCCGCGATGATCCGACGGGAGCGGCCGGCCAGCGCGACGGTCTTGCCCCCAGGCGAGGCACAGGCGTCGTACAGCACGCCAGGCCCCGGGTCGCAAAATTCCGCCACCAGTCGCTGCGCCGAGTCCTGAACGACGAAGCCGCCATCCTCGAATCCGGCGATCTCGGTCGGGCTCCGCACCGAGACGACCACGCCCGCTCCATAGGGCGCGTGGTGGAACTCGACCTGGGCCGCATCCAGTTCCGCCAGCAGACGATCCATTGGCCAGCGGGCCGGTTGCAGAATCAGCGGCGGCTGGGCGTTGTTCCATTCCAGCCGCCTGGCCGTTTCTTCTTCGCCGTGGCGGGCGATCCAGCGTTCGACCAGCCAAGGCGGATGGGAGTGCTCAGCCGCCAGGTCGGGGGGAAGGGTGTCGAACGCCGCCGGCCGAGTGGAAACCCGCCGCAGCACCGCATTGACGAAGCCAGCCACCTTCTCGCCGCCGACCCGTCGCGCCGTTTCGACCGTCGTCTGGACCGCGGCGTGTACCGGGATCCGATCCAACCCGCGCAACTGAAACACGCCGATGCGCAGCACGTCGAGCGTGTCCGGTTTGACGCTGGCGACTCCGCGGGAGACCACTTCTTCGAGAATCCCGTCGAGCTGGCTGCGCATCCGGAAGACCCCTGCGGCCAGTTGGTGTGCCAGGCGGCGGTCGTCAGGTTCGAGGCCGACGACGGCGCGGGTCAGGGCCAGGTCGAAGGGAACGCCGAGCCGGACGTCGTGGAGAATCCGCCAGGCGGCAAATCGCGGGGTGAGGCCGATTTCTCGGGTCAACCGTCAGTCCAACTTGCCGCGATCGGGGGTCGAGGGCACCGCGATTTCGCGGCGCGGCATCCGTCCTGCAAGGTACGCAGCGCGCCCAGCGGCGGTGGCATCCCGCATCGCGGCCGCCATCAGGACGGGGTCGGCGGCTTCGGCCAGCGCGGTGTTCATCAGAATGCCGTCGACGCCCTGTTCCATCACCAGGCAGGCGTCCGACGCCGTGCCGACACCCGCGTCGACGATGATCGGAACCTGGAGCCGGCGCTTGATGGTGCGGATGCTGTAGGGATTGAGCAGGCCCAGCCCCGAGCCGATCGGCGAGGCGAGCGGCATCACTGCTGCGCAGCCGGCATCTTCCAGGCGGAGGGCGGTGATCAGATCATCATTGGTATAGGCGAGGACTTTGAAACCCTCCTTGACCAGGACGCGGCTCGCTTCGAGCAGCCCCTCGGTGTCGGGGAGCAGGGTTTCCTGGTCGCCGATGACCTCGAGTTTGATGAACTCGTTGAAGCCCGCCTCGCGCGCCAGGCGGGCATAGCGGATTGCTTCGTCGGCCGTGTAGCAGCCGGCGGTGTTGGCCAGCAGGAAGAATTGCTTCGGGTCGAGGTGATGGAGAATGCCCTCGGCGTTGCCGCGATTCAGGTCGACCCGGCGCACCGCAACGGTGACACAGTCCGCCCCGGAAGCCCGAATGGCGTCGAGCATGTCGGCGTTGCTGCGATACTTCCCGGTGCCGACGAAGAGGCGCGACCGGAAGGTCACGCCGCCGATGGTCAGTTGGTCCTGCATGGGTCAGTCTTTCCCGACGGTCCGGCTGCTCAGCCGCCGCCGACGAAGTGTACGATCTCGATGCTGTCGCCGTCGTTGACGCTGGTCTCCGCCAGGGCCGGTCGCCGCACGATGGCGCGGTTGTGCTCGACCACGACGGCGCGCGCGTCCAGGCCCAGGGCGGCGAGCAGGTCGGTCAGTGTGGCGACGGATTCGAAGCTTCGAGTCTCGCCGTTGACGGTCAGATTCATGGTTCATCACTCCAAATGCGCACCAACTGATCGGCTGCTTTGGCGGAGTCGGCTGTATGCCACAGGGCGCCGATCGCCGCGACGCCCCAGGCGCCGGCATCCCGCAGCGCGGGGAGCCGTTCCGCCGTCACTCCCCCGATTGCGAAGACCGGAACTCCGACTGCGACCACCTCCGCGAGCCACTCGAGGCCACGACCGGATTGTCCCGGGTGCGACTGCGTCTCGAAAATGGCTCCAGCCACCAGATAG
Organism: uncultured Gemmatimonas sp.; assembly: GCA_964619465.1. GTDB lineage: Bacteria > Gemmatimonadota > Gemmatimonadetes > Gemmatimonadales > GWC2-71-9 > SHZU01. Next base: position 99,328 of record CAZUES010000001.1, read on the forward strand.
TCGACCCCTTCGTCCCGCGCGGCCCGCGCCTGCTCCACCGAATGGACCGACAAGCCGACCCAGCCGTCGCCCAGAACCTGCCGGGCATCCCGAGGGGCCAGATCCCGGGCACGGAGCTGGACGCCGTGAGCCCCACCTATCCTAGCCAATCCCGGGTCGCCGTGCGCAATCGTGGCCGCCTCCGGCGGGCGAGTGAGGGCGTGGACCCGATCGACTGCCCTGAGCTGATCGGCCGAGCTTGCTCCAGGCAGGCGGACCACGATGCCGATGGCTGGCCCGGCCGCGGCGATGGCCGCCGCGCGAATCGGGAAATCGTCTGCCGCGACGATGGCAGAATCGGTCACCGCGAGCACTCGGGGCAGCGGCCGCATCGGCGTCAGGCGAGCCGGTCGCCCGGGCCGATCGGGTTGCCGCGCAGCCATTCGGCCGCCCGCATCCGGCTCTTGCCGGACGGTTGGACCTCGCCGATGGTAACCGCGCCCGTGCCCGCCGCCACGGTGAGCGCCGGTGTCAGGCTCAGCACGGTGCCGGGCGCGCCGCTGCCCGAAACGGCCTGCGGTCGGTAGAGCTTCACGTCGGTCCGCGCAGTCGACGACCAGGCCCCCGGAGCGGGGTCGAAGGCCCGGATGTGGTTGGCCACGTGCTCGGCCGAACCGGTCCAGTCGATCCGGGCCGACTGCCGGGTCACCTTGGGTGCGTAGCTGGCACGGGTGTGATCCTGCGGCGTGAAAGTAGCTTGCTCCGCATCGAGCAGCGCTACGGCCTCGACCAGGGTCTCGGCTCCCAGCCGTGCCAGCCGAGGGGTCAGTTCGCCGGTGGTTTCGTGGGGCCTGATCGGGAGCGAGCGGGTCAGGATCGCAGGGCCGCTGTCGAGCCCGGCCTCCATCTGCATGATGGTGACGCCGGTGGTGGTGTCGCCCGCGGCGATGGCGGCCTGAATCGGCCCCGCGCCGCGCCAGGCGGGCAGGAGGCTGGCATGGACGTTGATCATGCCGAGCCGTGGAATGGCGAGCACTTCGGGCTTGAGGATGTGGCCATACGCCACCACCACGCCGAGGTCGGCCCGCGCATCTCGTAACGCCTGTTCGAATGCATCGCCGCGCGGCCGGTCCGGCTGCAGCACCGGGATCACCAGCGATTCGGCCCGGGCTTTGACCGGCGGGGGCAGCAGATTGGAGCGGGAACGACCCCGGGCGCGGTCGGGTTGTGTAACGGCGAGAACGACGACGTGATGCGCAGCGACCAGTGCTTCCAGGCTCGGCACCGCAAAGTCCGGCGTGCCGAAGAAGACGATCCGCATCTACGGTTGCTGGGCGGTTTTCGGGACGATCTTCCGCGTCAGGCCCGCGTTGGGGTTGTCCTTTTTCCAGCGGCGGAGCAGCAGTTCCCGTTTGAGCAGGCTCAGGTGGTCGAAGAACATCACGCCGTCGAGGTGGTCGACCTCGTGCTGCACCGCGCGGGCGGTGTAGCCATCGAGTTCCCGTCGATACGGCTTGCCGTCCTGGTCCAGCGCCTCGAGTACCAGTCGCTCGGCGCGAGTAACGTCGCCGGAGACGTCGGGCACTGAGAGACACCCCTCCTCGCCCCGAACCCGCCCCTCGAGCGCTGAAAGCACGGGATTGACCATCACGAACCGGTCATCGTCGATTCCGACCACCGCCACCCGCTTGGCCACCCCGACCTGGTTGGCGGCAAGACCGACTCCTTCGGCGGCGTCCATGGTCTCGAACAGGTCGTCGATGAACCGGCGTAGTTCATCGTCGAACTCTGTCACCTCGGTGGCTCGGGCTCGGAGGATGGGGGAGCCCAGCAGGTGGATGTCGAGCAGCGCCATCGTGTCGTACGGTTCCTATTGTTGCGTCGCGGTGGGCGAAACCTCGCCCCCGACCTGGATGATCCGAGAACGTTCAATGATCAACTCGGCGTTACCGCTCTCGATCGTGACCTTGTTCTCGTTGATGTTCTTCACCTTGCCGATGATGCCGCCGGCGGTGATGATGTCGTCGTTCCGCTTGAGGCCTGCCAGCAGAGCCGCGTGCTTCTTCCGTGCCTGGCTCTGGGGCCGGATCAGCAGGAAGTAGAAGATCGCGATCAGGGCGCCGAACTGAACGAACAACACCATGAGGCCGCTGCTGCCGCTGCCTTCGGCCGGAGCTGCGAATGCAAGCGCGTACAAGGTGTGCATCATCATGTAGTCGTCTCACTGCCTTTTGAGTATGCCGCGTGCCATTCGCGGCGCCAGTTCTGGAAACGCCCTTCCAGAATCGCGGTCCGGGCCTGCTCGCCGATCCGGATCAGGAACCGGATATTGTGAAGCGACACCAGCCTGAGTCCCAGGATTTCCTGGGCCACGAACAGGTGGCGCAGGTAGCTCCGGGAGAAACGCTGGCAGGTTTCGCAGTCGCAAGTCGGGTCGAGCGGCAGCTCGGCGGTTCGGTGCTCCGCTTTCCGGATATTGACCCGTCCCTGCATCGTCCACGCACTGCCATGCCGCCCGTTTCGGGTGGCCGCGACGCAGTCGAACAAGTCGACGCCCCGCGCGATTCCCTCGACCAGATCCTCGGGGAAACCAACCCCCATAAGATAACGGGGGCGCTCCCGGGGTAGCCTCGGTTCCAGTTCGTCCAAGATACGATGCATCACGGGTTTGGGCTCCCCGACGGAAAGCCCGCCGATAGCGGTCCCGGTCCAGTCACCCAGGGCGAGGGTTCCCTCTAGCGACTGCTGCCGAAGGTCCGCGAAGGTGCCGCCCTGAATGATGGGCCAGAGGGTCTGGTTGTCGGATCCCTCCGCAGTCAGCGCCTGATGCCGGGTCCGGCAGCGCTCGAGCCAGCGGAGGCTCCGTTTCATTCCCTCTTCCGCCAGGGCGCGATCGGCGCCTCCCGGCACCACATGGTCGAACGCCATGGCGATGTCGGCTCCCAGCGCGTACTGGATGTCCATGGCGCTTTCGGGCGTCAGAAACCGGCGGCTCCCGTCGACGTGACTGGTAAACTCGACGCCCTCCTCGGCAATCTTGCGCAGCGTAGCGAGCGAGAAAACCTGGAACCCGCCGGAGTCGGTCAGCATCGGGCGGGGCCAGGTGCTGAACCGGTGCAGGCCGCCCATGCTGCGCACCACCTCTTCGCCGGGGCGCAGGTGGAGGTGGTAGGTGTTGCCCAGGATGATCTGCGCCCCGGCCCGCTCCACTTCGAGCGGGTGCAGGCCGCGAACGGCACCCAGCGTACCGACCGGCATGAACGCCGGCGTTTCGACGACCCCGTGGGGCAATCGCAGACGTCCGGCGCGGGCCCGCTCGTCGGTGCCGATCAGCTCGAATTCGAACATGGGGGGTCAAAGATGGACGGGAAGGGGTCCGGTGTCGAGCAGGTGGCGATGACGGCAGAGACCTTTTCGTGTGGTGCGGTTCCCGTTCACGGCCGTACGGCTGCGCTGATGGCCCCGCCATAGGACGCGACTTCGGGAAATCCCGGCTCAGGGTCGCCGGACTGGTGCGATGGAGGATTTATGGGCATTATAGCTTACCGCGAGTCAGCCAAACCACTCTTACCACAACCATCACAATCACCACTATCAACAGGCCGCACGGCAACGTGACCGAGCTACACCACGCCGTCCCGCCGTGCGGGGCGACAGAGGTCGGCCTTGTCGTACGCCGATTCTCGGCGTTGGATCTGGCGACCGCGACCTATGCGCTCTGCTCGGCGGCGGTGGTGACCGTGCGTTTCCTCCATGGCGACATCGGGGTGAGCCGCTCCGAACTGACCTGGCTGCTGGTCGCCCACGGCCTCATGGTGGTGTTGGTCTATCTGGCGAGCCGGGCGCGACGCGCGGCCCGGGACTGCTACCCGGTGCTGACGGAGTGGTACCCGCTGCTCGTGCTCCTCGCGATGTACGGCTCCATCGGACTGGTCAACGGCCCTCGGGAGTCCCTGGGGCTCTCCTACGATATGTGGGTGATGGATTGGGAATCACGCCTGCGCGCGTCGGCGGTCTTGGACCGCTGGGGCGGGCATCCCGGTCCGAGCCTGGTCAGTTGGGGGCTGTCCTTCTCGTACCTGGCGTACTTTCCGATGGTGATCGCCGCGCCGTTGGTGCTCTGGCGTCAGGGCCAACACGAGCATGCCAGGCGGGCGATCCTGGGTATCTCGGTGACCTTCTTCAGTTGCTATCTGCTGTTCCTGCTCTTTCCGGTAGCCGGCCCGAACTATGTGATCGGCTGGCCCGAGACGCAAAACGCCGAGCACATGCCGGTGTGGATGGTGCGCGAGGTGATCGAGCGGGGCGACTCCTGGGGCTCGGCGTTTCCGTCCAGTCACGTCGCCGCGTCGGTTGCGGCGCTCATCCTGGGTGCCGCCGGCTGCCGCCGGCTCGGCACGATGCTCCTCCCCTTCGCTCTCGGCATTTTCTTCGCCGTGATCTACTTCCGGGTCCACTACGTGCTCGATGCCGTCGCGGGTCTCGCGGTCGCGATCGTCGCGGCCTGGCTGGTGCAGCGGGCTTGGCCGCTCTCGTCCGCGCGGCCGTGACGCGGTACTGGCGGCCGGCGCTCGCCCTCCTCGGCGGCGCGGTCGTGGTCGCCATCGTGCTGATGATCGGCCCCGGCGTCATCCTCGACGGGGTCCGCCGCGCCGGGTGGATCATCGTGCCGATCCTGCTGCTGCAGGGACTCAGCTACGCGCTCAACGCGGTTGCCTGGTGGCTGGTGATGCCGCGGGGCGACGACCGCCCCACATTGTTGGAAGTGTTCCGGATCTCGGTGATCGGCTTCGCGTTCAACTTCGTGACCCCGATCGTCAACGCCGGCGGGGAACCGTATCGGGTGGCCGCGCTGGCGCCGCGCCTCGGTCTGGCACGCGCCACCGGCTCGGTGCTGCTGTATGTGCTGGTGCACGCGGTGACCTCGATTGCCTTCTGGCTCCTCGCTATCCTGCTCACGGCATTCGTGCTTCCCTGGGCTCCTGCGCCGCGCGCGGCCTTGCTGGCTGTCGCCCTGGTGCTGCTGGTCGCGCTCGTGGCCGTGCTGTCGGGCCAGCGCGACGGCGTGGTCGCCCGCCTGGTGCGGCTGGTCGAATGGCTGCGGCTCAGGCGCCTCGCTGCCTGGCTGGCGGCGCGCCGGGCGGCGATCACGCTGGTCGACGCCGAGATCGTCCAGGCCTGGCGTGACCGCCCGGGCCATTTGCTCGTGTCGATCGGCATCGACCTGGGCTCCCGCGGGCTCGCGGCCCTCGAACTCACCCTCCTGGCGCTCGCGCTCGGTATCTCGCTCGACCCGGGCACCGCGCTGGCGATCTGGGGCTTCATGGCGTTGACCGTGAATCTCTTCTTCTTTGTCCCGTGGGAGCTGGGCTCGCGCGAAGGAGCGGTCTACGGTCTCTCTCAGGCTGCGGCGCTCCCGATCGAGTTCGCGGGGCTCGCCGTGGTCATCGGCCGGATCCGCGAAGTCGTCTGGGCGGCGTTGGGGATGGGGTTGCTGGCGTGGGAGGGGCGGAAGACTCGCCCCCGCTTCAGCAACTGATCCGGAGCCCCAGCGCCTTGGCGATGGTTTCCCAGGAGAGGGCGGCGACGCCCCCGTCGTCGTGCACGGCGAAGAGCGCGCCAGCCGGGAAGTCCGGGAAGGCAACCTGGGTCAGGGCGATGCCGTCCGTGTTGAGGATCGTCGGGCTCTGAAAGGAGCCGCGATGGTCGAGCGATCGTCGATCGAAGAGATGGAACGTGTTGTGAACTTTGCCCTGGTCGGTGGTGATCCAGTACCCTTCGCCGTCGTCGCAGGCAAAGAGCACGATGCCTTCGGCCTGGTTCGGGAAATAGCGCGCGGGAATGGTGGCGCCGGTAAAGCGACCAGCCAGCGTATAGGCCTTGATCTGCGACTCGCCCTCGAGTTCTTCTGCAATCATCAGGCGATCGCCCGACGGATCGACCGCAATCGATTCCACCACGCGGAGCACACCGGCACCGGCGGTGTCGCCGAAGGTGGCAACCAGCGCAGTCTCGATCTTGCCGCCAGCTACGCTGATCCGGTAGTGCCGGACTCGGCGCCCCAGGGCGCTGTCGGGCGGCACCTCGTCTTCGACCAGTTCGTAGCTGTCGGTGATCCAGGTGTCGTACACGCCCGGCGCCTGTTGCCGCACCGCCACGCCGTAGGGCTTGATCAGCTCCGACATGCCGTAGAGGCCGATCGGTCGGAAGTCCGGTAGCGTCATGACCTGGACCCGCGCGTTGTCGCGCTCCACCACGAACACCAGGCTGTCGATCACCGCGATGCCGTTGGGGCGCTCGAACCGGCCGAGTGTGGTCCCGGATCCGCCGACATCGCGGAGCGTCTTGCCGGTCGATGCGTCGGCCACGCGGATGATGTCCCCCTGTTTGGCGGTGACGAGCATCCAGTGCTCGCCATTTGGGCCGTGCCAGACCGCCGGCGAATCGATGTCGAGCAGCGTGTCTCGCTCGGTCTGATAAGCCTCACGGACCGTGACAATCGTGGCCGCCGTTTCGGCCTTTCGAGTATTCGAATGGCGCTCACCGGCGCAGCCAGCCAGTGCGGTCAGGGCCGCGCCGAAGCAGATCAGTCGTCGCATCAGATTTCCCCTCACCAGTGAAGCCGGACGCCCATCCGGCCCCACCGCTCATAGTACTCCAGCTGGACCGGACGGTCCGGGACGCCCTGATAGGCTCGGAATGGCTCGTTCGTCAGGTTGATGAGCTCCGCGAAGATCGTGGTCCGCCCGGGCAGCCGCACGCTGGCGGACGCATCTACCTGGACGTGACGGCCGACGAAGATGTCCTCCGCCGCCTCCTCGCCGTATTCCTGGGCGTAGCTGCCGTTGACGTTGAGGCTCAGTTGCGCCGAGAAGCCCCGCCGCTCGTAGCTCACGGCGGCATTGGCGACGTGCTTGGTCTGGCCCTGGAATCGGGCGATCCGGCCGTCGGGCAGCGTGGCCTCCGAGTCGGTGAAGGTGTAGTTGGCGTACAGCCCGAGCCCGTTGAGCGGCGCCGGCAGGAAGCGGAGCTGGCGGTGGAACGCGACTTCGACGCCTCGGATCCACCCGGACTGGCCGTTCCGCGGCTGCTCGGTTTCGCCGCCCAGGTCGTTGTCTTCCACGAAGACGAAGATCGGATTGCGGAGCCGCTTGTAGAAAACGCCTGCCGATACGACGCCGATCTGGTCGGAGTAGTGCTCGAACAAGAGGTCGACATTCTGCGACGTCGTGGGCCCGAGGTCGGGATTGCCGATTTCGAGATCCTCGTCGTCGCGGAGGCGGCGGGGCACCAGGTCGAAGTAATTGGGTCGGGCGATGGCCGTGGTGAACGCCGCCCGCAGGTTGGTGCGCGGCGTCACGGCCCAGCGGAGATGGACCATCGGGAAGAGGTTGCCGTAGCTGTTCGCGCCTTGCGTCGGCGTCAGCTGCTCGCTTTCCGAGTCCCAACTGATGCCGCTGCTCTTCAGGTTGGTGTACTCGTAGCGGACGCCCGGCAGGATCGTGAACGACGGTGAGACGTTGATCTCGCTCATCACGTACCCGGCCGCGACCCGCTCTTTGATGTCGAAGTTCTCGGTATTCTCCTCCAGGAGGACCTCTTCCTCCAGCCGCGAGGCGAACCGATTGCGGAACGAGCGGATGTCATCCGGCGTGGTCAGGAAGGGTGGCAGCGTGTAGGTGCCGGGGTGCCGGACCGTGCCGGTGAAGGCTGAGCCGATGTCGGTGCCCAGGAAGAGATCGCCGTCCTCCAGCTCATACACCGTCGTCAGGTTCGAGGCGGTCTTGTGCTTGCTCCGGAGTTTCGCGCCGACCCTGAAGCGGCCGCTCGCGGCGCCCAGCTTGTAGGGCAAGGCGAGATTGACGGAGCCGACCCACTCGCCGTTCCTGGTCTCGTAGGCATTTTGCTCGAGCTCGTCGAAGGAAAAGCTTCCCGCCAGGGCGCCCGCCGCCGGGTTCGCCCGGGGTTGGGTGCGGCTCAGCACGGGGCTGAAGCTCACGTCCTCCTGCACGAACGCGATGTTGCCATATCGAGGCTGATTCTCGCTGCCGCGGGTGTAACCCACCTGGTAGTCGAGCAGCCCGCCCCGCCGGAAGAGGTGCTCGCCCAGGAGCGAGAGGCCCATGATCTCCTGGTGCTCGTAGCGGTCGCGGTGCTCGTAGTTGAGTTCCTCGTCCTCCACCTCGTTGACCAGGACGCGCCGCTGCTCGTCGTCGCCCAGCTTGGAATAGATCCCGGATAGAGCAAAGAGGGTACGCTCGTTGGGCCGGAAATCGAACACGGCGGTGCCGCCCTGCCGGGTGCGTGTCAGCGTGTAGTGGCGGACTTCCAAGGTCTCGAGCACATCATCGGCCAGGCCGGGATCGCCGAGGTCGTACGCGGACTCCAGGTTGTCGGATCCGAACGGCCGCCGGCTGTAGGAACCGGTCAGGAGCAAGCCGAACCGGCCGTCCCCGAACCGATCGCCGAAGGTGAAGGTTCCGCTGCCGGCCGCGCGTTCGCGGAGCGTGGAGAAGCCGCCGGACCCCTCGAACGACAGGATGCGGCTGAGCGGGGCGCGCTTCGTCACCAGATTGACGGCGCCGCCGATGGCGTCGGCATCCATGCTGGGCAGGATCGCTTTGGCGACCTCGATGGCCTCGAGCAGGTCGACCGGCACGGCGTCGAGCGCGATCTGGCGCGTCTCGCCCTCGGGCGCCGGGATCTCGAGCCCGTTGTAGGTGACCTGCGTGTTGGCCGCGGAGCCGCCGCGGATCTGGAGGTAGCGCCCTTCACCCTGATCGCGCGCGAGCACCACGCCCGGCAAGCGCTGTACGGCTTCCGGCGCCGAGATGTCGGGGAACCGGCCGATCTGATCGGACGCCACCACGTTGATGATGTTGGGCGCGTTCTTCTGGATATTGAGCGCCTCCGCCTGCGACATCGAACGGGAGCCGATCACGGCGAGTTCAGCCACCGTCGTTACCGCCAGACCAAGGACGATCTCCACGGTAGTGGTTTCGCCGGCTCGGATCTCGACGGTCTGGGTGACCGGTTGCCGCCCGATATACGAGATGCGGATGGTATGGGATCCGGCCGGGACCTGATCGAGCCCAAACTCCCCCCTGACGCCGCTCGTGCCGGCCAATGATTGGCCGATGACGGCGATGCGGGCGCTCTCGAGCGGCGCTCTGGTCTCTTCTGTGACGACCCGTCCTCGCAACTGGCCATAGCTTTGCGCGACAACGGATTGGGGAAACAGCGGAGCAATGACCACCAGGGCAATCGGGGCCCATCGACGAACGTCCATGGAATGCAAGCCTCGGCACGAATGAGCGGGAGTCGGTGACACGACGCCCACAAAGTCGTCCGGGATGCCGATGCTCAGATCACGATCGCGCCACAATCGTGCAAACCGGCTGGCCTATCGGATCAGCATGGCGTCGCCGTAGGAGTAGAATCGGTACCGATGCTCGATGGCGGTCTGGTAGGCCCGCCGCACCAGATCGGTGCCGCCGAAGGCCGAGACCAGCATGAAGAGGGTGGAGCGGGGCAGGTGAAAATTGGTGATCAGCCGATTGATCACCTTGAAGCGGTAGCCGGGCAGGATCAGCAGATTGGTTTCCTGATTGCCCGGCTTGACGGTGCCGTGCTCGTCGGCAGCGGCTTCGAGCGACCGGACCACCGTGGTCCCGACCGCCCAGACCGCCTTGCCGGCGGTGCGAGTCTCGGCCACGGCCGTCGCGAGGCGTTCCGGAATCCGGAACTTTTCGGGATGCATCGGATGCTCGCGCGGATCGTCGGCTTCCACCGGCCGGAAGGTGCCCGGGCCGACCTCGAGGTCGAGGTACTCGACCCGGACGCCCGCCGCTTCGAGCGCCGACAGCAGCGGCCAGTCGAAATGGAGCCCCGCAGTCGGCGCGGCGACGCTTCCCTCGCGCTCGGCAAAGACGGTCTGATAGCGGTCTTCGTCGGTCGCGTCCGGTTCCCGCGCAATGTACGGAGGCAGCGGCAGCCGACCGAACCTGGCCATGGCGTCATCCGCAGTACCTCCCACGAAGCGGACCAATCGATTCGGCCCGTCGAGCACCTCGACCGTTTCGATCTCGATGCCATCGCCCAGAATGATGCGCTTGCCGGGCCGGAGGGCGTGGCCCGGTTTGCCCATGGCGACCCAGCCGCCGTCGGTGCCGGGGTGAATCAGGAGCACTTCGGCCGGCGCACCGGACGGCCTAGTGCCCAGCAGGCGGGCGTGTCGCACTTTGGTGGAGTTGAGAACCAGCAGATCTCCCGCAGCCATTTCCTGTAGCAGCAGGGAAAAATCGCCGTGGCCGATCTGTCCGTCCGAGTGCCGCACCGTCAGCAGGCGACTTTGCTGCCGGGTCGGGGCCGGCGTCTGGGCAATCAGTTCCGGAGGGAGCTCGAAGTCGAAATCGTCGACGCGCATGGAGGCGCTGCCGGGCTACAGCAGCGAACCTTGGTTGCCGCCGCCGCCGGCCGGCGGGGTGATGCCAAACCGGCGATAGGCCGCACCGGTCGCCACCCGGCCCCGCGGCGTCCGCTCGAGGAAACCTTGCTGCAACAGGTAGGGCTCGTAGACCTCTTCCAGTGTGCCGCTGTCCTCGCCGACCGCGGCGCCTAACGTCTGGAGCCCGACCGGACCGCCGCCGAATTTTTCGATGATGGTGGTGAGGATGCGGGCATCCATGTCGTCCAGTCCGAACTCGTCGACATTGAGCCGTGCCAGCGCCAGCGCAGCAACCTCAGCGGTAATCACGCCATCCGCGCGCACCTGGGCATAGTCCCGCACTCGACGCAGCAAGCGGTTGGCAATTCGCGGCGTGCCTCGGCTCCGGCGCGCAATCTCGAAGGTACCGGCCTCCTCGGTCGGCACGCCGAGCAGGCCGGCGGAGCGGGTGACGATCCGGGCCAGATCGTCCGGGCTGTAGAAGTTGAGCCGTTCGACGATCCCGAAGCGGGCCCGCATCGGCGGGGTCAGCTGCCCGAACCGGGTGGTGGCGCCGACCAGCGTGAACGGCTCGATCGCCATCGGAATGGTCTGGGCGTTAGGCCCTTCGGCAATCCGGACATCGACCCGGAAATCCTCCATGGCCGGATAGAGGAATTCCTCGAGCACCGGCCTGAGCCGATGAATTTCGTCGATGAAGAGGATGTCGCCGCGGCCCAGGCCGGTCAGCAGGCCGACCAAATCGCCGGCCTTTTCCAGGACCGGCCCCGAGGTGGTCCGGATCTGGACACCCATCTCGCGGGCCATCAACATGGCCAGCGTGGTCTTGCCGAGTCCTGGAGGTCCGAAGAAGAGGATGTGATCGAGGGTATCCCGACGGCCCCGCGCGGCGTCGATCGCGATCTGCAGCGATCCCTTGACCCCCTCCTGGCCGATGAAATCATCCAGCCGGGAAGGGCGGAGCGCCGCATCGGCGCCGCTCTCCTCGGGGAGTTCGTCCGGAGTGGTGATCTCGACGCGCGTCACCGTCAGGGGCCGATCAGGCCGGCTCGGAGTACCAGCGGACCGGACGGTCGCCCGGCCAGATCACATGCTTGGCGTGGCAGGTGACGCACTTGTCCTCAGCAACCGTGGTGTCGGCCGGCAGAAACTTGCGGTTGGTCACCCCGCACTTGGTGCACTGCCACTCGGCGGTGACCCGCGGACCCCGAGCGATGCTGCCCGGAAGCGGAATGATGGGTGTGGTCACGGACGTCCTCCCTTGCCCTTCGGGGCAGTCAAAATCTGGAGCGCGCGGCGAATCAACGCCGCCGAATCGCCCTCGGCGTTCGCACCAAGCGCGGCGCGCACGGCTTCGTCGGCTTGCGCGGGCAGGTAACCCAGCGCTACCAGGGCCCGGGCCGCTTCGTCGGCTGCGGAAGACGGCCGCATCCCGCTTGGCTCCACCGCCAGGTCGGCAAAGCGGTCGTGCAACTCCAGGATCAGCCGTTCCGCTTTCTTCCGGCCGATGCCCGGGACAGTCGAGAGCGCGGCCACATCCTTATTCCGGATCGACCGAACCGTCCGCTCCGGACCCAAGCTCGATTGCATCGCCAGCGCGAGCTTGGGGCCGAACCCGCTGGCGGTCAAGAGCCGCTGAAAGATGACACGATCGCCGGCGCGGTCGAAGCCGTACAGGGTCCAGGCGTCTTCCCGGATCACCAATTCCGTATGCAGCGAACAGCGCTGGCCCACCGGAGGAAGCCGTTCCATCACGCCGAGCGGCACGGTGATCTCATAACCGACCCCGCCATCGGTCTGCAGGATGATCGCGTCACCAACTCGGGCAGACAGCACGCCGGCCACGACGGCAATCATCGGGGTCTCCGGGGCAGGTCGAGCAGCAGGTGGGTCATCGCCACCGCGACGGCATCTGCCGCGTCCGCCGGTTTCGGCGCGGCCTTGAGTCCCAGCAGCTTGGCAACCATGAAGCCCACCTGCGGTTTGAGTGCCGCGCCTCGGCCGACGATGGTCTTCTTGACCGTGGCCGGGGAGTACTCGAACACGGGGATCCCGGCAAGCGCGCCGGCCAGCAGGATGACGCCGCGTGCGTGACCCAGCACTGCCGTGGTGCGCACGTTCTTCCCGTAAAAAATATCTTCGACCGCCAGCACCGTCGGTGCGTGCCGAGCGACCAGCTCGGAAAGTCCTTCGTGAATCACTTTGAGGCGGACCGGCAACGCGGTTCCCGGCGAGGTGCGGATCACGCCGCACTCGATCAGCCGCCCCATCCGTCCCGGTTGGTCGCGCATCACGACCCCATAGCCGATGATGCCGGTGCCGGGGTCGATGCCGAGGATGGTAACCGGCCGACTCGGCGTCACCCCTCCGCTTCCACCAGCGCGTCGGCGTCGATGTCGAAGTTGGCAAAGACCTTCGACACGTCGTCCTGCTCTTCCAGCATTTCGATCAGCTTGATCAGCTTGGTCGCGTCGTCGCCTTCGACCTTGATGGTGTTCTGTGGCACCATCACGATTTCGGCCGATTCGATTTTATAACCCTTGGCCTTGAGGGTGTCCTGCACCGTGTGCAGGTCGAACGGCGCCGTGGTCACCACGTAGTTGTCGCCGTCGCGGACGAAGTCTTCCGCCCCCGATTCCAGCGCGTCTTCGAGGGCCTGGTCTTCCGGAAAGCGACTGGTCTCCAGATTGATCAGTCCCTTGCGGTCGAACATCCAGGCCACCGAATTCGAGGCGCCGAGGTTGCCACCATTCCGAGTGAAGGCATGGCGAACCTCGGCCACGGTCCGGTTGGCGTTGTCGGTGGTGCCTTCGACATAGATGGCGACCCCACCGGGGCCGTAGCCCTCGTAGCTCACCTCTTCGTAGACGGCCCCTTCGAGTTCGCCGGTGCCCTTTTTGATTGCCCGATCGATGTTGTCGTTGGGCATGTTGACGGCCCGCGCGGCATCGATCGCGGTGCGAAGCCGCGGGTTGCCGCCCGGATCACCGCCGCCTGCTTTGGCGGCCACCGTGATTTCCCGGATGCACTTGGTCCAGGTCGAGGCCCGGCGGGAGTCCGTCACGGCCTTCTTCCGCTTGATCTGCTTCCATTTGCTATGGCCGGCCATCGGGCTCCTTTCGCTTGGGTTCGGGACGCAACTTAGAGCCCCGACGGATGTTCCTCTAGGGGTTGGCGAAGGCGCGGGTGGCCCGCTGCAGCAGCTCGGCCGTCTCGGCGCCGAGCGGTTCGCGGACCGCCCCGGCGAGCTGGGTCAGCAATGCCTGGCCATGGCTTCGGTCGGCCGTTTCCAGCTCGGTAACCACCCCCATCAGGGCTCGTTTGACCCCGGGCACCATGGTCAGGCTCGACAGTCGCTTGGCCAGCAGGGTAACCCGGCGCCGGTAGGGGCGATCGACCACGCCTTTCGCAGGTAGATCCTGGATGACCCGGAGGGTCAGCCAGAGCCCGAACAGCGTGTCGCGCCGAGGACCGCGGCGTGCTTCGGCCATCTGCTCGGCCAGGGTTCGAGTCGCGGCGGGGACGGGGCTCATCGCGGCACCTTGCGGACGGCCTCGAAGACCTGGTCCGGATTGATGTCGATCAGGCAGCGATGGTGGCCCAGCGGGCAAACCGGTCCGCCCATCGCGCTGCAGGGCCGGCAATCGAGCGGCAGCTCGAGCACGGTTGCCTTGGCCCGGTACGGGAAAAAGCCGAACGGGCGGACCGTCGGGCCGTAGAGCCCGACCAGTGGAGTACCCACCGCGCTGGCCAGGTGGAGTAAGCCCGAGTCTCCGGTCACGGCGCGCGCCGACCGTTTGAGCAGGGCGGCGGCCACGCCGATCTCGAACAGGCCGGCGGCGCTGGCAGCATGGTCGCCGCCCGCTGCCGCCACTTCCTCGCCCAACTGGCGCTCAGCCGGGCCGCCCAGGACCACCACATCGTAACCGCGGGTGGTCAGCAGGGTCACCAGATCCTGCCAGTGCCGCACCGGCCAGCGCTTGGTCGCGTGCTGGGCGCCGGGGCAGACCGCCACCAGGGTCCGGTCGTCGCCCAGGCCCCGGTCGCGCAGAAAATCGTTGGCCTGGTCGAGCATCTCCCGGCGGATGAAGAACTCGAGTGGCTTGTCGTCGGGTTTGACGTCGAGGTCGCGCGCGGCGTCGAAGTACCGCTCGACCACGTGCCTGGTGTCCCGGTAGATATTCCGCTTGGTTCGGATCAGCGCGGTTCGGGCCAGCCGATGTTTGGGATAGCCTCGCCACTTGCCCGGCACCCGGAGTCGCAGGGCTCGACTCCGCAAACTGCCATGGAGATCGAGCCGATGGGTGTACTGACCCACCCTGAGCCGTTCGATCAGCGTTCCGAGCGACTCGGCCGGGTCGTAGGGAATCAGTTCGTCGATCCTCGGGTTGTCGGCCAGGAGGGGTATGAACGCCGTCTTGGTAACGTAGCTGATCCACGCATCCGGGTGACGGGTACGGATGGCGCGAAGCAGCGGGGTCGTGAGCAGGATATCGCCCAGCGAACTCATCCGGACCAGGAGTATGCGAGGAGCCACGAGCGTTGGGCCGACCAGGAAAAGGGACCGAAAGATAACGGTCCAATTAGCTTCCTCCCCATGCAGCAGAATGTCGCGAAACGCCTCTTCCAGGTAGCCCGACCGTACTGGGGTCTGTTCGGCCTCGGTCTGGGTGCGACACTGATTGCGTCGGTGCTGGACGGCGTCACCATCGTGATTCTGATTCCGCTGCTCAAGACGCTGTTCGGCACGGCGGGGGCGCTCGCGCCGGGGAGCACCGAACTCGAGGCGTTCACCAGCCGGTTGCTCGAGCCCCTGATCGGCGGCGCCGACCGGGCCACGGCGGGAACCCGTCTGGTCATCGTCCTGTTGGCCGGCCTGGTCCTCAAGAACCTCTTTACCTATGCCGCGTCGCAGCTGTCGGTGGCGGTGCAGGAGGGTCTGGTCCGGGATCTCCGCATCAAGCTATACCGTCACCTCCTGTCCATCGACCTGGGCTTTTTTCAGCGGACCCGGCAGGGACAGCTCGTGTCGGGCGTCATTTCGGACGCCGATCAGAGCAAGCAGGCTGTGACCGCGGCGCTGGCGTCCTTTTTTCAGAACCTGGTTCTGATTCTCGTCTCGCTCTGGATTCTGGCCGGGATTTCGTGGCGACTGACCGCGTTGACGCTGGCCGCGGCGCCGATTCTGGTGATCGGGATCCAGCAGTTGCTGCGCCGGCTGCGTCGTCACGCGGGAGAATTTGCGGAAGAGCGGGGTCTGCTGACCTCGACGGTGACCGAGCGGCTCGGCGCCATCAAGTTGATCCGCGGCTACGGGGCCGAAGAGTATGAAGTCGATACCTTTGCGGAGCAGGCGGACCGCTACCGGAAGCGCTACATCCGGACTCAGCGGTTCTCGTCGCTCAGTCACCCGGTCAGCGAAATCTTCGGCGGCTTCGTCATCATCCTGATCATCTGGGCCGCGGCCAATCCGGCGGTGATCGGGGCCGAGTTGAGCCCGGAGGTCACCATTGGCTTCCTGGTGATTGCGCTCAAGATGATGGCCCCGATCAAAGCACTCTCGCAGTTCCCGACCGTGATGGCGATTGCGCTGGCCAGCGCGGAGCGGGTCTTTGGCTGGCTCGACCGCCGCGCCACGGAAACCGACCCGCCCGGCGCCCGCCCGGCCCGCTTCGAGCGCGACCTGGTATTCGACAGGGTCGGTTTCCGATATGACCGCGACGTGGTGCTCGACGAGGTCTCGTTCGTCGTCCCTAAAGGCCACGTCGTTGCCGTAGTGGGGCCGTCGGGGGCAGGGAAGACCACACTGCTCGAACTGGTGGCGCGTTTCCACGATCCGACGGCCGGCGCGATTCGGCTGGATGGTGTGCCGCTCACCGAACTTGGCCGAGCCTCGTTGCGCGGCTTAATCGGCCTGGTGAGTCAGGAAACGGTGGTGCTCAACGATACGGTCCACGCCAACATCGCGTACGGTCGCCCCGGGGCGACCCGCCAGCAGGTCGAGGATGCGGCCCGCGCGGCCAATGCGCTCGAGTTCATCCAGGGGCTGCCGCAGGGGTTTGAAACCCTGCTCGGTGAGCGGGGAACCCGGCTGTCAGGGGGACAACGTCAGCGGATCGCGATTGCGAGGGCGCTGCTGCGTGACCCGCCGATTCTGATCCTCGACGAGGCCACCAGCGCGCTCGACACCGAATCCGAACGGCTGGTGCAGGAGGCGATCGACCGCCTGATGCGGGATCGGACCGTGCTGGTGGTTGCGCACCGGCTCGCGACGGTGCAACATGCCGATGAGATTCTCGTGCTCGAGGGCGGCAGGATCATCGAGCGCGGGACGCATCTTGCCCTGCTCGCCAACGGCGGGCTCTACCGCCGGCTGCACGACCTGCAATTCCGATCCGTGGAGGAGCTTGCGTGACCGCACCTTCGGTCCTGCTGATTGCGCCATTCGACGACGGCGAGTATGCCCACTCGAACCAGCGGGCCCGGGCGTTGGAGCGCATCGGGTGCGACGTGACCAGCTTCGATCTGCGGCGTCGAAGCGGCTTTCTCGGCTTCCTGGGCGGCAGCGATCTGCGTTCGCGGATCCTCAAGGCGATCGAGACGTCGGAGGCCGATGCCGTCGTCGTGGTCGGTGGATACGACCTCTCCGAAAGTATGGTCGACGGGATTCGGCGTGAATCGGGCAAGCCGATGGTCAACTGGTTTCCCGACGATCTGGGACGCCTCGACGAGATCATGGCCAGTGGCCGCGCCTACGATCACATTTTCGTGATCGGGTCTGACGTGGCCGCGGGATATGAGCGAGTCGTCGGTACCGGCGCCGAAGTCCTGCCTCATGCAGCCGACCCCTCGGTCTATCGTCCGATGCGGACCAAGGATCAGTATCGCGCCAACGTGGTTTTTGCGGGCGGTGCCACGCCGCTGCGGGAGCGGTATCTGGCGGAGCTGGTCGAGTGTGGCCTGGCGCTCTGGGGGCCGGGCTGGCGTCGAACCGCGTTGCGCGACTACTGCCGCGGTGAGGCGAGAACGACGGCCGAGTACGTCCGGGCCTACGGTGGCGCCTCGGTGGCGGTCAATCTGCACCATGATATCGGCAGCCGTGACGCGACGGCCTGCAATCAGCGCGTCTTCGAGCTGGCGGCGATGGGCCTTCCGCAGGTGGTCGACGCCCGGGTCGACCTGCCGCACTATCTCGAACCCGAACGTGAAGTGGTGACCTTCGGCTCGCCCAAAGAGCTCAAGGAGCGCGTCAAGGAATTACTTCAGTCGCCCAAGCTGGGCGATGAAATCGGCGCGGCCGCGCGTCGCAAAGCGCTTGCCAGGCATACCCACATGCATCGGGCCCGGCGCCTGGTCGGTGCCATCGGGATTCGCTTGCCGCAGGATACCGGCCAGGCCCCCGCTTCGGTCGACGACTGAACCATGTTTGCAGGGGTGACGGCCTTGGTCGTGGCCAAGTTCAACGAGCGATACCATCGGACCGGCGGCGCGCTGATCCGCGCGCTCGAGTCGCTGGGTGTCACGGCGGTGCCGTGTGAAGAACGGACCACCAGCGTCGAGCGGCTGACCGGGCGAACCCTCGCCCGGCGGCTCGAGCGCCTGCTGATTGCGCACCGACCGGATCTGGTCATCGTTTTCAAGGGCGGGCTGCTCGAGCCCGAAATCATCGATTCGCTCCGCAGTGTTTCTTCGGCCCGCTGGGCAAACTGGTTTCCCGACAGTCCGCACCTGCTCGACCTGTCCCTCCGGATCGGCCGCGCCTACGATCGCTGCTTCATCTTCGATACCTCGATGGTGGCTCGGCATCTGGCGGCCGGCCACCAGGCGGAGTATCTGGCCGAGGGGTGCGAGCCGGAGTACCACCGTCCGTTGCCGGATTCGGCCTGGCCGCATTCGGGCATTGCCTTCGTCGGTTCCCGGGAGCCGCTGCGGGCCCGGGCGCTCGAATCGGTAGCCGATCTGGGCTTGAACGCCTGGGGACCGGAAATGCCGCGCGGTCCGCTCTATGGAGATGACTTCGTCAAGGCGTTCTCGAACGCCGACATCGCGCTCAATATCCACCAGTTCTTCGGCGAGCCAGCTACGCAGGGTCGCTACGGAACCGGAGCCAATCGACGGGTCTTCGAGATTGCGGGCATCGGTACCGTTCAGCTGGTGGACGCCAAGGCCGATATCGCGCGGAGCTTCGTTCCGGACGACGAGATCGTGCTGTTTCGATCGCCGGCGGAGTTGCGGGAGCGGGCCTTGGATCTGCTCGCTACCCCGGCTCGGCGCTCCGAGATCGCAGCGCGGGCGCGGGCTCGAGCGCTTCGGGAGCACACCTGGCGACATCGGCTCGAGATCCTGATTGCGCGCACCCTGGCATGATTCCGATTTCGGGTTTCACCATCGTCCGGAACGCAATCGAACTGGACTTCCCCGTGGTCGAGAGCATTCGCTCGATTCTGCCGCTGGTCGACGAACTGGTCGTCAACGTCGGCCGTTCGACCGACGAAACCCTCGATCTGGTTCGCTCCATCGATGATCCTCGGATTCGGATCATCGAGACTGAGTGGAACTTTGCCGACGGCAAGTCGGTGCTTCGGAGCGAAACCCTGCGTGCTATGCGGGCTTGTCGGCATCCGTGGGGGATTTACATCCAGGCCGACGAAGTGCTCCACGAGGACGGCGGTCCGGCGCTGGTCGAGACCATCCAGTCCAGCGCGGACGACGATCGGATCGACGGCGTGGTGGTCCGATACCGGCATTTGATCGGCAGCCCCGAGTTAGAGGCCGTCAACCGGCGCTGGTATCGTCGGGAAATCCGGGCGGTGCGGCTCGATCCGGTTCGGGAGGTGCATCCCTTTCGCGATGCCCAGGGATTCCGGGTCGGGGCCGAGGATCGTCGGGTGCCGTCCCGCCTCGCCGACGCCGAGATGTTTCACTACGGATTCATTCGCTCGGCCGCTGCGCTCCGGGGCCGGGCCACCATCGATCGCTCGCTGTATCCCGATCGTCCGGAGTACAGTTACGACCGCGCCGTGCTGCGCTGGTTCCCGGGCATCCGTCCCTTCCGCGGTACCCATCCGAAGGTCGCGGCTGACTGGATTGCCCGTCAGCGGCTCGATCCGGAGCGGAAGATCACCGAGCCGTTCTTCGAGTGGGAGCACCTGCGTTTCTATGCTTCCGACCTGATCGAACGGGTGACGGGAACCCGGATCTTCGAGTTTCGCAACTATCGGCTGATTCGATGACGGACGAGATTCGCTGGTTCGCGCCCAACCGCTTCTGTGAGCTGATCCTCGAGCCGTTGCGCGAGCGCGGCTTTGCCATTGCCGATCAGGGAGACCGGCCTGCCAGGCTGGCGGTCGTGATGGACGGCCAGTCGGCGGTCGAGGGGATGGAGTACGCCCGCCGGCACCGATGTCCGCTGGTGCTCTACGTCTGGGATCTGCCACCCTGGCGCCTCGGTGGCGGGCGCTCCGACTTCATCTTTGCCGCCGGCAATCGGATCTATCGGATCCCGCGGCCGGTAGGCGGGTATTCTGAACGATCGGGCTTCTACAGCCGGCTGCGCTGGGTTGCGCGCCGAGCGGAGGCGGTTTGGGCCCCGTCGACGTTGACGGCGGAGGACCTGCGGGCCCGGTTCGGCGTCCATGCGGAGGTGGTCCCCTTCTGCTACGACTCGACCCGCTTCCAGCCGCTGGTTCGATCGGCGCCGCAGGCCGCCAGGCTGCTGTCCATTTCCCGACTGGTGCGGCACAAGAATCATATCGTCGTAATCCGCGCCGCCGCGCAGCTGACGCCGCGCCCGACCGTCCATCTGATCGGGCAGGGCCCCGAACGCGAGACTTTGCGATACACCGCAGCTCAGCTCGGCGTGGAGTTGCAGGTCGACTCCGAGTGGCAGACGGAGGAAGCCATCGCCGCTGCGTATCGCGCGGCGAGCCTGGTCGTCGCGCCCAGTCGGTTCGAGGGGTTCGGTCTGACGCCGATGGAGTCGGTCGCGCAGGGGATTCCCACCGTCGCTTCCGATATTGCGCCGCATCGACAGCACCTTCGTGACGCCGTGACCTACTTCGATGCCAACGATGACGGCATGCTGGTTCGGGCGATCGAGACCGCCCTCTATCGGCCGCCGGTGGATCCGAAGGCACTCGCCCATCTGACCATCGCGGCGGCGACCGACCGGTTCGAGCGCCGGCTGCGCATCATGCTGGACCATCCGGGTGTTCGATGACGGACCTGCTCCTGGCGCACGATTTTCCCCCGATCGGCGGCGGGATCGCGCGCTGGATGACGGAGCTGGCCCGCCGTTACCCTCGAGGTGAACTGGTGGTCTCGACCGGTAGCATGCCCGGCGCCGACGATGGCTGGGCACCGGTAGTGGTCGATCGCCTGGCGGTCGCCTCCAATCGACTCAAGACCCTGCCCGGGTTGTGGGCCTGGCGGCGTCGAGCGGAGGAACTGGTCCGCGAGCATCAGGTCGGCTTCGTTTGGTGCGACACGGTGCGACCGGCCAGTTACATCGCTCGGGAAATCCGTCGCCGTGAGAGAATTCCCTATGGCATCATGGTACACGGCGGCGATCTGCTTCAGCTCCGCGCCAAATACCGGCGCTCGCGTCTCAAGGCGCTGAGTGCCCGCGCTCTGCTGGGCGGTGCCACCTTCCTGGCGGCAAACAGCAGCTGGACGGCGCAGCTTGCCGAGGAGGTGCTGGCCGAGTTGCAGGTACCTGCAGGCGCTCGGGTACGGGTCGTGCCGCTTGGTACGGATGTGGCGCGCTTTCGGCCCGACGTCGATCCCACGCCGTTCCTGGCCCGACACGGTCTCACTACCGGGCGCTATCTCCTGACGGTGGCCCGCCTGGTACCGCACAAGGGCGTCGACTCGGTCATCGAAGCGCTGGCCCGGCTCGGTCCGACCTGTGCGGACGTGCGCTACCTGGTGATCGGCCGCGGCAGCGACGGGCCCCGACTCCGCGACCTGGCGGTTGCCAGAGGCGTGGCCGATCGAATCGTCTGGCTCGAAGGGGTTTCCGATGACGAACTGCCTGCTGCGTATTGCGCGGCTGCCGTGTACGCCGGACTCTCGCGGGCCCAAGGGCTGGATATCGAGGGCTTTGGCATTGCGCTGATGGATGCGGCCGGCGCGGGCCTGCCAGTGGTTGCCGGCGCCAGCGGCGGTACCGCCGAAGCCGTGCGCCACGAGGAAACCGGCTTCCGGGTTCCCCCAGAGGATCCGGCAGCGGCAGCCGACGCTCTGACCCGGTTGCTGGGCGATCCCGATCTGGCCAACCGCTTCGGAACTGCCGGCCGCGCTTGGGCCGTGTCCGAGCGGAATTGGGATCGAACCGTCGCGATGCTGCGTGAACTCAGTCGGGCCGGGGCCAGCTCTGCTCAGCGGTGATCGCTCCGGTCGGACAGGCTCGCAGGATCCGGTCATCGAGCGGTGACCACCAGTGCCGAGGCACCTTGACCTCGGCGCGGCCATCCGGCTTGCGCCGGAAGACGTGGGGCTGGCGCGAGTAGCAGACGCCGCAAGCCACGCAAGCGTCGTCGTCGACAGAGATTACGACTTCGCGCTGCGGATGGATCCCCGGAGGCAGATCCTCTATGGGGCGGGCCAGGCCCTCCATCGTGCTGTGCAGCGCTTGAAACCCTTCCGCGATCAGATACGGCGTTCGGTTGAAGGCGAACATCGGAATCCGCTCCACCCGCGGCCGGACGATCACGACCGGCGGGGTGTGCCAGGCGCGCAGCAGCTCGGCGGACAGGGTGTTCATCACCAGCTCGAGGCCCCGCGCATAGGTCGACGCAAAGCCCTGCCGCTCGATGGCGCGCCGCTGTCCGCCGCTTCCGCCGACGTCGACGGCAATGATCGGTCCCTGGCAGAGCCCCAGCGAGGCGCGGACCGGCAGGTTCTCGACCACGGCGCCGTCGACGCAGACATGCCCGTTGATGGTGCGCGGCGGGAGAATCCCCGGCAGTGCGCACGAGGCAAAGACCGCATCCGACACCTTCGCATCGGTCAGGCCCGGAAGGCCCCAGAGCAGCTGATTCCCGGTGTTGATGTCGACCGTGTTGATCACCAGGCGCCGCGGCAAGTCGGCAAAGGTCCGGTCGCCCACGATCGACGTGACCAGCCCGTCCAGCGGCTCGGCACGGTACACTGCCGGCGACCGCATCCGTTTGAACGCCATGTCGAAGTGCGCCACCCGGAAGACGTCGCTGCGCTTGAGGGCCAGGGCGCGGTCTTCCATCTCCCGGACCGGCATGCCGGTGGCCCAGGCGGCGGCAATCAGCGCCCCGATGCTGCAGCCGACCACGACCGACGGCTCCAGGCCACGTTCTTCCAGCGCCCGCAAGACCCCGATATGCGCCAGCCCCTTGAGGCCGCCACCGGAGAGGACCAGGCTGAATTGAGAATGACTCGCCATACTAGGATATTATCGGCATTGTTCGTCCCCTCATACCTGGGCGGCTCCGTGAGTTCTGATTCTGCGTTGGCCATAGCCGGCGACACCGCGAGCGGGTTCGATGTGGCAGCGCTCCGTCGGGAGGAGTTTCCCTGGGCCGACCGCGCCATCTATCTCGATCATGCCTCGATCGGCCCGCTGCCCGAGCGGACTCGCCGGAGCCTCGAGCAGTACAATCAGGTTCGCACCGAGGCCTACCGGCTCTCGGGAGAGCATCTGTTCGATGTGTTCGACCGCTCCCGGGCGCTTGCCGCGAATCTGATCGGCGCCGCTCCGTTGGAAATTGCGCTTGCTACCAACACCAGCGCCGGAATCAACCTGGCCGCGCAGGCCATCCCGCTCGAGCCCGGCGACATCATCCTGGTGAGCCAGGGCGAGTTTCCCGCCAATGTCTTTCCCTGGCGTGAGCAGTCGCGGCGCGGAGCCGTGCTCGAACTGGTGCCGCTCACCGCGGAGGGATGGCCCGACGAGGCGCGGATGCTGGCCCGGCTCGAAGATCCTCGGGTCAAGATTCTGGCCCTTTCGCTGGTCCAGTTTCACACCGGGTACCTTGCGGACGTCGGCCGGCTGGGCGCTGCGGCTCGCGCCACCGGAACCTGGTTCGTCCTGGACGCCATCCAGGGCTTGGGGCAGGTGCCGTTCGATGTCGGGGCCACGCCGGTCGACATCCTGGCCTGCGGTGCGCAGAAGTGGCTCCTGTCGCCCTGGGGGTCGGGCTTCACCTACGTTCGATCCGATCTGATCGAGCGGCTGGCTCCGCCGGCTGTGGGGTGGACCGCGTTCGAAGGCACCGACGACTTTGCCACCATGACCACCTACCCGTCCGGGTGGCGACGCGACGCTCGGCGGTTCGAGGTCATCACGCTGCCGTTTCAGGATTTCGTCGGCATGAACAGTTCCCTCGAGCTGCTCGGCGAACTCGGCGTCGAGTCGATTGCCCGGCATCTACGCCGCCTGACGGAGCCGCTGGTTGCCTGGGCCACCGAGCGCGGCGTGCCGATCGGTTCCGTAACGGGTCCGCGCGGCACCGGCATCGTGTCCCTGGCAATGGCCGATGCCGCCAGGGTGCATGCCGACCTCAAGGCCGCCGGGGTCGTGGTATCGCTCCGCGAAGGAATGATTCGGGTCAGTCCCCATTGCTACAACACGATCGACGAGGTCGGGCGCCTGATCGAACTGCTCGATCGCCTGGTCTGAAACGAGAAGGGAACAGTCATGACGACACTGCAGGATGCCCTGGCCGCAGGGTATCGGTTCGACGGACCGTGTGTAGTGCTGGGAGCGCCGCTCGACGGGCAGCAAGTGCTGTTGGAGCCCAAGATCGGCATTCCGCTGGGCATGATGAACCGGCATGGCCTGATTGCCGGCGCCACCGGAACCGGCAAGACCAAGACCCTTCAGTTGATTGCCGAGCAACTGTCGGCCGAGGGCGTTCCGGTCTTCGTGGCGGACCTCAAGGGTGATCTCTCGGGCCTGGCGGCACCCGGCGAACCGAGTGCCAGAATCGACGAGCGGGCCGCCGCGGTGGGTATTCCCTGGGTGCCGCGCGCTGCGCCGGTGGAGCTGGTCAGTCTCACCGGCGTCAACGGTGTCCAGTTGCGAGCGACGGTCAGCGGATTCGGTCCGCTCTTGCTGAGCAAAGTGCTGGGGCTCAACGAGACGCAGTCGAGCGTGCTGTCGATGGTCTTCAAGGCGTGCGACGACCAGGCCCTGCCGCTGCTCGATTTCGACGATCTCCGGGCCGTGCTGCGCTATCTGTCGAGCGACGACGGGAAGCCGGTGCGGGAGGAGTACGGCGGGATGTCCGGGGCCACGGTCGGTGTGCTGCTGCGCAAGATGGTGGAACTCGAGCAGCAGGGTGCGCAACAGTTTTTCGGCGAACCCGAGTTCGATGTGCGCGATCTGCTGCACGTCGACCGGAACGGCCACGGCACCATCACCTGTCTGCAGCTGGCGGACTGTCAGGACAAACCGGCGCTCTTCTCGACCTTCATGATGTGGCTCCTGGCGGAGCTGTTTCAGAATCTCCCCGAGGCGGGTGATCTCCCCAAGCCGAAACTGGTCTTCTTCTTCGATGAAGCCCACTTTCTTTTCCGAGGTGCCTCGAAGGCATTTCTGGCGCAGGTCGAACAGGTGGTGCGGATGATCCGGTCCAAGGGAGTGGGCGTTTTTTTCGTGACTCAAACGCCCAAGGACGTGCCGGA
Organism: uncultured Gemmatimonas sp.; assembly: GCA_964619465.1. GTDB lineage: Bacteria > Gemmatimonadota > Gemmatimonadetes > Gemmatimonadales > GWC2-71-9 > SHZU01. The sequence continues at coordinate 124,415 of CAZUES010000001.1, forward strand.
ATCGATCCTGGCGCAGCTGTCCAATCGGGTGCAGCATGCGCTCCGTGCGCACACGCCCGACGACGAGGCCGCGCTCAGGGCAACGGTGCGGACCTTCCCGAAAACAGCCTTCTACGACCTGCAGTCGACCCTGACCTCGCTCGGCATCGGGGAGGCGATCGTGACCGGGCTCGACCCCCGGGGCGTACCGACCCCGGTGGCCGCAACTCGGCTGGTGGCCCCCACGTCCCGAATGGCGCCGCTCACTCCGGACGAGTATCGTCGGGAGTTGGCGGAGTCGGACCTGATGCGACAGTATGGCACGGCGATCAACCGCGATAGCGCCTACGAGATGCTTGCCAGGCGCCTGGCGGCCAACGCGCCACCCGCCCCGAAGCCTGGCGGTCCCTTTCGGGAGCCGGCGGCGCGGCCGGCTTCGGGCAGAAAATCGAGTAAGGGGTGGGCCGCCGCAATCGGCGGTGCGGTAGCCGGCGCCTTTTCCACCACGGTGGCGCGCTCGCTGGGAAGGGAACTGGTGCGTGGCGTGTTCGGCATGCTGGGGGGAAAGCCGCCGAGCACCACGAAGCGTAAACGCTGAAACGGGGCGGCATTTCGCCGCCCCGCCCCGGTCCTTCGAGAACCCCGCCGCCGGCTGCAGACCTGGCGGCTCGGCAGCCTACTTCTTGGTCACCTCGTCCTCCTTGAGGACCTTCTTCGCGAACCAGAAGACCAGGAGCGCCACGATCAGGAAGTCGAGCAGCGCCCCGCCGAAGGCGCCGAGCTTGATGAGCGAGGCTTCGTTGCCCGGGACCAGCTGGAAGCCCAGATCGCGCCAGTCGCCGCCCGGCGTCACGAGGCCGACGATTGGCATGATGATGCCGTCCACCAGCGCGCTCACCACCGCACCGACCTTGCCGCCGATGATCACACCCAGAGCCAGGCCGATGACCCCGTAGTTTTTCATGAACGCCATGAACTCTTTACCCATGGTCCGCTCCGTTGCTCGAGATGGTGAATTGGTACGTAGGAGTGCGTCGCGCTCGCGGTGCGATCCGCGAGCGCGAATGTATCGAAGATGGCGCGGACCTACAAGAGGCTTTCCCTTACGGGGCCCGTGCCACCCCTACATAGATGCGCAACGTCGGCGCGGGATGGACCCAGATCACGTCCGCGCGGCCGTCGCCGGTGACATCGGCGATGAGCATCGAGAACTGCTCCCAATCCGTGACGCCCTGCGGGTGCAACTGTGACAGGGGCGTAAAGTCGAACATGCCGTCGTCCTTCCCCAGCGCCACGTAGGTGCGATTCGCGGCGCCGATCGTGTTGAAGACCAGGTCCGTCTTGCCGTCCCCGTTCACGTCGCCGCTCCGGACCCGGAGCGGGCCCGACGCGTTGTAGCTCGCGTTCTGCCGGGCGCGGAAGCTCAATGCGGTGCCGGTGGAGATGCCCGTGGCGACGGGATTGAGCCCCTGGGTGGTATCGGCCCAGATCACGTCGGTGCGGCCATCGCCGTTCACGTCCCCTTCGAGGAGCGCGTAGTTCGCCACCGCACCGAGTCCGGTATGATCCAGGGGCGAGGTGGCGACCGTGTAGCTCCCGGTGCCGGTCGACGGCCCGAAGTAGGTGCGGTTGCCGGCCCGCCAGATGAAGTCCGCGCGGAGGTCCGCGTTCACGTCGCCCCGCACCGCGCGGTACGGAGTCCACCCCGAGTTGGGATGCGTTTGGATGGGGGTGAGGGTGAAGTCGCCGGTGCGGTTGGAGATGCCGCTGCGCACCCGGTTGGTCGTCGCCAGCGCGTTCCACATCAAGTCGTCCGCGCCATCGCCGTTCACGTCTCCGGCCCGGACGGTCCAACCGTTCCAGGCGGTTCCCGGGATGATGCGCACCGACGGGAACCCGAACGTCCCGTCGCCGTTGCTCAGGCCGAGATAGATCCGGTTGGTGCTCGCGCCGAGATAGTTCCACGCAATGTCCGTGCGGCCGTCGCCATTGAAGTCGCCGAGGACCGCGGTGTAGTTCGCCCATCCCTCGGACGGGGATGCCGGGTGCGTCATCGGGGCGCTCATCGTAAAGCCGCCGGCGCCGTCGGCCGTGGCCACGCGGACCTGGTTCGTGGTCCCGAGATGGTTGAGGATGAGATCCTGCGCACCGCTCCCCGTCACATCGCCGACGAAGGTACGCACGGGGGTCGGGATCCCGAGAGGCGTGCTGACGAGCGCCCGAAACTCGAACGAGCCGGGGCTCGCGGCGCGCGCCTGGCAGGTCTTGAGATTGTATTCGGTGGCCTCGGTGACCGAGGCGATGCTACCGTCCGACAGGTTGCGGAACGTGTAGGAAATCGGCTCGGCGCTGGAGAGGGGCGCGTTCTGGGAGAAGTATTGCGACCAGTCGCCCGAGCGGATCATGGCGAGTGTGGCGTCGGCGTTGCCACCGAGCGAAGTGACCGAGATACGGGCCGTCTGGAGCAGGGTTCGCTCCTTGGCGCCGAGTTGGGTATTCACGCCGCCCGCCACCCCGTCATAGGCGGCCTCGAGGGCGGCGGAAATCTCCTGCGCCGTGGCGGACGCGGTCATCGAGACCATCATCATCCGCCCGTACACCACGGTGGAGAGGTACACGGGGATGTTGTCCGGACCGATCCGCTGGAGTGCGATCTGCTGGTCGAGTTTCGCTTGGGTGAAGTCCGCGGAGAAGAACGCGCCCGGCGACTGCGGCGGCGCCACGACCACCTCGAACATCTTCTGGTAGAACTGCGCGGTGACGGTCGTCTCCGAGCTGTTGCGGTTGAAATTGGCCGAGGCACGGGCCGAAAACCCGAGATAATGCCCGCTGATACGCATCGAGAGCGCCAACTGCCGCTCGGAGTGCGATTCGGTCTTCTCGAACGTGATGGTGCTGGGGGTCGACAGGTTCGCGGTGGTGGCGTTGCCCACCATCTCCCCGATGGCCGCGGCGACGCGGGCCTGATTGGGGCGTTCGATTTCCCGGAAGTTGTCCCCGGAGGGAATGGCGGGAATCGACACGCGAATCGGGGTGCGCTCCTCGATGGTCAGCCCCAACAGGGCGCCGAGCCCGTCGCGATGGCTGCGCCCCTGGATCAGCGAGCCGGGCCAGAGGATCTCCTTGTCGGGACTGTACATCACGATCTGGGTGGGATTGGTGCGGATCGAGTAGGGCGTCTCGGTGCAGGAATAGACGACATCGGGAATCACCGACACCGATCCGTTCTCCTCGACGCGGTTCACGTCGACCGTGTCTTCCGCCAACGCCCTCGGTGCGCCGGTCGCGGTCGCCGGTTGGTCCGGAAGGGCGGGGGAGAACGAGGTCCACGGCGGGAGCGCGGTGAGATACGCGCCGACTTCGCCCGGGGCCTCCGGCGGCGGCGCGGTGGTGTCGCTGGTGCTGCACGCTACTCCTGCCATGACCAGCGTCAGGAGCACGACGACGTGGCGCCGGGTATTGTGTCGGATGCTGGACTGCGTGCCGTGCATATGGCCTCCAGGAAAATCGTTGAGGTCGAGGGTCATGGGAGCTTCCGGTAGTCGACGGCCTGACCGGCGGTCCCCGGTTGTCCGTGGAGGGCGGGGCCGAGTCCGCCGGCACCGCCGGCACCCGCCGTTCCCGCCTGGACCGTGAGGCCGGAGCGCGTGCTCGATGCGCTTGCGTCCTCCAGGACGCCGATCGCCGAGCCGCCGCCGCCCCCGCCCCCGCCGCCGGCATGGCCCCCGGCCGAGCCGTTGCCGCCGCGTCCGCCGGCGCCGACGATGGCTGAGCCGCCGCCACCCGCACCGCCGTCTCCGCCCGCGCCGCCATTGCCGCCGCGCCCGCCGTTGCCGCCGTTACCGGCAGCGCCGAGGGTGATTGCGGTGTTGGCGATCGTCGCGGTCGTGGTGCCGGAGAGCACGATGCCGACCGAATGACCACCGCTTCTCCCGCCGCTTCCCCCATTGCCTCCCAGTCCGCCGGCCCCGCCGCCGCCACCACCGCCGCCGCAGGTGAACACGACCGCGCCCCCCCCTCCGCCGCCCCCGCCACCGCCCCAGCCGTTCGGTCCGCCCCCACCGGACGTGGCGACCACGATCCCGATGTCCGTCGCCGTAAGCGAGCCCAGACCGGCACCACCAGCTCCACCCTGGGCGTTACCCCTCGCTGTACCCGCGCCGCCGCCAGATCCGTTGCCGCCGACCGAGCCGCCGGCGCCTCCCTTGCCAGCGTCGGCGCCCTCACCGTCCACCCCGCGGAATCCCCCGCCCGCCCCACCGGCTCCCCCGGCGCCGCCCGCGCGGCCCACCGACGTGCCGCCACTTCCCCCCGTGCGGCTGGGCGGGCAGTTGCCCCAGACCGTTCCGTTAATGCCGTTGTTCGCTTTCGTGCGCGCCAGGCCGTTCCCGCCGACCTGACCCTGCTGGCCGTTACCGGCGACGATCACGTTCCGTCGCAGCGTCACGCCGGTGCTGTGACGCAGGAAGACCGCAATCGAACTCTCCGAGTCGGCGGTGGCGTTCGCGGAAGTGATGCGCAGCCCGTCGAGCACCAGCGTGTTGGCCTCTTCGCCGTGCATGGCGATGCGGCCGCCCGCGATCGTCGGGCGCAGCGTCTCGAGATTGCGAATCCAGGTGCCGGTCTCGAAGCCGCCGTACACGCTCACCCGCGAGCGCAAGGTTACCGAGCCGGTGTAGGTGCCGGCCGCGACGTAGACATCGCCACCGTTCCCGGCCGCGTCCGAGACGTCGATCGCATGCTGTACGGTGGCAAACGGAGCTGCCCGGGTACCGGCGTTGCCGTCGTTCCCCGAGGGGGCCACGAAGTACGCGTGCGTCCCGTTCTCGAGCACCCAGACGGTCACCGTGTCGCGGGCGATGGCGCCGCTGCCGCTCACCGCGAGCTCGAAGCGGAGCCGCGCGATATCCGTGGGCGCTGTGAAACTCGGCGTGGCCCCCGACAGGGTGCTTACCGAGGGACCTTCGAGCTGGGTCCAGGCATAGCTGAGGTTGGTGCCGGTGCTCCCCGTGGCATCGAGCGTGACCGTGGCGCCGAACGACACTTGCAGGTCCGCGCCCGCGTTCGCCGCCGGAGGGACCGATGGTGCGGCAGCAACCCCGAACGACGAGGTGAAGGTGCTGGCCATCGCGAGGCCGTCGAGGTCACGGACGCCGGAGACGGTTACCGTCTGGGTCGAGCCGGATGGATAGGGTGCGTTCGGCGTGAAGGTGGCCGTGGCGCCGTTGACCGCGATCGTTCCCGTCGTGTTACCGACGCGAACCGCGGTGGCCGTGACCGAGGCCGGGTCGACGGGCTTGCTGAACAGCACGGTCACGACCGTGCTGACGCCGACATTCGTGGCGCCATCGGCGGGCTGCACCGTTGAGACGACGGGAGGGGTTCCTGGCTCGTCCCCCCCTGGCTCGTCCACCCCAGGCTCGGAGGGGCTCGCACAGGCAATGCCTACCCCGGCGATCAGCGTGATGACAAACAGGCGAGACCATGGCATACCGCGACTCCATGAACGGGTGGCTTGTGGTGCTCCACCCTCCATAGCGAAGAGTCGGGCGCTATTCCCTCATGGCGGGTCGATGGTATCGGTAGGATGATCGTCGACGGGGCTCTCGGCCGCATCGTCCGGCATCGGTACGCCTCGGGCGTCATATACAGCCGCGAGCGCGCCACGCGCCTCCCCGGTTCGCGTGTCCTCCTTGCCGAACGCTGCCGTGAGCGTGGCGACCGCCTCCGTCAGCACCCGGGTCGCTTCGTCGTAGCGCCCGAGCCGCGTCAGCGCGCGGCCCAGCGGGGTACCCGACGCGGCCACGTGCCAGTGCCCCGCGGGAAGACCGGCCTTGCGCGCCTCGTACGCTTCCCGCAGCAGCGGCAGCGCGTCGACGGGCCGCCCCGCCTCGAGCAGCACCCGACCCAGTCCGGTGAGCGGATACCCCAGATTCGGATGCCGCGCCGGATACGCCGCGCGATGCAGCGCGAGCGTCCGCCGATAGGTGCGCTCACTCTCGCCGAGTTTTCCGGCTTGGTGCAACAGGCCCGCCAGACTGTGCACGGTGGCGGCCAGGTACGGGTGCGCGGCCTCGAAGAGCGACTCCATCATCGCGAGCGAGGCGCGCCGAGCCCGCTCCGCGTCGTCGTAGCGCCCGAGCTCCGCCAGCGTGCCGGCGAGGTTACCAAGACTCGCCGCGGTCTCGGCGTGCGGCCCACCGTGCACCCGCTGCTGGAGCGCGATCGCTTCCTCGATGAACGGCAAGGCTTCGGCGGCGCGCTGGAGTTGCCGCAGCCCACTCCCGTAGTGATTGAGCGCGTTGGCGAAATCGAGCGGGTTCACGTTGGCGACGGCGCGCAGTTGTTCCACCGCGACCGCGTTGTGCGGGAGCGCCTCGCCGAGCAGGCCGCGATGCCGCAACACCGCGGCGAGATTGAGATGCGACTTGGCAATCGCCTCGTGGGGCGGCGTATGCAGTCGCTCGTTCATCGCCAGCACGTGCCGCGCCACCGAGTCGGCCTCCTCGAAGCGGGAGAGCGCGTCGAGCGTGAAGCTGAGCCCGAGCAGCGCATCGGCCACCACCGGTTGGCCCTCCGGATGCGCCGCCTCGAACCCGTGCAGCGCCTCTCGATACAGGGGCAACGCCGCCTCGTAGTCGCCCTCGTCGTACCGCTGCACCGCCTGCTCATGGAGCGCCGCCGCGATGTCGACGTGGCCGGCCGGGAGCAGACGCTTCCGGATCGCCGCACTCGAATCCGAGAGCGGACGGCTTTGCCTCACCAGACCAAGACCGCGATAGGCGCGCGCCATGGTGAGCGCGAGGCTCGCGCGCGTCTCCGGCTGATCCGCCAGCTCGCGCTCCATCCGGACCGCCCCGCTATCGAGCAACGCACGGGCGGTGACGACGCTGCCACTCGACTCGTTCGGATCGGACACCGCGAAGACGCCGACCAGGAAGTCCGACACCGCTTCCGCCGTGCGCCGCCCCTCGTCGGCGCGGTCGCGTTCGGTGGCGAGCAGACGGGCCTGGCGCGCATTCGTGACCGCAATTGTCAGCAACAGCAGCGCGATGGCGCTCCCCGCGGCGACGGGTAGCGCATTGCGCCGGAGGAGCTTGCCCGTCCGATACATCCAGTCGTCACGCCGCACGGTGATCGGCCGGCCGTCGAGATATCGTCTGAGATCCTCGGCAAACGCCTCCACCGAGACGTAGCGCTGGTGGGGCTGCTTCCGGAGCGCGTGCGACAGGATGGCGTCGAGATCGCCGCGCAGGTCGGCCCGGCGCTCGACCGGCCCCGCGGTGCTTGCCGGCGGGGGCACCTCGTCCATCGCGCGCCGCTCGAGCTCGGCGGGCGTGAGACCGCGCGTCTCGAGCGGCAGGTGCCCGGTGAGCAACTCGTAGAGCAGTACGCCGAGCGCATAGACGTCCGACGCGACGCCGGGTCGCTCGCCGCGGATCTGCTCGGGGCTCGCGTATGACGGGGTCATCAGCCGGAGTGCGAGCGTGGTGGCTTCTCCCGACTCCTGGTCCATCACGTCGGCCAGCGTGGCGATCCCGAAGTCGAGCAGCATCGGGGTGCCGTCGGGGGTGACGAGGATGTTCGACGGCTTGATGTCGCGATGCACCACGAGCTGCTGGTGCGCATATCCCACCGCCTCGGTGACGCCGAGAAAGAGCCGGCAGCGCGCGGCTAGACTGAGGGCGCGCTGGTCGCACCAGGTGGTGATGGACAGGCCCTCGACATACTCCATGACGAGGTAGGGCGTACCGTCCGCGGTGGTGCCGCCGTCGAGCAGCCGCGCGATGTTCGGGTGGGAAAGACTCGCCAGGATCTGCCGTTCCGAGCGGAAGCGCCGTGCGAGCATGGGACTGGCCAGTCCTCCGCGCACCAGTTTGAGCGCGGCCGTCGCCTCGAACGCCCCGTCGGCGCGCTCGACGAGAAACACGTTTCCCATCCCCCCTTCGCCGATCGTGCGCACCACCCGCCAGGCCCCGACGTGCTGGCCTGCCTCGTGCGCCTCGCGCGCGGGGGCGAGCGTGTCGATCGCCTCGCGTACCACGGACTGGAGGTAGGGCGCCGGAGCCCCTGAGGCATCGGCGTGGAGGAGTACCCGCAATTCGGCACCGAGCGTCGGATCGGAAGCACAATGCTCGACGATGAACCGCTCGTGCTGCTCGGGCGGCAGTTCGACTGCGGCCCCGAAGAGCGCGTCGAGCTGCGACCAGCGATCAGGAACCGATGCCGTCACCCTGCAGCTCCTTGTAGAGCCACGCCTTGGCGAGCCGCAGTTCGCGGTGGACCGTGGCGGGCGAGATCTGGAGCGCGGTGGCGGTCTCGTCGTAGTTGAGTCCGGCGAAGTAGTGCAGTTCGACCGCACGCGCCTTTCTCTCATCAAGCGCAAGAAGCCGCTCGATCGCCTCATCCAATGCCACGAATTCGTCGGGTCGGGTCGTTACTGCGGCGGCCAGCGCGTCGATATCGACGGCCACCGCTCCGGCGCCACGCTTGGCGCTTCGGCGAGCACGGGCGTGGTCCACGAGAATCCGCCGCATGGTGCGCGCCGCCACGGCAAAGAAATGGCCGCGGCCCACCCACTCGACATCCGACCCCACGAGCCGGAGGTAGGCCTCGTGAATGAGGGCCGTCGTCTGGATGGTGTGGCCGGTCGCCTCGGACGCGAGGGAGCGGCTCGCGAGGCGGTGGAGTTCATCGTAGACGAGCAGGAGCAGTTGTTCGAACGCACGCTCGTCGCCCCCGCGCCAACGCTCGAGCAGGTGCGTCACGGCGCACGAGGGCGCCCCGTCGTCAGGTGGCGGGCTCATTGGTTCGGGCATAGGAACTCCGGCAGGGAGCGTAGGAGCTTGGTCGGAGTCTACCGCCGGGGTCGGGGAAAGCGCCATAGGGCGATACCGCACCCGGCCGCTGCATCATGCCTGCAGGGGCGGTCTACTCCGGCTGATCAGGCTCGAGTACCACCTCGGGTTGCCCTTGCGGATTTTATTGGGTATGACATAATGTCATACCATCATGTAGAGGTGATTCATGGCAAAGGCCAAAGTGGCGGTAACCCTGGACACCCGGACGTTGCGCCGGGTAGATCGATTGGTTCGCGATGCTCGGTATCCGAATCGCAGTCAGGCGATCGAGGCCGCGGTCGCCGAACAACTCGATCGCTTGGAGCGGCGGCGTCTGGTAGAGGAGTGCGCGAAACTGGACCCGCAGGTAGAGCGTGCGCTTGCCGAGGAAGGGCTGAGCGCTGATGGCATGGAATGGCCGGAATACTGAGAGGCGAGATCCGCTGGGCGGATCTCAATCCGACTCGCGGAAGCGAGCAAGCCAGACTACGACCGGTGCTCGTGCTGAGTCACGATGTCTTCAACGATCGCTCGGGGACGGTCATCGCGGTGGCGTTGACGAGCCAGCCGCCGCGGGCGGGGTTTCCGCTAACTTTGGAGTTGACCAGCCCAAAGTTGCCGAAGCGATCCTGGGTGAAGATCAGCCAGATTCGGACCCTGGCGATCGAGCGAATTGGGAAGCGGCTCGGGCGCGCCACTCCTGAGGAGTTGGCCCAAGTGGTTGAAGGGCTCAACGAGATTGTTGGCGCCTAGTCCACTGGCTTGCCAAAGCAATTCCGGGACGCAACTAGCGGACGTCGAGGAAAGCGTAGGAGCGGCGCCCCTTCTGCAAGGCCACGTAACGCCCGGCGAGCAGATCGTCGCCCCCCAGAATCCGATCCGCGCTGGTGACCTTGGCGCCGTTGACCGAAAACCCCTGACCCTGGATGCCGCGCCGGGCTTCGGCTTTGGACGCCGCCAGGCCGGTTTCCACCAGCGCATCGACCACGCCGATGCCGCCGCTGAGGCGGTCGCGAGCAACCCCCACGGTCGGGACTTCCCCCGCCACGATCTCGAGCGTCGCCAGGTCGGCGCCGGTGAGCGGCGTGCCGCCAAACAAGACATCGCTTGCTGCGATGACCCGCGCCGTCGTTTCGGCGCCGTGGACTCGGCTGGTCACGTCGTGCGCTAGGAAGCGCTGCGCCGCCCGCTTGCCGGGATCGGCGGCGTGCTGCGCCAGCACCGCGGCAATCTCCTCCAGCGACACCGTCGTGAAGGTCCGGAGCAGGCGCTCCGCGTCCGCATCTTCCGCGTTGAGCCAGAACTGGTAGAACTTGTACGGCGAGGTCTTGGCCGGGTCGAGCCAGACGTTGCCCCCTTCGCTCTTGCCGAACTTGGCCCCGCTCGCGGTGGTCAGGAGTGGCAGCACCAGGCCATGCGCATCGGCGCTCTCCTTGCGACCGATCAGTTCGACGCCCGCCGTGATGTTGCCCCACTGATCGCTGCCGCCCAGCTGCAGCGCGCAACCGGTGGTCCGATGCAGATGCCAGAAGTCGTAGGCCTGGATCAGCATGTAGGTAAACTCGGTAAAGGAAATCCCCGCCTCCAGGCGGCTTTTGACCGAGTCCTTCTGCAGCATGTAGTTGATGGTGAAGTGCTTCCCCGCATCCCGGAGGAAATCCAGCAGCGGCAGCTCCGCCAGCCAGTCGGCGTTGTTGAGGAGCCGCGCTCCGGTCTGATCGTCGAAGTCGAGAAACTTTTCCAGCTGCTTGCCGATGGCCGCGGCGTTGGCCCGGACCTGCTCCAGCGAGAGCATAGGGCGCTCGCTCCGCTTGCCGCTCGGGTCGCCCACCATGCCGGTGCCGCCGCCCACCAGGGCAATGGGACGCCCACCCAGCCGTTGCAGCCAGACCAACCCCATGACCGGAACCAGGTTGCCGACGTGCAGGGAATCGGCGGTCGGGTCGAACCCGACGTAGCCCGTGACCGGGCCTTCGGCCAGACGAGCTTCCAGGCCGGGGGTCACGTCCTGCAGCAGCCCCCGGGCACGTAGCGTGGTGACGAGATTCGACATAGGGTCGGCAAACTAGCGGGCGGGAGAGAACGGCGGAAGCGCTTTCGTTCCCCAGGTCCTGCCGTCCGATTAGCTTTTCGGTATGGCTCGTTGGTCGTTCAAATCACTCTTCGGCTGGTGGAAAACACCCAAAGTCCGATTCCGGGTGTTGCTCACTATCGGCGCCCTGGGCGTCTTTGCGATTGCTCTGCTGGTCGGAGCCTGGTTCAACGTCTGCGGGCCGGTCGATTCCTGCCCCTCGATTGCCAGCCTCGAAACCTACGACCCGGACCAGGCGTCCAAGGTCTATGCCGCCGATGGCCGGCTGGTGACCGATTTCGGTCTCCAGCGGCGGACCGTGGTGCCGCTCGAGCAGATGTCACCCGCCGTCATTGCGGCCTTTCTGAGCACCGAAGACCGCCGTTTCTACGAGCACGGCGGCATCGACTGGGTTCGCATCTTCGGCGCCATCAAGGCGGTCCTGAGCGGGCAGCGCCTCCAGGGCTTTTCCACCGTGACGATGCAGCTGGCCGGGAATCTCTGGCCCGAGATGATCGACCGGACCCAGCGGAGCGGCTTCCTCGGCCTGACCCGTAAGCTGCGCGAAATGCGGGTCGCGATGGATATCGAACGCCGCTACTCGAAGCAGAAGATCCTCGAGCTTTATCTCAACCAGATCAATCTGGGCAACGGCGCCTACGGTGTGGAAGCGGCGTCGCTCCGGTACTTCGGCAAGTCGGCCCGCCAGTTGAATGTCGCCGAAGCGTCCTCGCTCGCGGCGATTCCCAAGGGGCCGACCCGGTACAATCCGCGGCGAAATCCGTCGCTCAACGTGCAGCGGCGGAACCTGATCATCAATCTGCTGCGCGACCAGTCCAAGCTCTCGCGCGAGTCGGCCGAGGCGTGGAAGGCCTATCCGCTGGCGCTGTCGTCGCGGTCGGACTTTACCGGGGTGGGCGACTACTTCGTCGAGTATGCCCGTCAGCTGCTGCAGGCCCGCTTCGGCGGCGATCTCTATCGCTCCGGACTCCGGGTATACACCACGCTCGACCTCGACATGCAGCAGGCGGCCGAGCGGGCGCTCGAAACGCAGCTGTCCAAGATCGAGTCCGGCACCGAGTACGGCCGGTTCAGGCATCAGACGTTCCGTGAGTATCTCGATCAGCGCGACGGTGACGTCGACGAGGCGAGTCAGGGGCCGTTCTCGCCCTACCTGCAGGGCTCGATGGTGACCATCGAAGTCAAGACGGGCTACATCCGCGCCCTGGTAGGTGGCCGGGACTTCGGCGATTCCAAGTACAACCGCGCTGCGCAGGCCGAGCGGCAGGCGGGGTCGACCTTCAAGCCCTTCGTCTACGCTGCGGCCATTCGGGCCGGGTACCGGATGAGCGACATCTACGAGGACTCGCCGGTCGAAGTCGAGATTCCCGACCAGCCGGCCTGGGCGCCCAAGAACTACGATCTCAAGTTCCGGGGCCCGCTCAGCATTCGCGAGGCGCTGTATGACTCGCGGAACACGGTGGCGGTCAAGGTCGGTCTCGATGTCGGGATCGAAGCGGTGATACGGGAAGCCGCGATGACCGGCATCGTGCGCCGGATTCCGCGGGTGCCCTCGATCTTCATTGGCGCCTCCGAGGTCACTCCGCTCGAGATCACCTCGGCGTTCGGGACTTTTGCCAATATGGGCGTGCGGGTGCCGCCGACGGCCATTACCCGGGTCGAAGACGCCAACGGCAACATCCTTTGGCAGCCGGAGACCAAGCAGACCCGAATCATGGAGCCGGAGCAGGCCTGGCTGGTCCTCGATGGTTTGCGCGACGTGGTGCGCAGAGGCACCGCTCAGGGCATGATGCCGCGCGTCGGAATCAACCTGCCGGCCGGCGGCAAGACCGGCACCACCAACGATGGCATGGACGTCTGGTTCATCGGGTTTACCCCCGATCTGGTAACCGGTGTCTGGATGGGCTTCGATAAGAAGCAAGTCATCATGGCCAACGCGCAGGGCGGCCGGCTCGCCGCGCCGGCATGGGCGCTGATGATGAAGGAAGTCTACGAGCGTCGGCGCGTTCCTCCGGTCTGGCAGATGCCCGAGGGCGTGGTCACCATGAGTATCGACCGCTCGACCGGTTACCTGGCGACCCCGATGTGCCCCTCGAGGTCGGTTGGTCCGGAGTTCTACGCGCCGGGAACCGAGCCGACCGAACGCTGCCCCATCCACGGCGGCGTCCGCCCGCCGCAGGCCGATCCGGACGACAGTCATTGACCGTGTCATCGGTGCCGCCGACGCGTGTGACGGCGGACTGGCTCGTGACCCTCGATGGTCCGCCGGTGGCGGGCGCCGCCATACTGCTCGATGCGCAGGGCCGGATTGCGGCACTGGGCCCGGCTGCGACGGTTCCCTCGCCTCCCGGTGCGGTGACGGTCGCGCTGCCGGGCGCCGCGCTGATCCCTGGCCTGGTCAACGCCCACACCCATCTCGAACTCACCGGCCTGGACGGGCAGGTCGAGGAAGCTGACTTCACCCGCTGGATCCGCGGCGTGCGCGAACTCAAAGCGGGTCTCTCGCCCGACTGGTTTCGAGCCGCGGCACGGCAGGGGGTGCGGGACGCCTTTGCCGCCGGAATCACCATGGTGCTCGATACCGGCGATTCCGGCGCGGTGCTGCCCGCCCTGGCCGAACTGGGCGGGGCCGGTGTGGTCTACCAGGAGGTCTTCGGTCCCGATCCGGCCCAGTGCGAGGCCAGTATGGCTGGGCTCGACGCCGCGCTCGACCGCCTCCGCCCGTATTGCTCCGACCGGGTGCGGCTCGGCGTCTCGCCCCACGCGCCCTATACCGTGAGCGGGCCGCTCTACCGCGCCGTTGCGGAGCTGGCGGTCCGGGCCGGGCTGCCGATTGCCGTGCATCTGGCCGAGTCCGAGGCCGAAAGCCGCTTCGTCAGCGAGGATCAGGGGCCCTTTGCCGAGGCCTGGCGCGCACGCGGCATTCCTCCGCTTGCTCAGCATGGGCGCCCCCCGGCCGAGGCGGCGGCCCGACGTTCGCCGGTGGCCTGGCTCGATGCGCATGGAGTACTCGGCCCGGCCACGCTCTGCATCCATACCGTCCAACTCGACCAGGCCGACCGCGCCGTGCTGGCCGCGCGTGGCGTCGGGATTGCCCATTGTCCCGTCTCCAATCGCCGGCACGGCCATGGCGACTCGGATAGCGCCGCCCTGGTGGCTTCCGGGCTCACAGTCGGCGTGGGGACCGATTCGGTGGTGAGCGTCGGGCCGCTCGACATGTTTGCCGAGTTGCGCGCCGCCCGACTCCTCCTGGGTACCTCGGCGCGGGAAACCCTGAGGCATGGCACGCTGGCCGGGGCGGCACTGGCGGGCATGGCAGCCGATCGCGGGGCGCTAACCGTCGGGCGTTTCGGCGACATCGCGGCGATCAGGCTTCCGGAAGTGGGTGATCCCGATTTAGTTGAAGAGTTGATCCTGGGTGCTGAAGCAAAATCGGTCGTTGCGACGTTTGCTTCGGGTCTGATGGTTCACCGGCTCGTTTGAGGCGTCGGTGACGGGACCGTTGCAGGCGCCGAGCCGGGCAGGCTTGATTCAAACCAGGGTCCGTTCCTAGCTTGGTAGGATACCCTTTTTCGTGGAGCGAACGGTGCGGTGCCTCGCGCTCAACGCATCTTTTGAACCCCTGACGATGGTCCCGCTCCGGCGGGCCCTGCGCCTGGTGATCGACGGCAAAGCCGAGATCGTCGAGGCGGAGCATGGGGAAGAGATGCGGAGTGCGAGGCTCGCACTTCCTAAACCGGCGATCATCCGGCTGGTCAAGTTCGTGCACGTTCCCCGGAAGTTCCGCCGTCAGGTCACCAACACGTTCCTCTTTGCGCGCGACGACTACACCTGTCAGTACTGCGCCCGGACTCAGCACGAGTTGCGGATGCGTGAATGCCTGACGCGGGATCACCTGATTCCGATTTCGCGCGGTGGCGGCAACGAGTGGCATAACGTGGTGACGGCCTGCAGCACCTGCAACACGAAGAAGGGAAATCGCCTGCCCGACGAGTGCGGGATGCAGCCGATGCACGAGCCGATGGAGCCGCACTTCGTTCATCTGTCGTGGGCGGTGCGCCGGCTCACGGCCACGCAGGCGAAGTACATTCGCCTCTTCTACGGAGCCGACGCACTGCGCGCGTTGGCGGGGTAAATCGCATCACGCAATGTGCGGCCTGACCGGCTTTTTCACTTCGCGCCCCCGAACCGATGAGAGCATGACCGCGGACGTGTCCGCGATGATGGCGCC
This sequence comes from uncultured Gemmatimonas sp., assembly GCA_964619465.1. Classification (GTDB taxonomy): domain Bacteria; phylum Gemmatimonadota; class Gemmatimonadetes; order Gemmatimonadales; family GWC2-71-9; genus SHZU01. Next base: position 139,557 of record CAZUES010000001.1, read on the forward strand.
GATCCATCATCGCGGGCCGGACGACGGCAGCCACTACGTCGACGCCGAGTCGGGGGTGGCGCTCGGGTTCCGCCGTCTCGCGATCATCGATCTCTCGCCGCTCGGTCATCAGCCGATGACCTCGGCGTCGGGGCGGTATGTCCTCGCCTTCAACGGTGAGATCTACAATTTCGCCGCGTTGCGCGAAGAGCTTGCTGCGCACGGCGCGACCTTCCGGGGTGGTTCGGACACCGAAGTCATTCTGGCGGCCTTCGAGGCCTGGGGCGTTCGTGGCGCGCTGCCCCGCTTCGTGGGCATGTTTGCCATGTCGCTCTGGGACCGGCGCGAGCGGGAGCTGACCCTGATCCGCGACCGGCTGGGCAAGAAGCCGCTGTTCATCTACTCGGAGCCGGGCTACATCTCCTGGGGGTCGGAACTCAAGGCGATGGTGGCCGGGCCGTCGTTCGATCGGTCGATCGATCCCGCCGCGGTGGTCGAGTACCTGCGCTACCTCTATGTGCCGGCGCCGCGGTCGATTTACCAACGGGTCCGCAAGCTCGAGCCGGGGGCGCTGGTCACCATTCGCGATCCCGGTGCGCCTGTGCCGATTGCCGACCGGTACTGGTCGCTCGAAGCGGTGGCCGAGGCGGGCGAGGCGCAGCCGTTCCGCGGCTCCGACACCGAAGCGGTCGATCGGCTCGAAGCGCTGCTGGCCGATGCGGTCAAGTTGCGGCTCTATGCCGACGTGCCGTTAGGCGCGCTGCTGTCGGGCGGGATCGACTCGTCGACCGTGGTGGCGCTGATGCAGGAACAGATGTCGCGGCCGGTCAAGACCTATACCATCGGGTTCGAAGAAAAAGCCTACGACGAAGTGCACCACGCCGAGGCCGTCGCCAAGCACCTGGGCACCGACCAGACCACCCTGCGCGTGACCGGTACCGATGCCCTGGATCTGATCCCGCGGCTGGCCGATTGGTTCGATGAACCCCTGGCCGATCCGTCGCAGTTGCCCACCTTTCTGGTCTGCCAGCTGGCCAAGCGCGACGTCACGGTCGCCCTCTCCGGCGATGGCGGCGACGAACTGTTTGCCGGATACAATCGCTATCGCTTCGGGCGGCGGCTCCTCAACGCTGTCGAGTATGTCCCGCGCGCGCTGCGGCGTCCGGTCGGTGGGCTGCTCCGGGCCATGGGCCGCTCCGGCGGCGACTTGCGCTCGCGGACCGGTAAGCTCCGCAAGCTGGGCGAGTTCCTCTCGGCCCCGTCCGAGGGCTATGCCTATCGCAGCCTATTGTCGGCCTGGCAGGATCCCGGCTCGCTGGTGCCCGGCGTAGTCGAGGAACCCGGGCTCTTTGTCGAGAAGATGGAGCGGCAGCGGCCCTACACCCTGTTGGCTCGGATGATGTTGGCCGATCAGCGCAGCTACCTGCCAGACGACCTGCTGGCCAAGGTCGACCGGGTCAGCATGGCGGTGAGCCTCGAGGCCCGGGCGCCCATTCTGGATCACCGGGTGGCCGAGTTTGCCTGGACGCTGCCGGACTCGATGCGGATCCGGGGCGACCAGACCAAGTGGATCTTGAGACAGGTGCTCTATCGCAAGGTGCCTCAGGCCCTGGTCGATCGTCCCAAGATGGGATTCTCGGTTCCCATTTCAGCCTGGCTCAGGGGGCCGCTCCGCACCTGGGGCGACGATCTGCTCTCGTCCAAGCGGCTTGGCGCGGTGGAAATGCTGGATGGGGCCCGGTGTCGTGAGGCCTGGAATCGCCTCCAGGCTGGCGAAGAGCATCGCAGCCTGGCACTGTGGGCCCTGCTCGTATTTCTGGATTGGCACGACAGGTGGGCACAGGCCTGATGCTGCGTTAGAGGGCGGCGTCGTCCTCATCGTCATCGTCGTGCTGGACCGGAAACTGCTCGCTGCGCGCCTGCAGGACCTGACTCGGCAAGCCCGCCAACCTGAGCAGGAAGCGCCGAATTCCTCGTCCCACCGTGCTGCCCGGCTCGGGCACGTCGAGTGTGGGGTCGCCTGCCAGAAAGCGTTCCAGCTGATCGATGTCCCGATCCGACAGCGCGGTGATTCGCGCCGAGACCGTGTAGTAGAAACGCCCGTCGCGCCGCGGATAAATGGCGACCCGCTGAGGCAGGTTGAGGTACTGCTCGGCCGCTTCGCGGACGGCAAACCGGGAAGGCCGGAGCCGCCGGTTCGCCACGACCAGGGTGACGGTGAATTCTTCCTGCAGCGGCTCCTTGGTCACGATCGTCTGCCAGCTCGTCTCGCTCGCCAGCTCATCGATCCAGCCGTCCCGAGACCGCCAGGTCTGCATGGTGTACGACACGATCAGCGGCAGTGATTTTTCCAGCGCCTCGTTCCAGCGTTCGTCGACCAGCAGGTTGCGGAGGGAGACGACCGGCATCCGGGCGCCGTTCGTCTGCCGCGTCGAATCCAGTGCCATCGAGAGCGACACGGTCGGACGCGGTCCCCCTTCCTGGGCATGCGCGGCCATGCCGGGCACGGCAACGAGCGCCAGGGCGAGGAGCACACGTCGCATCAGAAACGCCGCTCCAGACGCAGGATGAAGCGGAACTTGTCGTCCACCGCGAGCGGTTTGGCGAGATACACGGCCAGCCCGCCTGCGTCGATCCCGACCCCGACATCCGCGTCCCACTCGTCGAAGCGCGGAATCCGGTTGTTGGGGACTCGCCCCGGTCCCTCGCCCGACAGCCACGCCTTGCCGACATTGCCGAGCAGGACCAGATCGGCCTGCTGAATGCCGAGCAGCTGCTGTAGCATGGCCAGGTCCGCATTGCGGAGCCGGAGCGGCAGCGGGAGGGGCAGGTTGCGACGAACCTCGAGCTGGAAGGCCAGCATCCGGTCGCACAGCGCAGCTTGCGTCGGGTCGACGAACCCGGGCGGGGCGCAATTCTGCGACCGGAAGCCGAACCCCGGCAGGATATCGGGGCCACCCAGCGAGACGCGTCGCTGAATCGGCAGCGGGTCGCCATCGATCCATCCGGCGCCCACCAGGCGGGCATTGACCCGGCTCTTGGGGTCGAACCGCGCATAACGGCGGATATCGAATGCCAGCGTGGCAAACTGATATCGGCCGGGCAGGATGGGGGCCCGGATCGCGGCGGGCAACGATACCGGAGAGGCATCGTCGGTATGGCTCTGCTCGTACCGGGCTGAAACCAGCCAGCCGTTGGAAGGATCGGCGGGGTCGTTGCGGCTGTCGTACCACAGGCCGAGGCGCTGGGTCAGGTAGCGGCCGTCATCGATCAGCGGGTTGGGTCGCCAGGTGTCCCGGTTGCGGAAGACCGAGACCGGATCGCTGGCCGGGACCGATCGTTCCAGGTCGCTGCGGATCCCGTAACTCAGCTGGAGGCGGGAGATGGGTTCGACGGTCAGGTAGCCTTCGACGCCGCGCGTTTCGAAGTGATCCCGGTAGTCGCGCTGGAGCAGGAAGGCGGACCACCCCGACTCGCCCCGGGTCAGCGGCTGCTGCTCGATCGGGACGATTTCCCGCGAGGCGCGGCCCCCAATGCGCAGCCAGCGTCTGTCTTGTCCGATCTGCCATTCGGTCGTGATCCGGAACCCGACGTTGTCGCGGAGCTTGGTGCGGTCCGTGGCCGGCCGGAAGATGCCGCGCACGTCGAGTTCGACATCCAGCCCGGCGTTGCCTTCGCTCCGGAAGGTGGGGCCGAAGACGATCGGAAGCCCTTCGACGCGATTGTAGGTCTTGCCGGTTTCGAGCGTCAGTCGGGTGTTGAGGACGCCGGTCTGGAATTCGGTATGCGCGGCCGCCAGTTCGCCGAGCGGGCGGCGGCGTTCGCGCAGCACCAACAGGCCGTTGGGGAGGCGGTATACCGCCGCCAGGGCGTCATAGGTTTTCTGGTCGCCGTCGAGCCGGCCGCCGTCACGGACGTAGATCCGTCCGCCGACGACCAGCACCGAGCCGCGCACCGTTCCACCCGGCCCGATGATCAGATCGCCGTTGATGACGGTGACGGGTCCGTCGATCCGGCCGAGCACCCGGAGGGTGCCCCGGTACATCGCGATGCGTCCTTCCATCCGCGCGCCGGTGGGCAGGGTAAAGCTGCTGGCCAGGCGGGTCGTGCTGCTGTCGTTGTACCCGTTGATCAGCTGCTGCACCACCTCGGGCGGCAAGGTGCCTTCCGCGGGTTCGTCCGTCACGTCCGGCTGAATCACCACCACGCTGTCCTGCGCCCGGGCGCCCGATACCGGGCCCAGGAGGCTGAGCAGCACGGCGGCGATGCGGAGCCAGCGAAGCCGGGCGGTCATGAGAGCCCCAGCCGTTTCATCCGGCGATAGAGGTTGGCCCGATCGGTCTGCAGCGCGCGGGCCGCTTCCGCTACGTTGCCGGACGCCCGGCCCAACGCGTCCTGGACCAGGGCGCGCTCGTAGTCGTCGAGCAGGTTCGACAGCGACCGGCCCTGGTGATCGCCGGGCAGGCCGAAGGGATGATCGTGACCGGTACTTCCCTCGACTTTCGGAGTCGAGCGCGGCAGCACCTGTCGCACCGACGCCGAGTCGATCTCGGCGCCGCCGATGATGGAGAGCCGCTCGATCACGTTGGCGAGTTCGCGGATGTTGCCGGGCCAATGGTACGACGCCAGCAGCGCCATGGCCTCGGAGGTAAAGGCTGGCGCCTGGTGTCCGCGCAACCGATCGGCCAGGTAGCGGACCAGATCCGGCAGGTCGTCGAGACGGTGCCTGAGCGGCGGCAGCTCGATCGGGAACACGTTGAGGCGGAAGAACAGATCCTCGCGAAAGGTGCCGGCTGCGACGGCCTCGTCCAGGCGCTGGTTGGTGGCTGACACGATCCGCACGTCGACCCGCTTGACGCGCTCGGCGCCGAGTCGCTGGATCTCGCCCGTTTCGAGGACGCGGAGCAGCTTGGCCTGGGCTTCCAGGTTGAGATCGCCGACCTCGTCGAGGAACAGCGTGCCTCCATCGGCCATTTCGAAGCGGCCCATCCGGCGCTCCACCGCGCCGGTAAAGGCGCCGCGTTCGTGGCCGAACATTTCGCTCTCGACCAGATCGCGCGGAATCGCGGCGCAGTTGACCGAGACGATGGGACGTCCCGCCCGGCGGCTCGCGGTGTGGATCGCGTTGGCCACCAGCTCCTTGCCGGTGCCCGACTCGCCCAGAATCAGTACCCGGGCTTCGGTCGGCGCGACCTGGGATATTGCGCTGCGCACCCGCTGCAGCTCCGGGGTGGTCCCGATCAGCTCGGCCCGAGTGCGCGACAGCTGGGATTTGAGGACCCGATTCTCGGCCTGGGTCCGGGTCAGTTCCAGGGCGGAGCGGATGGTGACCAGGACGGCTTCCGGGGTGAGCGGCTTTTCCAGGAACTGGAAGGCGCCGTGCTTGATGGCCCGCACCGCGTCGGTCAGTTGGGCTTTGCCACTCATCATGATGACGGGGGTCACGGGGTCCCGTTCCCGGATCGCGGCCAGGGTTTCGATCCCGTCCGGACCTGGCGGCATCATCAGGTCGAGCAGGATGGCGTCCGGGCGGATTTCCTCGAGCGTCAGCAGGGCGGTGTTGCCGTTGGGGGCCTCGGCGACGTCGAACCCTTCGGCTTTGAGCAGCGCACCAAGCATCCGGCGGATGTTGGCTTCGTCGTCGACGATCAGAATCCGTGTCGTCATCGCCAGTTCCTTCGCCGGTCGGCAACCCGGCGTTCAACGAATGGTCGGTCGGCAGGCCGTGGTCTGGCGCTCTCCGAGGTCAGCGGGAGCCAGATCACCATGGTGGCTCCGCCTCCTTCGGTCTCTCCCACCTCGATGGTGCCCTGGTGGAGATCGATCGCCTGTTTGACGATGGCCAGGCCGAGTCCGGTGCCATCGGCCTTGTCCGTGAAGTAGGGCTCGAAGATGCGGCTCTGCTTTTCCTTCGCAATGCCGGGGCCCTGGTCCGCGATAGACACCCGAACCCCTCCGTCCCATGGACGGATCGTCACGTCGATCCGACCCTCTCCGTGCATCGCTTCCGAGGCGTTCCGCAGCAGATTGGCCACCGCGCGGCGCAGCGAGTCGTAATGGCCGGTCACATGCGGGGTGGCCGGATCGACCCAGAGGTGGCCTTTGACCGCGTCCGGCAGCGAGGTTCGCAGCAGTTCGCCCAGCAGCTCGCCCAGGTCGACATCGGCGGGAGGGCCTTCGGGGAGGCGGCCCAGATTGGCGAAGTCCCGGGCCAGTTGCTCGAGACGGGTCGATTCCGCCCGGAGCACCTCGAGGGCCTCCTCCTGATCCTGGGTTGCGGTTCGGCCCAGCGAGGACACCGCAAAACGGATCGGGGTGAGCGGATTCTTCATTTCGTGCGCGACGCGTCGGGCCACTTCGCGGAATGCCCGCAGTCGCTCCGACTCGAGTTCGGCGCGTCGGGCCTGCGACAGGCCATCCGCCATATCCCGGAGCGCGGTGCGAAGAGCGGCGAATTCCGGCGCGCCGGCCTTAGGCGGGTCAGGGGGCAGCGGCTCGTTCCGTTGGATCCGGCCGATCCAGCCGACCAGGTTATCGATCGGCTGGCTCAGCTGACGGGCCAGATTGTTCCCCAGGAATACTGCGAACACCACCAGGATGGATCCCATCACCGCCAGCACGATGGCCAGTCCTCGGGTCAGGCGGCTCTGGTAGAACTCGGCCCGTTGGGACAGGGCCAGCTGGCGGCTCAGGACGTCGCGATGTGCCTGAACGGCCTGGTGTTCGGCAGGAGTGAGCCGGGTGGTGTCCAGGGTGGCGAAGAGGTCACGTCCCGATTGCCGCAGCGGCTGGATGACGATCTGGGCCGGGGCCCCGGGATTGTTGGTCAGGGATGAGTAGGCCCATCCGAGCAGGGCAAACGCCGACGGCGCTCCGAGCAGGAGCAGCACGAGGGAAACCCGGCTTCGAAAGGTCAGGGCGCGCATGAGAGAGGTATTCTAACCCGCCTTCGTCGGGTGCGGACCGGGGGGAGGTGATGTCGCGTCGGGGCAGCTGATGTGTTGCGTTGACGCAACGCCCGATGGTGGCTACTGTGCGTTAAGCACGCAACAGGCGGCGGAGTCTCTGTGGCATTGCTTCTGCAGATAATTGCGTGCTCTAGGGCAATGCCATTGTCCGGAACGAGTACCAGACATCTTAGGAACGCTATGTCTCTGTCCCAGCGCTGGAAGGTCGTTCGGGTCCAGATTGCGGTGTGGGTGGCCGTGTCCGGTTTGGCGGTGCCTCTTACCGCACAGAGCCTGACCTCGGGATCGCTGCAGGGCGTCGTGGTTGGCGTGGACGGCAGCCCGCTCAGCGGGGTTCAGGTCTCGATCGAGACGGCTGCTGGAGGGGCGGTTGCGGAGTTTCAGACCGGCTTCAGCGGCAGCTTTGGTCTTCGATTGGTTGCGGCGGGCGAGTATCGGGTTCTGGTCGAACAGGCCGGCTATCAGCCGGTGCGTCGGATCGGCGTCCTGGTGGCTCCCGGGCAGCAGACCTCGATCAGGATCCTTCTGGAGCGCCGTCCGCCCCCGATCGTCGCCGTACAGGACCAGGTCGAACCGGCTTCGCCCGCCGGGATGGCTCGCGCGCGGCTGGTCAGCCGGCTCGAGCTGACCAGCCACGAGGCTCGTCGCGATCTGTCCGACCTCGGTGCCAACCTGACGGAGCTGGTTACCCCGTTCGACGGGCGTGCCGGCCTGGCTCTGGCGGCCGGCGGCCTGCCGGGCTGGCGGAGCCGCCTGGTCGTCGACGGTGTGCCGGAAACGTCGTTGTCGCATCCCGGCTTTCCCGATCAGCCCGCCGTCACGCCGATCTTTGCTCGCGATGGACTCGACCAGGTTTCCGTTTTCGGTGCCCCGGTCGACGCCGAATGGCGAGGTACGCTCGGGACCACGATTGCTGCGCAATCACGGCGCGGCGGCAATCGTTTTCTCTTCCAGCCGTTCCTCAGCGCGAGTTCCGGATCGCTCGGTGCCCGCCCGCTCGATAACCCGGCCGACAGCGCATCTCTGGCGCTCCGCGCGGGCGCGTTTCTGAGCGGACCGATCGTGCGCGATACGGCCTACTTTGCGCTTCGGTTCGACTACCAGTCGGTTGAACTACCCAGCTCGTATTCCTGGACGCAGGACGCCGCGACCTACCAGGGACAGGCGGTCTCGCTGCGTGACGTCCTGCCGGCCATTGCTGCGGATTCGTTCGGTACGCAGATCGGGTCGCTGGTGGCGCCTCCCATCCGCACCTGGAAGGGCGGGAGCGGTTCGGGTCGGGTCGACTGGCGTCTCGGGCGATCGCACGATGTTGCGGTCCGGGCCGGCCTCGCCGTGTGGAAGGAACGGGCCGGCATCCTCGGCGCGGATCTCGTGTCCGGCGCCGGGAGCGACCTTTCCGCGCGGGATGCCTCGGCGGCGCTGACGGTGACCAGTCGGGGCGATCTGCTCTCCAACGAGCTCCGGGTCGGCTTCAATCTGGCGCGCCGGGAGTACGCAGGCGCGGCGGTGCCCTCGACCGCCATCGTCGGCAGTGGGGCGGCGTTCGGCCGATCGCTCGGGTTACCGGCACTGTTCGACCAGAAGACGTTCGATGTGTCGACCGCGGTGCAGCTGAGCAGGGGCGCGCATCAGATCAAGCTGGGCGGCTCCGCCACCGTGCTCGACTACCGGCAGGACTACCGTTACGGAGCAAGCGGATCGTTCCTCTTCGGATCGGTCGACGGATTCGGGGCAGGCGAAGGCCTCTTTACGCAGGTGGTCGGACCGGCGGAAGCTGCGCAGTTTACCACGGCTCAGCTGGGCGCCTTTCTGCAGAATACCTGGTCCATCTCACCGCAACTGGATCTGTTGATCGGAGCTCGGGTCGACCGCTTCACGCTTCCGGTCGAGAAGATGAACACGGACCCGGTCTGGGAAGCGGTCACGGTGCCTCGCGACACGGTGTACAAAAACCGGGTCAACGTTTCCCCTCGCCTCGGCTTCGTCTGGCAGGACGGCGGCGACTGGGTGGTGCGGGGCGGGGGCGGTCTCTCCTTCGCGCCGCTCGATCGATATGCCTTTGCCGAGGCGCTGCTCTTCGACCGTGATGTCACGGTACGCCGGGGCGCGGGGAATTTCGCTGCGTGGCCGGCGCTCCCGACCGAGACCGGCGCCCCGACCACGGGCCAGCGGCTGACGCTGCTCAATTCGACGATCCGTGCGCCGCGCACCGCCAAGCTGGATGCCGGCATCAGCCGACGTTTGGGGCATGCCATGCTGCATCTCTCGGCGGCCTACCATCATACCGATTATCTGTTGCGCCGAGACGACCTCAACCGGCTAGCGTCGCCGGTGGCAGCTACGCAGGAAGGACGTCCGGTGTACGGGTCGCTGGTGCAGTATGGCGGGCTGGTGACGGCAACGCCCGGCGGCAACCGCCGCTTCAGCGGCTACGATCTCGTCAGTGGTCTCTCCCCGACCGGCTCGGTGGACTACTACGAAGTTGGCGCGATGCTCGAACAGCGACTCAGCGAACGGGTTGCCCTGATCGCGTCGTATACCTATTCGAAGACGGAAGACAATCTGATCGGTTCGCGCTCGGCGGATCCGACCGACCAGTTGAATCCGTTTCCGGACGGACTCGACGGAGCCGATTGGGCCAAGGGCCGGTCTGACTTCGATGTCCCGCATCGCGGCTTTGCCCTGCTGCGTCTCTCGAGCGGCGGCAGGTCGCCCATCGCGTTGTCGGCCCGGTACCGGGTTCGTTCCGGTCTTCCGTTCACCCCAGGATTCCGCCCTGGCGTCGACGTCAACGCCGACGGATCGGGGAACAACGATCCGGCCTATCTCGGCACGGGGGTATCGGGCGTAGATGTGGCGCTCCAGGGCGCCAGCTGTGATGCCGGGTTGAGCGGCCGCTTCGCAGCACGGAACAGTTGCCGCGAGAAAATGCAGCAAGCGCTCGACCTCAGCCTGTCGGTCGGGCTGCCGGTCGGTCGCCTGGGCGACCGTCTTGCCCTCACGGTGGATGCGTTCAACCTGGTCGCGACGGAAACCGGTGTGGTCGATCGCGCTCTCGTTCTCATTGATCCTGCCGGCAGTCTCGGATCGGGTGGATCGGGAAGCGTGACGCTTCCCCTGATTGCCAATCCCAACTTCGGCTCCCTGCTGGTTCGGCGCGGCGATCCGCGCTCCGTCCGGGTTGGCCTGCGTCTGGAGTACTGACCGATGCGTACCTCTCTCTTCTCCCGGGTCGGTCTGGTGGCAGTGGTCGGGCTTGCTGCCGGATGCGACAACGCCGGTGTCGATCTCGGGTTTCCGGCCGAATCGACCGGGGCAATCGTGGTACACCTCTACCTCGATGCCGACGGTTCACGAACCAATACTCCGCTCGATGTGACGTACTCCGGTGCGCGTGTGGCACTCCTGACGCGGGGTGGGGACACGCTGCGCATCGTGACCTCCGACGCGCAGGGCCGTGCCCGCTTTTCCGACGTGGTATTGGGACAGTATCAGGTCGGCGTTGCGTCCGGGGGGCTGGGCGACTCGGTGTCGGTGGCGCAGATCGATACGACTCACATCACCGTCGCGCAGGGCATGGACACGGTGCGCGTTTCGGTGCGGTTGGCCTATCCGGAACTCACGGTTCGAGAGGCGCGCGCGACCACTCCAGGACGGCGGGTCTTCCTGCGCGGCGTGATCCTGGCCGGAGTGCAGTCGTTTCGCGATACCACCTCGCATTTGTCGGATAGTTCCGGCGCGGTCCGGCTGACGGACGTGACCCTGCGTGGCGGCCTGGCCGGTAACAGTCCTGGTGACAGCGTGAGTGTGCTTGGTGCGGTCGCGAGCCGGGACGGCCAGCCTACCCTGGCCCAGGCGATCATCGCCCGGTTCGGTGCGCGGCCGTCGCCGCTTCCCCGGATTCTGTCGACGCGTCTCGCCTCGGAAGCCTCCGGCGGGACGCTCGACGCCGATCTGGTGCAGGTGATTTCAGCCCCGATCGTCGATACCGCCACGGTCCAGCCGGATTTCGTGGTCGGACTCGATGACGGCAGCGGTCGGCTCACCCTGTTGCTCGACGCAAATCTGAATTTTCCGCGCCCGGCATTTATCCCGGGACGCCAGGTCACCGCGCGCGGCGTGCTGGTTCCCCATGCCGGTGGCGGATGGATGCTCAAGCCGCGCGACGGGGGAGACGTCTCGATATTCTGATCGATGCAGAGCGCAATGCTCGCCCCGACTGATCGCTCATCGTCGCGGCACATCTTCTCCGTCGACGTGGAAGAGCACTTTCAGGTGTCGGCTTTCGAGGGGATCGTGCCGCGCCAGGATTGGGCGGCGCAGCCGAGTCGGGTCGAGGCGAATACGGAGCGAATTCTCGAGTTGATGGACGCGGCCGGCGCGACCGGGACCTTCTTCGTGCTGGGCTGGGTGGCCGAGCGCTGCCCCGCGCTGGTGCGTCGGATCGCGGCTGCCGGTCACGAGATCGGTTCGCACAGCTGGTGGCATCACCGGGTGCTGACCCAGACACCGGAAACGTTCCGTCGCGAAGTCCGTGACTCCAAAGCCCTGCTCGAAGACGTGTCCGGAACCTCGGTGGACGGGTTCCGGGCGCCGAGCTTTTCGATCGTACCGGGGGTCGAGTGGGCCTTCGACGTGCTGATCGAAGAGGGGTACCGCTACGACTCGAGCGTCTTTCCGATCCGGCGCCCGGGGTATGGCTACCCCGATGCGCCGCTCCGACCGTACCGCATCGATCGGCCCGTCGGGTCGCTCGACCAGTATCCGCTTGCCACGCTCACCCTCGCCGGGATGCGGATTCCGGCCGCAGGTGGAGGGTACCTTCGACAGTTTCCCCTCGGCGTGATTCGGGCTGCTTTCCGGCAGGCTGAACGCGAGGATCGTCCCGGCATGTTTTATATCCATCCGTGGGAAGTCGACCCGGACCAGCCCCGTCTTCCAGTTGGTACGCTGACTCGCCTGCGGCACTACCGTGGGCTCCGGCATACCGCGGAGCGACTGTCCAAAATGCTGCGCTGGTTCAGATTCACCTCTGTCCGCGGCTGGGTTGCGGCCAGGGACGGAGCGGCAGCCGCGGCGGTCGGGCATGGCTGACCCACTCACTGCGGAACCGAGTCAGCTTCCGTCCTCACTCGAGGTGCGCCCTTATGTCGGATCGGGCGCCACCTGGGATGCCGTTGGCGCGGCTCAGTCCGGCTGGACGGTGTTCCATCGCTGGGCCTGGAAGTCGGTCATGGAGAAGGCCCTGGGGCACGAATGTCTGTACTGGGGTGCCTACCAACCGGACGGAACACTGGCCGGAATTCTCCCGCTGGTGCGGGTTCGGAGCCCCCTCTTCGGTCATTACCTCGTATCACTGCCGTTCGTCAATTACGGAGGCCCGCTCGGTACGCAGGATGCGGTCGGCGCGTTGGCGCGTGCAGCTGTCGATCGCGCCCGGCTCGATCGCGTCAAGCTGCTCGAACTTCGGAGCCGGGTGGCGCTCCCGATCGAGCTGCCGGTGTCACATCGGAAGATTACGGTCTGTCTGGAATTGCCTGACTCGGATGAGGCGTTGATGAAGCGTTTCCCGGCCAAGCTGCGCAGCCAGGTTCGCCGTCCCGACAAGGAGGGCGTCCAAGTCCGGTTCGGTCCCGATCAGGTGGAGCCCTTCTATCAGGTCTTCAGCGCCCACATGCACGCACTGGGTACGCCCGTGATGCCCCGGCGTCTGTTCGCTGCTCTGCCGGAGGCTTTTGGCGACGATGTCTGGTTTGGGGTCGGGTACCTGGGCGACGTTCCGATCGCGTGCGGTGCAGGGTTTCGCTGGGGCGACGAGTTCGAGATGACCTGGGCATCGAGTCTCAGTGCCTACAACCGGATTTCCGCCAATATGGGCGTCTACTGGGCGTTCATGCGCCGGGCTATCGGCCTCGGTCTGCGCGTCTTCAATTTCGGTCGCTGTAGCCCCGGGAGCGGCACGCACCGGTTCAAGAGTCAGTGGACGGCCGTGGACGAGGCCCTGTACTGGTATCAGTGGTCTGCTTCGGGGGTCGCGAGTACGCCGTCGCCGGATACGGGGCCGCTGTCCTGGGCGCCGCGAGTCTGGTCTCGCTTGCCGCGCACTGTCGTCGATACGGCGGGACCGTGGTTGTCTCGTCTGATTCCCTGAATCCGTGATTCGAACTCAGTTGCCGGTCTGGTCGCCGGTGTCCGGTCAGTCGCTGATGACCGGGCTCCTGCGAAGCCTGAAGGGCGACCCTCGCGCTCTGCTTGCGGGTGCGCTGGCCGAGGAGTATTCGGTCGGTCGCGCCCTGCTCTGCGACAGCGGCACTTCCGGGCTGACGCTGGCGCTCCGGTCTTTGGGGCCGGAGGCCGTCGTCGCGCTGCCGGCCTACGGGTGCTTCGACCTTGCGACGGCCGCTGTCGGTGCGGATGCGAAAGTCCGTTTTTACGATGTCGATCCGCGCACGCTCGCCCCTGATGATCAGTCCTTGCGGCGTACCCTTGCCGAGGGAGTGACTGCCGTCGTGGTCGCCCACTTCTATGGCATTCCGATCGACCTCCGGGCCTGGGAGGACGAGGTTCGTGCAGCCGGCGCCGTGCTGATCGATGATGCTGCGCAAGGGGTCGGGGCGGTATTTGACGGCCGGATGGCCGGGACCGGGGGTGACCTTGGTGTTCTCAGCTTCGGGCGCGGGAAAGGCCGTACCGGAGGCCACGGAGGCGCCGTATTGGCTGGATCCGATCGGGGCTTGGAACTTGCAGACCGAATTTCGTCCGGACTGCCGCCGTTTGGCGGCCTCGGTGAGGTCGTCTCGGTCGGCAAGCTAGTCGCGCAGTGGATCTTTGGACGGCCGGCGCTCTACGGAATTCCCCAGCTGATACCGGGAATGACCCTGGGCGAAACGGTCTATCATGCACCACGGCCTCCCCGAATGATCGGGAGGACCGCGGCTGGGATGCTGCTTGCCGGAACGGATTCTTCGGGTCGGGCGGTCCTGGCACGTCGCGCGGTGGCCGAGAGGATACGGGAGCGGATTGCGTCGGTTACAGATGCCGATATCATACAGTTGCATCCGAAGGCTATGCCCGGATGGCTTCGCTTTCCCGTAGTGCTTTCTGATCGACGTGTCGCGGCTGCTCGCTCCCGACGGGGACGCGCGGCTGGGATTATGGGTGGCTATCCCCAGATCTTGCCGGACCTTGCCGCGCTCCACGGCCGTGTACTTGGCGGGCGACGAGTCTGGCCTGGTGCATCTGAATTAGTGCGCGGTCTCGTCACCCTTCCGACGCACCGCTGGATCCAAGCGGACGATCTCAACAGGATTGTGATGATTCTTGAAAGTTCGGCGGCCGGTGCTTGATACGTCGGATGCGACTGGGGGCGGGGCGGGCAACCTCTCGCGTCCCTCGGATGTCGTAGACCATCGGCCTGCGCCATCGGCCGCCGTTTACGGGACTCCGTCGCATCGACTCTTGCTGGTCAGCTATCACTTTCCGCCCAGCCAGGCCGTTGGAGGGCTCAGGTGGCAGCGTCTGACGGGCCTGGGTAATAACCGTGGCTGGGCTTCCGACGTCCTGACCCTCAAAGCGGACCGGCTGGCGAGTTGCGATTGGAGCCGGGTCAGTGAACTTCCCGCCACCACTCGACTCCACTGGGTCGATCAGCCGACCACGTGGGAGCAGCAGTTCGAGCGGGTTGCTGAGCGGGTTTGGCGTGCGCTGCGGCGATCGAGGCCGCCAGGTACGACTGCCGCTGGCCCGGTCTCCGCACGGCCGGCAATGGTCGATCGCGAACAGGTCAACTGGCTCACCGACAGCCGCAGTCTGATCCGGGCGCATCACGTCTGGCAACGGTACGCCGAGGAAATGGCTTGGGCCAAAGCCGCGGTGGTCGGGGGGCTGGAGGCATTTCCCGATGCCCCCCCTCACGTGGTGGTGAGTTCGGGGCCGCCCCATCTCGTCCACGAGGCGGGACGTCGCCTGGCCAATGCCCTCGAAGTCCCGTTCGTGATGGACATGCGGGACCCGTGGAGCCTGCAGACACATCTTCAGGAGCACGTGGCAAGTCCGCTCTGGCTCACGCTCGCCGAACGGGCCGAGGCGCGCTGTGTCGATCGAGCCGACCTGGTAATCATGAATACGCCGAGTGCGGCACGGGCGATGGCAGCCCGGTGGCCCGGTAAGCAGATCATGTCGGCCATGAATGGGTGGGATGACGAGCCGATCCCTTCGGCCCCGTGGCCGCACCAGTTTCGGATCGTCTACGCGGGAACGGTACACATCGATCGGGATCCGCGCCCCTTGTTCAGGGCCGTTGCGCAGACCGTGGAACGCCTCGGACTCGGTCCGGATGACTTGCAGGTCCGCCTGGTAGGCAGTGTGGCGAACTATGCCGGCATGCCTGTCACCTCGCTTGCTGCGTTGGAAGGGATCGCGCCGTTCGTCGAGGTGCTCCCGCCCGCCTCTCGTGCGGTTGTCATGGAGGAGTACGCGAGGGCGGCCGTGCTGGTCAGCCTTCCGCAAGACACGCCGCTCTCGGTTCCGTCCAAGGTGTTCGAGTATATCAGGCATCCGAGTTGGGTGCTGGCGCAGGCAACTTCTCCCAGCGCAACCGCCGATCTCCTCGCAGGAACCTCGGCGTTTGTCGTGCCGGCGGAACGGGTCGATGCGACTGCCGAACTCCTGGTGCGCTGTTATCAGGAGTTCCGCGCCGGGCGTCGTCCGGAGCCGGTGGCTCCGCAGACGCGCGCCAGTCGGGCCGAGGAGGGGGGCAGGATCTTTGACGCCCTTGAGAGGTTGGTCGATCGCGCTCGCCGCTCGACCCGCGCCTAACGCCGTAGGTACCGTCTCTCCCCCGCACTTTCCCGCCGTTACGTCGGTTCGAACCCCTCCGCGCTCAGGCTCGCCCCATTGCTGCACGCCGTCTGGGGTCACCCTTCGGGCCGGTCTCCCTCATCCGGGCTTGGCCAGACGGCTTTCCGCCAGTTTTGTGACCGATTTTCGGCCTGTATTTGTTGCATTTAGCCCACATGTCGAGGGTCAACGTGCCTCCGGACTAATGTTGATTTAGTTGACAGTTGGGGAGAATTCGGAGGAGTTGAAAATGCGCCCACCCCCTAGTGATTATTGAGGTTGTGCAAGGTCTGGCCTGCCCCGTCGTCTTATGTGCGTTTTCATGACGTTTGCGCAAAGGCCTGCATCTTGCCGACTCGTACACGTCTCGAATTGGCCGAAGCCGTTCTCGAGAAAATGGGTGGATCCGCAGCATGAAGCAATTCCGGTATGGCCTTGTCAGTAAAGGACTTATGGCATCCCGTCGGGGTGCCATTCGGTCGATCGCCTGTGGCGTTGTCGTGTGGTTTGCCATGGGATGTGAGCGAAGCGAGAAGGAGTTCCTCGATCCCAACTCGACCAAGATCTCCGAGTTTGGTGTTGGGCCGAGAAACGCTTCGGTCAAGCAGCTCGAGCCGCTGACGTTCGAGGCATACGGAAAAACGGTCGGTGGAGATAGTGCCACCATTGCGGTGTCCTGGGTGGCCTCGGGAGGCAAAATCGACGAGGCCGGGACATTCGAGTCGGATCTCCCGGGACAGTACTGGATCGTGGCGCGTGCCCAGAATGACGAGTCCCTGATCGATTCGGTCATCGTGTCGGTTGTGAGTCCGGAAGCCCCGGTCAGTCGGCTCGTCGTCTCACCCGACCAGGTCAAGCTTCTCCCCGGAGAGTCGATTCATTTCACGTCGCAATCCCGGACCGCCAACGGTGCCTTGGCTGACGTACCGGTCGTCTGGAGCGCTTCGTCGGGTACCATCGACCTGCAGGGGGTGTACACCGCGCCGGCTCAGGACGCCGAGGTGATCGTGATTGCCGCGGTCGCGGGCGAGGTTGCTGACACCGCCCGGGTCTCCGTCCGGACTCCGCTCGGTCTCAAGTCGCTCAACATTGCGCCGGGTGTCGATTCAATGTACATCGGCGAAACCCGACCGTTCTCGGTTTCGGCAGAGTGGACCGATGGACGAACCCAGGTTCCCGAGGTCGATTTCAGCGCAACCGGTGGTGTCGTCGACGGGATGGGGATCTACACGGCGGGTGACACGCCGGGAGAATATGAGGTTGTCGTTCGTGAGCGAAATGGTTCGCTCACAGCCCGTGCGTGGCTTTGGATTATTGCGGAACGCGTTACAACGGTGCGGCTCCGGCCCGCGGCTGTCCAAGTACTGCCGGGTGCGACGCACCTCTTCGTCGCTTCGGCCCACGCGGCGAGTGGCCGGCTGCAGCCGGCTCCCATTTTGTGGTCGGCTACGGGGGGGACCGTTACGCAAGACGGCCGCTATACCGCCGGTCGGACCTCGGGAACCTATCGGGTCATTGCCGCCTCGGGAACCGTTTCTGATACGGCAATCGTCGCCATCGGCACACCGACTGCAAATCTGGTTTCGATCGGTATCGTCCCGGCTTCGGTTACCCTTCCGGCTGGCGGGGTTCAGCAGTTTGAGCCGTCGGGGTCGTGGAGTGATGGTAGCGGAGTCGTGCCGGCAGTCGAATGGTCTGCAACAGGTGGTACGATTTCGTCGTCGGGCGAGTTTGTCGCCGGGCCGGTTGCGGGAAACTACCGGGTCATCGCGAGGCATCGGGGTGGTTCGCTCGCTGATACCAGTTTGGTGACCGTTGCCGCGGCGCGGCTCAACGGCCTCGAGATCTCCCCCGGCGGGGCGACGGTCGAGCGCGGCAAGACGGTGCAGTTCTCGGCCCGGGGCCAATGGACCGACGGATCGCTCAACGTGCCGCCGGTTACCTGGGTCGCGTCCGGGGGGACAATCAGTTCGAGTGGCTTGTACACGGCGGGGCAGTCCAGTGGAACCTATCGGGTCATTGCGCGTCACGCCGATGGACTGGCGGATACTGTTGCGGTGACCGTCACGTCGGTCGCGCCCGTGCTGACCAATCTGACAGTGAGCCCCGGTGCCATCTCGCTGCGGACCGGTGCCGTGCAGACGTTCGGCGTCACCGCGGCTTGGACCAACGGCGGAACGGGAACCCCTTCGGTCGCCTGGTCGGCTACGGGCGGGCAAATCTCGAACCGGGGTCGCTTCACGGCGGGCAGTCGGGCCGGGACGTTCCGCGTCATTGCACGGCAAGCGGGTGGGACCATTGCGGATACGGCCCGCGTCACGATCACTCCGCCTGCTCCGCAGCTGACGGGGTTGGTGCTTACGCCGGCGACGGCGACGGTTCAAGCAGGTGGTACGCGTCAGTTTACGGTGTCGGCGAGCTGGACGGGCGGCGGGGCCGGGGTTCCGCCGATCGTCTGGTCGGCCACGGGTGGTACGGTCGAAGGTAACGGCCTCTTCCGGGCCGGAAGTGCGGCAGGAACGTATCGAATCATTGCGCGTCAGCAGGATGGTCCGCTGGCCGACACGAGCGTGGTGACGGTCACATCGGCTGCTCCGCAGCTCGTGGGTCTCGAGGTGTCACCGAACCGGGCTACGCTCTCGACCGGGGCGGTTCAGCAGTATTCGGTGAGCGGTGTCTGGACCAATGGCGGCAGCGGCGCGCCGGCAGTTCTCTGGAGTGCGACGGGCGGTACCATCAGTACGAGTGGTCGTTATACCGCCGGTTCCACTGCGGGAACCTATCGCGTCATTGCCCGTCAGCAGGGCGGAGGGTTGGCCGACACGGTTTCGCTGACCGTCTCCAGCGCTCCCGCGAACTTGACCTCGCTCAGGGTCGTGCCCCGGGGCGTCACCCTCCAAACCGGTCTGCAACAGCAGTACTCTGTGGAAGCGGGTTGGAGCAACGGAGCGACGACGACGCCCGACATTAACTGGTCGACCACCGGGGGAACCATCAGCAGCGGTGGCCGCTATACGGCGCCCAGCTCTCCGGGATCTTACCGAGTCATTGCGCGACACGCCGGTGGTAGCCTGGCCGACACGACCACGGTGACGGTCAGCGCCCCCACCGTTACCCGTATCTCACTGACGCCGGCAACAGCCACGGTCGCCGGGGGCGCCACCCAGCAGTTCCAGACCTCGGCGACCTGGTCGGATGGCGCCAGCAGGGCTGTGGCAGTAACGTATACGGCGACGGGAGGGACGATTACCGTGAACGGATTGTATACTGCCGGACGTACGGCCGGAACGTTTCTGGTGATTGCAGCCTGCTCGTGCGGGCAGTCGGATACGTCGCGCGTCAACATCACGGGTGCGCAGACGGCCCCTTCGCTGGCCTCGGTCACCATCAGCCCGAGTTCACTCACGCTGCAGTCCGGCACCTCTCGGCAGCTCTCTGCCCAGAGTCGGCTGACCGACGGTTCGGTTGGCAGTACGGCAGTGTCGTGGAGCGCAACGGGCGGAACCATTACCTCCAGCGGACAGTATACCGCCGGCTCGTCGGCGGGTTCGTACCGAGTCATCGCCTCCATTGCGGGAGGGGCGTTGGCCGATACGATTCCAGTCGTCGTTCAGGTCGAGACGTCGTCGCCGCCGCCGCCGGCTTCGGGTGGGGGGCGGTATCCGAACCGTCCGTCGAACTACACCCGGGTTTTGAGTGACTACGGCTTCGACGATGCGGTGCCGTCCGGGCGGGAAATGTCCGTCGGTGGCGGGTGGGGGTCTTCGTGGAATGATGGTGGGTTGCTCCGTCGAGGAACGGCGGCCGACGCGCCCGTCTCGCCATCGCAGGTCCTGGAGTGGGCGTTCACGCGGACGGGAACGCGGTCGGGCCAGGGTGTCGGTAATCTGGCGCGGTCACTGCCCACGGTGAATCAGATCTATGTCTCCTTCTGGATGAAGCATGACAGTCAATTCGAGTTTCATCCGATCTCGAACAAGCTGTTGTACCTGGAGCCGGGGAACCTGATTCTGCAGACGCGGATGTGGGATTCGAACTGGTTCACGATCAACAACGGCGGCAGTGGGCAGGAACTGCGGGCGACGGGGTACACGCTGCCGTTGGGGCGGTGGGTCCAGGTCGAGTACCTGGTGGATGCGGTGAACAACCGGATCCGGTTGTGGGCCGACGGGCGGCTGGTGGTGGATGCGACGACTTCGCTGTCGGGGAACTTCCGGGAGTTGAAGCTGGACTCCACCTGGGGCGGCTCCGGCGGGACGAAGAGCCGGGATTCCTACCGGTGGATCGACCACATCCTGGTCGCCACGCCGTAAATCGTCAGCACAGCAGGGCAGGCAGCCGGCCGGCGGACTTAAGATCCGCCGGCCGGTTTGTTTTTCTGCTCTGAACTGTCACTCGCCGAACGCAAACTCGCTGCTTTCGCCTCTGCCGCATCCCCGCAACGGGTTGCCGGTGGTCGGGAAGGCCCAGTCCAATCGAGTGAGCTGTAACCCATTGGTTCGTATATGGCTTAGACGACCGGGCCGGAGCTGGGTGCTGGATTCAGGTTCAATGACCGAGAAGAAGTCGGTGTGGTTTTGTGTCAATATATTGATCGGTTTTTGTGTTGCACTCAGCTACTGTAGTTTCGTTATCTTATTGTTGTTGAATGACTTGTGGCGCTTTATTCTGTCTATTGATTTGATGTAAAAATATTACGCACTGTTCTGGTCCGTTCCTTGCCAAACTCTGGTTCGGAGTGATCTGGGTGCTTCCAGACATCGAACCGTGGGACTGGGGACGAACATGCGAGTTTCGGGACGAAATACACAAGGGTGGCAGGTGATGGCCTGGACCCTTGCGATGGTGGTATTGGCCGGGTGCAGTGAGCAGGCCGAAAAACGGGAATTCCTCGGACCGCCGGTGCCGAACACGCCGTCGACTGGGGCGATTTCTCGCCTGGTCGTCTCGCCGAGTATCGGGACGGTTCAGCAGGGCGAGCCGATCGGGTTCTCGGCCTTTGGGCAGGGGACCAGCGGCGACAGCGTCGGGGTCAGCGTCATGTGGACTGCGAGCGGCGGAGCCGTTGATGATGCCGGCGTGTTCTCGGCACCGAGCCCCGGAACCTACTGGGTCGTCGCCCGATCGGTTCAGCAGGCCGATCGCGCGGACTCGGCGGCCGTCTACGTGGTCGGTCCCAATAATCCGGTTTCCTCGGTCTCGCTGACTCCCAAGCATATCCAACTCCAGCTGGGTGATGCCCAGCAGTTCACGGCAAACGCCCAGCTGCAGAGTGGAGCCGATGCTACGGTCCCGATCTATTGGACTGCATCTGGCGGAACCATCGATGCCACTGGACGCTACTCTGCAACCGATGAAGGTTCATTCATCGTGGTGGCCATTGCCGCCAATGGGCTGAGCGATACCTCGGTGGTGCTGGTTCAGCAGCGCCGCGTGATCCGTTCGGTGCGGATCGAGCCGGCCGAGGTCGATGTCGTCGAGGGTGGAAACGAACGCTTTGATGTGACGGCCGAGTGGAGTGACGGTTCGACATCGACGCCGAGTGACGTCGACTACAGTACCGATGGCGGGACCATCGACGCGAGCGGTCACTTCACCGCGTTGACCACGTCGGGTGAGTTCGTCGTTGTCGCGAGTGCGCGTGGCACCAACTCAACCGCCAGTGCAACGGTTCGGATCAAGCCGGCGTCGGTGACGCAGGTCTCGATCGTTCCGGGCTCGGTCAAGCTGAGTCGAAGCGGCTGGAGCCTTTTCCTGGCGACGGCTCGATATTCCGACGGAGCCACCCGGCTGGTTGTGCCGACCTGGCAGGCGACCGGTGGGAGTATCGACCGCATTGGAGTGTTCCGCGCCGGTAGCGCCGACGGTCACTACGTCGTGATTGCGACGGTCGGTTCTGTCGCTGATACCGCGGCGGTCGTGATCGGCAATCCGGTAGCGACGCTCTCCAGCTTGATCCTTAACCCCGGCGCGGCCACCATCGGCGCCGGATCGTCGCAGACCTTCAGTGTCGCCGGCTCGTGGAGCGACGGGTCCTCGACCGTGCCGCCGGTCACGTTCAGCGCGACGGGTGGAACCGTTTCCGCGACCGGGGTGTACCAGGCGGGGGCAACTCCGGGAACCTATCGGGTGATTGCGAGGCACACGGGTGGTGTGCGGGCGGATACCAGCGAAGTGCGGGTCGTGGCGCCCACGGTCACCAAGGTCGACATCAATCCGGAGCGGGTCACGGTCGAGACTGGCAAAGTCGCGCAGTTCGCAGCAAGCGCAACTCTGAGCGACGGCACGTCGTCGACGGCTGCGCCGGTGACTTGGACGGCAACGGGCGGCAGCATCAACAGTGCCGGGCGGTTCACGGCCGGCACCGGAACGGGCACCTTCCGGGTGGTCGGTCGTTCCACCAGCGGAGCCGCTGACACGAGCCTGGTGACCGTAGCGGCGCCGGCGCCGGTGTTGCAGGCCATCGCGGTCACGCCGAAGCCGGCCACCGTCCAGATCGGTCGGAGTCAGAGCTTCGTTGCGCGCGGTATCTGGACCAACGGCGGCTCCGGCACGCCCACGGTGACGTGGTCGGCGACGGGCGGTTCGATTACTTCGGCGGGCGTCTATACCGCCGGGTCGACGGCGGGGACCTACCGTGTCATTGCCCGGCATCAGGCCGGGGCTGCCGACACCAGCGTCGTGACCATTCCCCAGCCGGCTCCGGTGTTGACGGCAGTCGTGCTCTCGCCGGCAAGGGCGACGGTGCAGGCGGGGGCCACCCGGTCGTTCTCGGTCGATGGCGTCTGGACGAACGGGGGAAGCGGCGCGCCGGCCGTAACGTACTCCGCAACGGGCGGGAGCGTTTCGTCGAGCGGTGTGTTCGTTGCCGGTCCGACAGCCGGTACCTATCGCGTTGTTGCTACGCAGCAAGGCGGGCGGCTGGCGGATACCAGCGTGGTGACCGTGACCGCGGCTCCTCCGCAGCTTACGGGTGTGCAGGTTACTCCGAAAGGCGCGTCGGTCGCGTCAGGTGGAACCGTACAGTACGGCGTGGACGGGGTCTGGACCAACGGTGGCTCCGGTGCGCCTGCGGTGACCTGGTCGGCAACCGGCGGGTCCATCTCATCGACGGGGTTGTTCACCGCCGGCTCGACGGCCGGTACCTTCCGGGTCATTGCGCGCCAGGCTAACGGGTCGCTGGCGGATACCGCCAACGTCACGGTAGCCGTGACGGCCCCGACGCTTACGGCGCTACGGGTTCAGCCCAAGACGCTGACGGTGCAGACCGGTCTGACGCATCAATTCTCGGCCACCGCCACCTGGAGCAACGGCTCGACCACCTTGCCGTCGATTCGCTGGAGTGCGACTGGGGGGTCGATCACTTCGAGTGGCGGACGGTTTACCGCTCCCAATACCCCGGGGACCTACCGAGTCATCGTCCGCGACGCCAACAGCACGGTCGCCGATACGAGTACCGTCAACGTGACTGCGCCGATCGTCACAGCCGTCGCGCTGACTCCGGGGAACGTGACCCTCGAAACCGGCAGAACCCAGCAGTATCAGGCCTCGGCGACGTGGTCTGACGGCGTCAGCCGACCGGCGGCCGTGGCGTACACGGCTACGGGTGGCTCGATCTCCAGCAGCGGCATCTACACGGCGCCGGCCACTGCTGGCAACTACCGGGTTGACGCCTCGGCCGGAGGGGTGACTGCCTCGCCCTCGACGGTGACGGTGCAAGGTGCGGCGTCGCCTCCGCCGCCGCCGCCCTCGGGCGGGGGGCGGTATCCGAACCGTCCGTCGAACTACACCCGGGTTTTGAGTGATTACGGCTTCGACGATGCGGTGCCGGCCGGGCGGGAAAAGCCGGTTGGCGGCGGGTGGGGGTCTTCGTGGAATGATGGTGGGTTGCTCCGTCGAGGAACGGCGGCCGACGCGCCCGTCTCGCCATCGCAGGTCCTGGAGTGGGCGTTCACGCGGACGGGAACGCGGTCGGGCCAGGGTGTCGGTAATCTGGCGCGGTCACTGCCCACGGTGAATCAGATCTATGTCTCCTTCTGGATGAAGCATGACAGTCAATTCGAGTTTCATCCGATCTCGAACAAGCTGTTGTACCTGGAGCCGGGGAACCTGATTCTGCAGACGCGGATGTGGGATTCGAACTGGTTCACGATCAACAACGGCGGCAGTGGGCAGGAACTGCGGGCGACGGGGTACACGCTGCCGTTGGGGCGGTGGGTCCAGGTCGAGTACCTGGTGGATGCGGTGAACAACCGGATCCGGTTGTGGGCCGACGGGCGGCTGGTGGTGGATGCGACGACTTCGCTGTCGGGGAACTTCCGGGAGTTGAAGCTGGACTCCACCTGGGGCGGCTCCGGCGGGACGAAGAGCCGGGATTCCTACCGGTGGATCGACCACATCCTGGTCGCCACGCCGTAAATCGTCAGCACAGCAGGGCAGGCAGCCGGCCGGCGGACTTGGATTCCGCCGGCCGGTTGCCTTTTGTTGGACCTGAAGACCCCCGGTCCGCTTCTTGCCCCTTTGACTTGGTTCCCAGGTACTTCGTGAATGTCGGAGGACGGCCGCGTCTGTGATTGTCATCTCGATTCTCGTCGGTGCGATCGGACTCGTTCTGTTCCTGCCGACCCTGTCCGATCTGGTGAGCCTCGTCGTGGCCGTCTTCCGGCGTCGGCCAACCTCGGCGCCGAGTCCGGTCGGAGCGCCGCCACGGTTTCTGATTCTGACCCCGGCTCACAATGAAGAGCTGTTGATTGCGGCTACTGTCGAGTCGGTCAAACGACTGGATTGGCCCTCGACTGCGGTCCATATGGTCGTGGTGGCGGACAACTGCACCGATCGCACGGCTGAGATCGCGGCGGCTGCGGGCGCGACCGTGCTCGAGCGAAGCGATGCCGTGCTCAGGGGGAAGCCTCGTGCGGTGGCGTGGGCTCTCGAGCAGGTCGACCTCACGCGCTATGACGCGGTGGTCGTGCTGGATGCGGATTCGATGATCGATCCCGGCTACTGCACCGCCATTGCGGCCCAGGGCCGGGTCCGGGATCGAGCCTTCCAGGGATGGATTGACCTCAGCAATCGAGATGAGACTGCGCTGACGCGGATGGCGTACGTTTTTTCCGCGGCCAGGTGCCTCTATATGAATCGGCTCAAAACCGCTGCCGGGCTTGCGGTGCCGTTCGGCAACGGGCTGTGCCTGGGGGTCGAGGTGCTCGAGCGGTATGGCTGGACGGCCTTTTCGCTCAGTGAGGACTGGGAGCTCTACGCCATTCTGGTCGAACGCGGCGTGCCGGTGATTGGCGTTCCCGGAGCGCACACCTATTCGCAGGAGGCCAGGTCGCTCGATCAGGGTGCCAGTCAGCGCAGTCGCTGGGCCAACGGCAAGCTGGCCGTGCTGTTCCAGTACGCGGCCGCGCTCCTCCGGACACCTCATGCGGGGTGGCGCCAGCGTCTCGATGTACTGGCCGAGCTGACCGGGTTCGGTCCAGTGGTCCATTTCGGCCTGGCGACGGTGCTGGTTGCGCTTACCGTGCTGCTCGAGCCGCCGGGATGGGAGTGGATCGCCGCTATCCTTGTCGCTGCGGTTGCTCGGCTGGCTGTGTATACGCTGCTGGCTCTTCGCGACGATCCCGAACCCTTTCGGACTGTCCTGGCTTTTGGATACGTCCCGATCTACGGGATTTGGCGACTGGGTGTGCAACTCAAGTCTTTCGCGACTCTTCGGAATCAAGCCTGGGTTCGGACTGGTCGGCATGAGCAGGACCAGTCCTCGAAGCCAAACTGATGTAGGATTGGTCCGATTTTCAGTAGTACCGATGCGGCGTGACCACAGGTAAGTCGTGATTTTATCGCATCTTTCACGCACCTGTGGCTCGCGGACGCATCACATGTTGCGTGAGTGCAACAATGATGGGCTCGAGGTGGTTATCTGAAGGCAGCTACGGAGGGCACCGAACTTGCTTTCCCACAGTTTGATTCCCGATACAGGACACTCGTTTGAGCAAGCCGATCAATATTCTGGGGCTTTCGGCCTTCTACCATGACAGCGCCGCATGCCTGGTCCGTGATGGGGAAATCATCGCGGCAGGGTCTGAAGAGCGTTTCACGCGAAAGAAGGGCGATGCGGCATTCCCGACGGAGGCGGTTGCCTTCTGCCTCCGGCAAGGAGGGATTGCTGTTGAAGATCTGGACTATGTCGGCTTCTACGACAAGCCCCTGATCAAGTTCGAACGTATCCTCGAGACCTATGTCGGGGTTGCGCCGAAGGGGTTCAAGTCGTTCCTGATGGCCGGGCCGCTCTGGATCAAGGAGAAGCTCTATCAGGACCGGATGATCCGCGACGGATTGGGCGGTTTCAAGGGCGAGTTGCTGTACTCTGAGCACCATGAATCCCATGCTGCGAGCGCCTTTTTCCCGTCACCGTTCGAAGAAGCTGCGATTCTGACCCTCGATGGCGTCGGTGAGTGGGCGACGACCACCATGGGCGTGGGACGTGGCAACGACATCCAGCTGATCAGCGAGATGCAGTGGCCCGACTCGATCGGTCTGCTCTATTCTGCCTTTACCTACTACACCGGGTTCAAGGTCAACTCCGGCGAGTACAAGGTGATGGGCCTGGCGCCGTATGGTCAGCCGAAGTACGTCGATCTGATCTATCGCGAGCTGATCGACCTCAAGGAAGACGGCTCGTTCACGCTCAATCAGAAGTACTTCAACTACCTCTCCGGGTTGACCATGACGAATGGGGCGTTCGACGACCTCTTCGGTGGTCCCCCGCGGGTGGCGGAAAGCAACCTGACGCAGAAAGAAATGGATCTCGCGCGGTCGGTGCAGGCCGTCTGCGAGGAAGTCATGCTGCGCAACGCCCGTACGGTGCACCAGAAGACCGGTCTCGAGAATCTCTGCATGGCTGGCGGTGTTGCTCTGAATTGTGTCGGCAACGGGCGGATTCTCCGTGAGGGTCCCTTCAAACGGATCTTCATTCAGCCTGCGGCAGGCGATGCCGGCGGCGCGCTCGGCGTGGCCCAGCTGATCTGGCATCGCTACTGCGGCAAGCCGCGCGCGGTGACGCCCGGGCGTGATACGATGAAGGGGTCGTATCTCGGGCCGGAGTTCTCACCCGAGGAAATTCAGAGCTACCTCGACAGCCACAAGATTCCGTATGAGCGACTGGACCGACCGACGCTCAACACCCGCGTTGCCCAGGCGCTTGCCGATGAGAAGATCATCGGATGGTTCGACGGGCGGATGGAGTTCGGTCCTCGTGCCCTCGGTTCCCGCAGCATCCTGGGCGACCCGCGCAGCCCGCGGATGCAGGCGGACATGAACATCAAGATCAAGTTCCGCGAGGGATTCCGCCCCTTCGCGCCAAGCGTCCTTCGGGAACGCGTCAACGATTATTTCGAACTCGATACCGACAGTCCGTACATGTTGCTGGTTGCTCCCGTCAAGAAGGAGCGCCAGATCCCCATGACGTCCGAGCAACAGCAGTTGTGGGGTATCGATCAGCTCAATGTGCCGCGGTCGGACCTCCCGGCTATTACGCACATCGATTATTCGGCGCGGGTGCAAACGGTCGAACCCCACGTCAATCCGAACTACTATGGTCTGATCAAGGAATTCGATCGCCTCACCGGGTGCGCGGTCCTGATCAACACGTCGTTCAACGTCCGCGGTGAACCGATCGTGTGCACGCCGGCCGATGCCTATCGCTGCTTCATGCGGACGCACATCGACTATCTCGTGCTTGGACCATTCCTGCTCGACAAGACTCGGCAACCCGATTGGAAGGAAGGCGACGATTGGAAACAAGAGTTCCAGCTCGACTGACCGCGGCCGAGGGCCGGAAGTTCGGCCTGACGGTTGGCGCGGCCTTCCTGCTCATCACGGCGTTTCTGTGGTGGCGCGGGTTCCGGGCGCCGTTGCCGTATCTCGGTGGCCTCGGAGGCGGGCTGGTGATCGCCGGAGCGCTGGTTCCGCAGCTTTTGGGACCGGTATACCGGGCGTGGATGGGTCTCGCGCTGCTCCTCTCGAAGGTGACAACGCCGATCTTCATGGGTGTCGTCTATTTCCTCGTGATCACACCGGTCGGTCTCGTCATGCGCCTTGTCGGGAAGAATCCCCTGGCGACACGGAGCCAGCAGCAATCCTATTGGACCGAACGTAGCTCGGAGCGGCCGGCGCCGAGCCAGATGAAGCGACAATTCTGACGCGGGGATAGCACTATGGGCGGGTTGTTCGGAGAGTTGTGGGCCTTTATGAAGGCTCGAAAAAAATTCTGGCTGCTACCGATCGTGGTTGTGATGGTGCTGGTCGGTGCGCTGTTGGTGTTTGCGCAGGGCTCGGTCCTGGCGCCGTTCATCTACACCATCTTTTAGTCGGCGTTGTCCGGCGTCCTATTGGGGCACTGGATCCGTCGTCGTTCCGCCCTGTGCCCCTCCGGCTCAGCCGGTCAGAGGCTCAGGGCGGAGCCGTTTTGCACGGAATTTGCTTTGTTCGTCATCCTCGTCGAGGTAGTTCAGGACAGCGGTTAGAGTGAGACACGGGACGTTGAATGCTCTTCAATAGCGCTGTCTTCCTGTTTTTGTTCCTTCCGATCACCTACGGCGTTTTCTGGCTGTTGCGATCGGCCCAGCCGCGCTACGTCTGGCTGACCATCACCGGTTATGTGTTCTACGGCTACTGGGATGCGCGCTTTTGTCTCCTGATGGCCTTCTCGACCCTGGTGAGCTACTTCGCCGGCCTGGGGTTCCTACGGTGGTCGGATCCTCGCCGACGAAAGCTCTGCCTGATCGTGCCCATCGTAGCCGATCTGATGCTGCTCGGCTACTTCAAGTACGCCAATTTCGGGCTCGATACGGCGCGTCAGATTGCCGAATGGCTAGGGTCGGACATCTCGCTGCCCCATCTCAATATCATTCTGCCGGTCGGCATCTCGTTCTATACCTTCCACACCATCACGTACATCGTCGACAGCTACCGCGGTGTCGTGAAGCCAACCCGGAATCTGTTCGAGTTCAGCGCCTACGTTTCGCTGTTCTCACAGCTCGTGGCCGGCCCGATCGTCCGTTTTCGGCAGGTCGAGAAGGATCTGGAAGCGATCGGCACGGCGAAGCAGAGTCGCTGGCTGTATCAGGGGATCTCGCTCTTCATCGTCGGCCTGGTCGAGAAGGTGGTCATTGCCGACAGCCTTGCCGCATTCGTCGACCCCGCGCTCGCATCATACCAGACGCTCAGTACCGGAGGGGCATGGCTTGCCATGCTCGGCTACAGCTGCCAGCTGTACTTCGACTTCTCCGGATACAGCACGATGGCAGTCGGTCTCGGCTATATGTTCGGAATTCGGATCCCCCAGAACTTCAACTCGCCGTATAAAGCCCTCGATCCGTCGGATTTCTGGCGACGGTGGCATATCTCCCTGTCGACCTGCATGCGGGACTACCTGTATATCTCGTTTGGCGGCAACCGCGGGACCGAGTGGCAAACCACGCGTAACCTGATGCTGACGATGCTGATCGGCGGTTTGTGGCACGGCGCGGCGTGGACCTTTGTCATCTGGGGTGCGTACCACGGCCTCCTGCTCATCGCCTATCGCAAAGTCGCGCCGTTCTGGGATTCGTTACATACCTGGGTACGGCGACCGGCGATGTGGTTCTTCGTGGTGCTCGGGTGGGTACCGTTCCGCTCGACCGATTTCTCGATGATGGCTGACTTGCTGGGCAAGATGTTCGTTCCGACGGTCGGGACTTCCGTGCCGGCTCTGCCGCTTGCCCTGACGGCGCTTGGCATAGCGGCGGCCTGGGCAACCCTGGGTCCCAATCCTCTCGAGATGAAGCATGAGCCGAAGTTCCGCAACAACTTTGCCCTTGCAACGGCGTTCGGTGTCTGCTTTGCCATCATCATGGGGCTCAGGCATTCTCCCTTTCTGTACTTCCAGTTCTGATGCCTGAAGTGACGCTCGGATCTGGTGGCCGATCGGCTGCAAGGAGGTGCCGGTGAGCAGTCGTTGGCGCGGCATCACGTTCGGGATGGTGCTCCGGGCAATCGTGATCCTTGTCGCATTCGTACTCGTCGGTGAGTTGACCGCCCGCGTGGACGACGCCCTGTACTGGGAAACCCGGCTGGGCAGCCCTCACTCCCAGCAGCGCCTGACGATGTCGGACTCGCTTGGTACGCGTGGTCGGCCGGATTACCGTTATGAAAAATGGCGGATGAACAACCAGGGCTTTCGCGGCGAGGATATCCGCCTCGTTCCCGAAGCCGGGGTTACCCGAGTCGCGGTGCTCGGCGCCTCCGAGACGTTTGGTTTGCAGGAGTCGGAAGGGGCCGAATACCCGAGTCGGATGCAGGGCATCCTGGATTCGCTGGCTTCGGGTCGCTTCGAGGTCGTCAATACGGCATTGCCGGGTATGACGATGCTGACCATGGTCCCGTACTACGAGCGCGTCGTGACACGGATCGCGCCGGATGTCGTCGTGATCTATCCCTCACCATCGTTCTACCTGGCGACGGTACCGCTCCCCGAGGCCCTGCCGCCGCGTGGCGCGGTGCCGCCGCCCCCACGGGTTCTCGGACTCGATCCGACCTTACTCGATTCCCGTCTCTTCGATCGGGTCAAGAACTCGCTCAAGAGTCTGATTCCGGTTTCGGCGATCACCGGCTATCGCGAGTGGAAGCTTGGACGATTGCGCAGCGCAGCCGGAGCAGACTGGGTCTGGGAGTCAACGCCTCCCGACCGGATGGCACTCTTCGAACGCCATCTCGATCGCCTGGTTGCTGCGGTGACTGCCAGCGGAGCCAGCGTGATGCTGGTGACTCACACCAATCGTTTCATCTGCGCCGAGGAGGCCTCAGGCTCGGATCGGCGGCACCTGATCAACCTGATGGCGACGTCTTATCCTCGGGCGTCCGAACGGGTCATGGCGACTATCGACCTGGATGCCAATCAGGTAATCCGTCGAGTGGCAGAGCGGTACGGGACTACGCTGATCGAAGCCGAAGGCAGGATCCCATCCAGCGGCGACTACTTCGTCGACTACTCACATTTCACCGATCTCGGCGCGGATCTGATGGCGCGCATCGTCGCGCAGGGCGTCCTGGATGGAACGGCGAGGGACGCCGGTGTCCGGTAGCGCAGCCGGTCGGTCGCGCCTCGAGATCATTCCGGCCGAGGATCGGCACGCTCCGGAGCTCACCACTTTCCTTCAGGCAACCTGGAGCCCTGAGGCAACGGTGGACTCGGTGACGCGTTCTCGAGCCGTTGCTGCCGCGCGGAATGTTGCTGATCCGGGGCTTCCCCCTCCCACCTGGATTGCCGTTCAGGCCGGTCGGGTTCTGGGGTTTGTAACCACGATTCCGATCCGCGTCTGGGATGGCGCAGCCGACTGGCCCGCATACTGGGTCAAAGGGCTGATGGTGCTGCCGGAGTTTCGAAACGGGCCGGTCGGGTATGCCGTGCTCAAAGCAGCGGTCGCTGCCTTGCCACGGAGCGGAGGTCTCGCCGTTGCGGCTCCTGCGCGCCGCCTGTTCACGGCCCTGGGTTATACCGATCTGGGCGCGGTTGCCAACTGGATTCGACCGTTGGCACCCCATCGGATCATGGAGAGCCTCGATCCGGCGGCGCTGGGGATTGCCAGCCTGCCCTCATGGGTCGATCCGGCACTCAGGGTGGCCCGGGCGACCAGGCTGGCCACGGTCGGCGGGTGGGCTGGGGGTGTTGCCCTGCGGGCGGCTGCCGGGGCGATGCGGTTGGCCAGCGTCGGCCTGGTGGCGGAACCGGCCGATCCAGAGGAAATCGCTCCAGAAATCGACCGGCTCTGGGAATCGGTTCGACCGGGATTGCCGCGCAGCGTCGTCCGCAACTCGGCCTACCTTTTGCCACGTTACCCGGCGGGAAACATGCTGTACCGGTGGCTCGCTGCGCGCGATGGTACCGGGCTGTTGCGAGGTATCGCTATCGTCCGTCAGCCGCGGGTCGGCGGGGACGGCCGGTTGCGCGGCATCCGGGTCGCCACCTTGTCGGATCTGCTGTTTAGGGTCGACGACCGGGCGGCCGGACTGGCTTTGCTCGGAGCCGCCGAGCGCGCGGCGCGAGACCTCGGCGGGGACGCGATTCTCGCCAGTACCTCCTCGCCGGCCGTAACACGATTGCTCCGACGCCAGTGGTATCTTCCGCTTTCGGGGAACGTACACCTGCTGGTGCGGGACGTAACGAAGGACAGTGCGCTCGTCGAGACTCCGTTGTCGGACTGGTGGCTGATGCGTGGCGACGGCGGTTCGGACGAAGTTTTCTAGGAGGTGACGTGCAGGAGCATGTGAAGGATAAGCTCGAAGAGGTGTTCCGCGCTGTGCTCAGCTTGCCTGACGGCGCCGATCTCACGACGGTTGCGCAGGACAGTGAGCCCGCCTGGGATTCGCTGGCGCATGCGCTACTGGTCGCGGCAATCGAGAGCGAGTTCTCGATTCAGATCGACGTGGCCGACTCGCTGGCGCTGACCTCATTCGAGGCGGTGGCGCAGTACCTCGAAGCGCAGGGTGTGTAAGGACCGATCGATGAATTTTCTCGAGGCGCGTCGGATCGTAGCCGCGTTTTCCGGCGGTCCGGAGCTCAAGTTTCTGTTTGGGGCGTCGGGCACTCCCGACCCGTTCAAGTTGTACCTCGAGGCCGTTGGTGCCCGGCACGGCGTCGCGGCGCAACCTCGTTTCCTGCCATTCAACACGCTGCAGCAGCATCTGGCATCGACCCGACCCGAGGGTGCCGAGGCATACCTCCTGTTACCCTGGGATCTGGTGCCGGAACTCGACTGGCGGAGCGGGGTGCCTGCGGATCGAGCCGTAGTGTCCGACCTGCTCGACCGCGGTCGCCGCGTTGCCGAGCGATTGCGTGGGCGGTCTGCCTTCGTTGCCTACCTGCCGGCGCCGGTTCCTCCGACGACCGGTACGGAAGCCGACAACCGCGCGCTCGAGCACGGGCTGGCGGCAGTCGCGGCCGAAACCGGAGCGACCCTGCTTCCGGCCGAGGCATTCAGCATGGGCAGCTACTTCGGGTCGGGCTGTCCGGTTGGAGGCAACTGGCTCGGCAAGGTTGCGGAGGCAATCGTTGCCGGGCTGCTTACGCCGAAGCGTGCGTCTGCCAAGGTACTGATTACCGATCTGGACAATACGCTGTGGTCCGGGGTCATCGCCGAAGACGGCCCCGAGGGCATCAAGTATGGTCCCGAGGGTGTCGGCTATCGGCATTACGTCTATCAGACGCTGCTGGGCCGGATCCAGCGTGAGGGGGCCCTGCTTGCTGCGGTAACCCGGAACGACGACACCGTCGTGCTGCCTCCCTTCCGGGCGGGACAGATGGCGCTTGCGGAAGCGGACTTCGTCGCCATCTGCGCAAGTTATCACGCCAAGTCGGCCCAGATCCGGCAGCTGGCGAGCCAGCTCAACCTCGGGCTCGACTCATTCGTGTTTGTCGACGACAACCCGATCGAGCGTGCCGAAGTCGAAGCATCGCTGCCCGAGGTTCGGGTGCTTGCCTTTCCGTCTCGCGATGACGAGCTGCCCGCCTTGCTCGAATCCATCGCCGGGTTCTTCGAACGACGCGACCTCACGGCCGAGGATCGTGAGCGCACGGCGATGTACCGTCGTCGGCTCGAGGGGATGGTGCCAGTCGAGGCTGAGGGTGCCGACCTGACGCGATTCCTGGCGGACCTCGAGATGCGACTCGTCATCCACGACCGGACGGCGGGCGATCGCACTCGGGCCGTCCAACTGATCAATAAGACCAATCAGTTCAACGCCAACGGGCGGCGGTGGACCGATGATGAGGTCGGCGAGGTAATCGACCGAGGGGGGCGGCTCTTCGGAGCGTCCCTTTCCGATCGAACCGGCAGCCACGGCGAGATTCTGTCCTGCCTGGTGGGCACCGACGGTGTGATCGAGGCGTTCGTCATGTCGTGTCGGGTCTTTCAGCGGCGGGTCGAGTTCGCGTTTCTCGGCGCTCTGGCTGATCGTGGCGTCCGACCGAATGCAGTTCGCTTTGCCGAGACCGAGCGCAACGAGCCGTTCCGCCAGTTCATTCGCGATGCAGCGTTCGGGCAGCTGGCAGATGCTGTCCTGCCGTTCGATATGACGGGGTTTGCCGCCCGGCATGCCGATGCGGCCGCACTCTGT
Organism: uncultured Gemmatimonas sp.; assembly: GCA_964619465.1. Classification (GTDB taxonomy): domain Bacteria; phylum Gemmatimonadota; class Gemmatimonadetes; order Gemmatimonadales; family GWC2-71-9; genus SHZU01. Next base: position 173,501 of record CAZUES010000001.1, read on the forward strand.
GAGGTCTCGTGGGGCTGACCTTTCCCGACGGCCGCCGGTTCGCGTTCACGATCATGGACGACACCGACGTTGCCACGGTGGCGAATGTGGCTCCCATCTATCGCTTGCTCGACGAACTCGGTTTGCGGACGACGAAAACGGTTTGGCCGGTCGATTGTCCGGAAGGCAGTCCTGACTTCGCGACGTCCGAAACACTCGAGGATGAGGCCTATCTCGAACTGGTTCGCGACCTCGAACGTCGTGGCTTCGAGATCGCCTACCACGGCGCAACGATGGAAAGCTCGACCAGGGACCGGACCGAGCGGGCGCTGGCACGCTATCGGGAACTCTTCGGCGGTCCGCCGCGGGTCTATGCCAACCACTCGTACAACCGCGAAAATCTCTACTGGGGGCTCGACCGGTTCGACGATCCCTTGCTCCGCACCGTACTCAAACGGGTTCAGGAGCGGGCCCCGGACTATTACCAGGGGCACATCGAGGGATCTCCCTGGTGGTGGGGCGATTTCGCCGGTGAGATCACCTACATCCGGAATCTGACCTACGCCGAGATCAATCTGCACCGGATCAATCCTTCGATGCCGTATCGGGATCCGCGCCGCCCGCTGATCCCCTGGTGGTTTTCAGCCTCGGACGCCGAGAGCGTGCGTGAATTCAATCAGCTGATATCGCCCGCTGCGCAAGATCGATTGGAGGCCGAGGGCGGATTTTGTATTGTCGCGACTCATCTTGGCAAAGGGTTCGTCGCCGATGGCAAGGTCGATCCGGAGACGGAGCGTCTCTTGCGCCGCCTCGCCGCCAAGCCGGGATGGTTCGTTCCGGTCGGGACCCTGCTCGACTGGCTCAGGGCGCGCCGCACTGATGCGGAGCTGCCGTCTGGCGAGTGGCGGCGGATGCAGTGGCGCTGGACGTGGGATCTGGTTGTCCGGAATCTGCGTCGAGGACGGCTTTGGTGACGACCCCCGAGCGGGCGCTTCCCGGCTGGCCGTCGGCGGTCATTGCCGGCGCGTACCAGACTGGTGTGTTGGGTGTTCGCAGTCTGGTCCGTCGCGGGGTGCGGGCCGTCTGCTTCGACTGCCACGCCGACTACCCTGGATTCCGCTCGGTCTACGGTCCCGCACGCCTCTGTCCCAACCCGGACAGCGATCCCGACGGCTGGGTGCGCTTCATGCTCGCCTTGTCGGCGGAACTGGGTGGACGCCCCGTTCTGATCGCAAGCGCGGATCAGTTCGTTTCTGCTATCGCCCGGCATGAGGCGCTGTTGAGCGCTCACTTCGTACTGTCCCCCGGCGTGCGCTTGCAGGGTCTGCTGGCGGATAAACCGTCTCAGTATGACCTTGCCGCCCGGCATGGGATGCCGCTGCCTCGGACGCAGCTGGTGCGCACCGCGGAAGAGGTCGAAACATTCGGTCGGAGCGCGATGTTCCCGTGCCTCATGAAACCGGGTCACTTTCGCGAGTGGCAGGTCTTTCCCGACGGACATCCGCTTTCATATGCCAAGGTAGCAATCGCGGCGACCCCGGAGCAGTTGCTCGAGCATTGGCAGTTGGCTCGCGCGGCGAATCCGGAGGTCATCCTGCAGGAGATCATCGAGGGTCCGGACACTGCCAAGCGGGTCTATCTGGCGGTCTATGATGCCGGCAGTCGCCGAATTGCGCGGGCCATGTTTCGGGAACTCCGGTGTGAGCCGGTCGGCTTCGGCCCTGCCAGTGTGAGCGAGCCGGTCGACGACCCGGAGGCCGATGAAATCTGCGATAAGTTCCTCCGCAGCATCGAGTACGCCGGTATCTGTGAGATCGAAGTCAAGCGGGATACCCGCGATGGTCTGGTCAAGCTGATCGAGGCCAATCCCAGGCTCTCAGGAGGCGGCGATGCAGCCCCCTACGCCGGTGTGGATCTTTGCTGGCTTCACTATCTCGATCTGATCGGGCAGCCGGTCGAGGCCGTAGGACCGTCCGGCAAGCACTTCAAGCACATCGTACTCCGATCCGATGCGCGCACCGTGCTCGCCTATCGACGGGCCGGGCTGATCAGCTGGGGCGATGTCTTCGCGTCCTACCGTCCACCGCTTGCCTTCTTCGATCTGGATCGCAAGGATCTCCGCTACTCGGCCGAAACCCTCTACCTCATGGTGCGTTCGTTCGTCGGCGGTCTGGTCAAGGGCTGGCTGCCGGGGAGGCGACGCTGATGGCGGCGGTGCTCGAGTCGCTTCGCGTCGACGGATTCGAGGCGCTTGCCCTCGAGAACGATCAGGTGCGGGCGGTCGTGATTCCCGAGCTTGGTGGCCGCGTGTGGTCGCTCGAGGACCGGGTGCGGCGGCGCGAGTGGATCTGGCATCGCCCGGGCGTTCCGCTGGGGCGCCCTGGTCCGGATGCCGTGTATGATGACGTCTGGGCCGGTGGATGGGAGGAGTTGTTCCCTAACGATGGGGCAGGCCTCTTCGAAGGCCGAGACTTGCCCGACCACGGCGAGTGGTGGCAGACGGCATGGCGAGTTGCGGACCATGGGGATGGCGGCTCGGCTCGGCTCCGATTGACGGCCGAGCTGAATCGCCGACGGGTGGTCTGCTCCAAAGAGTTCTCGCTTGCTGCCGATGCGGATACTCTCCGGGTGACCTATCGGATCGAAAGTCGTGAGGCGGAGCCGTTTCACTTTCTTTTCAAGCAGCACCTGCCCATTGCGTTGACGGATCAATGCCGGCTCGTTGTGCCGGGTGGATGGGTCGAGGCCGTCGACCCGAGTTTCGGAACCTGGCTGGCCACAACCGAGAGATTTTCCTGGCCCGCCGGTCCGGCGCGTAATGGAGGAACGGTCGACCTCCGCCAGGTGCCCCCGCAGTCGGCGGGTGCGCAGGAGTTCATCTATCTGGGCGGATTGCCGGCGGGATGGTGTGGCGTCGACGATTCGGCCCGGGGGGCCGCGCTCCGGATGCACTATGATGTCGCCCGGATGCCCTATCTCTGGTTGTTCCTGGCGTATGGCGGTTGGCGTGACTGCTACACGGCGGTGCTGGAGCCATGCACCAACATGCCGAAAGATCTTACCGAGGCGGTTGCGCGCGGGCAGTCGGCGCAGCTGGCGCCTGGCGGGGTATTCGAGACGACCGTCGCCGTGCAGCTCTCGAGCCTGGAGAAGGCGGGCTGACGTGTCAGTGACGTCTTCACTTGCCGCCCCGGTCGTCTCGACCACTGCGACCCGTCGTCCCGAGACGAGCGTCGTGATCCGCTCGTTCAACGAAGAGCGGTGGCTGCCTGAAGTGTTCGAGGCGTTGGCACGTCAGCGATACCGGGATTTCGAGGTCATTCTGGTCGACTCGGGATCGGTCGATCACACCCGGGATATTGCGGCGGCCCACGGGGCTCGTATCCTGCGCCTTCGCTCGGAAGATTTCACCTTCGGGTATTCGCTCAATCTTGGTATTCGCGAGGCGCAGGGCGCTTTCATCGCGATCGTATCTGCACACGCGATTCCGTCTGACGAAGACTGGCTCGAGAACCTGGTGGCGCCGCTCCGCAATCCGGAAACCGCCATGGTCTACGGTGGTCAGCGGGGCCATCCCATTTCCAAGTTTTCCGAGGCGAGGGATTTCGAACGGGTGTTCCCGACCGAGGCGCACTCGATGCAGGTCGAGGAGTACTTTGCCAACAATGCCAATTCAGCGGTACGGCGAAGTCTTTGGGAGCTGCATCCGTTCGATGAAGGCCTGCCCGGGCTCGAGGACATCGAGTGGTCCAAGCATTGGAAGCTGAGCGGGCGCGAGGTCGTCTATCAGCCGGATGCCTGCATCATTCATGTGCATACCGAAACCTGGCCGAAGGTCCGGCAGCGATATTATCGCGAGGCGATGGCGGCGCGCTGGGTTGGGTTGCTGGTGCTCCGTCATATCCCGGGCCAGATCTGGCGAGAGGTCCGATGGTGTCTGCATGACTTGTGGCTGGCACTCCGCGCCGGCAGGTTCAGGGCGCTAGCCGGGGAGATCCTTCGGTTCCGGTATGCCAAGACGATGGGAACGGTCGAAGGGATCATGGACAGTCGTGGAATCGACAGCCCGGGGCGTCGGGCCGAGGTATTCTCGCAGCGGGGTTTCCCGGCTGTGGTGATCAGCGCGCCGCACAAGGCGCGCATCGAAGATCGCGTCATTCCGAGCCTCAAGCCCGGAGAAGTACTGATTCGCGTCGGGTACGTCGGTATCTGCGCAACCGACCTCGAGATTCTCGAGGGAACGCTAGGTTACTACAAGTCCGGGATGGCCAGTTATCCCATCATTCCCGGGCATGAATCCTCCGGAACGGTCGTAGGACTGGGACCCAGGATTACCGATCTGGCCGAAGGCGATCGGGTCGTCGTCGAGTGCATCCAGGGCTGTGGCGAATGCGATCTCTGCCGGGCGGATGGCGCGATCCAGTGTCGCGACCGCCGCGAGGTGGGGGTGATCGGGCAGGATGGGGCGTATGCCACCTTCCTCGTGACGCGCGCGCGGTACGTGCACAAAGTGCCAGTCGGGGTGGGATTGAACACCGCCGCCCTGACCGAGCCGCTGGCCGTCGTCATCAAGGGCTTGAGACGACTCGGCTCCCAGGCGAGCGGAGACCCGCCGCGACGCTGCGCCGTGATCGGGGCAGGGACCATCGGACACCTGGCTGCCCGGGTACTGGCGTTGCGGGGGCACGACGTCACCTTGATTGACCGCGATCCCGGCCGTCTGGCGCTGCTGGGCGACACGGTGACGACGACGACCGAGATGACCGGGCTCGACCGCTTCGAGTGGCTGATCGAGGCGACCGGAAACCAGGCTGCCCTTTCCGCTCTGCTGACCCGCTCGGCAACCGGGGCGACGCTGCTGTTGCTCGGTTTCCCTTACGCTGAGAGCGCTTTCAGCTTCGAGCACATCGTCGGGTTCGACCGGACGGTCATCGGTTCGGTCGGCAGCAACGGGCAGGATTTCGATCAAGCCCTCGCTACCATGTCCTCGCTCGATACCAGTCCGTTTCTGGGTACCGTATTCCCCCTGGCTGACTTTGAGCAGGCGTGGACGGCGGTTCGGTCGCGTCGCCATCTTAAGGTGATGCTCCAGGTCGACGCGGGCGCAACCTGATGTTGGCGAACGTCCTTCGAAAGGTCGTTGTGTTGCGCTTGCGCAACAGTTCGACGCTGCCTACCGGGGTAAAGCTATGGCACCGGCCATGCTCAAGGTGAGGTAATGACGGTGATTTCCGGAAACCATGTTGCTGGCGCGTCTGCCCTGGGCGGGCGCGCAGTGGCGGCGCCTTTGCGGAGTGCGGGGGCGGTGCCTCGCCGTATCCCGAAGGCTCTCGGTTTCCCGTTCATACTGCTCCTGATCTGGCTGGTATTCGAGTTTGCCCGGCCCCATATCCCGCTCAGAATCCCGATGATTGTCTCGGCGCTCTCGCTTGGGCTCTGGATCTTCCGTAAAGACAAGCAGTGGGCGCCGCATACCTGGTGGTTTCTGGTCATCCTGGCTGGTCTCGGGATCATGACTCCGTTTGCCGCGAACAACTACTGGGCCTACCAGGGATTGATCGCGATGACGGTGTTGTTCTTCTCCATTTGCTTTACGCTCCAGTCCGTCGTCACGACGGTCCGGCAGGTGAAGTGGTGGAGTTATACCCTGGTCTTGGTGATTACCTACGTCGCCCTGTTCGCCATGCGCAACGGCGGTTACGGTCCGGCCGGGTCGGACGGAGCGCAGGATGAAAACTACGTTGCGGCCATGATCGGGATGGCGGCACCGTTCGCTTACTTCCTCTGTTTTGTCGATAAGCGATGGATCGTGCGTGGGCTACTGCTCGTCGCGCTGGCGGTATTCTCTGCGGCCATGGTCGCTCAAGAGAATGTGTCGCGAGGTGGATTCCTCGGGCTGCTTTCGGTCGTATTCTATTGCCTCTGGCGTTCACCGCGGAAGGTGACCGGGTTCACGCTGATCGCGCTTGCCGGCATCGTGTTCGCTATGCTGGCCGGCCCCGCGTACTGGGAAGAAATCCGCAGTACGACGGACTTATCCGACGAAACGGCGGACGTTCGGCTCGAGATCTGGCGGATGGGTTTCCGGATGTGGCAGGCCTACCCGCTGTTCGGAGTCGGCGCGAATAATTTCCGCTGGGTGCTGGACGACTTCACCACTACTGCGCAGCTGATGAAGTTCGGGCGGTCCCTGTCCGGCAGCCTGGTGGCCCACTCGATGCACGTCGAGCTCCTCTCTGAATGGGGATTGGTCGGGGTCGTGTCGTCGGGCATGCTTGCCTGGCATACCTGGAAGGGACTCGGTAAAGTCCAGCGCGACACTGCGAAGCTGGTGGGAACGTCGCCTCAGATCGTCGAACTACGTTCGCTGGGCATACTGGCGGATGCTATCCGTGCCAGCATGCTGGCGATTATGGTCAACGGCGTTTTCCTCTCGCTGCTCTATTTCTCCCATATCTGGTTGCTGATAGCCGTAGGCACCGCCGTTCCGTTCGTCTATCGCCGGCACATGCGGGCGCTGACGCCGGCGCCGACTGGATCCCCGCCTCTACCGGTGCGCAGACCGTCGGTACGCCCGGGGCAGCGACATCCCCTTCCTTCAACGGTCATAGGCTGATGAAGCAGCGACTCCGGAATTGGCTCCTCAACGGGACGATGGTGCTGATCGCGCTGGTGATAGCCTTTATCCTGACCGAGACGGCCGTCCGTTTTCTTGCTCCGCAACCGACCGGCCTCTCGCATCAAGACCGCTATGGGCTCGTGATGCACTGGCCGAGTCTGACTCGATATCTGCCCCAGTTCGGTCACGAAGCCTCATTCAACTCGGAAGGGATGCGGGATCGTGAGCATGAGTTGGAGAAGGCGGCCGGTACCTATCGCGTTCTCGTCCTGGGGGACTCCTTCATGGAGGCCATGCAGGTACCGTTCGAGGCCTCGTTGCCAAGCCTGGTGGAGCGGGGGTTGTCGGAGCGAACCGGCCGTCCAGTAGAGGTCATCAACGGTGGCACGAGCGGGTGGGGTACCGACGATCAACTCCGCTATTACACCCAGTATGCTGCGAAGTGGAAGCCCGACCTGATTCTGGTCGCAATGACGCTGCACAACGACATTAGCGACAATCTGCGCGAGGACTGGCATCGGATGGAGGACGGCGCGCTGGTGGAGCAACACCGCGAGCCGAAGTCATACTGGGCGTACAAGAAGATCCAGCTCAAGGCCTTCATTGCAACCCGCTTCCAGACCTACACGCTCTGGCGGAAGGTGCGCCATCGGCGTGAGATCCGCGATACCGGTCGGGAGCTCAATCAGCACATCGTTGACCTCTTTCATGAGCCGCCGTCGGAGAAGCTGGCCCGCGGATTCGAGATGACCGAAAAGTTGCTGGGTAAGCTTCAGGCGGTAGCCGGCCCGGATACTCGGGTTGCCCTCCTGCTCTTGCCGCTTCACGTCCAGTTGACCGACAGCGCGTTTACCGAGTTTGTCGACCGAGCCCAGGTTGCTCCGACCGCGATGCAACTCGATCGCCCGCAACGGGTCATGACCGAGGCTGCCCAACGCCTGGGCATTCCCGTGATCGATTTGTTGCCCAGGTTCAGGGCCTGGAGCGCGACCCGGCAGGAGCCCCTCTACATCGACTGGGACGGGCATTGGAACCAGGCCGGTCATCGCCTCGCGTCGGAGGTTTCAGCTGAGGGAATCGTCGACGCGGGTGTAATGCCCTGACCACCGTGACCTGGTTCCTGGCACCATGATTGCTCCCCCAGCCAGTGCCGATACTCGGTCCAGCCGCCGCGTGCCCAGCCTGTGCAAGGCGGCCCGGCCAACCCGAACCCCTGGTGGATTTTCGTGCCTGCTGGAACACTGACGCCGACGGCCTCGGCCGAGCCCAAGAGTTCGGTGGCTCCGGTTCCTCCGGTTGCCGAGGCGGCGGAGCCTGGATCTTCGGTCGCCGGCCTGGCTGACGCATCCTCGGGTCGGATCGCGGTCGTTGATGGTTTGCGGGGCGCCGCCATCCTGATCGTCATGTTGCTCCACTTTGCCATGATGCGACCGACCGGTGACGCCGAGGAGGTCGTGGTCGCGCTGCTGGAAACTGGTTGGATCGGGGTCGACCTCTTCTTCGTGCTGTCCGGCTTCCTCATCACAGGCATCCTCTGGGACGCGCGTGGCGGCGACGGCTTCTTCCGGCGATTCTATGCGCGGCGTACTCTGCGGATCTTCCCGCTCTACTACGCCTTTCTCTTCGTCATTCTGATCATCTTTCCCGCCGTATTCGATCACTATGCGGCCGAACATGCCACCTCGGATCAGCGGGTCTGGCTCTGGACCTATCTGGGCAACGTACTGATGGCGCGGGACGGGTGGAGCGGAATGCCGTCCCATACCACGCATCTCTGGTCGCTTGCGGTCGAGGAGCAGTTTTACCTGATCTGGCCGCTGGTCGTGTTCTTCCTGAGCCGTCGGGCGATGATCGGAACCTGTCTTGCCATCCTGGCGTTGTCGCCGCTGGTACGATTGGCTTTCGATATCGTTCAGCCCGATGGCATTGCTTCGTATACGCTGCTGCCGGCGCGGCTCGACGGACTGGCGCTCGGTGGGCTGATCGCGCTCGCGGTTCGCGGCAACTATTCCCTGCCGCTGCTGGGGCGGTCCGGGCGGCAAATGCTGTTTGTCGGGGGGGTGGGTCTCTTCGCCCTGATGGCGTTCGGCCAGTCGATCGGGTGGAAAGGCTTGCTGCCGGCGCTCGACCGTGATGTGCAGCTGGCGGGCTATTCTCTGGTCGCGTTGCTGTTCGGCGGTTTACTGCTCTATGCCCTTGCCACGCCGGCGGGATCCCGGCTGCACTGGGTTCTCAATACCCGCTTGCTGCAGAGTTTCGGCAAGTACAGCTATGGCCTCTATCTCTTCCACGTGCCGTTGCGCAACCTGATTCGGGAACGGGTCGTTCTGGCCGGTGGGCTGCCGCGGGTTGGGGGCACCGAGGCTCCTGCGCAGGCCGTCCTCTTCGTCGGAGCTATCGGCCTCACCTGGCTGGTTGCCGTTGCGAGTTGGCACGTCTACGAGAAGCACTGGCTCAAGCTCAAGCAGTTGGTTCCTTACGCTCATGAGTCGAAAGGGTGACGTCGCAAGCCGCTGCACCTGCTGGTGGTAAGCTGGCTGTCAATGCGCTGATCTACGGACTGGCAACCGTGCTCAGCCGGGCGGCCTCGCTCATCATGCTTCCCATCTATACCCGCCTCCTCTCGCCGGCGGATTACGGGCTGCTGCATTTTCTCGACCTGATGGTTGAAGTCGCCATCATTCTCGTCAGCGCCGGGATGACGATGGGGGTGCTCCGCTTCTACTTCAAAGCGACCACCGACCAGGAACGAAATGAGGTTCTGGTCAGCGCATTCGTGCTGCAACTCGGCCTGGATGCCGTTGCCACGTTGCTCGTGGTGCTCGCCGCCGGTCCGATCAGTGCCCACGCCATGGGCGGGGCCGCGACGCCGGGAATGATCGTTCTGGCCGGTGTCAACATCACGGTCGGCTCGCTGGCCGTGGTGCCGTTGCTCAAACTGCAGGCGGACCAGCGCGCCACGGCATATATGGCCGTTTCGCTGACCAAGCTGCTGCTGCAGCTCAGTCTCAACATCCTGCTTCTGGTCGGCTTCAACATGGGCCCGATCGGGATTCTCTGGAGCAATTTCGTAAGCAGTCTGATCGTCGGAGTGGCCACCTCGATCTGGATGTTGAGCCAGACAGGGCTGACGGTCACGCGCCCGGCGCTCCGCAACCTTCGGCGGTTCGGCGTGCCATATCAGTTCATGGCGGCAGGGTCGTTCATCCTGGCATTTGGTGATCGCTTCGTACTCGAACCGGTTGCCGGGCTAGCGGTTGTCGGGATCTATTCCCTGGCGTACCAGTTCGGGATGCTCGCCTCGGCGCTGGCGGCGGCGCCGTTTCTCCGGGCCTGGAACCCGATCCGGTTTCAGCAGGCGTCGGCTCCGCTCGAAGAGCGGGACGCCGAGGCCGATCGAGGCTTTCGTCACCTGAATCTCGTGACCGTGTCGCTGGCCGTGGCGATTGCCCTTTTTGTCAGACCGCTGTTGCTGGTGATGTCCGACCCGGGCTACCATGGTGCCGTTGTACTCGTTCCGGTGATTCTCTTTGCCTATCAACTCCAGACCTGGACGGAAGCGGCTCGTTTCGGCATCGATGTGTCGGAACAGACCCGCTATGCCAGCTACGCCGTATGGATCTCGGCGGTGGTTTGCATCGTGTTCTATCTCCTGTTGATACCGCCGTTCGGCGCTATGGGAGCGGCAGCGGCCACCGTACTGGCGTTTTGGGTGCGCTTCCAGCTGACCTATCGCTGGGCACAGCGGCTTTTCCCGATTGCGTATCGATGGGCGCCGAATCTCAAGTTGCTATTGCTTGCCGCGCTGGCGGTGGTCCCGGTCCTGGCATTCCAGGTGGATGGTCTGATCGCCGCTGTTGTGATCGGAACGATCGGCGCGGTGGCCTATCTTGTCGTGGGATGGCATTTCGTCGTGGTCGACGAGGATCGGGCGTGGATCCGGCAGGCCGTTTTGGCGGCACCGCAAGCCATCCGCCGGCGATTCCGGCTGGCCCGCGCCGTCTAACGTGTCAACAGCCCGGCAAGCCGCATTCGGAAGCCGTCGAGCGAGAGACCGACCGGGACATTGAACCGGGGCAGGTCGAACCCAATTGTCCTGTCGGTCATCCATCCTCCATCCACGCGGAACCCGGCCTCGTACCCCTCGGCCTGTGCGATCTCATGGGCCGCTTGATTTGACAGACCATACGGCCAGGTAATCCACGGACGGGCCGCGCCCCCCGCGTGCTTCGCAAGCCACTGCCGGGTACGGGTAAGCTCCTCGCGGAGATCCTCCGGTTCGAGCGTCCTGACATTGGGGTGGCTCCAGGTGTGGCTTGCGAGGGTAATGATTCCCGAGGCGACCGCCGCGTCCAATGCGGCGCTGGTGCACGACACGCAAGGCCCCTCCTGCTCTTGCCAGGGTGTCCCGGTAGTGGTTGCCCAGTGGTGCGCAGCGTCCGTTCGCCCCTGACAGATCGTCAGTACGTACTCGCGGGTTGCAGCGGAAAGGCCCGTGGCCGGGTCGGCGAGTCCGTCCCACCAGAAGGTTTTCCCGTCGACCATGCCCGGCGCGGCAAAGAACGTTGCCGGCAAGCCGCGCTGGGCGAGTTCGGTCACGCCGAGCTTCACCGCACCCTGGTAGCAGTCATCGAACGTGATGGCGACTCGCGGCCGGCTGTGGCTTGCGGAGATGTCGAACGCTGCATCGAGCGGCACCACGTCGCAGGTCGACTGCAACTCGTCGAGCTGTGCCGCAAACCGGGAACGGGGAAGGTGGAGCGATCGATCGCCGGCTGGCGGGTAGTCGTCGGGCACGATGTTGTGGTAGGCGAGGATCAGGGCGCCCGATCGACGCGTGCGCAGGTAGCTGAGCAGGCCGCTCGCGACGGCCGCGCGCTCGACAATGCGCTTGAGCCTCACGGCGCTCGCTCTGCTTCGGATCCACCGACGATCGGCGCGGGTGGCGAGGTCCAGGTCGTTCTCGGCGTCTCACCGGCATAGAGCGCTTCGTATTGGGCGGTCATCGCCCTGGCGCTGTACCGCGCGTCGAACAGGGCGCGCGCCGCATGCGCATAGGTGGCCCGCCGTTTTGGATCGTGCCAGAGTCGTTCGATGGCGTTGGCCAGTGCGGTCGGGTCGGCCGGCGGCACCAGCGAGGCCGATTCGCCGTCGGTTACTGTCCCGGGGATGCCGCCGACTGCCGTCGACACAATCGGACAGCGTGCCGCCATGGCTTCGAGAATGACCATGGGAAGCCCCTCCCAGACCGAGGACAGCGTGAAGATGTCGAAGCTGCGGAGCAACTCGTGGTAGTCGAGCCGTTCGCCGACGAATCGGACCTGGGACTGGACGCCGAGTCGGCGGGTTTGGGCTTCGAGGTCGGAGCGTCGCTCGCCGTCTCCGACGATCAGCAGGACCAGGTCGGGGAGTCGGGTCTGCAGTTGCGCCACCGCATCGATCAGATAGTGGTGGGCCTTCTGGTCGACCAGGCGCGCACCGACGCCGATGATCGGCCCCTTCCCGGACAGGTCGAGCTCGTGGCGCTTAGCTTCGCGATCGAAGGGCAGGTCGAACGGCAGCGGATCGATGCCGTTGACGATGGTCATCAGCTTCCGTCGTGGAATCCACTCATATCGGTGCAGGGCTTCGGTAGTGTGGTCTGAAACGCCGACGATTTTCCGGGCGCCCCACGACATGACATGTTCGAAGACGTGCTGCTTCATCGCATCGGGCCAATTCCGCGCATGGTCCGTGTGGATGTGCCTCGGAAAAAAAGAGAGGAAGCGGGCCAGTCCGCCGTTGACCATGGCCTCGGTATTGTGCGTATGAATCACGTCGATTCGCCGCTCGCGGAGATACCGGGCAATCTTGACGAACGAAAAGTAGTCCGGACGATCAGGTGGCAGCTCGACGACGTCGACCGGGATTCCCATTCCGCGCAGCTCTTCTCCAAATGCGCCGAGCAAGCGCATGCAGATGACGGAGGGCTCGAACCGATCCTTGTCGACCGTTTTGGCGATGGTTGCAGCAACCCGCTCGAGCCCGCCGACCCCCAGATTCTGGGTGATCTGCGCGACCCGGATTTTCCTGCGGGCGCTCACGCGCCGACTCCGCGCCGGAGAACCGATCGTGTCACTGCGTGGCCTTGCCGGCCAGGTCCGCTTCGATCAACGGGCGGATCCTGGCCTCGATGTACGAAGCGAGCAGACGGTTTCCGGCAGGCGTCAGATGGCAGTAGTCCGTGAAAATCTGTTCGGTTGCCTCGCCGTAGATACGGGTGGCATCGATGAAATGGCCACCTGCCTGCTGCACCGTCCGGGATACGGTGTCCGTTATCCACGGCACTGCCCGCTGCATGAACGCCTCGTAGTTCGGCAAATATGACGACACGTTGTAGTCGAACAACTCCCGTTCGACTCCCTGGAGACCCGCCCGGTCTCGTTCCAGGATCAGGAGTGGTTGATGAATCTCGACCGGGATCACGCCCGCAGCGCGTGCGATCAGCGTGCTCCGCTGGATCATCGACAGGGCGTTCTCGGGGAATACGCGCTGCAGCTTGCCGAGTTCCACCTCCGGGTCGAGCGGCTTGCGCTCGCCCTGGCGGCGGAACAGGGCGGCTACTTTGCGCAGCTCGCGCGTCATCAGGTGGACGAAAGCGCTCTTACGGTACAGCCACCAGAAGTTCTGAAAGGCCAGCGATCCGAGCGTCGGGTCGCCCATGATTCGAGATGACTGTTCGCCGTAGGCGTAGCTGGCGAATTGGTCGTGACCATCACCCGTGAAATAGAAATCGTTGAACCCGTCCATGAACAGGATCATGTCCGGCTGGTATCGCAGAATCCGCTGATTCAAATAGATCAGATTGTGATGGGTCCAGGTGCTCGTGATTGCCGCATTGATAACCTCGACCCGGACTCCAGGAAAAGCGTCGGCCAGTGACTGCTCCAGATATGCGTCGATCGTGGTGGAGTTGTCGATCACCTCGAAGTCGCGCTGAATCTGGGGCCACAGCCCGCCCAGGCCGTACGCTGTGGAAGCGCCCATCAGAAAGATCCGATAGGTGCCGTCCGCCTTTTCGATGGGTACCTCGCTCGAACGCCGGAATCCGACCGAGTTGTGCCGGATGCCGCGTGTGTCGACGTAGTTCGGTGTCGGCAGAATGTTTTTGTACGGGTCGAAGGCGTACTGAATCAGGTTCTTGCCGTCGTAGCCCCGGGTGGCCTTGAGGTAAAAATGCGCACCGATCTCGAGGAGCCCGATGAACACCCCAAGAATCACCAGCAGGAAGAGGCCCGCTTTCCATGGGCGGAGCGCAGGGGTGTTCTGGGTAGCCGCGACGGGTGGTGTCATGACGGCGTTCTTGCGGGTCGATTGGCCAGCGGGGTCACGGCGGCGTCTCCTGAACCATAGATGGCGGGCGGCCACGCCGAAGCCTCGGTAGAGACATCGGGCGCAGACCGCGCCGGGTTGGGCGTGCTCTTCCAGGCAAGAATCGGGCAGGCTGATGGCAGTGCTGCGACCGCCTTGGACGCCATCCGTTGTCCGGCAATGTTGCGTCGATGCAACACTTCTGCCATGGTGTTGCTCCTACGCACATGCCCCGTGGCCCTGGCGCAGCGATGGACTGAAAATTGCCATCTGTTGGCTAGATGGCAAACTCGGGCTTGGCGATCGACAACGGGCTCTTTCGGCGAGTCGTCCGCAGGGTGGCAACGCAGGTCGATCGATTGGTCCATACGTCGGCCCGTCGCGCGGCTGCCCAGCGGGTTCGGTCGCGTCCGGTGCCGCATCGGGTGGTGGTAGTCTGCTACGGCAACATCTGTCGAAGCCCCTATGCGGCCGCAGCCCTCCGGCTCCGTCTGGCGGAGTCCGGTTTCGATCAGGTCGAGGTCGATTCGGTTGGCTTCATCGGTCCAGGGCGTCCCGCACATGACCAGGCAAAGGCATCTGGAGCCCGTCGGGGTGCGGACCTCAGCCGCCATCGCTCTCGTCTGTTTGTCCCGGACGACGCCCGGGCCGATCTGCTCCTGACGATGACACGCGATCACCGGGATTCGTTGCTGCGGACCTACGGCGTCGGAGGTCGGATCGAGCTCCTGGCCGACTTCGATCTCGATGACCCGCCAGCCCGGGAAATTGCCGATCCCTACGGGGCCGACGAGGCCGAGTTCAATCGTGTCTTCGATCAGATCGATCGCTCGCTTGCCGGGCTTGTCGGGCTATGGCGCGGGTTGAAACGAGGTGATTCGGATCAACGGCCTGGCCCAGGTAGCGGCGCATGGTAAGTGGCGCGTCGCGCGGCGACGGAGCCGACCGGCAGAGTATCCTGGTCACCGACGGCGACGAACGGGTTGCCCTCGCGCTGGTTCGCGCGTTCGGAGGCCGGGGCCATCGCGTCGTCGTAGGGGCCTCGACATCCCGCTCACTGGGGCAAGCCTCTCGATTCGCCGAAACCGGTGTCGTGCTGCTCGATCCCCTGTCGGATCCGGATGGATTCGTTCGCAGTGTTCGCGAGGCACTCGACCGGCACGGCTGTAACGTCCTGGTTCCGGTGTCCGAGGGTGCTTTGTATGCCATCCTGACCTCGCGGGAGATCTTCCCCGACGTCCTGCTCCCTTTCGGGACCGCGGATCGATTCGAGACAATCTCCAACAAGATTGCCGTTTCCTCCGCAGCGGCTAAGGTGGGTATCGCTGTTCCTCGGCGTGTCGTGCTGACGTCACCGGAGGAAGTCGAGACCGCTGCGGATATCGGCCGGCCGCCGTTCGTGATCAAACCGGCCCGGTCCGTAGTTGCGGACGATGGCAGGCGGATCAAGGTGGGGGTCACTTACGCCAGCTGCCGTGAGACGTTACGGGCCCGATTGGAACAGCTCCCCCGTGCGGCGTTCCCGGTCATGGTTCAGGAGCGGGTCGTGGGGCCGGGCATCGGGGTGTTTGCGTTGCGCTGGAACGGGCAGGTTCACGCCCTCTTTGCGCATCGGCGGATCCGTGAGAAGCCGCCTTCGGGCGGGGTCAGCGTTTATCGCGAGAGTGTGCCGCTCGACGCTACCCTCCGTGAACAGGTTGTCGAGTTATTGGACCGACTCGAGTGGGACGGGGTGGCGATGGTCGAGTTCAAAGTCGAAGAGGCGACCGGAGTACCGTACCTGATGGAGATCAACGGACGTTTCTGGGGGTCTCTACAACTCGCGATCGACGCGGGGGTTGATTTCCCCAACCTCCTGCTCGACGCCGCCAGGGGACGGTTTCCGTCTGCTCGGCCGTCCTGGACGGTGGGAGTGCGATCGCGTTGGTGGTGGGGTGACTTCGACCACTTGCTGACCCGATTCCGACGCTCCGATGCGGAGTTGGGTTTACTTCCCGGGACCCCGTCGCGCTGGGCCGTACTGGGCGAGTGGTTTCGTCTCAGGCCGGCCGGCGACCGGAACGAGGTATTGCGACGGGATGACTTCAAGCC
Source organism: uncultured Gemmatimonas sp. (assembly GCA_964619465.1). Taxonomy (GTDB): domain Bacteria; phylum Gemmatimonadota; class Gemmatimonadetes; order Gemmatimonadales; family GWC2-71-9; genus SHZU01. The sequence continues at coordinate 189,540 of CAZUES010000001.1, forward strand.
GTTCCTGCGGGAGACGGTCAACTGGTTCCACGCCTTCTTGAGGCGTCGATGACGAAAGAGAAGGGCCGGGTGTTACAGCCCCGGCGTTCGGGTTTCCCTTGGTTTATCCTTGTCGCCGTTGTTGTGTTGGGGACTGAGGCATTGCTCTGGGTGGCGCCGGTTACCGATCCGTATGCCCGTCTCAAGGGAAGCGCCCCGGCCTCGTACTACATTCGCTCTGCCTTTCCTCCGGGCCTTGCGTTGACGACTGACGTCGAGGCCGGGTTGCCCGGAATGAAAGGGCCCAATCGATTCACCACCAACGCCGCCGGTTATCGTGGCCCGGATCTGGTCGATCCCAAGCCCGCAGACGAGTTTCGGATATTCGTCGTCGGGGGCAGCACGGCCGAAGGCTTTTATCTCGATGACACGCAAGCGCTGCACGCGACGCTCCACGATGCGCTGCACGCGCGATTTCCGGAGCAGCGGATTCGGGTGTACAACGCGGGGAAATCAGGGGATCGGTCAGATGACCACGTCGCCATGGTGGTACATCGGATCGTGCATGCGGCTCCGGACCTCGTGATCGTTTTTGTGGGGATCAATGACCTGCTCGCCGGAATCCTCGGGTATGACTTTCGGCATGTCGCCTCTTCGGAGCTACCGCCGCGGTTCGGGATCAAGCATCAACTTCGCTTCCTGGCAACCGAGTTTCAGTTGCCGCGACGCCTGTTCTATCTGGCGAAGCGTCTGGTTCCTCCGGACGAGCAGGACGCTCTTCAGGGTATTCCGTTGGTGTCGCAGTATGGGGTGGTGACTGCCCTGCGGAAGGCCGCGCCGGTAGCCGACAGCATGCCGCCCGTCGACACCGCCTCCTTTGATCGTAACCTGCGCGTCCTGGCGGGTGCGCTTCGGGCAAACCGGGTTGCGGTGGCATTCGTTACCCAGCAGACGACCTGGGCCGGAAACGACTCGATTGCCGATGCATGGCAGTGGATGCGGTTGCGCGACGGCCGGGCCTGGCGAGCCGAGAGCCTGGACGTTGCCCTGGAACGACTCAACCGGCAGACGCGCCAAGTCGCCGCAGACTTCGGGGCTCCGCTGGTCGACTTCGCCAGGATCCTGCCGAAGTCGTCGCGATACTTCTATGACGACGTGCATTTTACTGTGGAGGGCGCCAGGGCGGCCGGAGATGCGATCGGTGCCGTGCTGGCGGGGGCGGGGCTGATTGCTACTCGCCAGGGTCAGCGTCGGAGGCCGCAGCGCCCTCTTCGACCGGGTTCGAGGTGCAAGGGTGACCCGGCGCATTCTTTGCTTCATGCGGACGACATTAACCTGCCGGTGGGTCCAGCAGCCCCTCGCTCTGAGGGTCGCACCGTCTTGATGGATCCGGAGGAGTAGCCCGCTGATGTGTGGTATAGTTGCCGTTCGGATGTTGAAGGGCGCCCCGGTCGACGTGGCTCGGGTCGAGGCCATGCGCGACGCGATGCTCCACCGCGGGCCTGACGACAAAGGGCTCTATGTCGACGGCCCTGTTGCTCTGGGGCATCGCCGGCTCTCGATCCTGGATCTCTCGCCGGCCGGGCACCAGCCGATGTGCAACGAGGACGGCACCGTCTGGCTGGTTTTCAACGGTGAGATCTACAACTACGTCGAACTCGCTGCCGAGCTGCGCGAGCGGGGACACGTTTTCCGCTCGAGTACCGACAGCGAGGTCATCATCCACCTCTGGGAGGAGATGGGGCACCGCTGCGTCGACCGGTTGAACGGCATGTTTGCCTTCGTGATCTGGGATGCCGGCAAACAGGAAATGTTCGGGGCCCGAGACCGTCTCGGGATCAAGCCGTTCAATTACTACCATGGGGCGGACCGGTTCATCGCAGCGTCGGAAATCAAGGCGATTCTCGAAGATCCGAGCGTAGCCCGGGTGCCGGACTATCAGGGACTCTCGGACTATCTGCTGAACGGGTTTCCTCTTGGTGAGAAAACCTGCTTTGCCGGGATCCGGCAGCTGCAGCCGGGCTCGGCGCTGTCCCTCAAAGACGGCACATTGCGGACCTGGCAGTACTGGGATCTCCGGTTCGATTACAACTACGGACGCTCGCTCGAGGATACGGTGGGCGAACTCGGCGTGCTGCTCGACGACGCGGTCCGGATTCATTGTCGGAGTGACGCTCCGCTCGGATGCCATCTGAGCGGAGGACTCGATTCCAGTACGATCGTGGCACTCACGGCCCGGCATCGGGAACGCCTCGATACCTTCTCGATCCGGTTCGATGGCGGTCGCTACTTCGATGAGTCGGAGCACGCCCGGGCGGTGGCCAGGCACGTCGGTACGACCCATTGGGAGGCGAGTCCCGATTCGGACGACCTCATGACGCTGATTGGTGGTCTGGCGTGGCATACCGACCTTCCGATGCCCGGACATACCATCTTCGCGTACTACGCCGCATCGCGGCTCGCGGCGGAGCATGTCACGGTCTCCATGACCGGCCACGGCGGCGATGAGATTTTCGCGGGCTATCCTGCCCAGTTCCGGGCGGCGTTCGGGGATACCTCGATGTTCGATCTCTCGGCGCGGCCGGTCCGGCATGTTCCGGCCTCGGCCCGGCTGGGTGCTGCGCTGCGTCGCTACGGGATAGGTGGGACGTTGCGCCGGCTGCTCGCTCGGAGAGGGCCCGACGCTCCACTCGGCTTGCACCAGCTCTGGCTCCAGCTGCACTGCGGTATGTCACCCCTCGACAACCCGGTGCTCCTGCCCAGCTTTCGAAAGCGCCTCGACGGGTACGACTCGCGGATTCCGTACCTGGCGCCACTCGACTCGGCGGCCACCGATCAGGTGCTCGATCGGTGCCTCTATCACGATCTGCGGGTCTACCTGCCGGGTCTGCTCCACCAGGAAGATCGCGCCAGCATGGCAAACTCGATCGAGTCGCGGGTTCCGCTGCTCGACCAGCGATTGGTCGAATTCCTGGCCACGGTTCCTCCCGACCAAAAAGTCGCCGGGCGTGAACCCAAGACCCTGCTGCGGCGGATTGGGCGCAACCTGTTGCCTTCCGGAATCGTCGATCGACGGGATAAAGGGGGCTTTGGTGTTCCGTCCGGCCAGTGGTTCGATGGCCCGATGCGCGGCTTCGTCCAGGAACTAATCACGTCGCCGAAAGCGATCGAGCGTGGCATCTTCGACCCCCGCGAATTGCGGGCGCAGACGGCCGATGGAGCCACGATCTGGAGCGCGCTCAGTGTCGAGTTATGGTTTCGGATTTTCTTCGATCGGGATCAGGAGTGGCTGCAGCGGATCCACGCTGCCCGGACCGCCGCACCGGACCGGCTCGTCGCGACCTAGGCCGGCAGGTTCCGCAGCAGTTGGTCCCACGCCTCGGTTTGCCGGCGTCGGTCGAAGACGCCATCGGCGTCCGTCGGTGATGTCATTTCGCCTCGACTCCAGCGCTCGAATGCCTGTTCCATTTCCGCATCGATTGCGGCATCGTCGGTCATGGCGCTGACGCTCACGCCGATCCGACGCGCTGCTGCTGCCATGGCGCCGTCCGGATGGCCCAGGAGAAGCATTCTGCCGCAGAGCCGGGCATAGTCGTAGAACTTGGTCGGGACGCAGAGCGGATGGGTGCAGTCGAATGCGACGACCACGGCTGCGGATTCCTGGAGACGGAACGCATCTGCGCGGCTGCTGCGCGGCTGCAGCTCGAAACAGTCACCCAAACCGTAGGCTCCGGCAAGGTCTGCCAGGTTGACGCCGCCGAATTCCGCTTCGGCTCCCATGAAACGTACGTCCAGGAGAGCTTTCCGCTCAGGGTGACGCTGGCAGAATCGCTGACACGCCCCCAACACGACCCGAACGTCCATCCAGGGGTGCAGCACACCGGTAAAGGCGACGATGAAGCGTTCCCGCGACGGCGGCGGCGCCAGAAGTGTTCCGTCGTAGCCGTTCGGGATGGCCAGCCGATGGACGGACGGGATGCCCAGATCGGCCGAGACGGCCTCGAGCGCTTCCGGTGTGTTATGAACCACGACGTGAGCTTGACGGTTGACCGTCGGCTCGACGCGACGCCCCTGCCAGCGATGCACCGGGTTGGCGTTCTGTCGAGAGGCGCCGATGCCGAAGTACCACGGGTCGCGAAAGTCGGCAATGAACGGAATCCCGGTCCGTCGAGCGATCTCCGCACCGACTCGCTGGGTCGAATGCGGCGGTGAGGAAACGACCACGGCGCGGTGTCCCCGTCGACGGACCAGCTCCAGTCCGATCCGGGTTGCCGCCTGGGTCCACCCGGACTGCTGGGCGGCATCCGAAAAACCCATCAGGGTTTGTGCGACCGTGGCACGGACTCCGGAGCGTGCTCCACGGCGAACGACGTGGACGTCTGCGGGATTGACGCCGGCAGGGCCCGGATTGGGGGCCGGGGACTTTCCGCCGCCCTGCAGGGTCCGGAGGAGCGCGGCAAGGGTGTCTACCGTCCCGAGGCCAACCGCAGCAAGCCGATCGGCCCAGGGGGGTACTTCGATCGGAAACACTTCGACTGGGGCGGTCGGCGGCTGGTCAATTGATCCGGTTCGACCGAAATCGACCGGCCGCTGTAAAGTGATGACATCGAACTCCCAGCCGTGCTCGAGCAGGCCCGGAACCATGTTCGTCCAACGAAAACCACCAGTCTCAGTGTGCGGACCGTAATGGTACGACACCAAGAGGATGCGTTGGTGGCCTGACGAACCGGCGGGGTCTGGAATCACGATCGATGGCAAAGGGGAAAAAGGGGCCTGGTCAGGTTCCCTGGTCGATCAGTGGAGTATAGCAGGTCTTCCCTGCGCCACACCATTGTCGAGCACGAAAATCGGTCATTACGAACCGGCGGAAACTTGTTGGGGTGCAGGGACCGCAGGCACGGCGGCAGTGGTCGGAGTTGCCTGCGGTTCTTTCCAGTTTTGGACTGCCCAATCGGCAACGGTCGCGATGACTCGACCCTGATCGCCCAGGTCAGTAAAGGTATGCGCCGCATAAGGGACGTACTCGACCCGGAGCTGATCGCCGAAGTCCAGCGCCGGGAACGCACGGGCGTACTGAGCACCATGGTTGATATGGTCCGGCTGTCCGTCCGAAAAGATGTTGAGCAACCGGACCCCACGGTCCACCAGCGTGCGAAGCCTTGCTTCGACCTGCTCGCGCGGTGGGAAGATACGTCGATACTCGGGTGCGACGTATTCGGTCGCCTCGTCTATCGAGACCGGCTGCCGTGATGCTTTCCAGCGCTGCAGGCGAACTTGGATGAAGTTCTGCCATGCGGCCGGGCTCAGGAGTTTCGGTCCATAGTGGCGCAGCCAATAGCCGCGCGTCCGATAGGCAAACGGATCGAGTTGAATCAAGCCGACCACTCTCGGATCCTCGCACGCAACCTTGAAGCCCATGTCGGCGCCGGAGCAGAGTCCAAAGAGGATGAACTTGTCGTTGCCGCGTCGGCCAGCCAGCAGATCCATTGCCTCACGCGTTTCGACCAGGGCGCTTTCCGCAGCACCAAGCGTGTCCTTGCGCGATTCGCTGTCACCGATGCCGGAGAAATCGAAACGAAAGGCCGCGTGGCCGGCAGCGGCGAGTTGTCGCGCCACCTGGACGTAGAGCCGAGAAGCGCCGACGTGGTGGAGGATCCCGGAGTTGAGCAGGACGACGCTCGGCTTGACCGGGGTGCCTGGAGCAGGCTCGGTCAGAATGCCAACCAAGCCTCGGCTTGCTCCGAACTTGAGCACTTTCTCTCTCATGCCACCTGCACTCCTTCGTCCATCACGCAGCCGATCACTCCCTGGATGATGCTCTGCGGAATGAGCGCCGAGCCGAAAGCGTCGGATTCATCCCATTTGCCGTTACTCGGGCACACCTGGCCTGCCACCCGCGCCGCCCGCGCTCGCAGCTGCGCAACCAGCGCCTCTGCATCGGCTTGCGCCGAGGAGGTGACAACGTCGATTCGGCTGACGCCTGCACCCGGCCAGTTGAGCAAGTCGATTTGCCGTAGCTCCGCTTGCAGGGCAGCCGTGACGGGAAACCCGTGGACCCCTGCCGTCCCGGCATCAGGCCGGCCGCGGCGGGCCGCCTGCTCAGCCCGATGCTTATCAACCAGCTCTTGCGCGTAGCGCTCACCTCGGACAATCGGATCCCAGAGGATGACCTGCTCGACGTCGGATCGTCCGTCCGCGGCAAGAGCAGCCAGGGTTCCTCCGAGACGAAGCCCGACCAGTGTCACACGCTGGACCTGCGCCATCTCCTTGAGTTCATCGATGGCCGTGCCGATGTCTTCGACCCACCTGCCGATGCTGGCATCGGCTCCGTCACCTGCGGAGTCGCCGGTACCAAAGTAGTCGAACCGGAGTACGTGCGCGCCGCTTTTGACCAGCAGCGTGGTGAGCTGCCGGAAGGCGCGATGCGCCCGCATATACTCGGCACCCATCGGGTAACAGGTCAGTATCGCCTTGCCCGGTCCGCTGCCCGCGCGTGGTGGATGATAGACCCCGTAGAGCGGGGACTTCGACGAACCGAAGAAAAACGGGTTCATCGGCCGGCCCCCGCCGCCGAACCGGCCTTCTCGGCGCACTCGGCCGCAATCTGCTCGAGGGTATGGAGTGTCATCACCGACGGATTCAAACGCACTCCGGTTTGCTTCGCAATCCTCGAGACGGCCCGCATCGCGAGCAGCGAGTGGCCGCCCACGTCGAGGAAGTTGTCGTGGACGCTGATCCGGGCGGCGCCCAGCAGCTCTCTCCAGATCCCGGCGATGGTCTTTTCCATCTCCGTCCGAGGGCCGATGAAGTCGTCGGCGCCTGCAAACGGGTCGGGCAGGGCCGCTCGGTCGACTTTCCCATCCGCGCCGAGCGGGATGGATTCGATCTCGATCAGATGCTGAGGAATGGTGTCGTCCGGCACCTTGCCCTTGAGGAACCGGCGCATCTCGGAAATAGTCGCCTGCTCGCCCAGTTCGAAGAGCACGAACGCGGTGATCCGGATCGTGCCGGTCCGCTCCCGGCGTGCCGTCACGAACGCCTGGTGCACCGCCTCGTGCGCAGCCAGAACGGCTTCGATCGGCGCTACGTCGATGGCAGGTTGCTCGGGCTCCGGGGCTGCAGCGCGCTCGGTCGGCTCGGGAGGCGCCCGAAGCGCCTCGAGGTAGCTGGGCAGATCCTGCGGCGAAACGATGACGTGCCCAACCGTTCCCGACGCCAGCAACCGACGGAAAGCGTCGAGGCCCTCCTCCGGCGTCATGGCGCCCTGGAACTGCAGCGCCGGTGCGGCGGCCCGATCGCCACCGTCGTGACCGACTTTGACCCGATCCTTGACCTTCATCATCGTGAAATCGTTGATCTCGACCAATACCCGGCCATCCGGAGCAAGCAATGTCACGTCGTACACCGCAGTGTCCTGCCCGGCTTCGGCGGCCGGTTGGAGGCGGATGTGGCTCAAGCACTCGGCCGGCAGGGCGTCCCAGATGCGGACCCGCCCATAGGACACCGGGATATAGAAATCCCGCTTCGGATCGAAATCGGGAACCAAAGCCTGCGCACATGCCGTGGCCACGTCGAGCAACGCCGGATGAATCCGGTAGACCGGCAACTCGGCGTGGAACTCTTCCGGCATGGAGAAGCTGCCCAGCGCTTCGGTCGTGCCGTAGTCGAGCTGGGTGATGTTATCCCACCGTTTACCGAGCACCAGGTGCTCCCGGTCATGGTGGCCGTCAAAGGTCACCCGCCGCGCCGTGCACCGGGCGCGGATGGCGGCAACGTCCTGTGGTGCCGGCGCGGCTCCGGTGAGAGGCGCGGCGACGGCGCGAGCGTGTTCGTCCCATTCGGTGGCACCCGGGGTCCGTCCCTCGATCACGACATCCCGCTCCGTGCCGCGGGCCCCTTCTACGGTGACACGCAACTCACGACGGTCCTTGCCGTGGACCATGAACGGCGCAATGAAGTAGACGTCATGCAGTTCGATCGGATCCCGCTGCGCACCCTCCGCGGCCGCCGCCCGGATGATCTCGAGATAGCCGGTACCCGGGATCAGCGCCTCGGCGTCTTTGATCCGATGGCCGTCGAGCAACCAGTGGGTCTCCGTACCGAGCACGCTCCGGAACTCGGTGGTCTCACCCTCGGCAACGCAGCTGTCGAGGAAGGGATGGTCGGTGGATCGCCCCTTGGCAGAGGCGCCCGCCTGTCCGGCCGCGAGTCCGACACCCTGCCATGCGCTCCAGCCGATCGACAGCACGGGAGTCCCGTCGAGTACGGCCTTCCGTTCGGCCCAGGCATCGAGGAAGGCGCTGGCCGCGGTGTAGTCGACCTGGCCGGCCACACCTGCCACGGCGCCGCGTGACGAGAAGACGACGACGCGCTCGAGCGGTTCCCCTGCCAGCGCCTCATCCAGCGCCAGGGTACCCTGAATCTTGGGCGCAAAGACCCGCCCGGCCGACGCAGGATCCTTCATGGGAATCAGCGCGTCTTCGATCACGCCGGCAGCGTGCAGCAGATGAGTCATCGGTCCGAAGCGCTGCCGCGCCTGACCGACGGCTGTCCGCAGCTGCGCCGAATCAGCGACGTCTGCGGCAACCACCAGTACCTCGGCGCCGAGTTGTTCGAGGCCGCGGATGGCGGGCTCGGATTCCGGCGTCCGTCCCCGGCGGCTGAGCAGCACCAGTTTGACCTTTGCAGTCCGAGCCAGGCCCTCGGCCATGACGAGGCCCAGGCCGCCCAGACCGCCGGTGATCAGGCAGACGGCGCCATCCCGGACCACCGGTCCGGCTTCCGCAGCTTGCAGCGGGGTCTGCCCATAGCTCTCGACCCATCGGTCGGTTCCGCGCCAGGCGACTGCTTCAGCCCCGGCATCGGCGCCGAGTTCGGCGACCAGCTGCTCTACCGCGCGGGCTTCGAACCAGCCTGGCGTGCCGGGGCCCGAGAGGTCGATGCTCCGAGTGGCGACATTCGGGAATTCCTTCGGAATGACCCGAACCGGGCCGAGCACCAGGGCGCGTCGAGGCTCGAGCACGGACTCGCCGGCGACGCGCTGCATCGCCGTCGTCACCACATCGAGCCGGATCGCCTCGTCGACACCTTCGGTCGCGAAGGCTTGCTGCAAGCCCAGCAGGCTCAGGAACTCCCGGCCATTTGAGCTATCGCTCGCGGTGGTTGGACCGGCATTCCAGGTGTGAACGATCCGACCCGGGACGCCGCCCTGCTTGGCCAGCGCGGCCACCAGTTCCGTCATCTGCTCGGGCTGACTCGGGTTCACCGCATAGGTCGTCGCATCGATCTGCTGGAATCCGGCGCCCGGCAGGACCGAGATCACGGTCCCATCGCGTCCCAGGCGGGTTGCAAGTGATGCACCCAGTCCCTGCTCGTCACGGAAAACCAGCCAGCGCATACCGGCCGCCAGTGTCGTCTTCGCAGCAAGTGGGGCGCGCTGCCAGGTGGTTTCGTAGAACCACTGGCCGACATCGTTCCGCCGTGCCAGCGACGGCTTGGCTGCCGTGGCGCCCTTGCCGGGCTGAATGAAGTACTGCTGGTGCTCGAAGGGATAGGTCGGCAGCGGAATCCGACGGCGCTGCTCGCCCTTCCAGAGACTGCTCCAGTTGGGTACGACACCGCCGAGCCAGAGGCGACCCACCATGGCGAGCGCGTGCGCGACGTCCGAGCCGGCCTCGTCCGGGTGGCGCATCGAGGTCAGCGTCGGTTGATCTGCCTTGCGATCGGAGTGGAGCGATGCCAGCGTCGCGAGGACTCGGCCCGGGCCGATCTCGAGCAGCACTCGACCTTCATCTCGGAGCAGTACGCCGATGCCATCGGCAAACCGAACCGTGTGGCGGAGATGTCGGACCCAGTACTCGGGGCTAGTCGCCTCCTCGGGCTTGATCCAGTCGCCCGTCACGTTGGAGACGAATGGACGAGTCGGCGGGCTCAGCGCGATCCGGCGGAAAAACTCGCCGAACTCCTTGAGGATCGGCTCGAGCATGGCCGAATGGGCCGCGATGTTGATGCGGATACGGCGGCAATCGATCTCATCGGCGGCGAGGGCCTTTTCCAGCGCATCGAGCGCGTGAAGGGGGCCGGACGCAACACAGAGTTCCGGCGCGTTGATCGCGGCAATCGAAAGCTCGGCGGGCAGCCGCTTCTCGAGGTCCGCGACGGCCAGCGGCACGCTGAGCATGCCGCCCGGCGGAATCCGCTCGAACAGCTTGCCACGCAGCGTAACCAGGGCCAGGCCGTCGGCGAGCGAGAAGACGCCGGCGAGATGGGCGGCGGTGTACTCGCCCATGCTGTGCCCGATCATCGCCTGCGGTTCGAGGCCCCAGGCCAGGCACAGCTTGGCCATGGCGTACTGGGTGATGAACAGGCAGGGCAGCGAGCGCGACGGGCGTTCGAGTTCCTCGCCCAGGCGGTCCCGATCGGCCGGAGCCGCCAGCAGCAGGGACTTGAGATCCCAGTCGAGTTGGGGCTGGAGCAGGGCAACGCACTCGTCCACGGCCGCGCGGTAGACCGGCTCCCGCTCGTAGAGATCCGCACCCATACCCGCGTACTGCGCACCGCCGCCGGCAAACATGAACGCCAGGGCGCGCTTTCGGTCGGAGACCTGAGCGGTCGGCACGACTTTGGGATCATTTCGCTCGAGCAGGTCGGCCGCTTCCGATGCGCTCTGCGCCACCACCATCCGGCGGTGAGCCAGTGCCTGGCGTCCGTTGGCGAGCGTAAACGCAACGTCGGCCGGCGAGTTCGGGTCCGTGCGCAGAGACGCAGCCAGGTTGGCACTGGCCGCATCGAGCGCCGTCGGGGTCTTGGCGGACAGCAGGTAGAGCTGGTGCTCGCGCGACGGTCCTGAGGGCGGCAGTGCCGGTGCCTCTTCGACGATCACATGTGCATTGGTACCGCCGGCACCGAGCGAACTGATACCGGCGCGGCGCGGGCCGCCATCGGTGGTCCAGTCACGGAGTTTGTCGTTCACGAAGAACGGGCTCGAAGCGAAGTCGATAGCCGGATTCGGCTCGGTGTAGTGCAGCGAAGGCGGAATCTGTCGATGCTTGAGCGCCTCGACCGTCTTGATCACGCTGGCAATGCCGGCTGCGGTATCGAGGTGCCCGACATTCGACTTGAGCGATGCGATGGCGCAATATCCCGTTCGCTCCGCACCGGCGCCCTGGTAGGCCTGGGTCAACGCGGCGATCTCGATCGGGTCGCCGACCGGCGTCGCGGTGCCATGGCACTCGACGTACTGAATCGATTCCGGATCCACGTCCGCCAGCGCCAGAGCCTCAGCCACGGCCTGGGCCTGGCCGTCGACGCTCGGCGCCAGGAAACCGACTTTCTGGGCGCCGTCGTTGTTGATCGCGGAGCCCTTGATCACGGCGTGGATCGTGTCGCCGTCGCGGATGGCGTCCGCGAGGCGGCGGAGGACTACGATTCCTGTGCCGCTGCCGAATACGGTGCCCTCTGCCTTGGCGTCGAACGCGCGGCAGTGGCCATCCGGCGCCATGATCTCGCCCTCTTTGTACAGGTAGCCGACCGGATGCGGCTGCTTGACGGTGGTGCCCCCCGCGAGTGCCATGTCGCACTCGTTGTTGAGCAGGCTCTGGACCGCCAGGTGGACCGCCACGAGCGACGTGGAGCAGGCCGTCTGTACGTTGACGCTGGGGCCGCGCAGGTTCATCAGATACGATGCACGGGTGGCGAGGAAGTCCTTATCGTTGCCGGTGTGCCGGATCAGAAAGAAACCGACGTTCTCGACCAGCTCGGGGTTGGTGAGCAGGTTGAACATCATGTAGACGTTGGCGCCGCAACCGGCAAAGACGCCGACCGATCCGCCGAAGCGCTCGGGTGCGTGGCCGGCGTGTTCCATTGCCGTCCAGGCGACTTCGAGGAAATGGCGTTGCTGCGGGTCCATGATGGCCGCCTCGCGCGGAGCAAACCCGAAGAAGCCCGCGTCGAATCCGGCCATGTCGGGCATCTGAAACGAGGCGCGCACATAGTCCGGATCGGTCAACAACTCGTCGGAAACCCCTGCGGCGCGCAACTCCTCGTCGGTCAGTCGAGTGACGCTCTCGACGCCGTCGCGAAGATTGCTCCAGAAAGTGGCGACGTCCGAGGCACCCGGGAACCGGCCCGCCAGGCCGACGATGGCGATGTCGGTCTCGGCGGAACCGGGAGGAAGCTGCTGCTCGCTCATTGCTTACTGATCCTGTGAATCTGGACTCGCGCCGGCCGGGCGACGCCCGCGCCGGCGCTGCATCGCTTCGCGCCGGGCATCGGCCCGCGCTTGTGAGACTTCCGTAGTGGCGACGGCCGGAGCTGCGCCGCCCAAATGTTCCGCCAGCGACCGGATGGTCGGGAAGCGGAAGAGATCGGTGATCGACACCGGACGATCGATCGCGCTCCGAAGCCGCGAATGCACTTTCACCGTCAGGAGCGAGTGTCCGCCGATATCGAAGAAATTGTCGTTGACGCCGACCTGGGGAACCCGAAGCGCTTCCTGCCAGATCGCGGCAATGGTCTGTTCGAGTTCGCTGCCCGGCTGTACGTAGCTGGCAGCTGGTGCGGCGCTGTGGTCGGGCGCGGGCAGTGCTTTGCGGTCGATCTTGAGATTGGGCGTCCGCGGCAACCGGTCGAGGACCACGACATGGCTCGGGACCATGTACTCCGGGAGCCGCGCGCCGATGGCCTGGCGGATTTCCATCGGGTCGGGTCGCTGCCCTGTGCGGGCAACCAGATAGGCCACGATCCGTTTGTCTCCCGGAACATCTTCTCGCGCAATGACCACGGCTTCCCGTACCGTCGGGTGCTGCTCGACGATGGCCTCGATCTCGCCCAGTTCGATCCGGTGGCCGCGAATCTTGACCTGGTGATCGAGCCGGCCGAGGAACTCGAGCTGCCCGTCCATGCGCCAGCGCACCAGGTCGCCGGTGCGATAGACCCGGTTGCCCGGCGCCAGCGGATCGTCGATGAACCGCTCGGCCGTCAGCTCCGGACGATTCAGATAGCCGCGCACCACGCCCGCGCCGCCGATCAGCAGTTCGCCGGCCACGCCGACGGGAACCGGTTCGAGGTTCCGATCGACCACGCGGCAGACCGTATTGGCAATCGGCGTTCCGAGCGACACCGACGTGACGCCCTGTTCCAGCCGATGGGTGGTCGACCAGATGGTCGTTTCCGTCGGACCGTACATGTTGATGACGTCACCCTGGACCAGCTGCTCCAGCTCGCCGGCCAGAGCGGGCGGGAACGCCTCGCCGCCGATCATCAGCCTGGTGAGTCCGGCAAAGCCGGGTTTGACCTCGGGCTGCGCGGCCAGCATCGCCGCCATCGACGGCGTGCACTGGAAATGGGTCACATTCCAGCGGCGGAGCTGGGCAGGAATGTCATAGTCGGCTGAGGCGCTCGCGGAGGACTCCTCCGAGCGACGGCGCAGTTCCGCGAGATCCTCCAGGCCCGCCAGGGTGTCGTCGATCGAAACCCCGAAGTCGATCAGGCAGGCAATCTCGTCGACGTCCATGCCCTTGACCCGCTCGACCATCTCGAACGTCGTCTCGGGCGTTCCCATCAGGGCGCTGGTGTCGAAGTACCGATGGAAGGCATGGTCGAGCAGCGCCTCCATGTCCTCCTTGGTAAACTCGGCCGATCGCATGTCCTGACCCCGTCCCTCCGCCAGGCCCTTGATCAGGTCTACGGAGGTGCGCAGGTATTCTCGGAACGGATGCCAGACCCGGGCTTTGACCTGTTCCATGTCGGGATGGACATAGGTATGGAGCATCAGGCTGACATGCCCGGCTCCCGCGTGGCCGGCTCGGCGCCAGGCCGCCCGGTACGCAGCAACCTTCTCGCGCAGAATCTCGGGGCTCTGTCCCAGCAGATGGGTCAGGATGTTGGCGCCGAGTTCTCCGGCTTTCTCGTACGTCGCGGTGGTGCCGGCGGCGGTTACCCAGATCGGAAGTTCCGGCTGAATCGGGCGCGGCAGCGTCGTGATCGAGACATCCTTACCGGCTCCCCCCGGCATGGTAACCGCCTCGCCGCGCCAAAGGCGCCGGACGGTATCGATCATTTCCACCATGATCTCGCGCCGCCGCTCGTAGTTCTGCGGAGCAAAGACGAAATCGCGATCGTGCCAGCCCGAGGCGAACGCCAGACCGACGCGACCGTTCGACAGGTTGTCGATCACGGCCCAGTCTTCGGCCACGCGGACGGGGCTGTGGAGCGGAAGCACCACGCTTCCCGTGCGAATCTTGATCCGCGACGTAATGGCCGCGATCGCTCCGCTCACCACCGCCGGGTTCGGGTAGAGACCGCCGAAGGCGTGGAAGTGTCGTTCGGGCGTCCAGATTGCCTCGAACCCGTTGGCGTCACCGAACTTGGCACCTTCGAGCAGCATGCGGTATCGGTCGCCGGGGGCGGCATCGGCGGCGCTCGAGAAGTAGAAGAGGCTGAAGCCCAGCTTGCGATCCGACCGGGGAGTGCCCGTCTGCGCGCGCACTCGTTCGGGGTCGCCCTGGATCACGACGTGGAAGCCGCGCGTCAGGGTCCAGAAGAGTTCGAGCACCGAGATGTCGAACGAGATGCTGGTGACCGCGAGCCAGGTGCCCGGCCCGTCGCCGCCGATCCGCTCGTCCATCCCGAGGAAGAAGTTGACCACGTTTCGGTGCTCGATCATGACGCCCTTGGGACGCCCGGTCGAACCCGAGGTGTAGATCACGTAGGCCAGGTCACTCGGCGCGGCGCCGCCATCCAGGTTGTCGTCCGGCAGGCGCGCAAATGACACCGCATCCAGGTCGACCCGCAGAACCTTGGCAGTCGTGGCCGGCAAGCGATCGACCAGGCGACCTTGGGTGATGATGACCGGCGCCGCGCTGTCTTCCAGCATGAAGGCGACCCGATCGGCCGGATAGGCCGGGTCCAGAGGCAGGTACGCACCTCCCGCCTTGAGGGTCGCCAGCATGCCGACCAGCATCTCGAGCGACCGCTCCGCAAAGATGCCGACCGGAACCCCGGCAGCCACGCCCAGCTCGCGGAGGCGTCGAGCCAGCCGATTCGCGCGCGTGTTGAGGTCATGGTAGCTCAGCGTCTCGTGCTCGAAGCTTGCGGCGGGCGCATCGGGCGTCAGCGCCACTTGGCGTTCGAACTGCGTGACCAGGGTGTCCGCGGCAGGCAGGGCTCGAACTGTGTCGTTCCAGACCCGATCGATCTGCACGTGCTCCGCCGGCGTCAGGATCCCCAGGCGCTCGATCGGCAGATCGGGTGCTCTGGCGGCTGCGCCGAGCAGCGTGACATAGTGGTTACCCAGGCGCTCGATCGTCGCTGCGTCGAACAGGTCGGTGTTGTACTCGAGATGGCCGACGTACCCCCCATCTTGCACGGCAAGCGAGAGGGTCAGGTCGAACTTGGCGGCGCCGGCGTCGACGTCGATCTGTTCCAGGACCACGCCCGGCAGCGCCAGCGGGTGGACCGGCGTGTTCTGCAGGATGAAGAGCACCTGGAAGAGCGGTGAACGGCTCAGGTCGCGCGGCAGGTGAAGCCCCTCGACCAGGCGTTCGAATGGCAGGTCCTGATGCTGGAAGGCGCCCAGGGCCACTTCGCGAACCCGGCCGAGCAGCGTCCGGAAGCTGGGATTGCCGGCCAGGCTGGTGCGCAGCGCCAGGGTATTGACGAAGAACCCGATCAGCCCTTCCGTCTCGAGCCGGGTCCGTCCAGCCGTCGGCGATCCGACAATGATGTCATCCTGCCCGGTGTACCGGCTGAGCATGGCCTGAAAGGCGGCCAGCAGCACCATGAACGCGGTGGCATCCTCTTCGGCGCCGAGTGTTTTGAGTCGGGCGGCGAGTTCGGTCGGAATCTCGAAACGGTGCGTCGAGCCCTTGAAGGTCTGAATAGGGGGACGCGCGCGGTCGGTCGGCAAGTCGAGTGTCGGCAGCGGTGCGGCGAGCAGACGGGTCCAATGCTCGAGCTGCCGGGCCAGGACCGATTCACTCAGCCAATCCCGCTGCCAGGCCGCGAAGTCGCCGTACTGGATCGGCAGCTCGGCCAGCGGCGAGGGTTCGCTCGACGCGTAGGCGCGGTAGAGTGCGCCGATTTCCTGATAGAGCACCCCGCGCGACCACCCGTCGGAGACGATGTGGTGCATCACGATGACCAGGAGGTGGTCGTCTGCGGACGTTTTGAGCAGCGTACCCCGAAACAGCGGTCCATTACTCAGGTCGAACGGCTGCGAGGCAAGGTCTGCCGCGCGGCGGGTCAACGTCTCGTCGCTTGCGGGGGAGATCGTCTCGACGGCGAGGGTAAATCCATCGGCCGGTCTGACCACCTGGCGGGCCACGCCATCGGTGCTGGGGAACGTCGTGCGCAGCGCCTCGTGACGCCGGACGATTTCCGTCAGGGTGCGTTCGAGTGCGCTCCGATCCAGTGCGCCGCGCATCCGGAATGCGGCCACCAGATTGTAGGCGGCGCTGTCCGGCTCGATCTGGTTGAGCACCCAGAGTCGTTCCTGAGCAAACGAGAGCGGGGCCGTCGTCCCCTCGGGCAGCCGGCCGATGGCGATGTCGGCCCCGCCGGATTCCTGGCCGAGTGCCACGACGGCCGCGGTCAGCGCAGCAACCGTTGGCTGCTCGAACAGTACTCTGAGCGGTGGTTCGGCGCCGAAGACGGAACGCACCCGCGCCAGCACCCGAACGGCCATCAGCGAGTGGCCGCCGATCTCGAAGAAATGATCGTGGACGCCGACCGGAGACACTCCGATCACGTCCTCCCAGATGCGCGCCATGGCCCGCTCGGCGTCGGTCCGCGGCGCCAGGTACGCGGCGCCGTCGGCGCCGAAGGTAACGGGCAGGGACGACAGGGCGCCACGGTCGAGCTTGCCATTCGGCGTCCGGGGCAACGCAGGCAGAACCTGGAAGGCCGACGGGACCATGTACTCCGGGACCGAACGGAGCAGGTGTTCCCGAAGCTCTCGACTGGTCGGAGCAGTGCCGTTCGAGGACGTCACGAAGGCAACCAGTGCCGTTTCGCCCTGGTGCTCGCGGGCCTGCACGGCCGCCGCCGTTACCTGCGGATGGCGCTGCAGCGTTGCTTCGACTTCTTCCACCTCGACCCGGTGGCCGCGCACTTTGAGCTGGTTGTCACGTCGCCCGGTAAAGGTGAGCAGTCCGTCCGGACGCCGAAGGCCCAGGTCGCCGGTGCGATAGAGCCGCCGCCCGACGGCCGGGTGTTCAACGAACCGCTCGGCGGTCAGATCCGGGCGATTGTGATAGCCGGGACCGACCGCAGCGCCGCCGATCCAGATCTCTCCGGCGGTACCGTCCGGCACCGGTGAGCCCGACTCGTCCAGCAGGTGGATTTCGGTGCGCGGCAAGGGCGATCCAAGCGGAGCGACCGCGCTATCGGCCAGGAGGCTCGGGGTCAGGGTCACGGTCGAGACGATGCCTGCCGTCTCGGTCTGTCCATACATGTTGATGAAGCGGGTCTGGCCGCCGGTGAGGGCCAGCCAGCGCTGAACCAGCGCCGATGGAAGCGGCTCGCTGGCCGACAGCGTCAGGCGCAGCGTCGAGCCTGCCAGCTGCGAGGGATCACTCTCCGCGGTTTCGATCAGGCGTGACCAGTACGACGGCACCAGGTCGATCACGGTTACCCGGGCGCGGCGGCACACCTGCAGCAGCTCCCGCGGGTCGGCAATCTCGGCGCGGCGCGCAATGACCACGCAGCCGCCCGTCAGCAGGGGCGCGAACAGCTGACGCACCGACGACGAGAAGGCCAGCGATGCGGTATGGAGGAATCGGTCCTGAGCTGCCAAACCGATCGCTTCTGTGATGGCTGCGCTGTAATGGCTGAGGTTCCCATGAGTGATGATGACACCCTTGGGTTGGCCGGTTGAGCCCGACGTATATATCAGATAGGCTGGTGTGCCCGGTTCGACGTTTTCCGTCTCGGCTGGTTCGGCGGTGGTGGTGTCGTCGAGCAGGATTTCCCGTACGCCGGCCTCGGCCAACTCGCCGGAGCGCGCCCGGCTGGTGAGCAGGGTGGTTGCACCGGAGTCTCTCAGGATCCAGGTCATGCGGTCGCGCGGGTACGCCGGATCGAGGGGAACCCACGCTGCGCCGAGCTTCAGAATTCCGAGGATTGCGGCGACCATGTCGCCGCCGCGATCGAGGTAGAGGCCGACGAAGTCACCGGACCGGACTCCGGCGGCCTTGAGTCGACCAGCTACCAGGGCCGCTCTCGCGTCGAGTTCAGCATAGGTCAACTGCTCGTCGCCCCAATGCACGGCCGACGCCCGAGATCGGGCTTCCAGTTGGGTCGCGATTACCTTGGCGACGCCGCCGGTCCACGGTTGTGCTGCAATGGGCGAAGTCGTGGTCATAGAGCCGAGCTAGAATTGCGTGTTTAGCCTGGTTTGACAGAGCTACCAGGGCGACCAGTTGTGACGAAGCAAGAATCGGGCGCATCACAGGCAACGACTTGCAGCGGCTTGGCTCGACTTGCTCTTGCGGAACAACACTTTCGTTGCATTCTAGCCGCAGGACCCCTCCGAAACATCCTTAAGTGTTGCGACGACGCAGCGCCACTGTTGCGCATGCGCATGGCGGTATATCGCTGTGGGCCTCATCCTTTTGGTCGGCGGCAACTTCGGCAGGCGAGTTGTTTCCGCCAGGTCCCGGTCTTGGTTTGCTCGGCCGGCCTGCTCGGTCCTGTGTAGGGTCCACGCGACAACCTGGACGTCCCGGTATTGCATTACGGCACTGGGTTTGCTCCTAGGACACCCATAATTTGATCCGAAGCCGGAAGACCATGGTGCCGAGCAGTCGACGAGGGGCAGACACGGATCCTATCAAGGGTGCCCGAAGCAGGGCGCGTGTTTCTGTCGTGTTACCCTGGAGTCTCCGGGCGACCGTCGAGTCCCTTCGGCACGTCGCCCGTGTCGAACAATCCGACAGTGTTGAAGTCATCGTTGCAGGGGCGGAGTCTGTGCTGACACCGATCATCCAGGCGAACTTTCCTCCGGATTTCCGGATCCTAACGCTACCCGGGAATCCCGACATTGCCGAGCTTCGCCGTCAGGGCGCGCTGGTCGCATCGGGAGACCTCATCAGGTTTGTCGATTTAGTCCGGATCGATTCCGTCGTTCGCGACGGGCGCTCGTCCGAAGACAGACTCCGTAGCCTCGTACCGGAACTGGCATGAGCGTCCAGCTGTCCGTGGTGATCCCGACGGGCCGAAACCCGACCAACCTGGCGCAGGTTCTTCTGGCCATCGATGCTAGTGATTTGCCACGCGACTTGTGGGAGCTGATCGTCGTCGACGATGGCGGCACCGACGAAACCGTAGCGATTGCCGCCCCCTACGCCGACACGATTGTCCGGCTGACCGGTAAACCGCACGGCGCACCCTACGCTCGGAACCGGGGTGCCGAAGTGGCGCAGGGTGAGATCCTCGTATTTGTCGATGACGACGTCTGCGTCCGCCCGAACACGCTCAGGCGGTTTGCCCTCGCCTTTCTGGACTCGCCGGATGTCGCGGCCGTGCATGGTTCGTTCGATGACGAGCCGTCCCGCGGATTGGTATCGCAGTATCGAGATCTGATCGACCACTACCTCCACAACGGCTCGCGCGGGGAGGCCAGCGGGTTCTGGGCCGACTGTGGCGCGGTACGGCGGGCTCCATTCTTTGCCGTCGGGATGTTCAACGAATGGCATTTCTCGCGGGAGCAGATCGAGGCGCTCGAACTTGGTCATCGGTTGCTCGATCAGGGGTTCCGGATCGATTTCCGCTCCGAAATCGCGGCAACCCATCTCAAGCGGTGGACACTTGGGCGGATGATTGCGACCGATCTCCGCGAGCGCAGCGTTCCCCGCAGTCGCCTCCTCATGAAGCGTGGTGATGCCGCGCTCGGCCCTGCGGTTCCGGAAAAGGTCTGTGCCGTCCTCACCTGGGTCGGACTGCTGCTGGGCATTCTCTGGGTTGTCAGCGATCGTTCCGTTTTCGGTATCCTGGCAGCTGCAGCGTTCGGCGTGGTTCTCCTGCTCAACCTGCCCGTCTTCAACGTCTTTCGCCGCCGCCGTGGACTGCCGTTCACGTTGGCCGTGGCGCCGCTTCACCTGCTTCACTTCATTCTGACCGGGATTGCCCTGGTGCTCGGCGTGGTGCTTCATCACTCGGTTGGTGATCCGCAGCCATCCGCAACCGTCCAGGCATTCTCCGAGGTAGGTGTCGTGAAATGGCCTCCGGTTCCGCGCCCGGTCGATTCGGCGAGCAAACCGCCGGCGAACGGGAGCCAGAGCGGCGCCTGAGCGTCACGCGGGAGAGCCCCCCGGTGTCCAAGTCTGATGCCGATCGGTTGCTGGTGACGCACGTCGTAGCTCCGGCGCGCTCCGGTGGGCTCGAAACCGTCGTCGCGAGTCTGGCGCTAGGCACGGCAGCTCGGGGCCATGCGGTTCGGGTCATTTCGCTGCTTGGTTCCGACGACGACTGTGAGCCATTCCTCCGACTGCCGGACGGCGGTGTTTCTCTGGAGGAGGTGCGCCTGCCGCCGCGCAGCTACCGTCGCGAAATTGCCGCCGTCCTGAAGACGCTCGCCAGCGGCGGCGCGGGTGTGGTCCATACCCACGGGTTTCACGGTAACCTGATCGGATGGCGAGCCGCTCGGCGCGCACGGAAGCCGGTGGTTGCGACGGTGCACGGCTACACCGGTGGCGGAGCCAAGGGGCGGCTCTACGACTGGCTCGATCAGCGGATCCTGGTTCGCTTCGACGCGGTCGTTCCGGTCTCGTCTCCTCTCGAAGCCCAGTTGCGGGGTGCTGGTGTTCCGCCCGCCCGTCTGACCTTGATCCGAAATGCCAGGCCGGGGACGCGCGCTCCGCTCACGCGCGCCGAAGCGCGTGGACTGCTCGGGCTGCCGACCGATGGGATGATCGCCGGATGGATTGGGCGGCTCTCGTTTGAGAAGGGCCCGGACGGGTTTGTCGAGGTCATGCGTCGCCTGCCGGAGGTGTGGCGCGGTTCCGTGATCGGAACCGGGCCGATGGCCGCCTCGCTTGCGGAGCAGGCGTCGGCTCAGCTGTCCGATCGCATTACCTGGCATGGGAGTGTTCCCGATGCCGGCTCACTGCTTGCTGCGTTCGATGTGGTTGCCCTCACGTCTCGGACCGAAGGCACACCGATGGTCGTGCTCGAGGCTATGGCAGCCCGGGTGCCGGTGGTGGCGACTCGGGTCGGCGGGGTTCCCGATCTGCTGGGTGACGCCGAAGGAGCCGTCGTTCCGCCGAACGATCCCGATGCCATCGCCATCGCGATCGACCGGATCCGCACCGATCCCGGATCGGCTGCGGAGCGGGTCCGGATGGCAGCGATCAAACTCGAGACGGAATTCGGCTATCCGGCCTGGGTCGAACGATACGAACAACTTTACCGCCATCTGGCGCGTGACCTGTGAGAGGTTCGTGACGCTACTCGGAATCGTACTGGTCCTGTTGCCCCCGGTCATTCTCGCGGCCGCCTACTTCGGTTATCCCGCGATACTGATGATGTGTCGTAAGCTGCGTAGTGTGCCGTTGCCGCCGCCAAGCGCAGCGGAATGGCCGATGATCACGGTTGTCGTCCCGGTCTACAACGAAGCAGGGGCCATCGCGGCAACCCTTGATCGTATCCTGGCCTCCGCCTATCCCGCGGATCGGCGCCATGTACTCGTCATTTCGGACGCGTCCTCCGATGGCACGGATGAGATCGTCCGTCGCTACGCCGATCGGGGCGTTGCTCTGGTGCGCCTGCCCAAGCGAAGCGGCAAGACGGCCGCAGAAAACGAGGCCGGTCGTCACCTGGTCGGCGATATCGTCGTGAATATGGACGCGACCGTCGTCGTGCCACCCGAGGCTCTCCACCACCTCATTGCTGCGTTTCAGGATCCGACCGTGGGAGTGGCATCCGGGCGCGATGTCAGCATCGGCGACCGTGACCAGGAGCGCAACCAGGGGGAGTCGGGCTATGTCGGCTATGAGATGTGGGTCCGGCGCCTCGAAACCGATTGCGGGACCATCGTCGGCGCGAGCGGTTGTTTCTTTGCGATCAGACGCAGCCTCTTCGATTCGATCTTTCCGGAGGCGCTGAGTCGTGACTTTGCGTCGCCGCTGATCGCGCGCGAGCACGGCTACCGGTCGGTGTCCGTAGAAGAGGCCGTGTGCTATGTGGCCCGGACCCGGTCACTGCGGGCGGAGTACCGTCGTAAGGTGCGGACAATGACCAGAGGGCTCGAAACCCTCTGGTACAAGCGCGGTTTGCTCAATCCGTTTCGTTTCGGACGGTTTGCGTTCTTCCTGTTTGCGCACAAGTTGCTGCGTTGGCTGGTGTTCCCCGCGCTGGTGCTGGCGGTGGTCGGTGTAGGCATCCTGACGCTCACGACGTCCTGGGGGTGGGCCCTTGCGGTACTTGGGATCCTGGCGCTCGGTGCCGGAGCCATCGGATACTACTGGCCGTCCGGTTCGACGGCTCCGCGGTTGCTGACGACCATGGCCTTTGCCGTGAGTTCGCAGGTTGCGGGGGTCAAGGCGTGGATCGGGGCGCTGCGCGGCGAACTCAATCCGGTGTGGGAACCGACCCGAAGGCCGGATCCGGTCACGCCGGGAGGTTCTGCTTGAGCTCCACGCTGACGCGGCGGATCAGCTCAGCCGCCATGGCGTCGGCATCGCGCTCTTCCAATTGTCCGTCGAGCGGAAGTACGATACGAACCAGTGCCTCTTCGGTACGGCGGGAAATCGCCGCGTCGAGCATGAGATCGAGCTTGACCCGGTACTCGTTCGATTCGGTCCGCCCGCGCCCCTGATACCAGTAATAGACCACGGCCTTCTGGTCCTTGTTGGCAACCATGAAGCGGTTGACCCGAACCGGGTCGTCGCCTTCGCGGGCGACTTCCATCGGTTGTGACGCGAGGGCTTCCCAGCCTGCACCGGGAAGGCAGTTCTTGGGCGAGTGAATCGTCTTCCCGCGTGCCTGGCTGGCGTAGTATCCAACGTACACCGAGAAATCCGGTCGATCGGATGCACGATACAATCGGAACAGGTAGTCGGTTACTCCGGCAACCCGGACCTCGTCGTCCGTCATCGTGATGTCGCTCCCCAGGAACCCGTCGATCTGGTTAGGGAATGCGGTAAGGGGCGCGACCAGGTTCATGGTGCGCTGCATCCGGGTCGAGCCGTTGAGCAGGCACCCGACCAGCAGAATCGTCGTGGGAACCCAGGCGGTTCGTACGGTAACGGTCATCCGGCCCGTCTCTTCGCGAATCGGTCTTCCAGCGACGAGATCGCCCAGGCAAACCCGCCCAGGATGCCAAAGGCAATCACAAACATGGCCCAGCCCTCGGTCATGTGCATGAATCCCTCACCGAGTTCGGGATCGACGAAAAACACCAGAAATCCGGTCAGGAAAACCCGAACGCCATTCAGAACGACCGCCACCGGAATGGCGCTCATGACCAATGCCAGTCGGGACGCCGGGTAGCGGAGCCAAAGCCCGCCGGCCAGCACACCCAGGCTGAGCAGCGCCGTGAGAGAGCGCAGGCCGCTGCAAGCCTCCGTGACGAAAAGACGGTGCCCGGGAAGCAGAATCAGGTTGCCGTCGAGTCGAACTGGAATCTGTCGCATTTCGAGGAGCGCGGCACCGATTCGTGACGCCTGGAACTGGAGCGGCAGAGCGATGGTGCCGACCAAGACGGCTGGAAGCGGGATCGACAGCACCAGCAGGGTAAAGGGCAGCCACCAGGCTTTGAGTCGGGCCCAGCCTGCGAAGTACACCACCAGTCCCGCCAGCGCAAAGACCATGGACATCCGCATCGTGAAGAGCTCGGCAGCCAAGCTCGACAGATAGCGGAGTGCGACGGCTCCGCACAGAATCGCGATACCCCAGTTGCGCGCCGGCGCCAAGGCAACGCCCTGCCGGCTTTTCCAGGCGAGCCAGGCGGCGACCGGTCCGAGCAGTAGACCATGCCCGGCTTCCGGATCATTCCACCAATCGCGGAGGAGGAGGGCAAACGGCTCGGCGAACAGAATGCCGAAGGCAGCGGCGCCGAATGCGTAGGGGAGCCAGCTACCGGGGAAAACCGACTTGAGGCCCCGGCTTGCGCTCGGAGCGGCGACGCTCGTCACCAGCCGCCCTTGCGGAACAGGACGACCGGAATGGTTTTGAGCATGATCGCGAGATCGGTGCGGAAGCTCTGCGTCCGGACATACTCGAGATCGAACTGCAGCTTGCGGGCGACGTCGTCCATGTTGCGGTCGTACTGCTGGCTGACCTGGGCCAGGCCTGTGATACCGGGTCGTGCCCGCTGGCGGAGCTGATAGTCTTCCAGCTCGTCCGCCAGGCGCAGAAAGATGCTTGGACGCTCCGGCCGAGGTCCGACGACGTTCATGTCGCCCTTGAGCACGTTGAAAAGCTGCGGCAACTCGTCGAGTCGGGTCTGCCGGAGCAGACCGCCGAGCCAGGTTACCCGGGGATCCTTTTCCTTGGCCCACACCGCGCCGGTGCCGCTTTCCGCATCGACCCGCATGGTGCGGAACTTATAGATCACGAACGGACGTCCGCCCAGATCGCAGACGCGCCGCCGGCTGATCCGGAGCGGCACGTCGCCGGGCAGCCGATGATCCATGCCGATTCGGGTTTGCCGGTACAGGATCGGTCCCTTCGAAGTCAGCTTGGTCAAAACCGCGATGACGATCATGATCGGCATCGCAATCACCAGCAAAACGATCGCAACTGCTACGTTGAGCCAGCGCCGGGTTCCCTCCACTTGAGGAACCAGCTGTTGCGCCTGCAAGGACGTGCCGCTTTCCTCCGCCTGAGTCCGACGGACAGGCTGCGGCGAACGAGGTCGCGGATTGACCGCGATGCTCGACCCGCGCAGTTCGGAGGTGCGAGGCACGGATTCCATCAAAATATCGAGATTCCCAGAACGAGGACCCCCAGCAGCAGCTGGGCCGGGAGCAACCACCGCATCATGTTCGACCCGGGAGGCAGCGCCGCGTCCACCGATCCGCCAACGATGATTTCGTCGCCGCCGTGCAGGTTCAGATTGTCGAGCGACTGCCCGCCGGCAACGGCAGCCCGCAGCTGCTCGCGTGAGACGATTTCCCGACTGGCTCGCCGTACGATGGTCTTGTTGACATCGGACGCCATCGTCGGGCCACCGGCCGCCATGATCGCATCGCTGACCAGTCGATCAGCCGGAAGATTGTAATAGCCGGGGTTCGATACGGCGCCAAGGACGGCGAGCCGAATGTACGACGCCTGAATGAGCACCTGCGGGTTCTTGACGTACTTACCGATTTCCTTGGTAAGGTACTCGGAACTCTCCGATCGAAGCACGCCTTCGAGCGAGATCGGCGGCAGGTTGGGAAACGCCACGACGCGGCCGGGCAGGATAGTAAAAGTGCCGGTCAGGCCGGTGTCTCCGACAACCGCAACTTCGATCTGATCGCCAACCTGGAAGTCTCCCTGGACCAGGCGCTGCTGGACCATCGCGGCTTCGGCTTCCTTGGCTCGCCTGAGCGAGCCGCTGTAGCCCGTAGAGGAGGTGATCTCCCGCAACTGAACCAGGGCCGCTTCGAGCTCCGGGCGGGTTGCCTGGGCTCTGCGGACGTCGATGAGCGGGTCCTGTGCCTCGAGATGCGAGGCGGTGCCAACGATCAACCCGACAAGGGCAATCCGCACCCACCTTCGTACCCCACCTGATCGTACCCTCATCCCGAACCCTTTGGCGAAGAATCGATGTAGCATTGTCTGCCTCCTACAGCAGGAGTCGTGCTAACAATAGCATTCCTGGTCCAATGTCCTGACAACCCTTCTAGAATGCAAATAGCTGCACTCCCTACCGTACCAAATCACCTCGCTGTCACGAAATCGGCCAGAACCTTGCGTAATAGGGGTGATCGGGTACGATCGGCCAGGGCTTACCGCAGGGTGACTTATGCTCGTAAGTTATTGTAAATCATATATTTCTGCTGGATTGGCCCGACAACGTTCCAATCCGGTATCCGAGCGGCATCCGGGCTGCGCTGTTGCGCGCATCCATCGATGCAGGAACCACGACGCAACAGTTGGAGGCGTCAGTGTTCGATCCGGATTCCCTCACATGAGCCATTACAATGGGTGAAACGCCCCGTACCGGCTCCCTCACGATCTTGGTTGCGAACGATCAGGAATGGGCTGCTCGCTCGCTCGAGTCGATTCTGGTCGCAGAGGGATATCGGGTGGTCCGGGCGTTCAACGGCCGCCAAGCGCTCGATCGCGCGGCAGCGAGTAGACCGGACGCCGTCATTCTCGATCTGCAGATGCCCGACTTGGACGGATTGTCTGTTTGCCAGACGCTCCGTGCCGGGCCTGACTGGCGCAGTTCTACCCCGATCTTCATAACGACGGCCGGCCCCTCGGGACGGCGGGAACGGTTTGCGGCCTATCGAGCGGGCGCATGGGAATTTTTTGGGCACCCGCTCGATGCGGAGGCCATCCTGATCAAGTTGAAGCTCTTCCTCGAGGTCCAGTCCGCGTCCGATAGCGGTCGTGAAGACGGCCTGGTCGACACCCCGTCCGGACTCTACAATCGGCGGGGTCTGCTGCGTCGAAGCACCGAACTCGTGGCCGACGCTGCGCGGCGCAAGGAGAGAGTCAGTTGTGTCATGCTGCGTCCGACCGAACCCGTCGATGCGGCGTCTGTCGATGCTGCCGACGGCCTGGTGCGTCAGCTGGGCGAGGTGCTCCGACGGGCCGGCCGGTGTTCGGACGCGATCGGACGCCTTGGTCCGCTGCAGTTTGCGGTGCTGGCGGTTGGGGCGGGAGATGTCATGGCTACGCAGCTGGCTGATCGGGTCAACGACCTGACCGCACAAGCCGGTCTGGCGGGATCCATCGGTCGTCCGAGTCTCACCTTTGCCGCGACTCGTCACCTCGTGCCTGATGTCGGCACGATCTTCGATTTTGCCGAATCGGACACGGCAACCGATGCGCGGGGCCTGCCCCTAGGCCTTACACCATCCTGAAGTAAGGGTCGCCCCACCTACGCGGCGGCCGACCCTCCACGCTCCGATAGGTCCTCAGTTCCGCGGGAGCGAGATCGGCTGATCGGCCGGTGTCGCCGATTCCTCGTTTTCTCCTCGCGTCGTGTACTCGTAGGCGTAGTACTTGTACGATCCCTTGCCGATATCGATGTGATTCAGGACGGCACCGAGCAACCGAGTCGGCAGTCGATCCATCAGCTGGATCTTCGCCTCGGCCAGTTCACGGTCCGTTTCCCCGGCGCGCAGTACCAGGATGGCATTCCCGGTGACGGTGCTGAGCACGAACGGATCGATGCCGGCGCCGAGCGGCGGACTGTCGATCAGGACGACCTGGTATTGTGAGCGAAGCGTCTTGACCAGGTCGACCATCGCAGATGAGCCGAGCAGCTCCGGGCCGCGCGAGGCACGGGTTCCACAAGGAATCAACGTCAGCTGCGGATGCGCAGCGGTCTGACGGCAGACCTGTTCCAGGGTTGCTTCACCATTCAGGTAGTCCAGCAGGCCGGGGCGGCGATCGCCACCGAAGACGCGGTACAACTCGCCTCGACGGGTGTCGCCGTCGATCAGTACCGTTTCATAGCCCGCTTGCGCGAACGACATGGCCAGGTTCGATGAGATCAGAGACTTACCGTCCCCGGCCATCGGGCTGGTGATGGTGAGCAGAATCGGGTCACCGTCGGCAAAAGAATGCGCCAGGTTGAGCCGAATTGAGCGGAAGGCCTCGACGATCTGAGCCGTTTCCACATCAGAGAGCACCGCACCTCGACTCTTGCGCACCACGGGAATCGCTCCCAGGATCGTCAGCCCGAGACCTTGCGAGACCTGGTCGGGATAGCGGAACCGCTTATCGAGCCGATCGAGGACGATTGCGAGAGCGAGGGCCAGCCCTAAGCTGGCGACAACGCCGAACAGGACGATTCGCGGGGCCGTATTGGACGTCGGGTAGCCTGCGATTTCGGCGCGGTCGAGAATCCGGACATCGGGTGTCGCGGTCAGTTCGGCCAGCCGGGCTTCCTGCATCCGTGCCTGCAGATTCTGACGCAGCGTGACGGTCGACTGCGCATCGCGCGCAAGCCTGTCTTCCATGGCCGTCCGGACCGGAATCTGCCGCAACTCGCGGGAGTCGCGATCGATTTCGGCCTGCAGCGTGGCTTCCTGTGTGCGCAGCTGGCTGATCAGGCGCTCCGCGTAGAGCGGGACGGTGCGTGAGGTGAGTTCACCGAGATCGGCCACCAGTTTTTTGATGCCGCCGTACTCGTCGGTGTAGCGAGTGCGGAGTCCCCGCAACTCGGCTTCCGTCCGAGACACTTCGCTCAGCACGGTCATCAGATCCGGGGCATTACGGACGGCAGGGACCATATTGTAGGCGTCAACGGGAACCGACCCGGTTTGCCCGCCCTGACGGACCAGCGCTTCGATGGCTCGCCGGTCCTTCTCGAGATTGCTCAACTCGAGGCGTTTGGCCGTGAAGCTGGTCATCACCGTTGTCTGCGTCTGCTGCAGGCCTGCAGGGAGGGGCGCCTGCTGCTCGAGGCGTGGCTCGGTGATCGTAGTGACGCGATAGGTTTCGAGGGCCGTTTCCGCGTTGCGCATTGCGGAGTCGGCGATGCGGATCTGTTCCCCGAGATCTTTCGTGACGTTGGCGATCTGATCTCGCTTGAGACCATCTGCGACCTTCATGAACTGATCGAGGATCGCATTGAGAATGGTCGCCGCCCGCTCGGCGTTCGAGTCCTGGAGCCCGATGACCATCAGGGCGCTGTTCTGGACCACTCGCACCTGGAGAGCGCTGGCGAGTCCTTCCGAAATGTTGCGCGGGACAGTGACCGTGAACGGTACCTCGACACCGGCTGCGAGTGACCCCTGAGGCGGAGCCCACTGAAATCCGATCGATCGTCCGATCGAGTCCCCGATGATGCCGGTCTCGACGGGGATGCTCTTACCCATGATCAGGCTGTACCGCTGGCCCGACGCATCGACCTGAAGCCGGTAGTCACCGGGCTGGAACCGAGGGGCCAGATCGAACTGCTGGAAAGCCCCGCCAGTTTCCGGAGGATGCCAAAGATAGAGGCGATTGTCCCGGACCACCGGGTCGATCACTGCAAAGCTGCGAATCAGCTGGGGCCACGAGTTGTCCCGCAGAACCCCATCCGGCCGGATCGGTCCGCTTCCCGACTGACCCGAGGGGGCGATATACACGGTTGCGGACGAGGTGTACGATGGTTGGATGAAGCGAGTAGCGAAAATGCTCCCGACCGTTCCAAGGGCCAAGATGGTCAACACGAGCCACTTATACCGGAATACGGCCGAGATCATCCGGCCGATATTGAGGCCTCCCGCTTCGTCGCCCTCATCATGCGCGTCGGGGGATGCCAGGCTGGCGTCGACCTGACCGAGCGCGGAGCCGGTCGTGGGTTGGAGAGCACTGCCCTGGGCAGATCCGCCGAACATCTGATTCTTCATTAACGAGGTCCTCGTTGTTGACTGCCCCAGTCCAGCCTCGGGGGATCCGAGAGCAGCTTATTGCAAGGTCGGTACCCAGACGGTCAGACCGGACCTTCTCCCTTCGAGACCATTACCTGCTGCCCAATGGCCCGCCTGACGGCAACACATCAACGCGATTGTGTAGCATTTTCGGTCCATCTGGTTGGTCAGGCCTGCCATCGACACGCACCTCTTGTGGCTAAAAACAGCACACTTTTGCAAGTTGGTGCTCTCATCTCTTCACTGTAACACGCCCGCTCCAGTTCCGGTGCACAATCTCGGCACATCGCGGAGTGTGTAGTTGTTTCATCCATCCATCACCAAAGCTATAGATGTTGCTTGCACGCCGCATTATTGTTGCATGTGCGCATTGGTGAAAATTGCCGGTGTTGTCAGCGACCCGCATCAAGGTCAGGAAACGGATCTAGAGCTGCTGTCTTTACGGCACAGTTCTCGCCTGAAAGTGATGCAACCGGGCAGCGCAGAACCTATGGATACACGGGGTAGCAGGTCGATGGGAGTACCCCCACATCTCGAAAACGGTCCAAAGGATCCCCCCCAGGTGGAGACGCCAGGGGCGCGGGATCCCTTGTCGATCCCGTCGGACGTCAAAGCCGGGATCCGGATTCTCTTAGTCGATGACGAACGGACCCTTCGGGAGAGTTGCGCCAGCGTCCTCCAGATGGACGGATACTCTGTCACATTAGCCGGCCGTGGTGAAGAAGCGCTCGACCTGCTCAAGAGCCGCCGCTTCGACATCGTGCTGGTCGACCTGTACATGTCGCAGGTCTCCGGCCTGGCCATCCTCCAGGCCGCGCTCGGCGCCCATCGCGATACCATCGTCGTCGTGATGACCGGCAACCCGAGTGTCACCACGAGCATCGAAGCGCTTCGTGCCGGTGCCTGGGACTACCTGCCCAAACCGTTTTCTGCCACGCATCTGCAGGTGCTGATTGGCCGCGCCTCGCACGCCGTCATGGTGGCTCGCGAAGCGAGCGACCTGCGCCAGCAGTTGCTGCACCAGCACAGTCACAGCGACAACATCGCGCTGATCGGTATCTCTCCGCTGTTCCGGAAGGCCATCGAGCTGGCCCGCAAAGTCGCGCCGACCGACGCCTCCGTCTTCATCAGCGGCGAGAGCGGAACCGGTAAAGAGGTGGTGGCGCAGTTCATCCATCAGAACAGTCGCCGCGCCAAGAAGACGCTGGTGCCGATCAACTGCGCCGCGTTGCCGGAGCAACTGCTCGAATCGGAGATGTTCGGGCATCGGAAAGGCGCCTTTACCGGCGCAGACCGCGACAAGCCCGGGCTGCTCGAGATGGCCAACGGCGGCACGCTGTTCCTCGACGAACTGACCGAGATGCCGTTGCCGATCCAGGCCAAACTGCTCCGCGCAGTCCAGGATGGCGTGGTCCGCCGCGTCGGCTCGGAAACGTCGGACGCCACGGTCGATGTCCGATTCATCTCGGCGACCAACCGGGAACCGCAGCAAGCCGTCGAAAACGGGATTCTGCGGGGCGACCTGTACTATCGGCTTCGAGTGGTGCCGATCACCTTGCCGCCCCTCCGGAAACGCCTGGAAGACATCCCGCTGCTCGCCAATCACTTCCTGACGCACTACTGGGCCCGTCATCGCGGGATGCCCGATCGGACGCCGCGGATTTCGGAGGCTTGCATTGCGCACCTGCGCAGCCGGGCCTGGTACGGCAACGTCCGCGAACTCCAGAACGTGATCGAACATGTCGCCGTGCTGGCCGAACCCGATCAGGTGCTCGGTCCGGACGACATTCCGACCTATGATGATCACGACGAGGCGCCTCGCGAAGCCCCGGCGCTGGCGCTGCCGGTAGCCGACGAAGCCTATCACCCGGCCAAAGAAAAAATCATTGCGCAGTTCGAACGTGATTACCTGGTGCGGTTGGTGGCGCGCGCCAACGGCAACATGTCGAAAGCTGCGCGGCTTGCCAGTGTCGACCGCACCACGCTGTATCGCCTGATGGACAAGCACAGCGTGCCGCGCGCCAAGGGAGCGGAGGACGGCGAATGAGCGAACGCGGTGACGGCGCGGCCGAACTCCTCGGCATGCTGACGACCGCGACCGAACGCGCTTCCTCGAGCTGGGATTCGATCCGCGAGGACGCGGCGTCTCCGGAGGAAGTGGCCGCCACTGCCCGTCAACTCGCCGATGGCGTGCGCCACCGGCTGTCCGGTACCGGGCCGCCGCCGCCGGTATCCGGGAGCCCGCTCAGCCGGCGGATGCTCGGCCTCCTGCGCCGGGAGTTCGTCCGCCTCAATGAAACACAGCCCCATGCCGATGCCGCCGAGTTGATCCGGATGCTGGCGGCATTCGAACGATTGAGCACCGAGCTCGAGCCGGCCTGGGATCAGCGGTTCACCGACCGTCTCTCCGGGCCGGACGGCCTGGAGCTGGTCGTCGAGGTCGCCCATGATCTCCGATCGCCGCTGACCTCGATCCTGTTCTTGGCGGAAACGCTCAACCGGGGACGGAGCGGTCCCGTCACACCCCTGCAGGAGCGCCAGCTGGGCTTGATCTACAGCGCGGCGTTCGGCCTGAGTTCCGTAGCAAGCGATGTGATCGAACTGGCCCGCGGCGGCGACCGGCTGGTCGACCTGGAGCCGATGCCGTTCTCGGTGGCGGATATCCTCGAGTCGGTGCGCGACATCGTCCAGCCGATTGCCGAGGAAAAGGGCCTCGAGGTCAGGGTCACCGCGCCCGCCTCCAACTCGCGACAGGGCCATCCGGTTGCCCTGAGTCGTATCCTGCTCAACTTGACGACCAACGCCCTCAAGTTCACGGACGAAGGGTTCGTCGAGATCCGAGTTGCCGAAACGAGCTCCGGCGCACTCGAGTTTTCGGTTCGTGACAGCGGGCGCGGCATCCCGGCATCTGCTATGGCTACGCTGTTCGAGCCGTTCCGCCGTCGGCAGAAGGATCGTGACTATGCCTTCTCCGGCTCGGGACTGGGCCTTTCGATCTGTCGGAAACTGGTCGAGGCGATGCAAGGTGAGCTCAAGGTCGAGACCGGTTCGACCGGGACTCGATTCTTCTTCGTGCTCGATCTGCCCAGGATCGACGCTGAATTTGGCTTGATCGGATAATCCATGCCGACTTGGCTCCATATCGTCGGTGCCCGCCCAAATTTCATGAAGGTTGCCCCTGTGCTGACCGCCGGGGCCCTGCGCAATGTGCGGCAGTGCCTGGTCCATACCGGCCAGCACTACGACGCCGCCATGAGCGACACGTTCTTCTCCGATCTGGGCTTGCCAACCCCCGATGAAAACCTGGGCATCGGTTCAGGCACCCATGCCGAACAGACCGCGCGGATCATGCTGGCATTCGAGCCGGTGCTGGACCGGGTCCGACCCGATTGGGTCGTCGTCTACGGCGATGTCAACTCGACCATTGCCTGTGCCCTGGTAGCTGCGAAAAAAGGGGTCCGGATTGCGCACGTCGAAGCGGGCCTGCGGAGCGGCGACTGGTCGATGCCGGAGGAGGTCAACCGGGTTCTGACCGATCGGCTGTCGGATCTGTTGCTGACGCCGAGCCGGGACGCCGACGCCAATCTCCGGGCAGAGGGCATTGCCAGCGAACGGATCAGGTTCGTCGGCAATGTCATGGTCGATACCTTGCTCCGATTGGCCGATACCGCCCGGGCCATGAAGGTACCTGAGCGCTGGAACCTGCCGCCGCAGGGCTATGCGGTGGTGACCTTGCACCGGCCATCCAACGTCGACGATCCCGCCGTGCTGCGAGAGCTGGTTGGTGCGCTCGACGACCTCGCGCAATCCATGCCGGTCTGTTTTGCGGTGCATCCGCGCACCCGCCAGCGGATGCACGAGGCCGGGGTGCTGCCGTCCAACGCCGCGGTTCGACTGCTCGACCCGCTCAGCTATCTGGAGACGATCGGGCTGGTGGATTCCTCGCGGCTCGTGCTCACTGATTCGGGCGGCTTGCAGGAAGAAACGACGGTGCTGGGCATTCCCTGCCTTACGGCACGTCCCAACACCGAACGGCCGGTCACCGTCACCGAGGGCACCAACCGTCTGGTCGCGTCGACACGTTCGGCCATTGCCGCTGCGGTTGCCGATGTTCTCGCCCATGGGGCTGACGGGCCGCGCCAGTCGCGCCGTCCCGAAGGTTGGGACGGCGCGGCCGGCGTTCGGGTGGCCGAGGCGTTGCTCGGGACCCGGCAGGGCTGACCGGTCAGAAGCGGTAGGTGGCCGCTGCCCCCGTGCTCGTCGGCATGCGCTCGGCGGGCACGACCACCACATCTCCCTTAGCACGCAGAACCGCTTCCGCCAGGTCGTCCAGGAGGTCGTCGGCCGCAACGCCGTCGGTGTCGCTGTTCACGATTGCTCCGGACGTATGGTCGATCGCGCCCGGAATGATCCGATCGGCCTCGACCAGCAGGGTGTCGACCCGTCCGGCCGTCGTGGCGCTGGTAATGTCCTCGAGCGTGTCGGATGCCAGGTTCCGATTCTTTGCTCCCCGATAGACGTCGATCAAGCGAGCCAGGCGTTCGAGGTAGCGCGGGCTCATGACCTCCCATGCGGCCGCCCGCAACTCCTGGATGTCGAGCGCATCCGGGTTGATGGTAATCCCCTGCGGCATCAGGGCGCTATTGTGGCTCAGTGCCCGGAACATGGTATGATGCTCAGGCAGCGCCGCGAGAATCAGCGGAAGGCCCGAGGGCTTGGAGTAATGCTCGAGGATGCCCCGGTCGATGACCCGGAAGAACCGTTCGGTGTCGAGGTCGACCTCGTCTTTGCGCTGGCCGCTTCCGTGGTGTACGGCGCCCTGGCTCCCCCCTCCGAATGAGCGGACCGCGGTATGTCCTTCGGTCAGCTTGTCTCCCAGCGCATCGGTGAGCGTGGCCGGAACATGTTCCAGGGGAATCAGGTCGAGCGCGTCACGATTCCCTTCGTAGAGCTTGGCTTCGTGGCGGTTGAGGCTCAGAATCTGGTATCGGTCGGCCGACTGGAGGATGCGCAGCATCGGCTTGGTGTGGAAGCTGTTCGCCACGACGACGCGTTCCCGAACCGGGCGCTGCAGGTCGAAGATCTCGAAATGATCCGGCAGCCACGCCAGGATTGCCAGGCCGTCGGTGCGGTGATTCCAGAAGTGGGTGTCGTGCGCCAGGCTCTCGAAGCGTGCCAGCAGGGCGCGCGCATCCCGAGCCGGATATCGTTCACGCAGCGAGGTTTCCATGGTGCGCAGCAGGTTCCGATAGCGGATCGGGTCCTGCTGATTGGCTGGATGATGCCGGTGAGTCGGCTGATACAGCGAGATGCAAGGCGGTTCGTAGTCGGTTGGCAGAGTCGCCAGGCGGCCGGGGGTCGAGAGTCGACGCATCGAGGTCTCCTTGCGGTTGATACGGTGGCGGCGCGAGGGTCGCACCGCCCGGCGATCCGGTGATCGGAAAGCAGCCGCGTGTAAGTGCAGCCTTTCCTATAATAGCCAACCCGGCGGGAAGTGGATGAAGCCGGCCTCAAACAATCTTGAAGGCCGGCTCATCATGTGTTTGGGGATCTCTCAGTTGTTTCGAGGAGGGCTTTGCCAGAGGACCATCCGGATCATCCAGCGGTCGCCGTCTTTGGCCAGCAGGAGGTAGTCGGTGCCCCAGGCTGCCGTGAGTTTGGCGCTGGCCGTTTTATCGAGGACGTCGTAGATCGCGATTTCCTTGGGGGCGTCCGGCGGTGCGAATGACCGTCGTGCGCGGACGTTCCGCACATAGGTCAGAAACTCGCTCCATGGCATCGCGCTTTCTTCGTATGCCGGTGCGTTCCCTGGCGCGTAGAATCCCTGCTTGATGACATCGGGGCGCACACTGCGGACCAGTTTGGTGCTGTCGCCCTCATAGAATCCTTCGACGTAATCGAGTACGGCACGATGGACCGCGGCGCGATCGGCCGCCGGCTGGCCGAAAGCGCCGGCGGGAAGGACCAGGACAGCGAGCAGGGTTGTGGTGACGGATCGGAATGTCATGCTGCCTCGGCGAGAGATCGATCTGATCCCTACGGCGGCGGCCGAGGCCCGGTTTCCGATCTCGTGCGATGCTAGTGAGTCATGGTGCCGCGCGCGAGGCCAAGGTGGTGCGTGGTGTGGTGAGCATCGAGGGCCAGCCAGCCGATGACGCCGAGTCCGCGCAGTTTGGTCACGGCCTTGGTGTCGGCCGGCGTCGCGGCGCGGAGAGCTATCCGTGCTCCTGTCGCCACAGGCGTGACGGTTGCCCGAAACGGCGACTGCGCGTTCATGAACTCCGCGTGGTTGCGAAGCATGCTTTGGATCGAGGCAACCGTCCGTCCGGTTCCCGTCACCTCCGCATCGATCCCGCCGGGAACGGTGCGGGTAGTGATCACGCTGCGCAGCGTCACGTCATCCATGTCGAGCAGGTGCTGGCGGAGTCCCTCCAGATCGACCTTGCTCCAGTCCGTCTGTGGGTCGCTTTCCAGGATGCGGACCACTTCGGCCAGAGCGGCAAAGGCGGCCTGCCCGCCTTCCTTGGCTTCGGTGCCGGGGTGAGTCATCCCGGGGGTATGCCGATGGTTTTGCGCGGCGAGTGGTGCGGCTGCCATCAGGGTCAACAGGATCGTCGCTCGCATAGTCTGCACCTCGTATGGTCGTGATGGGCTGAGAGTGTCGATGCTGGCGGAGGCAGGTAAGGCCCGCACCTTGAGGTGTTGGATCCGAGTGATCCAGGGTTAAGACAGCAATATATCGTGCCTCATGTCGAGCCTGAAATGAGAGGATGCTGGCATGGCTTTCGGCGGCCTCGCCGCGTCGGGATCTCCACTCAGCGGAGTGACACGGTCGATTCGGGGATCAATTGCCGATGGTAAAGCTGACGCGCTGCGAGACCAGCATTGGAACCGGACATCCGCGCACCAGGGCCGGGCGATATTCACTCGCGAGGATGGCATCGGCCGCGGATCGGGCGAATTCGATCGCGACGGGGTCCGCCGACCGACGGGTGCCGACGCTGATGTGCGCAATCTGGAGCGAGAGGGAATCCGCCCGGCCGTCTTCGCGCACGATGTACTGCAGGTCGATCCGCGCGTGTTCACGTCGCCACTGCATGGCACGGGGGTACTTCGGGCGTTCCATCCGGAGCGACTCGACCAGTGAGTCGCCCTTGTAGATTCGCACGCGCGATTGCGCAATCGGAATGCCGCGCGTGGGCGCGCCTGCTGTCACGATGATCGATAGTGAGATCGGGTCTGGCTTTGATTGTTTGACCCAGGCATCGATTCGCACCGGCCGTTGCTTGGCCAGTCGCTGCGCTGCCGCGATGAGTGCCTCGTCGATAGCCGGAATCCCTGAAGTGGCGGCGGGTCGTCCATCGGACTTGATCGGAGGGTAAAATGTACCACTTAGCCTGAGGGACGTGCTATCGGGGGCATTGCCGAGCTGATTGATAATGACGACGGGCCGAACCTGGACGTCGAGCTGACTGGGCGCCTGATAGTGTTTCAGAAGGGCGTGAAGGTAGTCGGTTGCTTGCTGCCGAACTCGAGGGTTGCTGTCGCTATCCTGCGGGATGGCGAGCGAAACCACCATCGGAATCGTCATAGTGGCATCGGTCGTGTCGAATGCGCACACAGCCGGTTTGGGCCGTAGTGGTGGCGTTGTTTGGCCCGATCCAGTCGAGGGCAGGACGACACCGCACACCAGTGAGACGGCGACGATCGACCAAGCCGGCGGGAGTCGGTCATTGAACCAGCGCGGCACGAACCGGTCGCTCGTCGGATTTTCTATCGGCCGCATGCGGTTCATTCCTGTCGAGTCAGACGGAGATGATAGTTGAACGTCCCGGTAAGGTAGTGCTGGGTGCGTCGATTCTCGGTGCGAGCAATCGTGTTACTCATGACCACTTCGAACGCTCCGGTCCTTTTGGGAGCCCAGGCCACTGCCAGGCGAACGGCCCCGGCCGTGCGATCGCCGGCGTAGACTGGGGCCGGGGCCCCTGGTACTTCGATGCCGCAGGTACAGTCGATAGGCTTGAAGGTACGGGCGGCGAATCCGGTTCCGGCCATCAACCGCAAAGGCGACCCCTCGGTTGGTCGCACCCAGAAGCTCGTGCTGACGAAGGCAAGGCGAAAGTCCTGCTTCGATCCGACAGGGCATCCCGCTCCCGTGCAGGTTGCGGCGGGGCGAATCGTGAGGGGCGTCCGAAATACCAGTGTTCCGTCGATCTGCCCACCGATGCGGTTGCCGGAGACGGGAAGATGGAGGCCTAAGTGGAGCCCGGGAGCGGTGGCAAGATCGGCGTCCCAACCCGACACTTCGAGTCGCCTCAGCGGGTGGACGATCCCCGCCCCGACGACGAAAGCGGGATGACCAAGCTGGGCATCGAGCCGGGTGTTCCAGAGGCCAGCCAGCAGGGTGGCCGCGCTAAGCGTCGCCAGCCGTGAAGAACGGATCATCCTGATACGATAGCGGGTGATTCGATCTCCGGCTGTGTGCCATGTCACAACGGTTGGCAGGCACCCCTTGGTGCCCGGACCTGGGGTGCGTTCCGGAGCCGTAGATGTCGATGAACGGGTATCTTTGATCCTATGCGATATGACCTTGTTTCATCCCTCCGCCTCGTGGCCGTAACCGATGATACGGTGCTGGCCGGGCGAGATCTCGTCGAGGCATGCGCAGCAGCTGTGTCCGGCGGGGCGACCATGGTTCAATTGCGGCTCAAGCACACCTCCGCCCGTGAACTGGTTGGCCTCTGTCGAGCGCTGCTGGCGCGTGTGACCGTCCCGGTGCTCGTCAATGATCGCTTGGATGTGGCGTTGGCAGCCGGGGCTCATGGCGTTCATCTCGGCTCGGATGATATCGAGCCTGCCCGAGCGCGGACCGTCGCTCCGCCCGGGTTCTTCATCGGGGCGTCCGTCGGTACCGAGGAGGAGATTGCCCGCGGGCTCGAGACGGATTATTGGGGCATCGGTCCCTGGCGGGTCACCCGGACCAAGGCGGATGCGGGAAATGCGCTGGGTGAGAAGGGCTTTGCCGACCTGGTGCGTCGCGCGAATGGCAAACCCTGTGTTGCAATCGGAGCAGTCGATCCCGACGACGTCGTACCGGTTATGGCTGCCGGCGGTACCGGGGTGGCGGTCGTGTCGGGAATCTTTGCCGTGGCGGATATCGAAAGCGCCACTCGTCGGTACACTGCCGCTTTGCAGGCTGCCGGCCGGTAGTGACATGCGCAGCATGTGTAAGGTTGGCCGTCTGATCTTCCGGCGTTCGGCGAGTCTGCTCGGCAAGGATATCAGTGAAAGTCGTGCGAGGTGAATGCCAACGATCGCTTCGGCCGGATCTGCTTGATTCGCTCGGCGATGACATGGACCACCGGCCCGTCGCGCTGAACGGTGCCGGTGACGAGCAGGAATCGAGCGTGCCGCGCTGCCTCCCGTGACGCTTCATCCAGGTCGGGGCGTACGATCACATTGAGAAAGCCGTCTTCGTCCTCGAGCAGGACGAAGATCACGTCCCCGGCACTCGGGGGTTGCTGACGAGTCACCACCAGGCCTCCCACGAGCGCCGGGGCTCCGTGTAACGCTGCGGCCAGTGTGCGGCTGTCGATCGCCCCTGCCGCCTGCAACCGCGAGCGCAGGTGCTCGACCGGATGCCCCTCCAGGCTCGATCCCGTGGCGAAATAATCGAGGAAGATCCGCTCGGTGCGGCCGAGCGCCCTCGGGTGATGGGGTGCCGCGTGCGACGGCGCGAGCGGCATCGGTGTTCCCACGTGGCGGATCGCTTCCCAGGCGGCTTTCCGCCGGTCCGCTTCCCAGACGCCGAATGCCCCGGCACGCGCCAGCGCGATCGCATCCCGGCGCGTCGTTCCCGCGCGACGGATCACATCGGCGATGCCGGTAAATGGGCCAGCGGAGCGGGCCGCATCGAGAGCCTCGACGGCTTGCGTTTTGATGCCGCGAATGAAGCGCCAGCCGAGGCGGAGGAAATGATCCGGTTCGGTACCTTCGATGGTACAGTCGGCGGCGCCCAGAGCAAGGCAGGGTCCGGTCACCCGAACGCCATGGCGCTTGGCGTCATGGATCAGGGTCGCAATGGGATAGAAGCCCATCGGCTGCGCATTGAGGAGCCCCATCAGCAGCTCGGTCGGATAGTGACACTTGAGATACGCCGTCGCATAGGCAATCAGCGCGAAGCTCCAGGAATGTGACTCCGGGAATCCGTAATTGGCGAAGCTGGTCAGGTCCTCTCGAATTTGTTCGGCAACGTCCTCGGTAATTCCGTTATCGATGAGTCGACATCGCAGTTCTTCCAGTGCCGCTTCGAGCTTGGGCAGCTTGCGGATATGTCCCATGGTGCGGCGAAGCAGGTCGGCCTTCGCCGGGGTATATCCCGCAAGGGCAATGGCGATGTTCATGGCCTGTTCCTGAAAAATCGGAATGCCCTGCGTCCGCTTGAGGATCGGCTCGAGCTTCGGGTGGAGATAGGTCACCACTTCCTGGCCCCGCCGGCGTCGGGTATACGGTCCGACGAACCGGGCCTGGATCGGTCCGGGCCGGACCAGGGCGACCTGCACCACGATGTCGTAGAGATGCTCAGGTTTAGTGTGCAGGATCGAGGCGATCTGCGCCCGGCTCTCGATCTGAAAAGTGCCGATCGTCTCACCTTTGCTGATCAGTGCGTAAGTCTTCTCGTCGTCGGTCGGCAGGTTATACATCTCGAGGTGCCGACCGGTGCGCGCCTCGACGGCTCGAAATGCCTTCCGGACCACCGTCAGCGCACCAAGGCCAAGGAAGTCGAACTTCGGAATGCCGAGATCGTCCAAGTCGTCTTTGTCGAACTGGATGATGGTCCGCCCCATCGATGTAGTTTCGATCGGGAGGTAGTTCCCGAGCGGGGCGGAAGACAACACGAACCCGCCAGGATGGGTCGAACGCAACCTGGGCAGATCCTGGCAGGCGGCCACGATGGCGAGGACAGCCTCGGCGCGCGGTTCACTCAGATCGAATCCCTGGGCCACTGCCAGTCCTTCCCGCAGTTTTTTCACGCCCTTCACGCAATCCGCCCGGTGGAGGCGCTTCGAAAGCCCGAGCGCAAGCTCCACAGGATAACCGTAGGCGCGCATGGCATCCTGGATGGCGGTGCAGGCGCTGTAAGTCTGCGTAACAGCCGTGAGCGCTGCCTGGGGTCGCCGATATTTAGCGTAGATATACTCGAGAACTTCTTCTCGCCGGGAATGTTCGAAGTCGACGTCGATGTCCGGCGCCTCCGTCTTGCCGTCGACCCGCGCTTCCGAGAGGAATCGTTCGAAGAGCAGTCCCTCTCGCACCGGGTCGATCGGTGTGATGCCCAGGCAGTAGGCGACCGTCGAATTGGCAGCACTGCCTCGGCCCTGAGCCAGGATGCCGAGCTTGTGCGCATGATGAACTGCATCCCACATCACCAGGAAAAATCCTGAATACCCCAGATCCCTGATGATGCGGAGCTCATGCTCGAGTTGGGCGCGGTGCTTGTCGTTATAGTCCTTTCCCCAGCGCAGCTTCGCTCCCTCGAACACCAGATGCTCCAGGTAGGAGTCGTCACCGTCGTAACCGTCCGGGACCGCGAACTTGGGAAGGGGTGGGCGGATCCAATCCCGATCGAAGACGCATTCTCGAGCGAGCCGGACCGTCGTTTCCAGGCCGGCTTCAGCCCCGCGGAATCGTTTCGCCATCGTCTTCGGATCGATGAGACTCCACTCCCCGTTGGGGTGCAGCAGGCCTCGCGCAGTCGCATCGGCTACGGTGGTGTCGTGGCGGAGTGCGGTGAGCGCATCGTGAACCAGGCGAGAACCTTCGTCGAGGTAACGAGGGTTCCTGGTCGGAAACCAGGGTACCCCGCGTTGATGGGCCAGGGTAACGAGCGCTCCCGCCAGCGCCTCTTCGGAACGGCCCGCCGAGTGAAAATGGACCTCGACGGCGACACGGTCGCCGAAGGCGGATCGATAGCTGGCCAGCAGGTGATCCGCCCGTTCGAGTTGTCGGTGCAGCAACGCCTGCGCCAGCGCACCTGACGGCGGTCCGGTGAGGAGTTGCAGCCCTGCGCTTTGCTCGGCCACATCGTCCCAACGGAGCCGCGGGCGGCCTCGCGTGGCCGTGGTGCGATCCCACTGCTCCAGCGGGCCGACCCGCGCCTTGGTGATCAGAGCCGCCAGATTGTTGAAACCGGTGGCATCCCGAACCAGGAACGCGAGCGGGTAGCCGTCGACCAGCAGCTCCGCACCAACCACCGGATCGATCTCGGCTTGCTTGCATGCCACCAGAAACTTGACGATACCGCCCAGGTCGGCCCGGTCCGTCAGTCCAATGGCATGGTACTCGAGTTGCTTGGCGCGATCGACCAGAGCTGCCGGCGTTACGGCCCCATCGCCGAAGGAGTAGGCGGACAGGGCACGGAGTTCGACGAAAGGAGCTTGCATGCGATGCGTCAATCCCACCATCCGGCCAGGACCCACTCCTCCTCGGCCCGGTTCCGATAGAGCAGGACCATGACGCCGTCGCCGCGGACACCGGTGTAGTAGTCGCGCTCGAACCGTTCGTCGCCGAACCCGCCCGTGATTCTATCCGGACCTACCGTGGTCATGAACTCGTGATGCTGCCGATTGTCGCGGTATCCCGTCGGAATCAGGTCGTCGCGCCGTGTCGTCGTGGTCACTTCGACCCGTTGCATGGCCGTCGGCTGCTGGAGCGTTAGGCGGGGCGTGCCGGTTCCGGTCAGCATCAGGCCGTCGGCGTTCGGCTCTGCCACCTGCCCGCTGAGATCCGGAACCCAGGCGACTCGTCGCTCGGGAAGGGGATGCTCGGTGTATCGAGGCGTCACGACCGCATTCCCCTGCTTGTCGAGCAGCTGAGCCAGCGCGGTGTCGGCGGCCCCGGCGGTGGCAAAGCCGGCATCGAAGAGATCGCCCTGGCGGTGACCGACGGCCACAGCGGCTTTGACCTCGAGGGTGATCCGTGTGATGCCTGCCGTGAGTGCCAGGGGCTCGAGTGTCGCCCGGGTCACCCGCGCCCAGGTGGCCCGGTCGGCGGTGGGCGACGAACAGTGGATCGGCAGTGTCGCCCGGCTCTGATCGGCCAGATGGAAGGTCAGCTCCATGAGATGCGCACCTTCCGAGCGACGGATCAGCTCGTCACAGACCGAGATCAGGAGTCCATTCACCACGAACAACGCCTGCGCCTCGGCGGCGAGTTCGTAGTCGACCCATTCGAGTTCGGCAAAGGGATGCTTTGAACGACGCGCGCCGAAGATGAGACGCGGGTCATCGGCACGGGCCAGCTTCCAGAGCCGGACCCCGTCGATGCCGAGCCGGACTTCGACCGATTGGAGATCGAGGGCGGCAAGATCGCCGCAATGCTCGATGCCGACGCCATCCAGCAGCGACGCGAGGGTCTGATCCGGCCAAAGCGCGGCCACGGGAAACGACGCCAGAAAAGACCGATCGGAACCCGATGGCACCAGAGTGAGCCCCGGCAGATCGGCACGGGTCATCTCATGTCCGGCGCCGTACCGAGCTGCTATCTCGGCAGCAATCGGAGTCGTGGCCGTCCCGACGCGGGTGTCCGCCAGTCCGGCCCGATGCGCAGCTGCCAGGAGCTTCCGCCCGATCACGAGCGCGTCGAGGCTCCGGATATCGGCCCAGAGCCTGCTCCGCTCGGGTTCGACCGTGATCCGAGGCGCGATGCGGAGCGCCCGCGGGACCAGCTCAGTCGAGCTGGCCGCGCCGGTCGGCCAGTGCGGGGTCCAGAGACAGGCGAAGCTCATGTGCGGCAACCTCGAGCGTGAGAATGACGGCGCGCGACCATCCGGAAGTCGTCGCACGGATTTCCAGTGCCACCCGGTCGAGACGTGCCGGCTCGCCGAACGGCCCCAACGCCCACTGGAACCGGCTCGGGAGAAAGCGGGAACGGAGTTTGAGGGTGGCCCCCTGGGTCCGTTCCGAGAGCGCGATCAGGACGCCCTGGCCTTCGTGTACCATTCTGGAGAGCCTGAGCATCTCCTGGGGTTCGGGGGTAACGCCGGTCAGGACGACCAGGGGGAAGCCTCCCGAACGCACCAGGATCTCGGCCGCCCGGACTGCCAGGGCGTCATTGGCCGGCCGGACCACGGTCGGCCCGTTGGCCCAGGCCGGTCCTAGGGTTCGCCGTCCGTCGACCCAGGCCACCCGTTCTCCCCGGGCCAGCAGGTGGTCGCAGGTGGCCCGGAGCAGGGCGGTGGCGCCCCCGGAGCCGGACGACCAGACCGAAACTCGACCGCGAGGCAGCCCCCCGTTGGGCAGGATCTGGTCGAGCGCCGAAACTCCCGTAGCCAGGCTCGGTCTGACTTG
Organism: uncultured Gemmatimonas sp.; assembly: GCA_964619465.1. GTDB lineage: Bacteria > Gemmatimonadota > Gemmatimonadetes > Gemmatimonadales > GWC2-71-9 > SHZU01. The sequence goes on from CAZUES010000001.1 coordinate 233,386, forward strand.
CTCGGCGAGGGGGAGCGCCTCGGGAAACCGTGCCGCCAGGATGGCCCGCAGATGGCTGGTACGCCGATCCGCCGGCACGGAGGCCAGGGCGGTGGCGGCTGAACGGGCCATGTCGAGGGGGCTCCAGGAGGCGACCACAAGAGAATACCGAAGAAAAACCGAAAATCAAGACTCGAGCACTTTGGCGCTTTTTGGTGCTATTGTTTTTGCTCCATGTCTGCCTCCAGCCGTCGAGTCCGGATCTACCTCGCCGCGACCTTTGCCATTACCTGGGGCGCGTGGTGGGGACTCGTCTTGATTGCCCGTGCCGGCATCTCCGCGTTCGGTGAGCCGCTCTTCATGACCCTCTACCTGCTGGGCGGATTCGGGCCGACCATCGCGGCGTATCTCGCGGTTCGGGCAACCCGGGATGACGCCCCGCTGGCCGAATTCCACGGTCGCTTGTTGCGCTGGAGGGTGGCGGGGCGCTATTGGCTGATGGCGCTGGTCTTCCCCTTCGTGCTGGCGGGACTGATCGTGCTCGGTGTGCTCTGGTGGGAGCCGGCTGTCCGGAGCGAACTTGTCCTCAGGCCCTGGTGGATGGCGCTGCCGCTGCTGCTCGGCATGGTCATCGGCGGTGGGCTCGAGGAACTGGGGTGGCGGGGTGTTGCGCAGCCGGCGTTCGATCGCCGTTTCGGGAAGTGGCCGGCGGTTTTCCTGCTGGGTTCGATCTGGGCGGTGTGGCATCTGCCGCTCTTCTCGATGCCGGGGACGGGGCAGTTCGGTACCCCCTTTCTCCCGTACTTCATCTCGACCGTCGGGATGGCTGCCCACTTGGCGTGGCTCTACCGCCGGACCGAAAGCATCCTCTGCTGCATCGTCTTCCATGCAGCCGTCAATGCCGCGTTCGGGCTCGGGCTGGTGGTGAGCCCTGAGCGGACCGGCCTGCAGTTGGCCGCCGGCGTATTCGTGTTGCTGGTCGGGCTCGGTTTGTTGCTGACTGATCGGCTGAGGCCAGCCGCCGCGTTGCGGTCCTAGCTTCTATCTGCCGAGCTGGCGTTGTCGGGGTGCCAGCCCAGCCCGTCGAGAAAATCCGTGGTGCCGGGTGGGCCGGTTACCACGAGGCGGTGGGGTTCGGGGCGGGGGCCGACCCGAAGCTCGAAGCGCAGGAACGGGCAGCACTGGGCCTCGAGGCGAATCAGTTCCAGCAGATCCGCCAGCAGCGACTCGTCGTCGCCAAAAGTGAGTTCGAGGCCGTTCGGCTGTGCCGTTGCCCGCTCTGCTCGTTGTCGCACCGAGGCGAGCAGTCCGGATTTCCGTCGTTGCAGTTCGGGGTCGGAGAGGGCGCAGGCCAACGGTATGTCGCTCACGGGGGTGCTCCGGGTCGAGTGCCTGGCAGGATAGCCGGTCGAGTCTCTCTCCGGCAACGTCATGGCGACACGCTGCTTTTTCGCCGACTGCGAAATCTCTTGCCATGATTCCGGGATCGTAGTAGCGTCATGCGCCGTCCCCCGACAACTCCCCAGCCATTCGACGAGGCCTGCCCGTGCGTCTGATCCTCCAGCCCGCCGTCCTGCTGCTTGCCGTGCTCTCCGCGTCCTGTGCCCAGCAGGCGGACTCCAACGACTATCTGGAGCGCGCGCGCCGGCTCCATCGGGAAATTCCCATGATCGACACCCACAACGATCTGCCGTGGGTCGTCTTTGCCGAAGGGGGTGGCCGGTTCGACCGGTTCGATCCCGACCAGTCACTGCCGTCGATCGACACGGATATTCCGCGGCTCAAGGAAGGGCTCGTTGGCGGGCAGTTCTGGGCGGCGTACGTCCCGTCGCTCTTCATGGAGCATGGGGCCGCGATGCCGACGCTGGGCCAGATCGATCTGGTCCACCGGATGATCGAGCGTTCGCCCACCCTCGAGTACGCCACCACCGCGGATGACATCGTTCGGATCCACAAGGCAGGGAAGATTGCCTCGCTGATCGGGATCGAGGGTGGTCATTCGATCGACAATTCACTGGCCGTCCTCAGGATGTTCCATGAGCTTGGGGTCCGTTATCTGACGCTGACCCACAGCGCCACGCTGCCGTGGGCCGACGCCGCCACCGATGTTGCGACGCACGGCGGTCTCTCACGCTTCGGTGAGGAAGTGGTGCGGGAGATGAACCGGGTCGGCATGATGGTCGATCTCTCACATGTATCCGACGGCACCATGTCCGACGCGCTCCGGGTTTCCGAGGCGCCGGTCATCTTCAGCCACTCCTCGGCGCGCGCCCTGGCCGATCACGTCCGGAACGTGCCCGACAGCATCCTGGCGCAGTTGCCCGGGAACGGCGGGGTGGTGATGATCAACTTCTTTCCCGGCTTCCTCGACCCGCAGGCGGCCAAAGAGGCGGCGGGGGTGCTGCAGATGGAGCGGGAGATCAAGGCCAAGCATCCCAAGGATCCCAACGCAGCTGCCGCCGAGTTCGCCACCTACATCCGGAACTTCCGTACCAACGATGCCACGCTTGCGCAGGTAGCTGACCACATCGAACATGTCGTGAAAGTTGCCGGGGTCGACCACGTCGGTTTGGGCGCCGACTATGCCAGCCTGGGCCAGCATCCGATCGGGCTCGAGAACGTGAGCCGGTACCCCTATCTGTCGGCCGAGTTGCTGCGGCGGGGCTGGAGCGACGAGGACGTCAAGAAGGTGATCGGGCTCAACCTGCTCAGGGTGATGCGGAGCGTCGAGCAGACGGCGGCTACGCTGCGGCAGAGCCGCCCGGCCTCGGCCGCGACGATCGAAGAACTCGACAATCATGCGGGGAGTCGGTAACCGGATGCGCTCGGTTCTCATGGCAGTGGCGCTTGCGGGCGCCATCGTATCGACGGGTATTGCGCAGCAGGCTGATTCGACGACGTTGCTCGAGCGGGCGCGCCGGCTTCATCGCGAGGTGCCGTTGATCGACGGGCATAACGATCTCTCTTCGGCAGTCTTGTCGACCGGGAAGGGCAGTTTCGAGCGTTTCGATCCGGACAAGGGCTTACCCGATCTCGACACCGACATTCCGCGGCTTCGGACCGGCCTGGTCGGGGGACAGTTCTGGTCCGCCTATGTGCCGTCGTCGCTGATGGGGAACGGGGCCGGGAACTATGCGCTGCAGCAGATCGATGCGATCCGTCGGATGGTGGCGCGGTCGCCGTCGCTCGAGTTTGCCACCACGGCCGACGATATCGTTCGGATCCATCAGGCGGGGAAGATTGCCTCGTTGATCGGGATCGAGGGCGGCCATGCCATCGAGAACTCGCTGCCCGCGCTCCGCCAGTTCTACGCGCTTGGCGTACGCTACATGACGCTGACCCACAGTGCCACGACGCCGTGGGCCGACGCCGCCACGGACGAGGCGCGCCACGGCGGGCTTTCCCGATTTGGGGAGGAAGTGGTGCGGGAAATGAATCGACTCGGCATGCTGATCGATCTCTCCCACGTATCCGATGGCACCATGTCCGACGCGCTCAGGATTGCCGAGGCGCCGGTGATCTTCAGCCACTCCTCGGCGCGGGCGCTGGCCGACCATGTCCGGAACGTGCCTGACAGCATCCTTGCCAAGCTGCCCGGCAACGGTGGCGTGGTGATGATCAACTTCTTCCCGGGTTTCATTGATCCGCAAGCTGCGCATGAGGCCGCCGGGGTGCTGCAGAAGGAGCGGGAGTTCAAGACACAGTTTCCCAACAATCCGAAAGCGGTGAGCGAGGCGTTCGGGGCCTGGATCCGGAACTTCCGGACCAACGATGCCACGCTGGCGCAGGTGGTCGACCACATCGAACACATTCGCAAGGTGGCCGGGGTCGATCATGTCGGCATCGGCGCGGACTACGCCGGCCTGGGCCAGCATCCGATCGGACTGGGCGACGTGACGCGGTACCCCTATCTGACTGCCGAACTGCTCCGGCGTGGCTGGAGCGACGAGGATGTCAAGAAGGTGCTTGGCTTGAATGTTCTTCGGGCTATACGTGGAGCAGAGCAGGCTGCAGTCAAGCTCCGTAAGGACCGTCCGGCGTCAACCATGACGTTTGAACAGCTCTCCACGGCTCCATAACGTTCGGCGGGAACGGCGACGCGAACAAGTCCGAAGTTGTAGTTCAACGAGTTCGAATGGCGGACAACGAGGAACGCCGTTTCCTCTGATTTGCCAAGTGGACGAAGGCCCCGCTCGCCGCGGGGTCAAGGAGAGGTTACCCCGCTGCCCGTTCTTTAGGGGTCAACTCATTCCGGTACAAGCGCACCGCTTCCAGCACCATCTCGTCGAGTCCGGCGCCGCCCGTCTCGTCGATATGCGCAAGCAGCGCCTGCCGCATCCGTGGATCCCAGGATCGCCGGATGTGCATCGCCGTGCCGCTCAACCCCTCGGCCCGATCCGGGAAGCTCCGGTGGAACTGCCCGATTTGGTTGGCCATCTGAATCAGGAGTGCCGTATCCGTCATGAGGTAATCCGCTGCTCGAGCAGCGCCAGCTGCTCCTCGGTGAACTGCTGGAACCGGTTCTGCCACTCCGACGACCGGAACACCGGCATCACCTGCACCGCGGTGACCTTGTACTCGGGACAGTTGGTGGCCCAGTCCGAATTTTCCGTGGTGATCACGTTGGCGCCCGACTCCGGGTGGTGAAACGTGGTGTAGACCACGCCCGGCTGGACCCGTTCGGTGATGGTCGCGCGCAGCGTCGTCTCGCCGGCCCGACTCATGATGCCGACCCAGTCGCCCTCGCGGATACCGCGCTCTTCCGCATCGTGCGGATGGATCTCGATCCGGTCTTCCTCGTGCCAGTCGACGTTATGCGTCCGCCTGGTCTGTGCACCGACATTGTACTGCGACAGGATCCGCCCGGTGGTGAGGATCAGCGGGTACTTGCGATTGACCTTTTCCGCCGTCGGGACATACTCGGTCAGCAGGAAACGGCCCTTGCCACGCACGAACTGATCGATGTGCATGGTCGGCGTCCCTTCCGGGCTGGCGTCGTTGCAGGGCCACTGGATGCTGCCCAGCTCCTCCAGCCGCTGATAGCTCACCCCGGTAAAGGTCGGCGTCAGCCGCGCGATCTCGTCCATGATTTCGGACGGGTGGTTGTAGTGCATCGGGTAGCCCAGCGCGTTGGCGAGCGCCACCGTGATTTCCCAGTCCTCCATGCCCGCCACCGGCTCGGTAACCTTCCGAACCCGCGAAATTCGCCGCTCCGCATTGGTGAAAGTGCCGTTCTTCTCGAGGAACGACGACCCCGGGAGAAAGACATGGGCGAATTTAGCCGTCTCGTTGAGGAAGAGATCCTGCACCACGATGCATTCCATCGCCGTCAGTGCGGCGGTGACATGCTGCGTATTCGGATCGGACTGCGCGATGTCCTCGCCCTCGAGGTAGAGGCCCTTGAAGGAGCCGTCGAGTGCTGCGGAAAACATGTTGGGAATCCGGAGCCCGGGCTCGGGTTCGAGACTGACGCCCCAGGCGGACTCGAAGGTCGACCGGACCGCATCGTCGAGTACATGGCGGTAGCCGGGCAGCTCGTGGGGGAAGGAGCCCATGTCGCAGGAGCCCTGGACGTTGTTCTGCCCCCGGAGCGGATTGACGCCCACCCCTTCTCGACCCACGTTCCCGGTGACCATGGCGAGGTTGGCAATGCCGATCACCGCCGTCGAGCCCTGGCTGTGCTCGGTCACACCGAGTCCGTAATAGATCGCGGCGTTGCCCCCGGTGGCGAAGAGACGGGCCGCGCCCCGCACCAGCTCGGCAGGAACACCGGTGACGTCTTCGAGCGCCTCGGGCGAATGCTCCGGCCGGGCCACGAACTCCTTCCAACTGGCAGAGCTGGCAGGGTCGCACCGCTCGGCGATGTAGTCGTCCTGGGCCAGTCCCTCGGTCACCACGACGTGCGCCAGAGAATTGAGCAGCGCGACGTTGGTTCCCGGACGGAGCTTGAGATGGTAATCGGCCTCGACGTGCGCCGAGCGGACCAGGTCGATCTGGCGCGGGTCGGCCACGATCAGCCGGGCTCCCTCGCGGATCCGCCGCTTCATGTAGGAGGCAAAGACCGGGTGCCCGTCGGTCGGATTGGCGCCGATCACGAAGATCACGTCCGCCTTCATTACCGAGTCGAAGTTCTGGGTCCCTGCCGATTCGCCCAGCGTCTGCTTGAGGCCGTACCCGGTCGGCGAATGGCAAACCCGTGCGCAGGTGTCGATGTTGTTGTTGCCGAATGCCGTGCGTACCAGCTTCTGCATCAGATAGGTCTCTTCGTTGCTGCAGCGCGACGAGGAGATGGCTCCCACGGCTCCGCGGCCATGTTTGGCCTGAAGCCGCTTGAACTCCGAGGCGGCGTAGCCGATGGCCTCTTCCCAGCTGACCTCACGCCACGGGTCGGTGATCTTTTCGCGGATCATCGGCTTGGTGATCCGGTCCTTATGCGTAGCATAGCCCCAGGCAAAACGCCCCTTGACGCAGGAATGCCCGTGGTTGGCCTGGCCGTTCTTGTGCGGCGTCATCCGCACCACGACGTTTCCCTTCATCTCGGCTTCGAAGGAGCAACCAACGCCGCAGTAGCCGCAGGTCGTGACGACCGAGTGGCTGGGCGTCCCGGCCTCGATGACCGAGTTCTCCATCAGCGTGGCGGTCGGGCAGGCCTGCACGCAGGCTCCGCAGGAAACGCACTCCGACTCCATGAATGATTCGAGCTGCCCAGGTGATACTACCGAATCGAAGCCGCGGCCCGAGATGGTCAGCGCAAAGGTGCCCTGGATGTCTTCACAAGCCCGAACGCAGCGCGAGCAGACGATGCACTTGCTCGGATCGAAGGTGAAGTACGGATTGGAGGTATCCTTTTCCGCCTTCAGGTGATTGGCGCCCTCGTATCCGTAGCGCACCTCCCGGAGGCCCACTTCGCCCGCGACGTCCTGCAACTCGCAGTCGCCGTTGGCTGAGCAGGTCAGGCAGTCGAGCGGGTGGTCGGAGATGTACAGCTCCATCACGCCCCGACGCAGCTTGCCGATCTGCTGGTTCTGGGTGGTGACCTTCATGCCGGGTTCGACCGGCGTGGTGCATGATGCGGGGAAGCCGCGGCGCCCCTCGATCTGCACCAGGCAGAGCCGACACGACCCGAATGCGTCGAGGCTGTCGGTGGCGCACAGTTTGGGGATACTGACACCCGCCGTGACGGCGGCGCGCATCACCGAGGTGCCCTCCGGCACGGTTACCGGAATGCCGTCGACGGTGAGCGCCACGGTCGCCGCACCTGGTCGGGCAGGGGTGCCGTAGTCGAGTTCGTGAATTGCAGTCATGATCGACTCCCTCGTCTAACGCTCTTGGCTCGCGGCGGCCAGCGCCTCGAGCCCGAAATCTTCAGGGAAATGCCGCAAGGCGCTGATGACGGGATATGGAGCCATCCCGCCTAACGCACAGAGCGAACCGCTCACCATCGTGTCGCAGAGATCGCGTAGCAGTTCTGCATTGTCCTCGCGCCGCTCGTTCCGCACGATCCGATCGATCACCTCGACGCCACGGGTCGCCCCGATCCGGCACGGCGTACACTTGCCGCACGATTCGATGGCGCAGAACTCGAGGGCGTAACGGGCCATCGCCGCCATGTCGACCGTATCGTCGAAGACCACGATGCCGCCGTGGCCCACCATGGCCCCGACCGCCGCGAACGCCTCGTAGTCGACCGGCGTATCGAACTGCGATTCGGGCATGAACGGACCCAGCGGCCCGCCGACCTGCACCGCCCGAATCGGACGTCCGGAGCGGCTGCCGCCCCCGAAGTCGTAGAGCAGTTCGCGCAGAGTGATCCCGAAGGCCTTTTCGACCAGGCCGCCGTGCTTGATGTTGCCGGCCAGCTGGATCGGCAGCGTACCATGTGAACGGCCCTGGCCGTAGTCGCGATAGAAATCGGCGCCGCGATCGAGGATGATCGGAACGGACGCGAGGGTGATCACATTGTTGATGATGGTCGGCTTGCCGAAGAGGCCTTCGATGGCCGGGAGCGGCGGTTTGAAGCGGACCATGCCACGCTTGCCTTCGAGGCTCTCGAGCAGGGCCGTCTCTTCGCCGCAGATGTAGGCGCCGGCGCCCATCCGCACTTCGACCTCGAAGCGCCGCCCCGACCCCGCCACGTCGGCACCCAGATAGCCGTACTCCTCGGCGCCCCGGATCGCCGCCTCGAGCGCAAGCCGCGCATGCGGGTACTCGGAGCGGAGGTAGATATATCCCTTGGTGGCGCCGACGGCGAGCCCCGCGATGGTCATCCCTTCGATCAGCACGAAGGGGTCGCCCTCCATGATCATCCGGTCGGAGAAGGTGCCCGAGTCGCCCTCGTCGGCGTTGCAGACGATGTATTTCTGATCGGCCTGGGCCTCTGCCGCCGTCTTCCACTTGATCCCGGTGGGAAAGGCGGCCCCGCCGCGGCCTCTGAGGCCGGAGCGAGTCACCATCTCGACGATTTCGGTCGACGTAAGCTGTGCAGCACGACCCAGCCCCTGGTAGCCGCCGTGCGCGACGTAGTCGCCGATCGAGCGCGGATCGATCACGCCGACCAGCGCCGTGGTCAGCCGCTCCTGACGTTCCAGATAGGGGATCGACTCGGGACTGCCCAGCGACAGGCGATGCGGCTGACCGAGATGGAATCCGGCGTCGAACAGTCCAGGCACATCTTCGGCGGCAACCGGACCATAGGCAATCCGGCCGGCCGGTGTCTCCACTTCGACCATCGGCTCGAGCCAGTAGAGCCCGCGCGATCCGTTGCGGACCAGCGAGATCGGAATGTCCCGGATCGCAGCCTCGCGGGCTACCGTCCAGGCCACCTCTTCCGCACCGACCGAAAGGGCGCCGGAGTCGCCGGGCACGAAAATCTTGGTCATGACTCGCGCGCCTCGGTCAGGAGGGCGTCGAACACCTGAGGTGTGACGCGACCGTGGATCCGGCCTCCCAGAGTCAGCGCGGGCGACAGGGCGCAGTTACCGAGACAGTAGACCGGTTCGAGGGTCACGGCGCCGTCCGCGGTCGTCTCGTGCCAGTCGATTCCCAACACCTCTCGCGCCCGCGAAATCAGCCCCTCGGCGCCGACCGCCTGGCAGGATTCGGCCCGGCAGATGCGCAGCACGGTCCGCCCGGCCGGTGTCTCACGGAAGTCGTGATAGAACGACACCACGCCGTGGACTTCCGCCCGGGACAGATTCAGTTGCTGCGCAATGACGGCGACCGCTTCACCGGGAATGTGGCCGAGTGTCTCCTGAACCTGATGAAGAATGGGGAGGAGGGGGCCGGGTCGGTGTCGGTGCTGCCGGACGGCTGCGTCGATCGCTTTGCCGACGTCGGGAGTCGGAATTGATACATCATCAGACATCCTTCTAAGGTTCCCAGGCCGGCCCGGAACCGCAAATTGAGGTTCCCGATAGACTGATAGGCGGGGTCTATGATCTTCCAGATCGGCCTCCTCCTAACCCGGCGCCGATGGCTGGGTCACTTGTCCGGCGATCCGGCGTGGATGAACTTGGGCGATGCCGCCGTCGATCTCCCTCGACCGCTTTCGCGTTCCCGCCGTGCTGGCCGGTCCACTCCTGGGCTTGGTCATGTACCTGATATTGCCCGCCCGGTACGACGGCCTCGACGGCGAGACCATTGCGTTGTCCCATGCCGCGCGAGCGACGCTGGCCGTGGTCGTCTGGATGGCCACCTGGTGGCTCACGGAGGCGATCGACATTGCCGCGACGGCGTTGCTGCCCGTGGCCGTCTTCCCGCTGCTCGGGGTCATGCCGATCAGTCGAGCCGCTGCGCCCTACGGCTCGGAGCTGATCTTCCTGTTCATGGGCGGGTTCATCCTGGCGCTTTCGCTCCAGCGCTGGCAACTGGACCGGCGGATTGCGCTCTTCACGCTCCGCATCGTGGGTTCGAAGCCCGCCAATATCATCGGCGGCTTCATGCTGGTGACCTTCGTGATCGGGATGTGGGTCTCCAATACGGCGACGGCTGCGATGATGGTCCCGATTGCCGTGAGCGTCATCTATCTCCTCCGAAGCGATACCGATGCCGGCGACCAGGCCGACCAGACCAGCCGCCGCTTCGCGGTGGCGCTCATGCTCGGCATTGCCTATGCGGCCTCGATCAGCGGTGTCACCACGATCATCGGATCGCCGCCCAACGGGATCCTGGTGCAGTTCGTCGAGCTGCAGTACGGCCGGGAAATCGGGTTTGCGCAGTGGATGCTCATCGGCGTGCCGCTGGCCATCGTGTTCCTGCCGATCACCTGGTTGCTACTAACCCGAGTGATCTATCCCGTCGGTGAGACGCCGATTCGCGGCGGGCCGGCCCTCTTCGACCGCGAGTTCCGCAAGCTGGGCCCGATGAAGCGCGGCGAGTGGGTGACCATGGTCGTCTTTGCGGCCACCGCGCTGCTCTGGATCACGCGGCCGCTGCTGGCAAGCATCGTCGTCGGCACCGGTTCCGACGCGCGGCGGCTGTTCGCGGGCCTGTCCGACCCGGGCATCGCCATCTGTGCCGGGCTGGCGCTCTTTCTCATTCCCGTCGCCGGTGCTCCGTCGGCCGAGGCTCCAGCGGGCCGCCGCCGCAAGGCGGTGTTTGCCATGGACTGGCAGACGGCGGTCAAGTTGCCGTGGGGGATTCTCGTCCTGTTCGGTGGCGGCTTGAGCCTCGCCGCCGCCATTCAGGCGACCGGTGTCGCCGAGTTTCTTGCTGCGCAGGCCCGGGGGCTTGGCGGGGTGCCGCCGATCGTCGTGGTACTGGCGGTGACCACGGGCGTCATGTTTCTGACCGAGCTGACGAGCAACACCGCGACCGCCGCCACGCTCGTGCCCGTCCTGGCCGGCCTGGCGCCCGGGCTCGGTGTAGGCCCCGAGATGCTGCTCCTGCCGGCGATCTTCGCAACCAGCTGCGCATTCATGATGCCCGTGGCCACGCCCCCGAACGCGATCGTCTTCGGTTCGGGGTTCGTCTCCATCCGCGAGATGGTAAAGGCCGGTTTCTGGCTCAGCCTCATCGGCATCGTTCTCATCGTCGCGGCGCTGTATCTCCTGGTCATTCCCGTCCTGGGAACGTTTTCGTGAGATGAGTCGGGCCGATCGGGACGTATATTGGGACCTCTCCAGTCCGGTGGAGCCATGGAAGCATTCGAGTCAGAAGCGGGGCCGGGGCTCACCCGGTTGGGGTTTGCGGCGCCGATCGAGGAGACGCCGGCGGTGCGGTGGACGGGCGCCGAGGCCGTAGAGACGGTCGAGCCGATTGCCCAGGAGGTGCCGGTTTCCCTGGCGTACAACGGGATGCCGCACCTGGTCATGATGGCGACTCCGCAGGACCTGGAGGACTTCGCGCTCGGTTTCAGCTACACCGAGGAGCTCGTCACGGCGCCGACGGAGATGCGGAGCGTCGAGGTGGTGCGATTCAGCCAGGGCATCGAGCTGCAGGTCGAAGTGGCGGAAGAGCGGATGGCGGCGATTCAGGGCCGCTCGCGCCGCCTCACGGGACGGACCGGTTGCGGGATCTGCGGCGCGGAGGCCTTTCGCGACGTGCTGCGCGAGGTCCGTCCGGTCGCCGCCGGGCAGCCGGTCTCGGGCGCCGTGCTCGCGGATGCGCTTGCTGCGCTAAACCGGGCCCAGCCCCTCAACGCCGCGGCCGGTGCGGTCCATGCCGCCGGCTGGGCCCGATTCGACGGCACGCTCGGCCGGGTGCGCGAGGATGTGGGCCGGCACAACGCGCTCGATAAGCTGATCGGTGCGCTGCTCCGCGACGGGGTCGATCCGGGCAGCGGCTTCGTGGTGGTCACCAGCCGGGCGAGCTTCGAAATGGTCCAGAAGACGGCCCGGTTCGGGGCGCCGATCCTCGCGGCCATCTCGGGGCCGACCGGTCTGGCCATTCGGGTTGCGGAGCAGGCGGGTATGACGCTGGTCGGTTTTGCGCGGGGCGACCGCCGCACCGTCTATGCGGGGCCTGAGCGGATCACGGCTTAGCGGGCCAGGGCCGCGTCCAGATCGAGGGTCTCGGCCAACCGGGTCAGCTCGCGGGCCGACGGGGTGAGGGGTTCACGGTCCGGAATCGCCACGCCGATGGTGAACCCCTGGTCCGGGGCCTCGATCGGAATGACCGCAAGGTCCGCTGGCGTGCCGAAGAGGTGCAGGAAGGTCTGGGGGAGCACGCTCGCCCACCGACCGGTCTGCAGATGGGCCCAGAGTGCCAGCACTGAATTGGTTTCCACGGCCGGCGTGGCCCCGATGCCGGCTGCTGCAAAGTGGCCGTCGATGATGCGCCGGTTCTGCATGTTCGGGGTCAGCAGGCAAAGCTCCAGCCGAGCGGCGTCTGCCCAGCTGACGACCGGTCGATCCGCCAGCTGGCCGGTTCGTGAGGTGAACAGGAAATACCGTTCCCGGTAGAGCGGGATGCCATGCACGTTAGCCAGCGGTTCGTTGTCGAGATAGGTGATGCCCGCATCGAGGCTGAAGTCGTCGAGCCCGCGCTGGATTTCCTGGGATGACAGCGAGATGACCTGCACCGCCACCTTGGGGTGGGTTGCAACGAAGGGGCCGGTTAGCAGCGCCACCATGGGCAGCGCGGTCGGAATCACGCCGAGGCTCAAGCGTCCGGAGAGGCCGCCGCGGAGTTCACTGGCTTCCTGCAGCAGGCTGTCGTAGTCGCCCAGAACGCGGAAAGCCCACTCGAGTACCCGGTCGCCCTCTGGGGTCAGACCTTCGAACCGCTGGGCCCGCCGGACCAGCAGCAGGCCCAACTCTTCCTCCAGTTGCTTGATACCGGCCGACAGGGTCGGCTGGGTCACGCCGCAGGCCGCGGCCGCGCGGGCGAAATGTTTTTCCCGCGCGAGGGCGACCAGGTACTGGAGGTTCTTGAGGATCACGGCTTCCGGGTCTTGGCCGCGTAGAGCGAGTCCAGGACCGCGCGGAAGAGACCAAGCGGCTGCGAACCGACGATCAGGCCACCTTCGACGTAGAAGGTCGGGGTGCTCTGGGCGCCGCTCTTGACGGCGCCTTCAGCATCGGATCGGATCTGCGCCACCGTTTCTTCCGTTTCCAGACAGGCGGACATCGCCGCCTTGGGCAGCCGGAGCGAGTCGACCAGGGTCAGGAAGAACGGCGCCGGGTTCCGGAGCGGCCCCCAGGTTTCCTGATGGCGGAAAATCAGATCGTGCGCGGGCCAGAACTTCCCGTGCTTGGCGGCGCACATGGCTACCGAGGCCGCGGGAACCGCGTTGGGGTGGATCGAGGTGAGCGGCAGATTGACGAAGACCCAGCGAACCTTGCCGGTCTGGATGTACTCACGATCGAGCGCAGGGAACGTTTCCAGCGCATGCCGGCGGCAGAAGGGACACTGGAAATCCGACATCTCGTAGACGACGATCGGCGCCGAGGGCGCTCCCTTGGAGCGGGCCGAGAGCGGAATGTTCTGGGCGTCCGCCACCGCAGCCAGCGCTGTGCCTAACGACAGGGCGAGCAGGAATGCACGCAGCATGATCAGTACCTGGGCCGGTGCCGGCCGGTTCGAGAGTCGAGATAGACGGTATCGCCGTCGATCGGGATGTTCCAGTACCACTCGCCGTTAGGGTCGACCGGATCGAGTGCCTGGGCCGTGATCCACCACTTCCGTCCGACCAGCCGGATCGACGCCCAGCCCTGCGGGTCGGTGGTGTCGGCAAAGGGACGGGAGAAGAATCCGCGCCCGGTATTGCGTGCCAATCCCCGGAACTCGCGATAGGTGGTATCTTCCCATCGTCGGCTTTCGTCCCTGAGACGGGCGATGGCCGGTCCAACGGTGTCGCGCATGGCGTCCAGCGCTGTCCGCGCCGTGGCAAGTTCGTGATCGATTCGGGTGGCCGAGTCGGCCAGGGCCCGAACCTCCGCATCGTCTGCGCCGCGAGAGGCGCGCAGACTGTCATGCAGCCGTCGAGTCGCCCGCGCGCGTTCGCTCGCGCGGACGTAGGCAGCGAACGGCGTCCGAAACAGCCGAAACAGACTGTCGAGCTCCTGCGTATGAGGACGCGGCCCGGCCTTGTCCTCCAGTTGAGCGAGGATCTCGTCGCGGTCATACGGCAGGAAGGTGACGATCACCCCGGCGAGCGGGGTGTCGATACCGTCGAGGTCGGGAACCGACACGCGCACGGAGACGTCGGGCCGACCACACGCGGCAACGAAGAGGCATGACGCGACGAATGCGGCTCGGAACACGCGGGAAAGTTAGTCTGGTACTGGGTCTGCTCCAATGCATTGCGGGGGCAGCCGGCGCGCAGCGCGCCTCGGTGGAACAGCTGTTCCCGCCGGCGCCGTCCGGCTATGTGGTGGATCAGGCGGGCGTGATTCCGGCCGACCGTGCTGCCAGCATTGCGGCTCGTATCGACCTGCTGCGCCAGCACACCGGTGCCGAGGTCGCCGTGGTTACCTTGCCGACGCTGGGCAGTTACGAGCCGGTCGATGTCGCGGTTGCCATCGGACGGACCTGGAAAGTCGGCGCCGCGGCCGAGATCGGCGACCCCCGTCGGAATGCCGGCGTGGTCATGTTGATCGTGCCGCGGACCGACTCGACGGCTGGTCGGATGTTCATCGCGACGGGCCGTGGCGTGGAAGGCTTCGTGACTGATGCCGTGGCCGGTCGAATCCGCGACCGGATGCGGCCGCTCCTCTCGGCCGGCGATTACGGAGCGGGAATCGAGCGTGGTGTGACCGATTTGGCGTCGGTCATCGCGAGAGGCTTCGGCGTTACTGACACCAGCCTGGTGGGCGAGGACCGCTCGATTTTCGAGCGGGCCGACCGCCCCATTCCGCGGGAAGCCATCGGGATCATCGCTGCCGGAGTGATCATCCTGGTTGTAATGGCGATTGCGATTTCGCGCGGCGGCGGCGGATCGGGACCGGGCGGCGGCCGCGGGGGACGACACCGTTCGGGACGCGGTTCGGACGACGACTGGGCCTATTGGCTCGGCGCGGTCCTGGGCAGTCAAACGGGGCGCCGGTCCGGTGGCGGCTGGGGCGGCGGAAGTAGCGGAAGTTGGGGCGGCGGGGGTGGCGGGTTCGGGGGATTCGGCGGGGGTGGCGGATTCACCGGCGGGGGAGCAGGGGGAAACTTCTGATGCGACCAGAGGTCAGGGCGATCATCGAGAAAGTCGGCGTCAGCGTGAGCGAGTCGTTAGGCGCAACCGCCTCGGCCGTGCTCTACGGCTCGGCCGCCCGGGACGAACATCTCGACGACTACTCCGATCTCAACGTTCTGCTGGTGGCCGAGTCGTTGGAACCGCAGGTGCTGCAGCGGCTGCGCGCGGCAATCGAACCGCTCCGGGCGCACTCGCGGGTGCCGCCGCTCATTTTTACGCTCGACGAATGGCGCCGCTCGGCCGATGTTTTCCCGATCGAGATCGTCGACATGCAGGTGGCCCGTCGGATCCTGGCAGGTCCCGATCCGCTCGAGCGCATGGCGGTGGCGCCCGACGACCTCCGGCGCGCGTTGGAGCGTGAGTTCCGCGGCAAACTGCTGCGGTTGCGCCAGGCGTATGCCCTGCTCGACGATCAACCGGGCGTGCTGGCCGAAACGGTGGTGCGCAGCATCTCCGTGCTGGCGGTGCTGTTCCGCGCCACGCTGGTACTGGCGGACGGACGGGCACCGGTTGACACCCAGCAGGTCATGGCGCGGGCGGCGACCGTCATCGGTTTCGATGCGGAGTCGGTAACTTCGATCTATCAGGCGCGCGGGAGCAGGCGGCCCGCGGTTGGGCGCGAGGCAACCGAACGGTATCTGGCCGCGGTTGGTCGCGCCGTGCAGTTCATCGATCAATTCCATCTGGGAGGGACCCCGTAATGCTCGCCGTGATTCGCCCCATTGCGTTGGCTGCGCTCGTGATCGGCGCCGGAACCGGGTGCGGGTACAATCAGATCCAGGCCAAGGACGAGGGGGTCAACAAGGCTCTTGGCGATGTCCAGGCCCAGTTGCAGCGACGGGCGGACCTGATTCCGAACCTGGTTGAAGTGGTGCGTGGTGTCGCCAAGCAGGAATCGACCATCTTCATCTCGGTTGCCGAGGCACGCTCGCGGCTGGCGGGCGCGGTCCAGTCGGGCAGCGTGGCCGACATGGCGCAGGCCGACGAAGCGCTCCGCCAGCCGCTCGGCCGGTTGCTGGCGCTGGTGGAGAACTATCCCGAACTCAAGTCGAACCAGAACTTTCTGGATCTCCAGAGTCAGCTCGAGGGCACGGAAAACCGGATTTCGGTAGCCAGGCAGGATTACAACGGCGCGGTGCGGGACTACAATACCTTCGTCCGGACTTTTCCGTACAATCTGACTGCCAAGGTATTTGGAGCGGGAACGACGAAACCGTATTTCGAAGCGAGCCCAGGCGCGGAGGCCGCGCCACAGATCAAGTTCTAGCCGGCGATCAGTCCGTCACGACGTCCGGGAGCAGGTACCGGAGCGGGTTGACCGGACGGCCGTTGACGTGCACCTCGTAGTGCAGGTGGGGGCTGGTGGACAGGCCGCTGTTGCCGACCAGCGCAATCCGCTGGCCCCGCTCGACCCGGACGCCCACCTTGACGAGCAGTCGTGATGCGTGGGCAAACCGGGTGACGATGCCGTATCCGTGGTCGATCGTCACCACGTTACCGTAGCCGGCCTCCCATCCCGCGAACGTCACGCGTCCTCGGGCCGGGGCCTCGATCGGGGTGCCCATCGGAGCCGTGATGTCGACGCCTTCATGGGGCCGCGCGGTGTGGAGGATCGGATGGTCACGCATGGCGGTGAAGGCGCTGCTCAGCCAGCCGCGCGTCGGCATGATCGACGGAGTGGCGGCAAGCCGGTCGGTATGTGATGCCAGGCTGTCGGCGGCTTCCCGGAACGACCGCGTCAGCAGATTGGCGCGCCGGATCAGCGCGTCGACATCGACCCGCACCACGCTCGCGCGGGACTCGAGTTCTCCAGCCGGCGCACTGCCGTTGACCGGGGCGGGACCGCCGATGCCTGCGGCGTGTACCTGCGGATCGATCGGCTCCAGATTGGCGAGCAGTCGAATTTTGCTATCGTGGACTTCGAGGGTCGAGATCGAATCGGTCAGCCGGGCAAGGCGGCTCTGGATGGCATTGAGGTCGGCTGCCAGGCGCGTATTCTCTTCCGCAATGGCCTGGGCTTCGTACATGTTGATCGAGCGGGCCACGGTGCCGTAGCCCAGGAAGAGTGTGACGATCACCGCGCCCAATGCCAGAATGGCGCCGAGCTTCATAGCGGTTTCGGTGATCTCGATGACACGAGATCGGCTCGAACCCTGTGGAACGACGATGATAGTCCAGCGGTTCTTCTTCATGCCCACCTGGCACAAACCGAGTCTGATCGTCTTTTGAACGACGGTTGGCGGTCCGGCAAATTTCATGATTTGTGAGGGGCTAAAGCGCCCCACGCCTTCCTGGCGGAAACCAGGCCCCCGGCGCTTGTCCGTTCAGCAAGTTTCCCGCCCGAACAGACCGACCAATAATGCGTCTCGATCCGGGCCCTGTCAAGCATTGACATTCAACAAGCTATGTCGTTGCTGTGTAATAGTTTAGCTGTTCGATCCCGGGGCGGGCTTGGGAAAGAGGATGTCCGGTCGCGCAACAGTGAGTCCCGCTCCGGACGCATTCTGCAGCAGGGCCCAGGACGCGGAGTCGATCGGAGCGGAATAACCCAGGGCATTCCAGATCTTGGTGGCGCGGTCGGGCAGGTAGGGCGAAGCCAGGATGGCCAGGCGCGTCAAGGTCCGATGCAGCGCGGCGAGGACCGTGTCGAGTTCCTGGTCGGCCCCGGCCTTGGCCAGACTCCAGGGTGCGGATCGGGTGATGTACAGGTCCGCGGCCGTGACCAGGCCCCAGGCCGCTTCGAGCGCACCTTTCAGGTCGTAGCGGTCGAGTGCCGTCTGATAGGCGGGCAGATGCTGGTCCCGTGCCGCCTGGTCGAGCTCGGTGTCCGGACCTGCCGGTACCAGCCCGCCCCGATAGCGCTCGATCATGGCGAGAGAACGGGCGGTGAGGTTGCCGAGGCCATCCGCCAGGTCCGCATTATATCGGGCGTCGAAGCGATCCCAGGTAAAATCACCGTCGTTCTCGAAACCCACTTCGCGCATCAGGAAATAGCGGAGCGCATCGGAGCCGTAGCGATTGATGGCATCGTCCAGATTGACTGCCGTGCCCGCCGTCTTGGACATCTTGGTGCCCAGCCACTGGACGTAGCCGTGGGCCCAGACGGCCCGGGGTGGTGCAATGCCGGCCGCCAGGCACATGGCCGGCCAGAGCACGCAGTGGAACCGGGAGATGCCCTTGCCGATGATATGGAGGTCGGCCGGCCAGAGGCGCTGGTAGCCCTCGTCAGGGAAACCCGTGGCCGAGAGGTAGTTGATGACTGCGTCGAACCAGACGTAGATGGTATGCTGGCTGCTCTGCGGGAAGGGAATGCCCCACGGCAGCCGCGACCGCGAAATCGAAATATCCTGCAGCCCGCTTTCCAGCAGTCGCAGCATCTCGTTGCGCCGGATGGCCGGCTCGACCGACAGCTCGCCCGAGGTGATCATGCCGAGCAGGCGATCGCCATAGGCGGAGAGGCGGAAGAAGTGGTTCCGCTCCTTGGTCGGGACCAGGGCCAGCGTGGGATGCTCACCGCAGCGTCCGTCGACGATCTGGCTTTCGGTCTTGAACTCCTCACAACCGGTACAGTAGAGCCCCTCGTAGTCCGCCAGGTAGACGTCATTCGGGCTGCGTTCCTGAATCCGACGCAGCAGGTCTTCGACCGCGCGGACATGCCGCGGCTCAGTGGTCCGAATCCAGTCGTCGTAGCTGCAGTCGAGCCGGCTCCAGAATCGGGCAAACCGATCGGCCATCTGATCGACCCAGGCCTGCGGCGAAACCCCGTGCCGTTCCGACATCTGGATCACGCTCTGCGAGTTCTCGTCCATTCCCATCAGGAAATGCACGTCGTCACCCCGCAGCCGCCGGTAGCGCGCGATCACGTCGGCGCCGACCTTTTCGAGCGCGTGCCCCAGGTGCGGGTCGCCGTTGGAGTAGTCGATCGCGGTCGTGAGGAAGAACTTGGCCACTTAAACGTCCGGTGTAGAAGGATTCGAGGGGCCGCTGCCGCCGCGCCCCCGGCGGCGGCGCCGCCGCTTGGTGCGCCCGCCCGGACGCTCCGGCTCGGTCGCGGGCGCATCGGAGGGCTCGACGGCAGCCTGAGGAGCGGGCTCCGGCCGACTCGGTTGCTGCGCTATGGGCGGGCGGGCGGGGCGCTCAGCGCGCTCGGCGCGGGGCCGAGCTGCCGGCTCTGCCGCCGGTGCCGCCTGGTCGACCCCCTCCATTTCCTCGCGCAGATCCGCCAGCAGTACGGTGCGGTGGCCGTGCTCGTCACCGCGCAGGAAGACCCGCTCGCGGAAAATGTCGACGGCAATCACCTTCTCGGCGCCCCGCCCGGTTCGCACCGTCTTGCCCTCTTTGGGAAAGCGTTTGCGCGAGGTGACGTAGAACTCGTGCTCGTACTTGAGGCAGCAGAGCAAGCGACCGCAGCCGCCCGAGATCTGCGCCGGGTTGAGCGAAAGATGCTGGTCCTTGGCCAGCGCCAGGCTGACCGGGTCGAGCGACTTGAGCCAGGTCGAACAGCAGTATTCCTTGCCGCAGCGGCCCACGCCGCCCAGGCGCGCGGCTTCGTCGCGCACGCCGATCTGGCGCAGCTCGATCCGGGTCTTGAAGGTCGAGGCCAGGTCGCGCACCAGGTCGCGGAAATCGACCCGTTTCTCTGCCGTGAAATAGAAGGTGAGCTTCTTGCGATCCCACTGCCACTCGGCATCCGAGACCTTCATCTCGAGGCCGTAGTGGCGGACTCGCTCGGTGGCACGGATCCTGGTGGTATCCTCCGACCGCCGGAGGTCGTTGGCGGCGCGGATCTCATCTTGCGTAGCAACCCGGAGCACCGGCCGGGTGGGGGCGGGCGGTGTGCTGCCTGAGGCGCAACCACTGCAGCCGGCTGCGCATTTCTTCGCCGCAGTGTCTCCGGTAACGCCCACGCGGCCAAAATCGAGTCCCCGCTCCACTTCCACCACGACCGGCTGGTGAAGGTGCAGGGATTCGGGCCCGTCCCAGAGAAAGTAGTCTTTCCGGTTGCCCTTGAAGCGTACTTCGACGGTGGTCGGCATCAGACCTCCGCGAAGACCCCCATCGCCCCGTACTTGTCGGCGCGGCGCTTGACCAGCTTCTCGGGTCGAATCTTCCGAAGTTCGTTGACGTGCTTGACCAGCGTGGCGCGGAGCGACTCACCCGCGGCCTCCGGGTCCTGGTGCGCCCCCCCGACCGGTTCCGGGATGATCTCGTCGATGATCTTGAAGCGCAGCAGATCGGTCGCCGTGATCTTGAGCGCTTCGGCCGCGCGCTCGCGCTGACTGGCATCTTTCCAGAGAATCGCTGCGCAGCCTTCGGGCGAAATCACCGAATAGACCGAATTTTCGAACATCAGGACGCGATCAGCCACGCCGAGCGCCAAGGCGCCGCCCGAGCCGCCCTCGCCGATGACGCAGCTGATGATCGGCGTCGGCAGCGCGGCCATCTCCAGGATATTGGTGGCCAGCGCTTCCGATTGTCCGCGCTCTTCCGCGCCGATACCGGGATACGCGCCCGGCGTGTCGATCAGGGTGACGACGGGCGCATGGAAACGGGCCGCCAGCTTCATCAGCCGGAGCGCCTTGCGATACCCCTCCGGGTGCGGCATGCCGAAGTTCCGCCGGATGTTCTCCCGGGTATCGCGGCCCTTCTGGTGGCCGATCACCATCACCGTCTGCCCGGCCAGACGAGCCCAGCCGCCGACGATGGCGAGGTCGTCGCGGAACAGGCGGTCGCCGTGCAGCTCGACGAAATCGGTGAAGATCGAACCGAGGTAGTCGAGGGTGTAGGGACGCTTGGGATGGCGCGCGACGCTGACCCGCTGCATCGGGGTCAGACTGCGGTAGATGTCCTGCCGCAGGCTCACCAGCTTGCCTTCGAGCGTCGCAATTTCCTCGTCGACGTCGATCTGCCGTTCCTCACCGACGCGGCGAAGCTCCTCGATCTGGCGTTCCAGCTCGAGCAGCGGCTTTTCGAAGTCCAAGGTATGTACGGCCATATCTATCCGGCTTTCACCAGTCGCACCGCATCGGGCCCGAGCAGGGTCCTGAGCGAGTGGACCAGGTCTTCTTCAGGGGTGACGCGAAGCCGGCGGGACTGCATCCGGGCCGACTCCCCGTTGCCATCGTTCCACTCAATATAGACCGGCGCCGGTCCATCGTGGCTGGCGCAGAGCGCGGCCAGAGCCCGCATGTCGTTGGCGGACGGCGGGTTAGGAGCCGACCACCGGATGGACAGGGCCACCGCTCCGATCTTCCGGAAATCCGACAACATCCGGGCCGACTCGACCACGAACGGGGCCCGGTCCTCGCCCCGGTCCCGCTGGCTGTACCCCCCGGTCAGCAGCATGCAGCCGTCGAGCACGATGGTCTGGTTGAGCTGGGCCCAGGCATCGGGAAAGACCAGGGCCTCCGCCGTCCCATGGAAATCTTCCAGCACCAGCCGCGCGTACTCCTTGCCCGTCTTCTTCGAGATCTGCCGTTTGACGGCGGTGACCACGGCGCCGATGGTGACCTGTTGCTCGCTCCAGGTCGAGAGGGTCGCAGTGGTCCGGGTGCCGAACAGTTCGACCTCGCTCCGGAACGGCTCCAGCGGGTGGCCGGAGATGAAAAAACCCAGCAACTCCTTTTCCCGGGCCAGCCGCTCTGCCTCGGTCCATTCCGGCATGTCGGGCAGGTCCGAGGACGCAGGTCGAGCCGGGGCGGGGGCATCGCCGAACAGAGAGCCCTGGCCGGCCTCACGTTCCTGGTGGAGAAGTTGCGCTTCGCCCAGGGCGTTGTCGAGGGCTGCCATCAACTGGGCCCGGTGACCGGGCATCGAGTCGCAGGCGCCGGCCGCGATCAGCGACTCGATCACCCGCTTGTTGCAGAGCCGCAGGTCGATCCGGGACACCAGATCGGTCAGGCTGATGATCGGCCCATCCACCCGGGTGCCGACGATCGATTCGATGGCGCCTCGTCCGACGTTGCGCACCGCACCGAGCCCGAACCGGATCCGGGTATCCTCGATCACCGTGAACTTGAAGCCGGATTGGTTGACGTCCGGGGGGAGGACTTCGAGCCCCAGCTCCCGGGCTTCATTGATATACTGGACCACCTTGTCCGTGTCGCCGATTTCTGATGACAGGAGCGCCGCCATGAACTCGGCCGGGTAGTGCGCCTTGAGCCAGGCGGTCTGGTACGACAGGACCGAGTAGGCCACCGAGTGCGACTTGTTGAAGCCGTAGCGGCCGAAGGTTTCGATCTGCCCCGAGAGTTCCTCCATCAGGTCGGCGTCGTGACCCAGCGCAATGCCGCGTTCGACGAACTTGCCCAGCTC
The DNA here is from genome assembly GCA_964619465.1 of uncultured Gemmatimonas sp. GTDB lineage: Bacteria > Gemmatimonadota > Gemmatimonadetes > Gemmatimonadales > GWC2-71-9 > SHZU01. The sequence continues at coordinate 255,803 of CAZUES010000001.1, forward strand.
CTTCTTGATCAGCTCGGCGTCCTTCTTACCGACCGCTTTGCGGAGTACGTCGGCTTCGGCGAGCGAGAAGCCCGCCAGCACGTTGGCAATCCGCATCACCTGTTCCTGGTAGGTGATGACGCCGTAGGTCGGCTCCAGCACCTCGACCAGGGACGGATGCGGATAGGAAACCGGCTCCTGACCGAGCTTCCGCTTGATGAAGACCAGGTGCATCCCGGTGTCGAGCGGTCCCGGGCGGAGCAGCGCGTTGGAGGCGACCAGGTCGTCGAACCGGTCGCAGCGCATCTGGCGGAGCGTTTCGGTTGCCAGCGACGATTCGAACTGGAAGACGCCGGCGGTACGCCCGCGACGGAGCAACTCGTAAACGGCCGGGTCGTCGAGCGTGAGTGCGCCCATGTCGAGGTCGATGCCGTGGCGCGTCTTGACCATGGCAACCGCGTCGTGGATCACAGTCAGCGTCTTGAGGCCCAAGAGATCCATCTTGAGCATGCCGACCTTCTCGAGCGCCACCATGTCATACTGCGTGATCATGGCGCTCTCACCGTCCTGTGACGCTCCCGCCCCCTTGGTGGGCGCGGTGCAGACCGGGACGTAATCGGGCAACGGACCGGGGGCAATGACCACGCCAGCCGCGTGCACCGACAAATGGCGTGAGATCCCCTCGATCCGCGAGGCGAGTTCAGCCATCCGCGCGTACTGCGGCGAGAGTCGCACCAGTTCCGCCAGCTCCGGAACCTTCTTCACAGCTTCGGGAATGGTCAGGCTGTAGGCCGGCCCCGACGGGATCAGCTTAGTGATCTTGTCGGCTTCGCCCGGCGGGATCTTCATGACCCGGGCAACGTCCTTGACCGCCGCGCGGGCCTTCATGGTTCCGAAGGTGACGATCTGTCCGACGCTCTCGCGGCCGTAGCGGGTCCGGACATACTCGATCACTTCGCCCCGGCGTTCGAAGCAGAAGTCGACGTCGATATCCGGCATCGAGACGCGCTCGGGGTTCAGGAAGCGTTCGAAGAGGAGGTCGAACTTGAGGGGACAGACGTCGGTAATGCCGAGACTGTAGGCCACCAGCGACCCCGCAGCCGAGCCGCGGCCCGGCCCGACCGGGATGCCGCGTTCCCGGGCGGCGGCGATGAAGTCCTGGACGATCAGGAAGTAGCCGGAGTAGCCGGCCGTGACGATGACACCGAGTTCGTAACGGAGCCGCTCGGCCACCGGATCGGGCATCGGGGCGCCGTAGCGCTGCTCGGCTCCCTGCGTAGCAAGAGCGGTGAGCAGAGCGTTGTCGTCGGCATACTCCACCGGGCGCGGGAAGCTCGGAAGGAAGTACCGCTTCTCGAAGTCGAATTCGCAGAGGTTGGCGACCGTGACGGTATTGTCGAGCGCCTCGGGCACCTGCGAGAAGAGCTTCCGCATCTCCTCTTCGCTCTTGACGTAGGTCTCGGACCCGGTAAAGCGGAACCGTTTCGGGTCGTCCAGGTCGGCGCCCGTGCCGATTGCCAGCAGGACGTCGTGCGCTTCGGCGTCTTCTCTGCGCAGGTAGTGCGCGTCGTTGGTGGCCACCACCGGCAGCCCCAAGTCCCGGGAGAGCTCGAGCATCCCGTCGAGGACTTTCTTCTCGTCCGGGATACCGTGGTCCTGGATTTCGAGCCAGAAGCCCTCGGGGCCGAAAGTCTGCGAGAACCACTGCGCCGAGCGCTTGGCTTCGTCGTACCGGTCGGCGCGCAGAGCCAGCGCCACCTCGCCGGACAGGCAGGCGGCCAGACAGATGACGCCATTGGAGTGCTGCGCCAGCACCTCTTTGTCGATCCGGGGCCGACGGTAGAACCCTTCGGTGTACCCGATCGAACTCAGCTTGATCAGGTTCTGGTAGCCGACCCGGTTTTTGGCCAGCAGCACCAGGTGGCTGTAGTAGGCCGGCGCGTCCGCCGGCTTCTGGTTGGAGCGTCGGTCGCCAAAGGCCAGGTAGGCCTCGAAGCCGAGAATGGGGCGGAGCTTGCGCGCTTTGGCCGCCTCATAAAACTCCCAGGCGCCGTGCATGTTGCCGTGGTCCGTAACGGCCAGGCTGTCCATGCCCAGGGTCTGGACGTAGTCGGCCAGAACGGGGATCTGGTTGGCCCCGTCCAGCAGGGAGTACTCGCTGTGCGTGTGGAGATGGACGAATCCCATCGTCGGAAGCTTTCTTCGGCGGCCAGCGGGCCACCCCAGCAAATTCGTGCCTTCTGATCCGGCTCCGGACGCGGCTCCGGTCAGGGGGGCACAGTCAATACCTTGTCGCTGGTCGGAGACGCTCGCGCGGGCTAGCTTTTGCTGGTTCCCAGAGCGCACATTCGGGCGACGTTTCGGAAGCTATCCGTGGTGGCCAACGTTGTCAAAACGCATTGATTTTCAACGAGTTATCATGCAAGTGACCGATACAGAGGTGTGCTATGCCTCGCCCCGAATCCTGGGGGCGGCCCTGGCGGTTGCCGTGCTGGCCGGGTGCTCGTCGGAGCCGACCGACCCGCCGCCGCCCCCGCCGCCGCCCCCGTCCGGGGTAACGGCATGTGCCAGTCAGCCGGTCACCCAGCTCTCGGTCGGCCAGCATACCCTGATCGACCCCTCGACCCGGAACGGCTGCGTCCGAGTTCCGGTGGCTGGGGCGAATGGAGCCGAATATCTCCTGGTCGTGGCCTCCGGAACGGGGAACCGATCGACCTCCGGGGTGTCCGGTCCCTATCATCTGAGTGCGGGGAATCCTGCCTCTGCCTTATCCGCGACGGCAGCCGTGGTGCGCGACCAGAAGCCGCTTCGCATCGGGCGGCGCACCGTCGCCGATGACTTTCACGACATGCTGCGCCGGAGGGAGTCGGAGCTGGTGGCCAGCGGCGCCGCGCGGATCCAGGCCGCGCCGGTACCGGGCATTGCGGCAGCTCCGCCCGTGGTCGGGCACCAGCGCACCTTCAAGGCCTGTCGGACCGTGACCTGTTCTCAGTTCGACGACGTGGCAGCCGTGGCGCGCTACGTGGGCACCAAGGCCGCGATCTACATGGAGGTCGACGTCCCGACCGCCGATACGCTGCTCGAAGTGGACTACCAGGATCTGGGCCGTACCTTCGACATCTATCATTATCCGATCAATGCCGCGGCGTTCGGAACGGAATCCGATCTCGACAGCAACGAACGAATCGTGATTCTGCTGACCAAGTCGGTCAACAACCTCACCCCCGATTGCACCAACGGCCGGGTGCTTGGCTACTTCTATGGCGCCGACCTGATCAGCGGACCGAATTCGAATCAAGGCGAAATTTTCTACACCCTGGTGCCCAGCCCGGCAACGGCGACTTGTTCCGCCCTGAGTCGCGCCACTGCGGTACGCATCATCAAACCGACGCTGATTCACGAACTGCAGCACATGATCAACTGGAATCAGCGCGTCATCAGGCGGGGGCTCAGCAACGAGGAAGGCTGGGTCAACGAGGCGTTGTCGCACTTTGCGGAGGAACTGGGCGGACGGCTGATTCCCGATCAGGAATGCGTCGGCTACTCCTCGTGCCGGAGCCAGTATGTCTCGAGCAACATCATCAATTCGTACGATTATCTGGTCGACCCGGAAAGCCATTTCCTGGTCTTTCCGACCTCATCCAACGGCACCCTGGAGGAACGGGGCGCAAGCTGGCTCTTCCTGCGCTGGGTCGTCGATCACTTTGCAGCCGATTCGATCCTGGGGAGTGATTTCACGCCGGGTTTCGTGAGCGCAGCCGGCGGTGCAGCGTCGTTTGCGGCGCGCACCGGGATCTCATTCGCCGATCTGGTCACCGAGTGGCATCTGGCTAATTATCTCGACGATATGCCGGGGTTCGTCGCTTCGAGTTCACGCCTCCGCCTCAAGAGCTGGGGCCTCAGGGGCGTCTGGACCAATCCGGTCAACCAGTCCACCGCCAGTCCGCCCGGACCGTTCAACGGCTTTCCGCTCACGCCGGATCAGGTTACCGGGAACTTCACCCGGTCGGGCACGCTTCGAGGTGGCAGCGCGCGGCACGTCCGGCTGGTCCAAAGCGCCAACGGCGCGGCGCTCGACGTCCGGCTGGCGCGGAATGCTGCGGGAGACGCCATCGATCCCGCTCTCGGTGCCCGGTTCGGCATCGTCCGGATCCGCTAGAAGGGTGGTTCGGGCAGGCGGTCCGGCTTGAGCCCGCCGCCTGCTTGGGACAGATTCCCGAGCCATGAAGGCCTTCCGCTTCCTCCTCGGTATCGTATGCGGCGTCTCGCCGCTTGCTGCGCAGTCGACGCGGCCCACGCCCGCCATCCTGTCCTTCCCGGCCAATGTGCGCGCCGCCGGGCTTGCCGGTGCCGGCGTCGCCATGCCGGGGTATGCGGGCTCCGTCTTCAGTAATCCGTCCGGCCTGGCCCCGATCCGCGCCTTGAGCCTCGAGGGTACCCTGGCCCGTCTGCCCGACCGGTCGACCTACAACATGGGGAGCGCGGCGTTCCGGGTCGCGGATTTCAACTTTGGCGGCGGGTACCAATACCTGCGCCTTCCCAGGAACAGCCCGGTGCACGACAATCTGAGCTGGGTTGGTACCGCGGTATACCGGCGCAGTGGTCTGGCGCTCGGCACCAGCGCCAAGTACGTCTCGGTCGAAGATTCGGCCGGGACGATTGCCCGCGCGGTGACGACGGATGTCGGGACCACCATCGCGTTCTTCGATATCGCGGCGCTCGCCCTCTCGGTCCACAATCTCGGCGACTGGACCGTTTCGTCTGGTGGTCTCGAGTTGCCGCGTTCCTGGCGGCTCGGCTTCAGCATGAATCTGCTCGATACCTATTCCAACGGGCGGCTGCTGGCGACGATCGAGACGGCCTGGACCGAAGGTCAGAGCCGTCGCACCGTGTTCGGACTCGAGGCGGGCGCGGTGTTCTACGGGTTGGGGCTGGTCGGGCGGATCGGACACGGCGGGCAGCCGGACCACGTCTCAGGGACGCTGTCCAAGACGACCTACGGCGGCAGTGTCGTCGCGGGCGGTGCCCGGTTCGACTACGCCTATCAACCTGAAAGTCCGCTCGGTAAGGGCGTCCACCTCTTCGGGGTTCGCTGGACCCCGTGAGAAAGAAGCGGATTGGCATGGGTATCCTGATTGCGGCGATTGCGTTGTTCGTCGGCTATGGTACGGCGTACGTGGCAAGCGATGACGTTCGCTACCTGAGCCGAGCCGGGCTCGAGCAGACCCGAATCCTGCAGAAACGGAAGCCGCTCGAGAAGATGCTGAGCGACTCGACCATTCCGGCTCGGGATCGCGCCTTTCTACAGCTGGTGCTCGAGGTGCGTGAACATGCGGCGGCCATCGGCCTGGAGGCGAAGGACACTTACACGGCATATACCGATATCGGCCGTGATACGCTGCTTTTGTCGCTCACCGGCTCCCGCAAGGACTGCATCTGCCCCGTGACATGGAAGTATCCCATCGTCGGACGGGTGCCGTACAAGGGGTTCTTCGACGTGGCCATGGCGGAGAAGGAAGCCGCCAAGTGGGCCGATCGCGGCTATGACATCTCGCTGCGTCCGGCGGCGGCGTACTCGACGCTGGGCTGGTTCAACGATCCGCTGCTGTCGACCGCGCTGGTTCGCGACTCGGTGGAGCTGGCGGCGCTCGTCTTTCATGAGATCGCCCACAATACGCTGTATCTCAAGAGCGCCACGCCGTTCAACGAGAGTGCCGCGCAGATGATCGGCTACCGGGCGGCCGAGGCGTTTTTCCGGGGTCGCGGCGACTCGGCGCGGGCGGATCGCGCCCGGGACCGCTGGCTCGATGAGATCGTGCTGGCGGAGTACTACAAGGGTCTGATCGACACGCTAACGGTATTCTACGGCAGTAAACCGGAGGGAGCTGCCCTGGATGAAGGACGGGCGGCCATCGGCCGCTGGTCGAAAGAGCAGCTGGAAGGCCCGGTCGGGGCGCGTCTACGTACCTACCAGGTGACCCGGCTGGCCGAGCGGCCGATCAATAACGCGCAGCTGGTGGGCGTACTGATCTACCGGACCCATCTCGACTGGTTCGAACGCTGGTTCCAGCAGCACCAGGGCGACGTGCAGCGCAGTGTCGCCGAACTGGTGACGCTGATGGAAGGCGCCGAGGGAAGCGCCGGCTTCGATCGGTTGGCAGCCGCCATCGGCGCCGATCGCAACGCGGGCGATCAGCCGCTCAGCGGGCAGCCATTGCCGGACTCGGCTCTTTCGGAGCCGGCGGCGCCATGAGATCCCGCACCGCGCCGCGGTAGCGTTCGATGTTGCCCCGCTTGATCCCTTCGTAACCGCGGATCATGTCGGGCAGGCGGGCCAGCGCCACCGCCCGGGTGTGGGTCACTTCCGACAGTGCAGCTAATTCTGCTTCGATCATCTCCCGGTATTCGACGATCAGCGCCCGTTCGAGCCGGCGGATCGCGTCGCGCCCGAACGGGTCGAGCCAGGAGCCACGCAGACCGCGCACTGCGCGCAACAAGCGGAACGCCGGCCGGAACCAGGCGCCGAGTGCGAGCTTCCGCTTGAGCCCCATGGCGCGCAGCACCGGCGGGTGCAGCCGGAACTGAATCGCGGCGCCGGCCCCGACGGCCTCATCCAGCGACGTCTGAAACGCCGGATCGAGCATCAGGCGGGCCACCTCGTACTCGTCTTTGTACGCCATCAGCTTGTAGAGATAACGGGCGACCGCTTCCGCCAGCTCGGAACCGAGCCCGAGCGCCTGCTCCCGTGCTGCCACCTGTTCGACGAAGGCAAGGTAGCGTTCTGCATAGCCGAGGTTCTGGTACGCGACCAGATCCGCCGTGCGCATCGTGAGCAGGCGTTCGAGTTCCGGGCTGGTTGCGGCGGTTTGAATACGGCTTCGCAGCTGTTCGGGAAGGGCAGCGGACGGGGCCGGAGCGGTGGCGCCGTGGTCGGCCCCGGCTGTCGCTGCGGGGCTGTCGGGCCTCCACGCGGGATCGGAGACGATCCGGCGGCCCAGGCGGAAGGCTTGGACATTCATCGCAGCGGCGGCCCCGTTCAGCGCAATGGCGGCCTCGATCTGACGCGCAGCAATTGGAATGACACCCGCCTGGTAGGCAGCGCCGACCATGATGAAGTTGGCCGCGAGGTGCGAGCCGAAGTACCGATCGGCCAGCCCCTCGGCGTCCAGGTAGACGTTGGCGTCGGCGCGGGTGGCCGCATCGATCCGGCGGTGCAGCATGTCGCCCGAGGGAAAGCCGACCGCGGCGTTGCGCACCATCAGTCCGGTCGGAATGCGGCTGGACGAGATGATCGCGACGGTTCGGTCCGGCCGTGCCCGCACCAGATGGCGCGCGTCGGCGGCGGTCAGCACGTCGAAGCCGAGATAGGCGTCGGCCTCGCCGGCGCCGACCTTGTTCGAGATCTCCTGCGTGGTTGCCGCGATCTTGAGGTGGGAGACGACTGCGCCCCCCTTCTGGCTCAGGCCGGTCTGATCGAGGCAGCGTACCGAGCGGCCATCGAGCAGCGCGGCGGTGCCCAGCACCTGGTTGACGGTAACCACGCCGGTGCCGCCGATCCCCATGAAATAGAGATTGGCTCCCGACTCGGCTTTGCCGGCAGGTTCCGTCAGCGAGGCCTCGGGAATCTCGAACGCCGGAGCCGAAGGCTTGGCCGCGTGCCGGGACGCCGCTCCCTGCTTGCTCGGCACAGCGGTTACGAAGGCCGGGCAGTCGCCGTCGAGGCAGGAATAGTCGGTGTTGCAGGACGACTGATGGATCCGGGTCTTGCGGCCGAACTCGGTCTCGACGGGCATTACGCTCAGGCAGTTCGACTTGACGCCGCAGTCGCCGCATCCTTCGCAGACTCGTTCATTGATGACCACGCGCAGCACGCGCTCCGGGGCCAGGCCCCGTTTCCGGCGCCGGCGGAGATCGGCGGCGCAGTGCTGATCGTAGATCAGGGCCGTGACGCCGGCCGTTTCACGTAGTTCGCGCTGGGTCGCGTCGAGCGTGTCGCGGGAGCGAACCTGCACACCGGCCGCCAGCGAAACCCCGCGGTAGCGATCGAGTTCGTCGGTCAGCACCACGGTCCGCTTGACCCCTTCGGCGGCCAGTTCCCTGGTCAGGTCGGGAATCCCGATGCTGCCGTCGGCGTGCTGGCCGCCGGTCATGGCGACCGCGCCGTTGTAGAGGATCTTGTAGGTGATGTTGGTCCCGGCGGCGATGGCCTGTCGGATGGCCAGCGAGCCGGAATGGAAGAGGGTGCCGTCTCCGATGTTCTGGAAAATGTGCGGCGTATCCGAGAAGAACGACGCGCCCACCCACTGCGCCCCTTCGCCTCCCATCTGGGTAAAACCAGCGCCGACCCGTTCCATGGTCACAGCCATGCCGTGGCATCCGATGCCCGCGGCCGCGATGGATCCCTCGGGAACCACCGTCGAGCGATTGTGCGGACATCCCGAGCAGAAATAGGCCAACCTCTGCGCAGCAAGGCCGAGCGGCGCGGCGGCGGCAGCCCGTCCCCCCATGACGTGGGCCAGACGGGCGTCGATGTCGGTGACCCGGGCGCGAAGCCGCCCGGCCAGCAACGGGAGCAGGGTGTCGGCATCCAGCTCCCCATGCCCGGGGATCAGGATCTGTTCCTGCTCGTCCCGCTTGCCGACCAGGCGCGGCCGGTCGGGCATGTTGTAGAGCGCGTCCCGCACCAGCAGTTCCAGGAACGACCGTTTCTCTTCGATCACCAGGACTTGCTCGAGTCCTCTTGCAAAGCTTCGCAGGCTCGGCCCGTCCAGCGGGTAGAGCATGTCTATGCGTAGCAGACGAATGCCGAATCGATGGAGATCGGCCTCGCTCAGGTCGAGCCGGGAGAGCGCTTCGCGCAGGTCGAGGTATGTCTTGCCCGCCGCAACGATGCCGAGCCAGGCGTCGGCCGGGTCGACCACGACGCGATTGAGACCGTTGGCGACCGCAAAGTGGCGGGCGGCCTCGAGTCGTCCCTCCCAGAGTTCCTGTTCGAGCTGGAGGTTGTACGGCGCGAAGAGGGTATGGCTCTGGGTCGGCTGCCATGGCTTGCCGCCGAACTCGAAGTCAGGACGAACCCAGTTCGATTGCGCCGGCGAAACCTGCGCAGTCGAGAACTCGTCGGCCACGTTGGTGGTGACCTTGAAGCCGACCCAGAGGCCCGAATAGCGGGAAAGGGCGAACCCCTTGAGGCCGAGGTCGATCACGCCTTGCACGTCGGCGGGGTAAAGTACCGGCATCTGGGCATCGAACAGCGCCACTTCGGAGGCCGACGGGACCGTGGAAGATTTCGAAGCCGGGTCGTCGCCCGCGATGGCGAGGACGCCGCCGTTTTTGCCCACGCCCGTCAGGTTGGCATGGCGGAAGGCGTCGCCGGTCCGATCGACACCGGGGCCTTTGCCGTACCAGATCCCCAGCACTCCGTCGTAGCGCGGCTGGGGCAGCAGATTAGCAAGCTGGGCACCGAAGACCGCTGTGGCGCCCAGGTCTTCGTTCACGCCGGGAAGGAAGGTGACCTGATGGGTCGTGAGGATCTTCCGTACGGCGGTGAGGGCCGAGTCGTAGCCACCGAGGGGAGAGCCGCGATAGCCTGAGATCAGCGTCGCGGTGTTGAGCCCGGCGCGCCGGTCGGCGCGATGCTGGTCGAGCGGCAGGCGGACCAGGGCCTGGACGCCGGAGAGCGCGATCGTGCCGTCTTCCAGCAGGAACTTGTCGTCGAGCGAAGTTCGGTCACGGGTCGTCATAGTCGCAATCTATGTCTGAGACGCGCGGAGCGCCTGCTTGTCGATCTTGCCGATGGGAAGCATCGGAAAGTCCGTCTCGACGACGAACCGCTTGGGCACCTTGTAGTTGGCCAGCGATTCCCGGCAGAACCGTTCCAGCTCGGCCGGCGTCGGCGATCGGCCCGGATGCACCAGCACGAAGGCATGTCCGACTTCGTGGAACGTCGGGTCGGCGACACCGATCACCGCCGCCATGGCGACGTCGGGATGACTTTCGAGCACCGTTTCGATTTCTCGCGGGTACACGTTGTAGCCGCCCGACTTGAACATCTCCTTGAGCCGGCCGAGCAACCGCCAGGAACCGTCGGGGTTGATGGCGCCGAGATCGCCGGTGTGCAGCCAGCCGTCGTCGGTAAAGAGGGCGCGGGTGGCCTCGGGGCGGTTCCAGTAGCCCAGGGTGAGAAAGTCGCCGCGGACCTGGAGCTCTCCGGTCTCGCCGGGAGGAACGCCGGTGCCGTCGCTCGCGGCGATCCGCATCTCATACTCGTCGACCGGCCACCCGATCGATCCGGCGAGGACGTCTATGTCGTCGCTGTCGAACGTGAAGGTGACGGAGCCGACGGTTTCGGTCAGGCCGTAGGCGCTTGCCACGTCGCGGCATTTGGTGCGCAGCCGTTCGACCAATGTCACCGGGGCTGCCGCGCCGGCCCAGATGATCAGCTGCACCCGCGAGAAATCGGTTTGGTCGAACCGCGGGTGGCGGGCCAGATATTCCAGCGCGGTCGGGACATGGCCCAGCACGGTGGCGCCTTCCTGCTCGACCAGTTCGAGCATGCTGCCCGGTTCGAACTGTTCCTGGAAGATGACGGTGCCGCCGGGCACCAGCGTGTCACAGGTGATGTCGCCCACGCAGCCGATATGGTTGATGGGCAGGTTGTTGACGATGCGGAGCGGTTCGACCGGCCAGATCCCGTGCTGCACCCGCGCCACGCGGATCAGGCCGTGATGGCTGATCAGGGCCCCCTTGGGTTGCCCCGTCGTCCCGCTGGTGTAGACGACGAGGCACGGGGCATCCGTCTCCAGGGTGCTCCGGGTCGACGCAAGCTGCGTAAAAGGGATATCCTTGCCGTGGTCGAGGAAGCGGGTCCGCGACCCGGGACCGTCGTCGGTGCCGTTGTCGGCGCCGTCGAGTCGAATCCAGTGTCGGACGCTCGGGTGAGTGCTTGCCAGGGCATCGAGGTCGGCTCGGAAGTCGCGGTCGCCGATGAATTGACGCGCAAAGACGACCGAGGGTGTGGCGTCGCTCAGGACATAGTCGAGTTCGCGCCGCTGATAGCGCGGATTGAGGCCGACCCAGATCGCGCCGATCGACGCGGTGGCCAGGAACGTGACGTAGTAGTCGGGATGTGGAGTGGACAGGGTGGCGATCCGATCGCCGGGACGCACGCCGGCGGCCAGCAACCCGCGTGCGTACCTGTCGACCTGGTCGGCCAGCTCGCGGTATGACCACCGCGTCGGTCCGAAGATGACGGCATCCCGATCGGGATCGACGCCAGCCCAGTGCCTGGAGTAGTCACTGATCAAGTCCAGTCGAGGAGGCCGAGCCGTTTCGGGAAGCGGCCGGGGTGGACGCACCGTGGCCATCAGGCGTTGCCGTGCTTCCCCGCGATCCGAGCGTGGCCGTCGCCCTTGATCCACAGCGCCAGCCATTCCGCGACGAGCGCGGGGCGTTCCTTGCCCTCGATCTCGACGGTGACGCCGTACTTGGAGCGCACTTCGCCCGGCCGGGTTTCGGCTCGTTCGAGCAGGGTGAAGCGGGCTCGAATCCGACTGTCGACCGGTACCGGTTCGACCAAGCGGATCCGATCGAAGCCGTAGTTGAGGCCGTACCCGTTGCCGTCGGCGCTCTCGGATCCGCTCCAGTTGAGCACCTCGTGGCTCAGGTGAGTGAGCAGCGAGAGTGTCAGAAACCCGAATGAAACGGGGTGCTTGAAGGGGCTGTGCGTGGCGCACCAGGCGGGGTCGATGTGCATCGGGTCCGCGTCGTCGGTGGCGCGGGCAAAGGCGTCGATGCGATTCTGATCGATGGCGTACCACGAGGACACACCGATTTCCTGGCCGATGTCGTCCCTCATGAATCCGGGGATCTGGCTCACTTGGTCACGTTCCAGAGCGGGGGAATCTGGAATATAACAAGTGTTGTGTAATTGCGCCCCGGTCGGTCTCGGGGGCGGCCGGCCCTATTCCCGCCCCGGGGACGCCGGGCGGAAACAGGGCTCAATCGGTGCGAAGCGTCTCGGCCGGATCGATGCGGCTGGCGCGCCAGGCAGGCAGGAACGCGGCGAGACCCGCAACCGCTACGAGCGCGAAAGCAACCGAGGCCATGACGGTCGGATCATCGGGCTCGATCCCGTACAGGAGGGCGCGGAGCAGCCGGCCGGCGGCAAGAACCAGCGCGGCACCGGCCACGACTCCGACTGCGACAGTCCGCAGTCCCTCGGCGATGACCTGTCGGACGACGATCTGCTGTTGCGCGCCGAGTGCCATCCGGATCCCGAACTCACGGGTTCGCTGTTCGACGCTGAACGAGACCGTGCTGTAGATGCCGAGGAGTGTCACGGCCATGGCCAGCAGGCCGACGCCGGAGAACAGGATTGCACCCACCCGCCAGGGTCGGTATTGAGGCTCGAGGTTTCCGGACATCGATGACAACCGGGGATATCCGTTCGGAAATGCTTGGCGAAGTTCCGCGTCGAGCGCATCCCGGACCGCCGCCATTCCATCCGCTTCCGCGCGCACGATGACGGTGCCGGCAATTCCCTCGGCCAGCGGATCGTCGGCGCGCATGTAGTACTGCGGCATCGGTTCGGGTTCGATCACGTTGCCCATTCGACTCGTTTCGACCACGCCCACGATGGCGTAGCATGGGTTGGTGCGTGAGCTGACCTGCAGGCATTGCTGAAGTGGGTCGATGCCGGGCCAGATCATCCGGGCCATCGCGTGGTTGATCACGATTTCGCCCACATCTCCTCGTGCCGCGAATCCGCGGCCCTGCAGCAGCTCGAGCCCGGTTACGTCGAAGAACGACGACGAAACCCGGAGCATGGTCGCGAGGATAGGGAAGGATCCCCCCGAGTCGGCGCCGACGTAGAACTGCGGCACGCTGATCCCGTGCATGGGGGGCATGTTGCTGCGGGCAACCCCGGTGACCCTCGGCCGATCGGCCAACCGGTCCGCAACGGCAGCGAGACCTGCATCCTGGACCGAGGCCGCCGGAGCGGTACCAGGTTCGAAGCGAACCTCGCCGAATATCAGTCCGTCGGCTTCATAGCCAAGATCGAGTGAGGTCACGTTTCGCAAGCTGCGAAGCGACAGGACGGCGCCGGCCATCAACGCCAGAGATAACGCCGCCTGGGTGACGATCAGGCCGTTGCGGAGGGAAGTCCGCGGCCGTTTAGGTCCGGCGCCTTTCATGGTTCCCATCAGCGCTGCTCGGCTGGCGTGGAGTGCCGGCACGATGCCGGCTATCAGGCCGGTCACCAGCGTCAGGGCCATCGTGACGGCACCGACACGCCAGTCGAAGGCGGAATGCTCCCAGGCAATCTCCGGCAGCAGGAGTCGCCTGAGGGCGCCGCCACCTGCCCAGCCGGCGAGTGCCGCTGCGGAGCCGGCGACGCCTGCGATCAGCATCGTCTCCAGCGTGAGTACCCCGATCAGGCGGGGTCGGGACAGCCCCAGGGCGAGCCGGACCGATAACTCCTGGCGCCGCGCCAGGCCTCGGGCCAGCAGTAGATTGATCACGTTGGCGAGGGCCACGACCAGCACGAGGACCGCGACGCCGACGAGACGCGTGCTGATGATGACGTCGGTTCCGGGTCGTCCGGGTCCCTGACCGGCCTGGATCGGCCCGGGGTGGATCCGCATCATGGTGTCGGCCGAGACGCCTCGCCGTTCCTGATTGTAGCGGCGGACGGCATCGGTCGCGCGTCGGGCCAGGGTGAGCTCGGAGGCATGCCCGGAGACGCGTTCGATGACCTGCAGATTTCCTGAATAGGGATTGTCCCACCAATTGGCAGGCCCAGGCCGGCTGCCCAACGGGATCCAGACATCTGCTGGTTGAAGGTCGAGTCCCGAAAACGCCGGTTCGAGGACACCGATGACGGTGTACTGCCGTCCAGCGAGTTCGATCGAGGTGCCGACCGGATTCGATCCGTCGGCGAGCTGGCGTCGGCGGAAGGCATCACTGATGACCGCCACCGGGGCGCCGGCGCCGAGTCCGTCTTCCTCCGGCGAATAAAAGCGGCCCGCCGTCGCGCGAACACCCAGGACGCTGAAGTAGTTCGCGGCCGCATATACCACATTGGTTGTCGGGCCGTCGAGGCCGCGGCCCAACGGAACCGTGGACGGCATATAGATGGTTACGTCGCCGGGGTTCCCCGTCAGGTCCGCAATGATCCGGTAATACGGATAGCCGATGTTACGGGAATGGAACGGTACACCGTCGCCGGTGCGGGTGTGCTCAATCCAGTATCGTCGTAACGTTGCCGGGTCGAAGACACCGCTCGGTGCGCGCAGGTACACTGCATCGAGCAGCGAGAACGCGGTGGCGTTGACGCCGATTCCCAAGGTGAGCGCCAGGGCGACGACGGCAACGACGCCCGGCGTTCGTCGGACCGACCGCCAGGCTGCTCGGACATCTTCGGTCAGGCGGTCGACCGCTCGGAGCCAGGTCGCCGCCCGGGTTTCCTCCCGATAGTAGCTGCGGTTGCCGAAGCGACGTCGGCTCTCCAGAGGGTCGCCGCTTTGTATCGTCTCCAGGTCGAGGTGGAATCGAACTTCTTCCTCCAACTCGAGCGCGTGCCGGTTGGGGCCGAGTACCGTGCGAATCCTGTGACGAAGTCCGTCGAGCCACGACATCAGGCCGGCGCCTCCCGACCCAGGACTCGCGCGATGGCGAGTGACATGGCGTCGAAACTCGAGATCTCGTCGCCGAGACGGCGGAGTCCGGAAGCGGTGATGGTGTAGTAGCGTGCCCGGC
>CAZUES010000002.1:0-225827 GCA_964619465.1 uncultured Gemmatimonas sp.
TGATGGCCGACCCGGTTTCGACCTGGGTCCACGAGATCTTGGAGCGGGCGCCGGCACACTTGCCGCGCTTGGTCACGAAGTTGAAGATGCCGCCCTTGCCCTCGTCATCGCCGGCGTACCAGTTCTGCACCGTCGAGTACTTGATCGAGGCCCCTTCGAGCGCCACCAGCTCGACCACGGCAGCGTGGAGCTGGTTCTCGTCGCGCTTGGGCGCGGTACACCCCTCCAGATAACTCACCGTCGCCCCTTCGTCGGCGATGATCAGCGTCCGCTCGAACTGCCCGGTATTCTGGGCGTTGATCCGGAAGTAGGTGGACAGGTCCATGGGACAGCGGACCCCCTTCGGCACATAGACGAAGGAGCCGTCGCTGAAGACCGCGGAGTTGAGGGCCGCGAAGAAGTTGTCGCTGGCGGGTACCACCGAGCCCAGGTAGCGCTGGATCAGTTCCGGATGCTCGCGCACCGCTTCGGAGAATGAGCAGAAAATGATGCCCATCTCACCCAGTTGCTTCTTATAGCTCGTGCCGACCGAGACGCTGTCGAAGACGGCGTCGACGGCTACCCCAGAGAGGATCTTCTGCTCGGTGAGCGGAATGCCCAGCTTGGTATAGGTCTCGAGCAGCTTGGGGTCGACCTCGTCGAGGCTGCCAAGCGGCTTTACGGTCTTTGGCGCGGAGTAGTAGACCATCGACTGGTAGTCGATCGGGTTGTACTTGACGTTGGGCCAATGCGGCTCGGTCATCTTGAGCCAGCTGCGATACGCCTTGAGCCGCCATTCCAACAGGAATGCAGGCTCGCCCTTCTTCTCAGAAATGAAGCGCACCACGTCTTCGGACAGGCCGGGCGGGAGTGTGTCCGCCTCGATGTCCGTGACGAAGCCCCATTTGTATTCGCGGTTGACCAGTGTTTCGACTGAATCGCTCATTGCCGTCCTCGCTTGCTGCTCCTCACCTCTGGCCGCAACTCGGAATCCTAAGTGAAATAGTCGGGATTGTCAAATGAGAATGGCTGAAAGGTAACCCGTTGTGAAACGGACACTTCGACATCCCTGTATTGCGGATGATTCTCATTTTAAACAACACGCCATGCCACCAGTCGCGTTAGTGGTACTTCTTACTACTCCTTACGAGATGCTCGTTCACCTCTTGCCGCTGCCCCAGAAACTACAAGATTAGAAGGATGGCCGTCCATCGCATTCGCAGCCTCGGTGATCCCGTCCTCCGGACCAAATGTGAACCCGTGGCCAAGCCCAACTCGGCGGCGGTCCGCATGGTCATCGATGACATGCGCGAAACCCTGCGGGATTGGCAATCCCGGTTCGCCACGGGACGAGCCATCGCCGCCCCGCAAATCGGGGCGCCGATGCGGATCGTCTATGTCGAGATGGGCCAGCCCTGGGCCCTGGTCAATCCCGAGATCATCGATATCGGGACTGAAGACTTCACCGTGTGGGACGACTGCTTCTCGTTCCCGAACCTGATGGTTCGGGTGCAACGTGCCTACAGGATACGCATCCGCTATCAGGATACCAAAGGGGCAACCCACGAAATCGACCTCGAGGGCGACCGGGCCGAGCTGTTGCAGCACGAGATCGACCACCTGGATGGCGTCCTTTCGATCGACCGCGCCCACGGAGCGGACGCCTTCTGTCTTCGTGAGGAGTGGACCCGCTGGTACACCTCCAACGACCGATACGGAGAACCCGAACCCCGGCACATCCAGCTCGCCGCTCCGCTCCTGTAGCCTGACCCCGGCACGCCGGGGCAGCCAGCTATCTTTCTCCCTACGATTTCCGACACCTCGGGGGACCGATGGGCACCATCGTGAGCTATCCGGCCAACGGACACACCACTTCCGGTTACCTCGCGCTTCCGGAGGGCGGAACCGGCCCAGGCCTGCTCCTCATCCAGGAATGGTGGGGACTGGTCGACCATATCAAAGCCCTGGCCGATCGCTTCGCCCGCGCCGGGTTCGTGACGCTGGCCCCCGACTTCTACCACGGCGAAACGACCAAGAGCCCCGATGAGGCCGCCAAGCTTTTCATGGCAATCAACATCGATCGGGTCGGCGCCGATCTGAACGGGTCGGCTGCGTACCTGTTGAGTCGCGCCGAGGTCACCTCGAAGCGGGTGGGCGCGGTGGGTTTTTGCATGGGGGGTCAGCTCGCGCTGTACGCCGGGATGCAGTACCCGGAGTCCATCGGGGCCGTGGTCGATTTCTACGGGATTCATCCGAAGGTAGCGATCGACCCGGCCCGGCTGACTGTCCCCGTCCTGGGGCATTTCGGCAAGCGCGACGGATCGATTCCCGCGGAGACGGTCGAGAAGCTGGCCGAGGGAGTGCGCCAGGCGGGGGGCACCTTCGAGGTCCATTGGTACGACACCGATCATGCCTTCGTCAACGACACCCGCCCGGCAGTGTATCACAAACCGAGCGCGGACCAGGCGTGGGACCGGACCTTGCAGTTCCTGACGCGGCACCTGGCTTGAGCCAACCGGTCGGGGGGGCCTTGCGCCGTTGTCGTACACCTCATACTGTGTCGGCTCGACCAGTGCGGTTCATCTTGGAGGATTTGTGGCGTACGTAATCACGGAAGCATGCATCGGCGTCAAGGACAGGGCCTGCGTCGACGTGTGCCCGGTCGACTGCATCTACGAGGGCGCCGACCAGCTTTATATCCATCCGGACGAGTGTATCGATTGCGGGGCCTGTGAGCCGGAGTGCCCGGTCAGCGCGATCTACCCTGAAGAAGAGGTTCCCGAGAACCAGACCACCTATGTGGCCAAGAACCGGGATGCCTTTACCAGCCCCACTCCGCCGGGCCGTCCCCAGCGCTAACAGCGCTTTCGTTCATTGTCGATACGCCGCGGGCGGTCTCTTTCGGGAGGCCGCCTTCGTCGCGCTGAGGACGGCGCCCGAGACCGGATGAGGTGAGCCCCAAGGGTGGAACCGCCACCCTTGGGGCCCGGAATTGGAGGAACTGCAACGCGGTGACTTGAGAGAGTGAGTCAGGCCGCTTACTAAATAGACGCCTGAACCCCCCGGTTGGTTTCACAGCTTTGTACTCCGACTGCTTCTTTCAGGACACGCCCCTGCACGGAAGGAGCTGGAGTTTCCCCGGCCTGCCTGAAAATCGTCCAGGTCTGGTCTTCTAGCTCGTTCGAGCTGCGGAAGTGAGTTTCCCGGTCCTGGGTCTGGCCCATCCGGTGAGCTCGGACCGCTGAAGCTTTCTCTGACGCTCGCGCCATCAACGATCGTCACGTTCGCCAAACCACGTATGGCGGCACGAACTTTCTGTGCATCCCGACAGACCAGGTGGATGCTAGCGAAGCGTCTGCAGGAACTTGAGGATGGCCCGGGTGGTCGGCACCGGCTGCTCGACACAAGGGAGGTGTCCCGCACCGGGGACTTCCACCAGCCGCGCATCGGGAATCGCCGCCGCCATGGTCTGCGCGATGGCCGGCGGTGTGATGACGTCCTCGTCACCCACCACGACCAGGCTCGGCACCCCGACCAGCGTACTCAGCAGGGGCGTGCTGTCGGGGCGGTCGCGCATCGAGGTGAGGGCCCCGACGATCCCGGAGACCGGCGTGGCGACGATCATGTCGCGCACCAACTGGATGATGTCGGGCGGAACGCTTGGCGTGAAGAAGCGCGGCAACATCGCTTCGGCCGCCGCGATGGCCCCCTGATCCCGGACTCGGGTGACCAACTGGTCGCGCGCCTTGCGCCCCTCGGCGCTGTCGGCCTCCGGACGGGTATCCATCAGCACCAGGCCGGCCACCCGGGCCCGGTAGCGCCGGAGGAACTCGAACGCGATGTAGCCGCCCATCGAGTGCCCGATCAGCACGACCCGATCCTCGCCGAGGACGTCGATCAGGGCGGCGAGGTCGTCGGCATAGGTCGCCATCGAGTAGCCGAGATCCGGGGCGTCGGACTGTCCCATGCCGCGGAGATCGGGAGCGATCCGGCGGAATCCGGTCAGCGAATCGATCTGATGGCGGAAGATGGTTCGATCAAGCGGAAAGCCATGCACGAAGACGAGTGCCGGCCCCGAGCCTCGGATCTCGACGGCGAGGCTCACGCCGTTGACGGTCAGTCGATCGAGCATTTCGGCCCCCGGGCGTGCGTTGAAGAAGCGGGCCACCTCATCGGGCACCGGCTGAGGCTGCCCCTGCCGATCGACGCAGACAAAGACGAACTCGGCCGTCGCGATGGCGGTGTCGTCGGTGGCCCGGCGCGCGTTCTGGCGCAGGGTGAAGCTGGTGCGTCCGAGGTGGGTCAGCGTCTGGCTGAAGCGCAGCAGGTCGCCCGCGTGAACCGCAACATGACAGTCGAGCACGTTGCGGCGAACCACCGGCGCGAGTCCATGCCGACCGAACACATCCACCCCAGGCCCGCGCGCGAACTGGTCCCAGCGGGCTCGCTCGAACAGCCGCAATAACGCCGCATGCCCGATCGCGCCGGCGGCATCACAATCGTCAGGCACCACGACGAACTCGACTTCGGCCTCGCGCATCACGACTCGTCTCGCTGGTTCGAACTGCGTTGCCAATCAGAAACTACGCCAGAGGCCCTCACCGTCGCTACCTTTCGGGTCGTCCACGACTCGTCCCGACCCAACCCGGAGCAGGCTCCATGCCGCCCCAGACCGACTATATCCGCCACGCCGCCCGTCTGGCCCGTAAGGTCCATGCCGACGCTGCGCTTGGCGGAACTCCCCAACCGGACGCCGACTTCTACAAGGCCCTGGCCAAAGCGCTCGAAGAAATCGCCGCCGGCCTGGAGCAGACGAGCCGCCGCGAGTGACCGGAGAACCCGTCCGCCTCGTTACCACACCCGACGACCTGAGCCGCCTGATCGAACAGTGGGGGGACGAACCGGTCGTCGGGATCGACACGGAAGCCGCCAGTTTCCATAAGTACCGCGACCGCGTCTACCTGCTGCAACTGTCCACCGTAACCGATACCGTGGTGGTCGACCCGCTCGGTACGCAGGGCATCGCACTGCTGCGCGACTGGCTCGCCGCCGGGCGGACCGAGTTCATTTTTCACGACGCCGACTACGACGTTCGGCTGATGCACCGTGAAGCCGGCCTCCGGGTGCGCCGGCTCTTCGATACTCGAGTTGCTGCGCAGTTTCTCAACCTTCCCAGCATCGGGCTCGCCGCGCTTCTGGCCGAGCGCTTCGGCGTGGCCACCGACAAGCGATTCCAACGAGCCGATTGGTCCGCACGGCCGCTCTCGCCCGAGATGGTGGTCTACGCCGCGACGGACACCCGCTACCTGCCCGAACTGCGCAGCCAGTTGCTCGACGAACTGACGCGGGCGGGTCGCGCCTCGTGGGCGGCCGAAGAGTGCGAGATTCTGACCCGAGTCGAGTGGCCCGCGCCGGATCCGCCGGAGGAGGCCTTTCTCCGGATGAAGGGGGCCCGCGACCTCGATCGGCGCGGCCTGGCGGTGCTGCGCGAACTGTTCGTCTGGCGCGACAAGACGGCGGCTCGATTGGACCGCGCCCTCTTCCGCGTGCTCGGTAACGAACCGATGCTCAAATTGGCGGCCTCGGAGCCGCGCTCGATCGAGGAACTCGGCAAAGTCCCCGGCGTCGGCGCCGAGAACGCCGCTCGGCGCGGACAGGAAATTCTCGACGCGATTTCACGCGGACGGGCCGTGCCGGATCAGGAGTTGCCGGCGTTCGAGCGGCGCCATCGCCATCGCCCGGACCCGGTGTTCGACGCCAGAGTCGACCGACTCAAAGCCTGGCGGATCGGGCTCGCCGAGCGCTATCAGCTGTCTCCGGGACTGCTGGCGCCCAACGGGCTGCTGGAAGCCGTGGCGCGCGCCGTACCAGCCACCGTGGACGACTTGATCAGCGTCCCGGGAGTCCGGCGCTGGCAGGCCCATGAGTTCGGCCCAGAGCTGCTGCAGGTGCTCGGGTCGGTAAAGGCAAAGGCCTGACGACTAGCCCAGGAAGGCGCGCACCCGGGGGTCCATCTTGTCCGGGGTCCAGTACGGCTCCCAGACCAGTTCGATCGAGGCGCTATTGACGCCTTCCATCTGCTCAGCGACCAGCCGCGCATCTTCGAGCATCTCGGGCCCGGACGGGCATCCGGGCGAGGTCAATGTCATTTTGATATGAACATCGTTGGCCTCGGACACCTCGATCTCGTAGACCAGGCCGATGTCCACGATATTGAGGCCGAGCTCCGGATCCTTCACGGCCCGAAGGGCCTTCCGCACTGTTTCCGACGTAACCATCGCGATCTCTCCGATTCGAACCTGACCGGAACCTAATCGGATGTCCGGAAGGCCGGCTTCAGGGAATGCGGAGGGGCCCGGGCGGCAAGGCGTAGAGGAGCAGCGCCGAGGCCCGGTCTCGACCCGAGGGTCCTGCCACCTGGACCGTGGGATACATCACGTCTCGCCGATCGGCCGAGTGGGGCAACCCGAGTACGTGTCCCAACTCGTGTACCGCCACGGCTCGGAGTTCCCCCGGCTCCAGCACGCGGGTCTGATGGAGGCGCGCCAAGGTGACCACGGCGCTGACGATGACACCGTGGCCGTCGCCCCGCATTTCCGCCCAGCCGGTGCGTGAAACACCGGACCGGGCGCTGTCGGCCGCCTCCGGCTCGAAACGCTCGACCCAGCGGATCTGGAGATCGGCCGAGGCGGTGTCGGGAACGGTGACGAATCGGATGCCCACTCCCAGGGATTCCCAGCTGCGCATCGCCGCGTCGACTGCCGCGATCTGCTCGGACGTAGCGCTGTCCCGAGCCAGCGCCACTCGGATCGTCGCACCATCGGGCCAGCGCCGAATCACCGAGTCGGACGAGGTAAAGGCCGAGTCGAGGTAGGTTGCCCGAACCGAATACTGGAACCGGCGGCGGGCTTCGAGCAGGGCCCGCTGCGCCAGGACCGGCGTGGCGACGGGGGCACCGATCTCTCCAGCCGGTGGCATCGTGATTTCTGGGGTCGGCTGCCGGATTGGAACCGGAAGCGGGGTAACGGGTGCATCAGCGAGCGAGGTTGCCTCAGCAACTACGGTCGGTGCCGTCGGTGCGGCAGCCGGACTCCTGGTCCACCGCGCCTGCACCAGCAGCGCAACACAGACCGCCACGAGGGCGAGGAAGACGCGACTCATCGCCCCGGCGAGCCGCAAGATGGACGCCCGCATCCGTCTCGGCTGGTCACTACCCTGGCCTCCCCTTACATTTGCCCCGGTTCAATACCGTCAGGACCGAGGCTAACTAGTTGTCGCACGAACAGATGGAGCGTTGGTGATCCTGGCGTCCCTGGCTCGGGCCCTGATTCGATGGCGCGCCTTCGTCATCGCCGTCTGGGTCATCCTGGGCGCGTTTGCCTTCACTCAAGCCCCCAAGACGCCCGAACGCCTGGCGCTTCGAGGCGGCAGCGAGCATCCCTCCGAGGCCCGCGTCGCGGACCTGATGCTCACCGAGCGGTTTGCCCGCCCTTTCGGTGAATTCTTTGCCGTCACCATCGAAGGACCGAGTTCGTTTCGGACCGGACCGGCCCGTGACGCGCTCGATTCGCTGACCAAAGCTGCGGGACGGCTGCCCTACGTGCAGACGGTCGTTTCCCACCTGACCCAGGCGGATTCGACCTTTCTCTCCGCCGACGAGCGATCGACCTTCTTCCTCGTCTCATTCGAGGCCGACAGCGACAGCATCGGCAACCTGGTGCAGCCATTTCGCGATGAAATGCGCCGAGTGCTGGATCACATTCCCAATCGGCCGACCTACACGCTACTGGTGACCGGTCGGTCGGCCCTGGATCTCGACATTCGCAACGTCAGCGCGGCCGATGGCAAGCGGTTCGAGCTGATGCTGCTGCCGATCACGCTGGTGATCCTGGTGCTTGCGTTCGGCGCGCTGGTTGCTGCGCTGCTGCCGCTGGCCATCGGTGTGCTGGCCATCGCCGTGTCGCTCACCGCGATCGGCATCATGACCGAGTTCACCCCAATGTCGGTTTTCGTGCTCAACCTGACCACGATGATCGGCTTGGGTGTCGGGATCGACTACTCGCTCCTGATGGTGACCAGGTTCCGTGAGGAAATGGCGCGCGGGCTGCGCCGTCGTGAGGCAGCCGAACGGACCGTCCTCACCGCGGGGGTCGCGGTCTTCCACTCGGGAGTTACCGTCGTCGTCGGTTTCGGGGCGCTGCTGCTCACGCCGATGGTGGAAACCCGGAGCGTCGGAATCGGCGGGCTCCTGGTGGTGAGCACTGCGGTGTTGCTCTGCCTGACCCTGCTCCCCGCGATCCTCGCTACGCTGGGCCCCGCCATCGATCGGCCCCGCTGGCTGGCGCGCCGGCTCACCTGGTATCACGCCCCGCAGATCTGGGAAAAATGGGCTCGGTCGCTGGCTCGGCACCCGCTGCGCGCCATGATTCTGGGCGGCGCGACCATGATCGTGCTCACCTTGCCCCTCTTCTGGATCAAGATCGGGCTTCCGGCGCGTCACTGGTGGCCCAGCGCCACCGAAGCGGGCGCCGGGGTCGACGCGCTGGCCAAGATGGGGGTGTCCGGCTACATCACGCCGGTGCGGATCATGGTCGAGTTCCCCGAGGACCAGCCGGCGACGCAGGCGGTTTCACTCCGCGGGCTCCGGGCACTGTCCGATTCGATGCGGGCCGATCCGCGAGTACGCGACGTGCGCAGCATGGTGGACCTCCAGCCCGGGATGTCGATTCTCGCCTATTCGCTGCTCTACGCCGACATCGATTCGGCCCGCGCCGGACAAGGAGATTTTCTCGACGCCTATCTGAGCCGCGACGGCCGAGTGGCCCTGGTCGACGTGGTGCTGCAGGACACCACATCACTTACCTCCGCGATGGATGTCGTCGGGCGCGCCAGAACCCTGGTGGCCAGCGACAGCATCCGTCAGCTACGCAATACCGAGGTGCGGGTCGGGGGGTATATCGCCGGCAGCGTGGACCTCCAGGAGGAAATGCTCGCCATCTTTCCCCGGCTGGTTGCGCTGGTGCTGACGGCAACCGCGGTGATGCTGGCGCTGGCCTTCCGGTCGATTCTGGTGCCGCTCAAGGCGGTCCTGATGAACTCGCTCTCGGTGGCGGCCACCTTTGGCCTGATCGTCCTGGTGTTCCAGAAGGGGTACGGCTCGAGTCTCTTCCACCTGACCGGACCAACCGAAGCGATCTTCGTGCTGATTCCGGTGCTGGTCTTCGCGGTCGTGTTCGGGCTGAGCATGGACTACGAGGTCTTCCTGCTCAGCCGCATCAAGGAGGCGTTCGACCGGACCGGCCGCAACGGTGAGGCGACGATGGAGGGCCTGAGTGCCACCGCCTCCGTGATCACCTCAGCCGCCCTGATCATGATCTTCGTGTTCGGCGCGTTCGCGTTTGCGCGCGTGATCGTGATGCAGCTCCTGGGCTTCGGCCTGGCGGTGGCGGTCCTGCTCGACGCCACCATCATCCGGATGGTCCTGGTTCCCGCCTTCATGCATCTGATGGGCCGCTGGAACTGGTGGCCGGGGTCACGCCGAATCAAACCGCCGGCCCGCTGACCGAGTCCTACCGCTTGGCGTCGAGCCAGTTCTCCCCGACACCGATATCCACCACCAGCGGCACCGACAGCTCCGCAACTCCTTCCATACAGGAGCGGACCAGCTCCTGAACGGCTTCGACCTCACTAACCGGCGCTTCGACCACCAGTTCGTCGTGGACTTGCAGCAGAAGCCGCGCCTGGTAGCCGCCCTCGCGCAGCGCAGCATGAAGCCGGACCATGGCAATCTTGATCAGATCGGCCGCCGAACCCTGAAGCGGCGAGTTCTGGCTCAACCGTTCGCCGAAAGCTCGCGTGTTGAAGTTCTTGTCCTTGATCTCGGGGATATACCGGCGTCGCTTGAACAGCGTCTCGACATACCCCTGTGACCGGGCCAGCTCCACCTGCCGATCGAGATAGGCACGCACCCCGGCAAAGCGGGTGAAGTACGATTCGATAAAACCGCGCGCCTCCTCCATCGAGATCTTGAGCTGCTTGCTGAGCGCAAAGGCGCCCTGGCCGTAGATGGTGCCGAAGTTGATGGTCTTGGCACGGCCCCGCATTTCGCCACTCACGAGATCGGGCGAAACACCGAAAATCAGCGACGCCGTCTGCCGATGGATGTCCTCTCCGCTCCGGAACGCGGCAACGAACGCCGGGTCGTCCGAGAAGTGCGCCATCAACCGCAACTCGATCTGAGAGTAGTCGGCCACCACGAACCGCCAGCCCTCGGTCGGCACGAATCCGCGGCGAATTTCCTCGCCACGCTTGGTGCGGATCGGGATGTTCTGCAGATTCGGATCGGAGGAGGACAGGCGTCCCGTGGCGGCGCCGGTCTGATTGTACCGGGTGTGAATCCGACCGGTCCGCCGATTGACCCGCCCGGGCAGGACGTCGACGTACGTGGATCTGAGCTTTTGCAGCTCGCGATACTCGAGCAGCAGCCGAGGCACCTCGTGCCCCTGCTCCGCCAACTGTTCGAGCACGTCGGCATCGGTCGACGGCCCGGTCTTGGTCTTCTTGAGAACGGGCAGGCCGAGTTTGTCGAAGAGAACGGCGGCCAGCTGCTTGGGGCTGTTGAGATTGAGCGTCGCCCCGGCCAACTCGGCAATGGCCCCATCGAGACGGACCAGATCGGTGGTCAACTCACGAGACAGCCGCTCGAAAACGCCGGTGTCGATGGCAATGCCGGTCCACTCCATGTCGGTCAGCACGCCGACCAGCGGCATTTCGATCTCGTCGAGCAGCGGCGCCAGGGACGCCTCGGCGAGCCGCGGGCCGAAGTTGGCCTCGAGCGCGAGCACCGCCGAGACGGTGGCAGCGCCGAAGCGCGCCGCCGCGTCGGTCTCGACTTCCGCAAACGGGATCTGGGTCCGCCCATTCCTGGTCAGGTCCGTCACCGAAGCAAGCGGGCGATCCAAGTAGTCGAGGCTCAGGACGTCGAGCGCCGTCGAGCGCCGGCCCGGGTCCAGTACGAAGCTGGCGATCATCGGGTCGAAGCGACCGCCGCCGAGTTCGACACCAGCCCGCCGCAACAGTTGCCACTGCAGCTTGAGATCATGCGCGGCTTTCGCCACCGCGGCGTCCTGCAGCACGGCAACCAGCGGTTCGCAGGCCGCGTCGCTGAGCGGAGGCAGGTTCTGGACCGGCGTGGGCGCCGCGAGCGCTCCGTCCTGCGGGCGATGGCCGAACGGCAGGTACCACGCCTCGTCGGGACTCACGGCCACGGCAAGGCCGATCAGCTGCGCATCATGTGGCTCGGCCCCGTCGCTGCGTACGTCGAGCGCGATCAGAGGCGCCTCGCGGAGCCGCCGAGCCAGCGCGGGCAGTTCGCTTGCTTCCGAGACCACGGTCGGCGTGACTGCGGTGGCTGCCTTGGCCGACCCGGTCGGATGCGACGCCGATTCGGCCGATTCCCCGAGGTCCAGCCGATTGGCCAGGGAATGGAACTCGAGCCGGGTCAGGATCTTGCGGAGCTGCTCCGGATCCGGATCCACCGCGACGGCCGTTGCCAAGTCGAGCGAGACGGGTACATCGGTCTGGATCGTCACCAGACGGCGTGACAGCCGGGCGGCGTCGGCCTCGGCGAGCAGCGCCTCGCGCGGCCGTTTGGCCTTGATCTCGCCCGCCTTGGCGAGAATAGTGTCGAGGTTGCCGTACTCCAGCAGCAGCTGGGCAGCGGTCTTGTCGCCCACACCGCGAACGCCGGGCACGTTGTCCGAGGTATCGCCGACCATGGCCAGGAAGTCGATCACCTGATGCGGGGGGACGCCGAGCCGCTCAGCCGCGTTCCGCTCATCGACCCAGAGTTCGTCGACCCCTGCCGGGCCTCCACGACCGGGGTTGAGCAGCGCGACCTTGGGGTCGATCAACTGATAGAAGTCCTTGTCGCCCGAAACAATCACGACCTGGAGCCCCTGCCCTGCTTCGCGCCGCGCCAGCGTGCCGATGACGTCATCGGCCTCGTAGCCGTCGAGCGCCACGCGGGGGATGCGGAACGCTTCCAGGATGTCGCGCACGTGTTCCAGGGCGAGGTCGAAATCCTGTTGCAGCTCCACGTCGAGCTTCTGTCGCGTCGACTTGTACTCGGGATAGAGCTCGGTGCGAAAGGAATCGCCCTTGTCGAGGATCCAGACGATATAGTCGGGCTGATACTTGGACTTGAGCCGGAGCAGGAAGTTGACGACGCCCCAGGCGGCCGAGGTATTCTCGCCGCGGGAGGTACGAAGGGGACGACTGATGAGCGCGAAGAACGCGCGATAGATCAGGGCGTGGCCGTCGACCAGGAAGAGCTGCGGCGGATCATGATGAGCCATTCCGGTAACTTAGCCGAACCGGCGGCGGCGCGGGCGCCGCCCTGGTCAGCGAGCGCCCCGCGGGCTGCGCGGAATCATGGCGCGGGCGCGGCTGAACTCCGAGCGCGACTGGGGCGTGAGACGGAGCCGGGAAAAACCCAGCGTCCCTTCGAAATCGATCACCGCGCGATACTCGTTGTAGACCCAGCGGACGTAGCGCCGGTCGGCCGCCATCGAATTCTCGTAGACCTGGTCCGGCTCACCCAGGGTGATAAAGACTTCGCCGCGATCAGTGCGCCACCCTTCACCGCCCTCCTCGCGGAACCGCTCGTTGGCAATCGCCAGGCGGGAGAAGTATCGATCCAGCGCCTCGTTTTCCGGGGTGGCCGGGATGGGATCGGTCGCGACCCAGAACTTCCGCCAGAGCTGGGCCCGATCGGCTGGCTTGGCATTGCGCAGATCGTTGAGCATGCCTGGCTCATACGGGAAGTACCGCATCAGACTGAGCAGGTTCTCGTAGTTCGTCACGACCCAGCCGCGCGCAAACGAGACCAGCGCCTGGACCTTCTGCGCGGACGGCCCTTCACCCACTTCGATGGTAAGCTCACCAAGCGGCGGCGTATCCGAGCCGAGGCGCACCACCCTGCCCTCGACGCTGCGGCCTCCCGCGAAACTGACATCGCTGCGATAGACCACGCTGTCGCGATCGTCGCGCACTACAACCGGAACGCTGACCGGCCCGGAAAAGCGATATCCCTCGACATAGATGAACAGCGTGTCATTTCCGCCGTGCGCCACGGTGCCGCGGGAGTTGAGCACGATATCGATCGGCTCGTCGACCGAGGTACGGCTGCGCACTTCGTAGACCAGCACCGGCGGCGCGATCGATCCGGCGCCGAACCGGGGCACCGTAACCGGCCGCTCGACTCGGCTCATTCCGTTGGAAGACGGGTCACGCACCACGACAGAAAGCGTGTAGTTCCCGGGGCGCACCAGGAAGCCCTGCTGAAAAAAGAGGCTTTCGTCGCTCCGCTGGGTTTCGGCGAAGGTGTTGACGCGGACCACTTTCGTCTCGCTTACCGTGATCGGCTCCCCGCCGCCTTCGGGCGTCAGGGTCAGATCGACGCGATAGCGGCCTGCGAAGCTGCCTTGATCGCGCTGGAAGGAAATGGAGCGGTTGCCGAAGGAGAGGCCGATGTCAACCAGGGTGGAGTCGCCGGGTCCGGCCAGCGTGGCCACCGTGCCCACGAAGGGCACCTGCCCACCGGCGGCGAGCCGGCCGAGTCGCTGGTAGACGGAGGTCAGACTGAAGAGTTCACTGAGCGTCTGATCGGTCATCGTCGACGGGGTGCCGGGACCGCCACTGCGTCCCGAAGAACAGGCTCCGAGCAACCCGACGACAGGGATCAGCGTAAGAGCAAAACGCCCCAAGAATCCGCGCATGCTGCTTCCTCGCACAACGTGGAAAGCCCGCGACCGGCAGCGGGAGTGTGCTATCTTGCTTAAGCCCGGCAGCGGCGTGTAGCTTGAACCGATCCCATGAGCCAAGATAACCTCGTCGGCCGCACGGTGGCCGGGTACACGCTCCTCGAGTACGTCGGCGAGGGCGGCACCGCCACCGTTTATCGCGCAACGCACCCCGAACGGGGCGTTGCCGCGGTCAAGATTCTGCGCATTCGCATGTCGCAGGATCCGGTCGCCGTCAAACGTTTTCTCCGCGAAGCCGAGTTCGGGGCCCGCCTCGATCATCCCAATATCGTCCGCACCTACGAGTATGGTGAAGCGGAGGATATGTACTACCTCGCGCTCGAGTGGGCTGCCGGAGAACCGCTTGCCAATTTTCTGACAGCCTCAGGACCATTGGCCCCTGACGTGGTGGCCAAAATCGTGGCTCAGTTGGCGGCGGCGTTGACGGTCGCGCATCGGGCCGGGATCATTCACCGCGACCTCAAGCCGGCGAATATCATGTATGACCCCGCCACGCAGACCGCGCGTCTGCTGGATTTCGGGATCGCGCGTGATCAGGAGGACGACCCCAACCAGCGGCTCACCAAGGCGGGGTTCTTCGTCGGCACGCTCCAGTATGTGGCACCCGAGGCCTTGAGCGGCGAACTGGTCAAGGAACAGGCCGATGTCTACAGCCTGGCCACGATTGCCTACCATTTGCTGACTGGCCAGTTGCCGTACCCAGGCAAAAACCCGAGGGAGTTGTTCCAACAACTCCTCTCTAAGCCCCCGATCCCACTGAGCCAGGCCGCCCGGAACCTCAAGTTCTCATCGGACCTGGAGGCTGCCGTGATGCGCGGCCTCAACCGCGACCTTTCCGAGCGGTGGAAAACGGTCGGCGAGTTTGCCGAGGCGTTCTGTGCCGCGGCGACACAGGAAGAGAAGAGCAAGGGCGGGTTCCTGGCATCTCTGTTCCGAAAGCGGCAGCAGTGAACGACCTTCAAGCCCTCGAAGCCTTACTACTGGCCCGCTCACTGACTTTCGGCGACTTCACGCTGTCGTCCGGCCAACACTCCTCGTATTACATCGATGCCCGCAAGACGACTATGTCCGCCGAAGGGCTGGAGCTGATTGGTCGACTGGGGCTCGGGCTCATCCGCGATCGCGGCTGGGAGCCGCGTTCGGTCGGTGGCCTGACCATGGGCGCCGATCCGGTAGCCTACGCCGTTGCGTTAGCAAGTCGGCGGGCGCCGCCGGTGGTGGATGGATTCAGCGTACGGAAGGCCACCAAGGAGCACGGCACCAAGCGGCGGGTCGAGGGCGTCTTCGAGCCGGGCGACCGGGTCGTCATCGCCGAGGACGTGCTGACCTCGGGTGGATCCGCCATCCAGGCTGTCGAAGCCGTTCAAGCCGAAGGCGGCACGGTGCTCGGTGTCCTCGTGGTCGTCGACCGGGAGCAGGGCGGGCGGCAGGCTATCGAGGCGATGAACATAGAAGTTGCACCTATTACTACTATATCCCGCCTTGGCGTTGACCCCACCTCGGGCAAGCGGATCAGCTAACCGTAAAGACGTTGCGACAACTACAACCAATCAACATGTGGCCCGCCTCAGGTCAGGCGGGCGAGCTCCCCATGTGCCCATCGGTCGGGCGGCGGCGATCGAGTAGCCTGGACCAGGTGTCCTTCGGAGCACCGGGTGGGACGGAGGCGACGATCTGGTCGACCCGGGGAACCCGGGCGCCGACATCCTTGGGTGGCCGCCCGGGACGGCCTGCCACCAGCGGGTGGAACGCCATCCATTGCCGGGCAAAGGGATAGATCAGCAGGGCAACGAAACGGTCGATGGCGCTGTCGAACGTAAAGCGGCGACGAAACTCCCCGGCGGTGATGCCGAGCATGGCTCGGAGGTGCCGCCCGAGACTCTGCGGGGAGGAATAGACCAGCCGATAGGCCACGTCCGCGACCGACAGGGCTTCGTTTTCGAAGTATTGCGCCGCGTAGAGCAGCCGGATCGCGGCCATGTATGTTTTGGGCGAGGGAAGGTGGGCTCGCTGGAACCGGGACATCAGGGTGCTGGGTCGCATCCGCGTTTGACTGGCCAGATGGCGGGCAACCGGAGTCGTCGGCGCCACGCGAATCATGATTTCGAGAAAGAGCCTCGTGTCCGTAGGCAGCTCCGGAAGTTCGGACAGGATTCGCGCCGTGATACGGGCCGCCGCCCGTGAGGCCGGCTCAGCGACGATCCGGCGGAGCCGCGACCAGCCGGCCGGGCCGGTCACATCGACCACGTGCCGGACTCCGGTGGCGCCGAGGCGGAGCAGGGCCTCCGGCGCGTTGGGATCCTGGCGGGTCAGCAGCGCAACGGTCGGGATGTCAGGGAACCGGCGGACCAGCTTGTCGATCTCTTGGACCTCCGTACCCGGGCAGTCGTGGATCGAGAAAACGATGGCATCGACCGGTCGCTCCCGGACCACTCGCAGCGCGTCCGGCAGCGAGGGGCGGTGGAGGACGGAAAAGCAGCCGACGCCGGCCGCTTCCAAGCTGGCACGCTCCTGGACTGAAACGACGGCGGCCACGGTAACGCTCGCTGGGTGCAGCAGACTCATGATTCGCCCGGAGTGGATGTGCCGGGCTAACGTCGTCCCGGTGGCTCAACTTCGCGTCAACCGGCGCTCGGGACCGAAGCAACGCGAATGGCGCGGGGATGCGACGCTTGGGCGGCGTCCGACATCCAGGGAAGACACTCCCGGAGAACTGACCGCGGCAGGCAGAGGCCCATCGCCCCGGAGATTGGGATCACGATCATGACCGCAGGACCGCCCATGCATCCTTCCGGTTTTGGCGACGCGTTCGAGCGGACGCTGGGTCATCAGTACCGGATCGAGCGCGAGATCGGCCGAGGCGGCATGGGCATCGTTTACCGGGCCCGTGACCTGACCCTCGATCGCTTGGTCGCCATCAAGGTGGTCCATCCGGAACTGGCCGCGAACCCCACCATCGCGAGCCGTTTCCTGGCCGAAGCCCGGACCGTGGCCAAGTTGCGCCATCCTCACATCGTCACGATTCACTCGGCCGGCGATGTCGAGGGCTACCTCTACTACGTGATGGACCACCACGAAGGCGAGACGCTGCGTCAGCGCCTGGTGCGCGAGGGACGCCTGACGCCCGAGCTGGCCATCCGGATTGCCGCCGACATCGCGTCCGCTCTGGACGCCGCGAGCAGCGCCGGCGTGGTCCACCGCGACCTCAAGCCCGAAAACATCCTGCTCGAAGGCCCTGCGGACGAACCGCGTGCGTTGCTGACCGACTTCGGCATTGCGCACCTGGTGGACAGCGGCAGCCGCGATACCGCGCCGGGCGGCGTGATGGGCACGCCATCGTACATGAGCCCGGAGCAGGCGGCCGGCGAACTGCTCGACGGACGCAGCGACCTCTACTCGCTGGGCATCGTGACGTACGAGATGCTGACCGGCAAACCGCCGTTCGTGGGCAGCCATCGCGTCGTACTCTCGAAACAGATCCTCGATCAACCCGCCCCGATCGACTCGATCCGCAGCGACCTTCCCATCGGGCTCGGTTCCGTCGTGATGCGGTCGCTCGAAAAAATACCCGACGCTCGGTGGGCAACCGGCAAAGCCTACCGCCGGGCTCTGACCGGCGAAGATGCAACCCCCACCCCCATTCCGTTGCCGGCGCGGCCCCGTCGACGAAACCGATGGGTCACCGTGGTGGCGGTGGCGGCCACCGTGGCGCTGATGGTTCGCGCCTGGATGCCCGGGCCCGACGGTCCGCCCGCCGGCGTCAATCCGCACCATTCGGTGCTGGTGCTCCCGTTCGACAACACCCGCGCCGAGCCGGCCTACGACTGGCTGCGTGACGGGAGCGTCAACATGTTGTCGCTGACGTTGTCGCAATGGCACGACCTGACCGTGATCGACCAGGATCGGGTCCACGACCTGCTCGCGCGGGGCGGCCACACCGAAGGACCGATCGGGCTCGACCTGGCCCGGAGGCTGGCGCGGCAGAGCGGTGTCTGGACCGTGGTGTTGGGCGACTATACCCGGGTGGGGGACTCGCTCCATCTGGTGGCGCGCCGGTACGACGTGGCCACCGGTCGGCGGATCGACGTGGTGGAAGTGGCCGGCCCCGCGACCGACGATGTGCGGCCGCTGTTCGATGACCTGGCTGCCCGCCTGCTCGACCTGACCGGCGCCCCCAAGGAAGACCGCGCCACTCTCGCCGCCGTGACGACCAGTTCGCTCGAAGCCTACCGCAGCTACCTGCACGGCATCGATGCACTCAACCAATGGCGCCTTGCCGAAGCAAGCGAAGCCCTCACCGCCGCGGTCCGACTGGACAGTACCTTCGCATTGGCCAACTATCGCCTGGCCATCGCACGGGGTTGGGTGAGTCCGGAAGACACCGTCGGCACCGCGGCCATCCGGCGCGCCGCCCGGAACGCAAACCGACTGCCCCCACGGAAGCGGGCCCTGATCGACGGCTATCGGACCTTCATCGAAGGCGACTACGACCGCGCCCTCGAGATCTACGCCACGCTGCTCAGCACCGACTCGCTGGACATCGAAGCCTGGTACGGCAGTGCCGATGCGGCGTTTCACGCCGGCTATGACCGCGGCGACCTGGCGCTGATCAACCGCTCGCTGCGCGACTTCCGACGGGTGATTGCCCTCGATTCCGCCTTCGGCCTGGCTTATGAGCACATGGGGGCGACCCTGATCGACGCCGGGCGAAGCGGCAACCGGATGATCCTGGACGTCGGCGATTCGCTGGCGCCGCTCCCGCGCGACGCCGACTCGGTCACGATCGACCGGGCACGCGCACGGGCCATCGACCGGTCCGTGGCATTGGCCGAGGCGTGGACCCGTCGCCAGCCGAATACGGCCCGCGCCCACTACAACCTGTACAAGTCATACCTGGCGGGGAATCGGACGGCAGAGGCACGCCGCACGCTGAGTCGGCTGCGGCAGATGCACCCGGACTCGTCCCAGGGATTCTTCGGCCTGCTCGAAGCCCGGACCCAGTTCGTCGCGGGTGATATCCGCGGGTCGGCCCAGACGGTCCGCCGCACCATGCCGCAGGTCCGGCCCGAAGCGTTCGGCGACCTCGATCTGGACCTGGGGTCGCTGCTCGACATGATGACCGGGGTCGAGGCGCTTGGCTATGTCGGCGACCTGGAGGGGGCCGCCGAGATGATCCGGTTGAGCCGGAACTTGCGCAGTGAGCGGGTGGATCAGCGCGACGCCACCGAGCGGGCCCGCGAGGACGATCTCTGGGAGATGTCGCGCCTGGGCCTCCTTTACGGAGCGAGCGGAAGCCGTCCCGAGCGGCTTCGGAACCTGTGGACCCGCAGTCTGTCGCTGGTGCGGCGGTCGACCGACGAGAAATCGACCGCCGATCTGACCATCATCACGCCGATTGCGGTGGCGATGCTGACCGGGCCGACCAGCGACCCGTCGGGGATTTTCGAACTGGAACGCCTGACCGGCCGGAAGAGTCCTGCGGTGCTCCGCGCCCTGATCGCGGCCAGGGCAGGGGACAGCGTATCGGCAGCTGCGCTGCTGGCGCAGCCCGTCGTCGCGGATCCATTGACGCCCGGCACATTCAACTGGCGCCGCGCCATGGGCGACCCGCGGCCGATCGTGGCCGAGACCTACTTCGAGCTGGGCGACGCCGCCGCGGTCGTCCGGGTTCTCCGCACCTTCCAGCCCAACGAATTTTCCACCGGGTCCTTCGACCCGCGGTGGATTCTGCTGCCCAGAGTCCGCCTGCTGCGCGGTCAGGCGTTCGAGCGGCTCGGTCGCGCCGCCGAAGCCGGGGCCGAGTACGAAGCCGTGGTGGCCCAGTGGGGCGGCGCCGATGAAGAGTTGCTCCCGACCGTCCAGGTGGCGCGAAATCGACTGGCCTACCTGGCTGGTACGCGCGAGGGCGTCTGATCCCGTTAAATTGAGGTGTTGGGGTAGGGCGGGATGGTCGCGGGTCGGGCAACCGGCTCGAGGAAAGTCCGAGCTCCACCGGGCAGACTGCCAGGTAACGCCTGGGCGCCGCAAGGCGACGGACAGGGCCACAGAAAAAATACCGCCGATCGGGCTTGCCTGGTCGGTAAGGGTGAAAAGGTGGGGTAAGAGCCCACCGCGCGGGCGGCAACGTCAGCGGCACGGCAACCCCCAGTCGGAGCAAGGCCAAATAGGCGGCAAGGTGCGGCCCGCACCGACCACGTCCCTCGGGACGAAGCCGCGGGTAGGCTGCTCGAGGTGGTTGGCGACAACCATCCCAGAGAGATGACCATCCGGGTCGCTTCGGCGGTCCGAACAGAACTCGGCTTACGGCCCCACCTCACCCCCCGGCGTCCTTTTGGCATGCCGGGGGTGATTCGTCCCGGCCACAGGAGGTGGCAGGATCTGTTTGCTACGCACCAGGAGGTACCATGCGATCATTCGGTTGGTTTGCAGCGATAAGCCCGCTCGCCGCGCTCGGCCTCTGGGCGGCCGACCAGGATGCGCTGGCCACCACGCGCTATCGGATCGAGTCCAAGACGCAACAGACGGTCGACCTGAGCAGCGTTCAGCAGCCGGATCAGGTCTCCAACACGACCCAGGTCGCGATCATCTCGGTCACCCTTACCGATACGGTCGGCGGCAAGACGATCCATGTGGTCGTCGACAGCTTGAGCACCGATCTGCCGCTCCCAGGCGCTGCCGAGGCCGCGCAGGGTGCCAAGGGCGCCTGGCTCCACGGGACGGTCGACGACTGGGGCCGTACCAGGATCGTGAAAACCTCGGCCGACTCGAACGAGATGGTCGGTCAGCTCAAAGCATCCCTGCAGCGCTTCTTCCCGGCGGTCAAGCCCGGCAGCAAGCAGGGCGACAGCTGGGTCGACACCACTCTGATCGATTCCAAGACCCCCCAGCAAGCAATCAAATCGACTACGATCACTACCTATACTTTTGGCGGTGCGTCGCAGTACGGCGGCGGACCCGCCACCAAGATCGATGCGGTGTCGACCACGACCGGGGCCGGAACGATCGAGAATCCCATGGCCGGTCCGATGGAGCTCACCCTGACCGATAAATCCACCGAGTCGTTCTATCTCGGTGGCAACGGTGATTTCCTCGGCGGGACGAGCCAGTCCTCCGTGGCGAGTTTCGTGACGATGGCCATGGTACCCAATCCGATTCCGGTAACGGCCACCCGCAGTACCACGGTGACCGTGCTCAAGTGAATCGGTCGGCTCCTCTCTCCTGACCCGAACTCGAGGCGTCCGATCCATGGTCGGACGCCTCGCTGATTTGCACCCATGACTCTGCCCTCCTCAGCCACGACACCACCGGGTCCGAAAAAGCGGTCGCTCCTGCGCTGGATCCTGCTGGGAACCTCGGCCGTCGTCGGACTCTTTCTGCTGTGGCTGGTGGCCGTCTGGCCGCCGCCGCTCTGGTATCGATGGTTCTGGCCGCAGGAAACGGCCTTCATGGCCATGCGCGCTAAGCAGGCCGACAGTCTGGCCAATCATGCTCAGCGACGTCGCCAGGTCGAGGACGGGGTCTTGCCGCGCCTGTACCAGCCGGTCCCCTTCGAGCAGATCGCGCCGAGTATGGGGCGGGCCGTGATGATCGCCGAGGATCACCGGTTTCTCGAGCATGGCGGGCTCGACTACCAGGCGATTCGCGAGGCGATGGGGTACCGGCGCGCCGGTTTCGAGTGGGGTAATGAGCGCGACCGGGCCGAGTTACAGCGGGTCCTGAATCACGCCTGGGAACGCCGCGACCGGATTCGAGGTGCCAGCACCATTACCCAGCAACTGGCGAAGAATCTGTACCTTTCACCCTCTCGAAACCCGCTGCGAAAGGTCAAGGAAGCGGTCACCGCGTACCGGATCGAAGCGGCGATGGACAAGACCCGGATTCTCGAACTGTATCTCAACGTGGTCGAGTTCGGGCCCGAGATCTGGGGAGTGGAAGCGGCCTCTCAGGCCTACTTCCGTCGACCGGCGGCACGACTCACCACCGAACAGACCGCTCAACTGGCCGGGACGCTCCCGTTTCCGCTCCGGTCCAACCCGGCGTATCGACCGGGACGGATGCGCTGGCGCCAGCAGTGGGTGCTGCGGCGGATTCGTGGCGAGCGGGTCACCATCCCTGCGAATGATGACACCACCGAAGTACAGGACTCGGTGCCGTCTCCGACTCCGTGAAACGCCAAGCGGCCGGCGGGAAAGCTCCCGACCGGCCGCAGGTCCAGGTTCAGCCCGCCGTCAATCGAGCAGGCGAAGTGGCATCACCAGGGTCAGGTAGCTGGCCGGATCATCCCAACCAACCGGTTCACACGTGGTGGCCCGCTCCGGAGTTTTGAAGCTCATCCGGACCTCATCGGTCGGCATGAACTTGAGTACCTCGAGCAGGTACGACGCATTGAACGCGATTTCGAGCGGATCGCCGTCGTAGGCGACGGTGATCTCTTCCTGCGCCTCGCCCAGGTCGGGCGTGGTCACCGAGAGTTTACACCCGCCGTTGGCAAAGGCGAGCCGGATCCGGTGGGTCTGATCGCTTGCCACGATGCTCATGCGGCGAATCGCGGAGGTCAGCCCCGCCTTATCGGCCGTCATCAGCTTGTCGTTCTCGCGCGGGATGACCTGTTCGTAGTTCGGATACGGCCCTTCGATCAGGCGGGTAAAGACCTGAGTACCAGCCGAACGAAACCCGAGGTGGTTATCGCTCCGGGCAATTTCGATTTCATCGTCCGGGTTGTAGAGCCGACGGATCTGCTCGAGGGCTTTGGGCGGAACGATCAGATCGGCCTGCCCCCCCGAACCGGTCAACGGAACATCCATTCGCGCCAACCGATGCCCGTTGGTCGCAACCATACGCATCCTGTCGCTCCTCAGCTCCCACAGGACGCCGTTGAGGATCGGACGGCTCTCCTCGGTGCTTGCGGCGAATGCGACGTGGCTGATGAGCTTCTGGAGGTCTTTAGCGGCGACTTTCCAGGCCCCGTCGAACGTGACGGCCGGAAACGCGGGGAACTCGTCTCGAGAAAGGCCCAGCAACTTGAACCGGGACCGGCCACACTCGATCTGGACTCGCTGTTCGCCGGATCCGGTAAACCGGATTGCCGCGCTGGGAAGCTCGCGAACGATCTCGACCAGCTTCCGGGCGGGCAGGGTGGTCGCACCTTCCTGGTCGACTTGAGCCGGGATGATGGTGCTGACCGCGATGTCGAGATCGGTTCCGGAAAGCCGGAGTCCGTCTTTGGTGGCTTCGACGAGGATGTTCGACAGCACGGGCAGCGTCGTCTTTGACGGAACGCTCGCAGCCACGGCGCCAAGTCCTTCGTGAAGCTTTTCTCGCGTTATGGTGAACTTCATCCGGATCACTCTCCCGACCAACACCAGGTTTTCACCACGGGATATTAGAAAACTATCCTGTATTTAGAAAACAAGTAGTCGTAGTAGAGAGGAAAATATGTGGACGTTACCACCAACCAACGACGCCACATCATCTTCCACTCCTCATCGACCTCACTTGTAATGTGTACGGTGCGGATTGTCGGGTAAATCTCCAAGGGATATCCCCGTCCGTCCACACCACTCACATCCTACCCACACTACGATGCGGTTAACTCGGCGCGGGCCGAATCGACTCGTTCGCGGAAGCCGCGATCGCGCGCCAGCTGGCGCTGCACCTTGTCCACGCTGTGAATCACCGTCGAGTGATCGCGCCCGCCGAACGCCTGACCGATCTCGACGAGCTGCATGTTGAGCACTTCGCGGGCCAGGAACATGGCAATCTGGCGCGGTACCGTCAGACTCTTGATGCGCGCCTTGGAACGAAGTCCCTCGGGCGTCACACCCCAGCGGCGAGCCACCACGTCCTGAACCCGATCGATCGACGGCAACGCTTTCGGACGCTCGGCGCTGGCCGACTGACTCGGCCGAATCCGATCGGCCAGGGCTTCACGGGCCAGGTCGATGGAGATCTCCCGATGCCGCAACGATGCGTACAGCAACAGCTTGATGATCGACCCTTCGAGTTCGCGGACGTTGGAATAGACGTGTTCGGCGATGAAGGTCAAGACATCGTCCGGGATCGTCGTTTCCAGGTGATCCTGCTGCTGCTTCTTGCGCAGGATCGCGATCCGATGCTCCAGGTCCGGCAAACCGACGTCGACCACCATACCCCAGCTGAAGCGGCTGACCAAGCGGTCCTCGAGCCCCGGCATTTCCTTCGGGGGCCGATCCGAGGTCAGGACGATCTGCTTTTGCGCGTCGAACAGGGCATTGAAAGTATGGAAGAACTCTTCCTGGGTCGCTTCCTTGCCTTCGAGGAAATGCACGTCGTCGACGAGAAAGAGGTCGATCTCGGTCCGGTAGCGCCGCCGGAGGTCTTTCATCGTCCGGCCGTGGATCCCTTCGATGACCTCGTTGATGAAGTGCTCGGCGCCCATATAGGCCACCCGGGTTGCCGGGTTCTTCCGGAGGACCGAGTGGGCCACGGCCTGCATCAAGTGGGTTTTGCCAAGCCCGGTTCCGCCGTAAATAAAGAGCGGGTTGTAGGTCCGCCCGGGCGCCTCGGCCACCGCATAGGTTGCCGCCGCGGCAAGCTCGTTCGACTTGCCGATCACGAACGCATCGAAGGTATACCGCTCGTTGAGCGGCAGGTGCGAGGGCGAGGTCTCCCGCTTCGGCGACGAGGCAACGCTCGCCGGTTCCGCCGCCGCCACCGGTTCGATGGCGAAGATGTCCATCTGGGGCCGCTGGAGCCGCTCCGCGGGTACCTGGAAGACCACTTCGGTTTCGACACCGAGCGCTTGCGTGGCCAGGCGGGACAAGACCTTGGCGTGCTTGGCCTGGTTCCACTTGACGGCAAACTCGTCAGGGAGACCGAGAATCAGTCTCCCATCTTCCAGTTCGAGCGCATCCGCAGGCACGAGCCAGGTCTTGACGGCTTGCTCCGTCAGTTCCCGGCGCGCTTCCTCGAGAATTCGCTTCCACGCGTCCTTAGGGGACCACTGCTGCATCTCGCCTCGATAATACGATGGGGCGTCGTGAAGGGGCGACGATACTACGCCCCGGATGTGGAAAAGTCAACCTTGACCGAATCGGGGCCTGACAGGTAGCTTTCTGGGCTTACTTTGGCACTAGCTTTGGTTTCAAGGATTGGCTTCAAATGCAACCGACATATCGCCCGCGGAATCGGAAAAGGGTCAATCGGCATGGTTTCCGTGCCCGCATGGCCACCCGCTGGGGGCGGGCAACGCTGGCGCGCCGCCGGAAAAAGGGGCGCAGGCTGTTGACGGTCCGGATCGCCTCGAAGCACGGGGGACGCTGACGTCATCCGAGCGGCTCGGTCGGGCAGGGCGCCTGACGGCAGCGGATGACATTCGGCGGGTGCTGGGCCGGGGTGCGCGACATCGGTCGGCTCACCTCGAAATAGCGTGGTTGGTCAACGACGTGGGTCGCCCCCGACTGGGCGTGATCGTTTCGAAGCGCCAGTCGACTGCGGTGGCCCGCAATCGTTTACGGCGACAGTTGAAGGAATGGATGCGGCAGGTGGGCCTGCCCCGGCTGAGTGCGGTCGACGTGGTAGTCCGTGCGCGGCCCCAGGCAAACGAGGTCGAGTCCAGCGTGCTTCGGTCGGAACTCGGTGACTGGCTCGCGAGGCGAGCGCCGACGTCCAGATGACCGGCGTCCGACAGTGGCCGCGGCGAGTGGGTATCGGCCTGATTCGCGGCTATCAGCGGTACATCTCTCCGGCCTTCCCGCCCCGCTGTCGATTCTCGCCCAGCTGCTCGCAATACACACTGGAGGCGGTGGATCGGTATGGCTTGGTACGCGGTAGCTGGTTGGGTCTCAAGCGCATTGCCCGTTGCCACCCGTTTCATCCCGGTGGCTACGATCCCGTTCCATAACGTCTGACGGACACAAGCCTCATCATGGATCGTCGCTTCATTCTGGCCATCCTGCTGATGATGGTCGTGCTGGTGGTTCCGTCCTTCTTCATGAAGAAGCCGGCGCGACCCGTTGCTCAAGCCGTTTCACCGGTCGTCTCGGTCGACTCCCTGCAGACTCCGGCGGTCATCGAAGCGCCGCCCGGCAGCGCGCCGAGCCCGCTGACGGTCGAATCCGATGCCCCGGCAGCGGATGAATCCGTCACCGTGTCGTCGCCGCTCTATCGCTACACCTTTTCGACCCGCGGCGGGCGGATGGTGGCTGCGGAGCTGCTGAACTACAAGTCGATGCGGAAAGACGAGCCCGGCCAGTTGGCTCAGATCTTCGCAGCCGACGGCGACTTCCTCACCCTCGGCCTGCTGGTCGGTCGCGACACCATCCCGCTGCGCAATCTGGCCTTCCGTCCGACCACGACCACGCTCGATGTGGCGGGCGGTCCGGCGCGGCTGGGCTTCACCGCCGCGCTCGACTCGACCGTTGGGGTCGACCTCGAGTACACCTTCCTGCCTGACGATTACCGGATCGGTGTCGCCGGTCGGGTCCGCGGCCTCGGCGCTGCGGGGGCCACCGTGCTGATTGGCCTGGGTCCCGGCCTCCGCAATACCGAGTCGGACAGCGTCGAACATGCTCGCGAACTCGGCGTCGTGACCAAGCACACCAAGTCGAGCCTGAAGCGCTTCTCGGACCTCGATGTGGGGGTGACCGAGACGCTGCCCGGTCCGTTCGAGTGGGTCGGCATCAAGTCGAAGTACTTTGTCGCTGCCGTGCTGGCGCTCGACAGCGCCCGGGTGGGCCAGGGCCGACTGGGTGGCGTCCAGGCAACTGCGACGGATCGGCTGCACCGCAACCCGGAGCAGGCGGATGTCTGGACCAG
The DNA here is from genome assembly GCA_964619465.1 of uncultured Gemmatimonas sp. Lineage (GTDB taxonomy): Bacteria > Gemmatimonadota > Gemmatimonadetes > Gemmatimonadales > GWC2-71-9 > SHZU01. Next base: position 26,598 of record CAZUES010000002.1, read on the forward strand.
CCTGAGCGTCGGTGCGGACGGCGCCATGTCGTTCTCGCTCTACGTCGGACCGATGGAGTATCCGCGTCTCCGCTCGATCGGCCACGATTTCGACGACATCAACCCCTACGGTTGGGCCTGGCTCCGGCCGGTGATCCGCCCGGTGGCCGTCGGCGCGCGCGCGCTGCTTGTCTGGATGCATGAAAGCCTCGGCCTGGCCTATGGGCTCGGGCTGGTCATGTTCGGCATCCTGGTGCGCATCGTCCTCTGGCCGCTCAATCAGAAGGCCATGCGGGCCGGCATGGCGATGCAGGCCGTTCAGCCGATTCTCAAGGACATTCAGGACCGCTACAAGAACGATCCGCAGAAGCTCCAGCAGGAGACCTTCCGGATCTATCGCGAGCACAAGGTCAATCCGTTCGGCGGGTGTTGGCCGATCCTGTTGCCCTGGCCGATTCTGATTGCGCTGTTCTTCGTCTTCCAGAATACGATTGAACTGCGGGGTCAGGCGTTCCTCTGGGTGCCTGATCTTTCCCGGGCGGATCCCACCTTCATCATCCCGGTCATCATGGCGGTCTCGATGTTCGGGGTCACCAAGGTTGGTCAGATCGGGTTGCCGCCCAATCCGCAGATGAAGATGATGCTCTACATCATGCCGGTCATGATGCTGGTACTCTTCCTCAACTTTGCGTCCGGCCTCAATCTCTACTATGCGGTGCAGAACATCGCGAGCATTCCGCAACAGTGGTTGATTGCCAAGGAGCGGATGAAGAAAGTGGCTGCGACGACGGTGCCGCCGATTCCGCCGGCACCGCCGCCCAAGAAGACGAAGAAGAAGCAGCAGGGGTAACGGTCCCGCGCCTGGCGGCGGGACGGGAGATCTCGCCATGCTGTCCGATCTGATCACCGCGATTGCTACGCCGCCGGGACGGGGCGCGCTCGCGGTGGTCCGCGTCTCGGGCCAAGGGGCCTTCGAAGCGGTGCGGCGGTTACTGGGCTGGCAAGACGACCAGCCGGTGACCCCGCGCCAGGCCATCCTCGCCACCTTCCACGAAACCGACGGAACTCCCTTCGACCGCGGGCTGGTCACCTTCTTTCCCGCGCCCGCGAGCTACACCGGCGAAGATGTCGTAGAGCTCTCGTGCCACGGCGGAGCGCTGGTGCCGGCGCAGCTGCTTGCCGCGCTCCAGGCGCTGGGTGCCCGGCTGGCGTGGCCCGGCGAGTTCACCCGACGCGCGGTCCAGAACGGCAAGCTCGACCTGCTGCAGGCCGAGGCGGTGGGCGATCTGATCGACGCCACCACCCGGGCGCAGGGGCGAGGCGCGCTGCGCCAGCTCGACGGCGGTCTTTCCCGGCGTCTCGACGACCTGCGGTACGGCCTGCTCGAACTCACCGCACTGCTCAGCTACGACATCGACTTTCCCGAGGAAGACGACGGACCGGTCAGTCCCGAAACGATTCGGGCCGGGCTGGCGTCGAGCCGCGAGGGGGTCGCGGCTTTACTGCGGACGGCACCCCTCGGCGAGCGGGTTCGGCGGGGCGCTCTGGTGGTGCTCGCGGGGCGTCCGAATGCCGGCAAGTCGTCGCTTTTCAATGCCTTGCTCGGCAGCGAGCGGGCGCTAGTGACGGAGATTCCCGGCACCACCCGCGATGCCATCGAGGCCGACCTCGACTTGGACGGCTGGCCGGTTCGGCTGGCCGACACGGCGGGGTTGCGTGACGCGACCGACCGGATCGAGCGGATGGGCATCGAAGTGAGCCAGCGCTATCTCGCAGCGGCGGATCTGGTGCTGCTTTGCGTCGAGTCGGGACGGCGGCTGACCGACGAGGAGCAAGCCCTGGCGAGCCAGCCCGCCACTGTGTTGGTGCGCACCAAGGCGGATCTGGCGCCGGTTGGCGACGGCGGCGGCTTGCCGGTCTCGGCGGAAACCGGGGCCGGGTTGCACCTGCTGGCCACCGCGCTGGTCGATCGCCTCTTTGGCGAGGTGGAGCAGTTTGCCGACGTCGAACCGCTCCTGACCCGCGAGCGGCACCGTCAGGCGCTGGAACGCGCCCAAGCCGCGCTGGCCGACGCCGAGCCGCATATCGGCGTGCGGGGAGACGCCGTGCTTGCAGCGCACCATGTCCGGCGGGCCATCACGGCGCTCGACGAACTGATCGGGGTGGTCGACGTCGAGGACGTGCTGGGCGCGATCTTCGAACGATTTTGTGTCGGGAAGTAGCGGACTGCGGGCGTGTTACGCCGTTCGGATGTCCTGCGCGGCGCTTTCGAGGGCTTCGAACTCGGCCCCACTGGCTCGAAGTGCGGCCGGCAGACCTTGTGCGGCAACCAAGCCCTCGACCATCCGGTAGCCCAGGTAATAGCCGGACCGTTCGGGCAGCACCCGACCAAGCGCCAGGCGTGACGAAGGGCTCAGGCCCGAAGAAAGGAAGCGGAGCCTGAGGCCGATCCCCGAACGCTCCAGGTCGTGGTGCGCGGCGCGGCGGAGGAAGGCTTCCGATTCCCGCATCCGCTGAAAGACGCGTTTCGGATAGCCGAAGTAGTCGGCAATCTCGTGTCCCGGCGCCACCAGCTGCGCGGCGTGGACCGCGAGCCCTTCATTGACCAGCAGCTCCCGCAGCGGCGCCCGGGCGGCCGTCATCCAATAGTCGTAGTTCCCGCCGTTTTCATCCACCAGTCGACGCAGATCACTGCGGCTGTCCGGCGACGTGTAGCGCACCGTATGGGCGAGTTCGTGCGCTACCCAGAGCGGAATCAGCTCGGGTGAAAGGCCGAGTCCATAGGTGGTCGGGTTGACCTTGCCGGTGAAGTGCTCGATGCAGATGAAGCCGACACCGCGGCCGTTGACGACGAGTTCCCCGGCATTGGCCGCTCCGACCCCGGCCATCAGATAGATGTCGGTCGGTCGGTCGATCTGAAGCAGGTCGGTTGCGCGCGTGATGGCGTCGTCGACCATCTCGGACACGCGGACGCTCTGGAGCAGCGCTTTGAGATCGCTTCGGTCGGCGCGGAGCGTGGTCGCGATGACCTCGGCGGCGTGCGGGCTTTCCAGGTCCAGGACATAGTTGCCCCAGTATGCCTCGAGCACGGCACGATGCGTTTCGAGATACCGGTAGTACGCGGCTTCCCGATTGGCGGACCCGAGGATGTCGAGGAATTCTGGGAGCAGATTGATGAGCACGGGTCAAAATGCGGCTGTCCCGTGATGAAAATCAAGATGTCGATTTTTTTCGCTGGGAATTTTTCAGGTCTGCTCGCGTCGTTTCCGCTCCGAGGCCTCGCTCAGAACCCGGCGTTCATGCAGACTCAAGCTGTCGATGCCGAACTGCGCGATCTTGTCCAGCACGCGATCGACTTCCGCGCTCGTGTCCTCGGGCGGCAGCTCGGTATGCGGCACGACGGTCTGGGCGCGTTCGAGCGCCGCTTCTTGGGCGCGCATCGGCGTCACCACGGGGCGGCGGACCGGCGGAACGGGTCGGATGGGCTGCTCCCGCGCGGTCAATGACTGCAACCGGAAGTAGAGATAACCGGAAAGGATGCCGCCCAGCGGCACCAGGTGAGTGAGGCCCTCGCCGGCCCAGAGACCAAGCACCAGGTCGAGGGTCACGAAGGCAACGAACAAACCGCGCGCACCGATGCCGCTCTCGGGCCCGGTGTGAAGCTCGAGCGGTGCCCGCGTAAAGACGTAGGCAAGGCCAAGTCCGTAGATGGCGCCGGCAGGTCCGTGGATGGCGCCGAGTTCGAGCACCGATCCGAGACCGAGGCCGAGCAGGGCGGCGCCGACACCGCAGTAGAGGTAGTAGAGCAGGAATCGCTTGCTGCCCATCCGCCGCTCGACGGTCGGTCCGAAGAGTGCCAGCATAGCGGAGTGGAATGCGAAGGCCAGCAGATTGGCGGGAACGAACATGGCCGTCAGGACGGTCCAGGGTCGCTCGCCGAACCTGGAGGGGGCGAGCACCAGCGATTCAAAAAATCGCGGCGCCGTGAACACGGTCGCGAGCAACAGCAGAACCGCCCCGTTGATCATGATCAACCGGATGACCCACGGGGTCAGTTGCGGTACACGACGTGTTGCGGCCATTCGCGTCAAAACCTCGCCTAAACCTTACCACCGATCCGAGCCGTCAAGCAAATCCGCTCGCACAGTTCGGGGAACTCGATTCCCGCCGCCTGCGCCGATTGGGGCAGCAGGCTGGTCGAGGTCAATCCGGGCAGCGTATTGACCTCGAGACAACTCAACTCGCCGGCCGGGGTCAGTCGAAAATCGACCCGGCTATAGCCACCCAGCTTGAGGGCCTGATGCGCCTTGAGCGCTAGATCTCGGCAGCGCTCGGCGACGGCATCGGGCAGGTCGGCCGGGAAGATCTCGACCGCCATCCCCGGGGTGTACTTGCATTCGTAATCGAAAATCTCGTGCCGGGGAATGATCTCACCCACGGCGAGAGCGGCGCCGTCCAGGATCCCGACGGTCAGCTCTCGACCTGGAACGAACCCTTCGATCATGATCTCATCATCAAAATCAGCAGCGTAGCGAATTGCGTCACCGAGATCTGCCTGATTTCGGACCAGCCGAAGCCCGACCGTGGAGCCCTGTTTGCTGGGTTTGACGATGACCGGGAACTCCGGCATGATCGGAACCGCACTCTCGCGGGTGACCATGGTCCAATCCGGCGTGGCAACGCCGGCGGCCCGAAAGAGGTGTTTGGAAACGTCCTTGTCCATGGCCAGTCCACTGCCCAGTGCGCCGCTGCCTGTATACGGGATGCGCAGGAGGTCGAGAACGGCTTGCAGCGTTCCGTCTTCGCCGCGTCCTCCGTGGAGGGCAAGGAACAGCGCGTCGGCTTGGGCGACCTCTGGCGTGGCAGCAAGGCCGGTCAAGAGAAAATCACGCTCCCGCTCGATCAGGTGGTCGATCGACGGTGGCGTGACTCCGACTGCCACCCCGATCAGTTCGGCCTCCTGCTCGCGGGAAACCGGTCCACCGGCGATATCGATGACCGAAACCGAATGCTGCCGTGAGCGCAGAGCCGCCACGACCTGGCCGGCCGAGGCGAGCGCGACATCCCGCTCTGCGGAGCTGCCGCCGGTCAGGACGACGATCTTCATCGGGTTCCGATCAGTTGCTGCAGCAGGTCGTAGCGACTCACGATGCCCACCAGCTTGCCCTCCATCTGAACCAGCGTTGCCGGGTTTTCCCGGGTCAGCATCGGCGGCAGGCGATCGACCGGGAAGTTGGCATCGACTACCGGGAACGGCGGGTCCATCACCTCGCGGACCGGGCGATCGAGCAGGGAGGGCTGACTCAGCGCGCGGGTCATCAGCGTCGGTTCGATCAGACCGCCGATGCACTCGTCGTTCTCGATCACCGGGATCTGGCTCACGCCCCAGGTGCTCATGAGGTTGAGGGCCTGGCGGACCTGGGCCGCTCCGGTCAGGCTCACCAGCTCCGGTGCGCCCTTACTCCGCCGGGCGATCAACTCCGCGACGGTGAGCCGCGGCACGTCGAGCAACTGATTCTCCTGCATCCACTCGTCGTTGAAGATCTTAGACAGATACCGTTCGCCTGTGTCACATAGAATGGTGACGATGCAGGCCTCCGGATCATCCACTTCGCGCGCGAGTTCGATTGCCAGCTGGACGTTGAGGCCTGCGCTGCCACCGACCAGCATCCCTTCCTCGCGCGCCAGGCGCCGGGCCATGCCGAGTGCATCGCGGTCGGACGCCTGGCGGAACTCATCGATGTAGTCCCACCAGACGGTGGTGGGAATCTTGTCGCCGCCGATGCCCTCGACCTTGTAGGGACGGCCTTCCGCCTTGGTTCCGGTCTTGTGCGAGGTGTAGATGGAGCCGATGGGGTCGCCGGCGATGATCCGGATGGCGGGGTTCTGTTCTTTGAGAAACTTGCCGACCCCGCTCACGGTGCCACCGGTCCCGGCGCCGGCGACGAAGTGGGTCACCCGTCCCTGGGTCTGCTCCCAGATCTCGGGCCCCGTAGTTCGGTAGTGAGACTCGGGGTTGCTCTGGTTGTAGAACTGGTTGGCGAGAACGGCCCCCGGCGTGTCGCGGGTGATCTGCTTGGCCTTGTTGATGTAATGATCGGGATGGTCGGGCGGAACGGCCGTGGGCGTAATGACGACTTCGGCGCCGAATGCTTTGAGCAGCCGGACCTTTTCCTGGGACATCTTGTCCGGCATGGTAAAAACGCAGTGGTACCCTTTGAGGGCGGCCGCAATGGCGAGCCCGACGCCGGTGTTGCCCGAGGTGCCTTCCACTACCGTGCCGCCGGGCCGAAGCTCCCCGCTTGCTTCGGCCGCAGTGATGATATCGAGGCCGATGCGGTCTTTGACGGAACCGCCCGGGTTGGCGTACTCCGCTTTGCCGTAGATCGGGGTGCGCACGCCATGACCGATCCGACCCAGCCGGATCAGGGGCGTCCAGCCGATGGTGTCGATGACCGAATCGTACGGCGTGCGATGTTGGGGCGTGCTCATGGGACGGTGCCTCCGGTCGCGGGCGCTCGGAAATTGATCGGTTGGAGAAAGCGGGTAGCCGTCGGGTTCCCATCGCGCAGGGCCGGGGCGAAGCGCAGCTTGCCTGCCGCATCGAGCGCAGCGGAATCGAGAGCCGGGTAACCGCTCGACTCGTACAGCGCGGTCGACTCCGCCACGATCCGCCCGGCCGAATCGGCAAAGAGGCGGAGCATCACGGTTCCGCCGATCCGCTGTGATGCCGGACCATCCGGATAGACGACCGGGGGATTGGCATCGAGCGCGACCGGGGACTCGTCCCGCTTGGTCGCGGGGTTCGGCAGATCCGCAGGAAGCGTCAGGCTGGGCTCGGGTTCGCGTTGGCACCCGACGGTGGCCACCAGCAGGGCGATGCCGAGCCAGCGCGTGGTCACGCGCCCTCCGAGTCGAGCTGCTGTTTGAGTGCCGCCAGTCGATTCAACGCTTCGAGCGGGGTCAGCGAATCGACATCGATCGATTCGATGGCGCGCCGGATCGGGTCGGCCGGTGCGGGCGGCGCGGGCTTGGCGGACGTCCGCTTCCTGCGCGCGGCAGCCTCGCCGAACAGGCCGAGCTGCCCTTCGTCGGTCCGCGCGGCCTCACCGGGAACCATCCGATGTTCACCTTCCAACGTGAGCAGGACTTCGCCGGCCCGCGCCACGACCGCATCCGGGAGGCCTGCAAGCTGCGCGACGTGGATGCCGTAGGAGCGATCGGTGCCGCCGGCTTCCAGTCGGTGCAGGAAAATCACGGTGTCGCCCGTTTCCTTGACCGCCACGTTCATGTTGCGGGCGTGGGCCAGCCGTTCGGGCAACTGCATCAGCTCGTGATAGTGGGTGGCGAACATGGTTTTGCAGCCGACCCGATCATGCAGATGCTCGCTGACCGCCCACGCGATGGCGACACCGTCGTACGTCGAGGTGCCCCGACCGATCTCGTCGAGCAGAACCAGGCTCTGCGGCGTGGCGCTGTGCAGGATGGCGCTGGTTTCGCTCATCTCGACCATGAAGGTCGACTGGCCGCGCGCCAGGTTGTCGCTGGCTCCGACCCGGGTGAACAACCGGTCGATGGTCCCGATGGTTGCTGCGGTGGCCGGAACGAACGAGCCGAGTTGTGCCATGACGACCACCAGGCCGATCTGGCGCAGAATGGTCGACTTGCCCGCCATGTTGGGGCCGGTCACCAACTGGACTCGGCTGGCCGCATCGAGGTGGACGTCGTTCGGGATGAATGACTCCCGTGGCATCAGGCGTTCGATGACCGGATGACGGCTGGCGGTCAGGGTCAGGTCGAACCCCTCATCGACGGTGGGGCGGACGTACCGGTATTGCACCGCCAGTTCCGCCAGGCCGGTCCAGACGTCGAGATGGGCGAGCACCGCTGCGCTCTGCTGAATTCGTCCGATGGCGGCTCCGACCTGGCTGCGCAGCGCGCCGAACAGATCGGCTTCGCGGGCCACCATCCGCTCCTCGGCGCCGAGTACCTTGGCTTCGTACTGCTTGAGTTCCGGAGTGACGTAGCGTTCCGCCGTCGCCAGAGTTTGGCGACGCTCGTAGTCCGGGGGGATGCGCGCCGAATGGGTTCGGGTCACTTCGATGAAGTACCCGAAGACCTTGTTGTAGCCCACCTTGAGCGACGCGATGCCGGTCCGCTCCCTCTCCCGCTGCTGAATCGACGCGATGTGCTGCTTGCCACCGTCTCGCAGCCCGCGTGACTCGTCCAGTTCGGCATCGAAGCCGGCCCGGATCACACCGCCATCGGCCAGGTTGACGGGCGGTCGATCTTCCAGCGCAGCCTCGAGTTCGGTGGTCAGATCTTCCAGCAGGTCGAGATCGTCGGCCAGGGTCTTGAGGGGGTGCGCAGCGGGGCTGCCGGGCGGGATCAGCCGGGCCAGGGCGTCCGCAATGCGTGGCAAGCGTTTGAAGGAGTCGCGCAGCGCACCCAACTCCCTGGGGTTCGCCCTTCCCGCGGCGGCTCGGCCCGCCAGGCGCTCCAGATCGCGGACCCCGTCCAGAGCCTCACGGGCGTCGGCCCGGCCATCGGGAAGGCGGACTCCGCTTTCCACCGCGTCGAGCCGACGGTTGATCTCGGCGCCGTCTCGCAGCGGCGAGAGGATCCACTGGCGCAGCAATCGAGCGCCCATCGGCGTCATGGTGGCGTCGAGGGTTTCGAGCAGGGTGACGCCCTTGGTGCCGGCGCGCAGCGGCTCGACCAGCTCCAGGTTGCGGCGGGTCATCTCGTCGAGCCAGAGATGCCGGTGGGAGCGCCGGATGGCCGGGCGGCGGAGATGGGCAAAGCCGGCGGGCTGCAACTCGCCCAGGTAGCGCAGCAGGGCTCCGGCTGCGCCGACGGCCGCTCCGTCGTCCGCTTCGATGCCGAGGCCGTCCAGCGAGGCAAGACCGAAGCGCCGGGTCAACTCCTCGCTGGCAAGCTCCGCATCGAACTCCCAGGGCTCCCGGAGCGTCTGCATCACGTCGGAGGCGGTCAGGGCCTCCGCCACCGTGACCACCTCGGCGGGGGCCAGGCGTCCCAGCGCTTCGTCGATGCGAGCGCGGGGAATCGTCTCGAGCAGAAACTCTCCGGTCGAGAGATCGATCGCGGCCAGGCCGGCCGGCCCGTCGGGACGATGCCGGTCGCCGGGGTGGAGTGCGACCAGAAAGTTGTTGCGACCTCCGGGAAGCCAGTCCTCTTCCAGCAGCGCACCTGGCGTGACCGTTTCCACCACCTCGCGCCGGACGATGCCCTTGGCCTTCTTGGGGTCTTCGACCTGCTCGCAGATAGCCACGCGATGTCCGCCCGCCACCAGCTGGCGGAGATATTCGGCCGCGGCTTTGACGGGAACGCCGGCGAGCGGAACTCCGTCGCCCCGCGCGGTCAGCGTGATGTTGAGGAGACGCGCCGCGACCTCGGCGTCGTCGAAGAACATTTCGTAGAAGTCGCCCATGCGGAAGAACAGGATCTTGTCGCGGTGGCGCGACTTGATCTCCTGGTACTGCCGGAGGAGCGGGGTGCCCTCGGTCAACGATGCGGTCACTGGTCCGCGACGATGAACGGCTGTCCGCCCAACTGGGAGCGAATCCGCGCGAGGGCCTGGTTGGCGAGGGCGCGGGTCGCGAACGATGCGGTCCGCACTTTGAAGAACCCGCCCTCGCGAAGTACGGTCGCTTCGTAGCCGATACCCTTGAGTCGGGTCACCTGCCGATCGGCGGATGCCTGATCCGGTGCCGCGATGACCTGTACCCGGAAGCCGCCCCGGGCCGGAGCGGCGGCCGGAGGTGGCGGCGGGGGTGGCGGAGTCGGAGTCGTCCGACTCGGGGTCGGCGTCTCGGCCGGTGCCGCGGGGTCGATCCCTTGGGCCTGGATCGATCCGCAACGCTGTTTCTGAAACTCGAGCTGATTGCGCAACTCGATGTCGTCCGGGCCAGCGGCCAGGCCCAGGTCGGCCAGCCGGCAGGCTTCGGCACCATTGCGCAGGTCGCCGGCAGCACGCGCGGCCCAGAAGGCTGCGACGGCGCGGAGCGGGCTCGACGGGTAGTCGGCGAGCAGGCGATTCACTTGCGACATCGAGGCGCCGGGATTTCCGCCGGCGTACTCGACCTGGGCCAGCAGCAACAGCGCGTCGTCGGCCCACGCGGAGGTCGAGTATTCCACGATGACGCGGCGCAGCGCAATCCGACGGTCGAACTCGGTGGCGGCGACGATACCTGAGGTAAAGAGCACTTCGGCGTAGAGGTCGTTGCCCGGGTCGGTGGCGTCGAGCAGGGCCCGGACCACGGCGCGAGCGGAATCGGCGTGTCCGTCCTGCGCCAACTGGACCGCGGACGCCAGCTGCGGATTGGTTTGCGCGCGCAGAGCGGCCGGCATCAGGCCGACTGCCAGTATCAGCGCGAGAACTCCGAGCGGCGTCAGGCGGCGCGTTGCCATGGTACGGACATCTCCATCACGAGGTCGAACAGAATGGCGCCTTCGTCGGATACCGCGGTGTTCTTGAGCCGCTCATCGGCGCGGCGCAGCGCGGCGAGCGCTAGCTCGATCCGGTTCCGGCTCCAATCGGGCGCGAGCCGGCTCCACTGCGCCGAAGCCGCGTCGTACGAAACGCGAGCCGGGCGAGCGCGAAAGAGCGACCCTTTGACCGCCTGGACCAGGGCGGATGACCGGGCACCCCGGTCATAGTGGGCTCGCGCGAGGCCGAGCCCGACCACGCTGGTGCCCAGCAGCGTTACAAGCGAGACACCGGATACGCCGGACTGGGCCAACAGGTGCGGGATCATCCCGGCAGCTGCGCCGGCCTCGCCACGGAGCACGGCGTCGCGCCAGTCGTACTGGGTCTCGCCGTGCCGCACGCCGAGAAAATCGGACACCCGCTCTACCGTGAGCGTGTCCTGCGCACTGAGCCCCGCCAGCTTGTCGAGCTCGCTCCGCAACGCTGCCAGGCTGGCGTCGGTCACCCGCACCATGTGGAGCGCGGCGGCATCCTCGAGTACGAGGCCCAGGCGCTCCGCCTGGAGCAGCAACCATTTCTTGGCGCGCTCGGGCGGGAGCGGATCGGCCGAAACGGTGGTGGTCCGCTTGGCCAGCTCGGCATCGGCGTCGGGGTCGGCCGAGCCTTGCACCAGGACCAGCACCGTTTCGATGGCCGGGCGCTCCAGGTATTTGAGCACCGCGGTCTTGGCCTTGGCGCGCTTGGCCCAGCTTTCGACATCGCGGATGATCACCACCCGCCGGTCGGCCATCATCGGCAGCGTGTTGCAGAGCGTCTCGGCGTCTTCGGGGTCGAGCGTGGCGGCGGAGCGCTGGTCGAAATTGAAGTCCTTGAGCGACGGATCGAGGGCACGGGACACCAGTTCGCCGATGGCCTCCTCCTTGAGCACGTCTTCGGTGCCATGGAGGTACAACGCCGTCGGGAACTCTCCCTTTCGGAGTGCCTTGAAGAGCTGATCGAAACCCTGGGTTGCCATGAACCGTCCCGCGCGTGCGTGCCCGACCGATCGAAGCCGCAATCTAAGCCCGATCCGAGCGCGGGACGAGGCGACCCGCGCGGTGTTATGCCCGCAAAAAGCTCTGCACGAACATCAAGGCGGTCAACGACTTGGCATCGCGGATCTCGCGGCGGCGAATCATCCGCCCGACCTCGGACCAGCGGAACTCATGGACGGTGATGAACTCATCGGCCTCGGGAGCCGCCTGGACCCTCGTCAGGCCCGTCGCCAGGTAGAGGTGGATCGACTCATCAGTAAACCCGGGGGCGGTGAAGATCGCAGTCAGGTAGGTCAACTCCCCCGCTTCGTACCCGGCCTCCTCGATCAGTTCGCGATGGGCGCAGGACTCGGGCGCTTCGCCCGGAGACAGCGTTCCCGCTGGAATCTCCCAGATGAAGCCGTCGGCGGCATGGCGGAACTGCCGGATCAGGATGATCCGGGGGTCGGGGTCGGTCACCGGGTCGAGCATCGGAATGACCGCCGCGGCGCCGGGATGCCGGATCATCTCGAGGGTACCGGTGGTCCCGTTCGGGAACTCGACCTGATCGATGTCGACGGCAATGACCCGTCCGGTATGAACGCGCGAGGTGCTGATCAGCATAGAAGTAGTATCTGCAACTACTGTTGCTAGAGGATGGTTTGAAGCCAGATGTACGGGATCTTGAGCGTCTCGAGCAGCAGGTAGCGGATTTCCCGAGGACTTCCGGTCACGATTGGGCTCCGGGTAACCGGCGAGGTGTAGGCGGTCAGACCGACCCGATAGGCCTCGAGCCTGAGTCGGCCGAGGTGGAACCCGTCGCTCACCAGGAGGACCGAACTGATCTGGGCCTGATCGGCCCAGTCGCCGAGTGCCCGGATCGACGCTTCCGTCGACTGGCCCTGTGGCAATTCGACGATGACCGATTCCGGAATACCGGTCGAGACGAGCGAACGCCGCTGAACCCGGGCTTCGCTCTCGCTGTCGCCGGGGTGGGTGCCGCCGGTGACTACGATCGAGGGGGCCAGGCCTTCGCTGAAGAGGGTTCGGGCGTGATCGATCCGCGCCTGCAACACCGGTGACGGCCGACCGTTGTAGTGAGCCGCCCCGAGCACCACGATGGCCGCGGCCGGGCGACGCTGGTCGACTCGGCTGGCGCGCCAGACCCACGCGAATATGCCCAGGTAGCAGATGCCGGCAGCCAGGACGGCGCGCCAGACCCAGCGGAGCGGCGACCGGCGACGACGGCTCACAGCACGAACGACTCGCCCAGGCGGGGGACGGTGACCTCTCCAACGCCGCTTTCGAGCAGCAAGGTACGCATCGCTTCCGCAGCTTCCGGCTCCCCGTGAACCACGAAGGCCCGTTTGACCGGTCCGCCGAGTGCCTTGACCCACTCGCGAAGCTCGGTGCGGTCCGCGTGGGCCGAGTAACCACCAATGGTCTCGACCTCGGCGCGCCGGGTTACCGTCTCTCCGAAGATCTTGATTTCGGTCGCGCCTTCCTGGATTCGCCGGCCCAGCGTGTGCTCCGCCTGGAAGCCGATGAAGAGCACCATGTTCCGGTGATCGCTGACGTGGTTGGCCAGGTGATGGAGGATCCGTCCCGCCTCCGCCATGCCGGAGGCTGAGATGATGATGGCCGGTCCGTTGATGGAATTGAGTCGCTTCGAATCCGCCACGTCCCGGACATACTGCAGCAGCGGGAAGTCGAAGATGCTGTCCATCCGCTCGATCAGCTTCTCGCGTCGGTCGAACACCTCGGGGTGCATTCGGAACACCGTGGTGGCGTCGACGGCGAGCGGACTGTCGACGAAGACGGGTATGTTCGGAATGGCTCCCGCGCGATAGAGCTGGTGGATGGAGTAGACCACTTCCTGAGTTCGCCCGACGGCAAAAGCCGGGATCAGGATCTTTCCGCCACGCGCGGCGACCCGCCGGATCACCTCGCCCAGGCGTTGCTCCGCCTGGTCCGTAGATTCGTGATCGCGATCGGCGTAGGTCGACTCGATGATCAGGGTGTCGACCGGGCCGACCGGCGGATCGGGATCCCGGATGATCGGCAGATTCTTGCGCCCGATGTCGCCTGAGAAGACGATCCGGTGGCCGCCGTCCTCGGTGACCCGGAGGTTGACCGACGCCGAACCGAGGATGTGCCCGGCTTCGGTGAATTCGAAGGCCAGGTGTTTGCGCAGGTGGCAGACCCGCCGATAGGGTTGCCCGACGATCAGGTCTTGCACGGCAACCGCATCGGCCAGGTTGTAAAGCGGCTGGCTCTCGACACCGAGCGCCTTGCCTCGGCGTGCCAGGTACTCCGCATCCTTCATCTGGATATGGGCGGAGTCGGGTAACATGATGGCGCAGAGATCCCGCGAGGCGGGTGTGGTGTAGATCGGGCCGTGAAAGCCGTGCCGGACCAGAAGCGGCAGCCGACCGGCGTGATCGATATGGGCGTGGCTCAGAATGATGGCGTCGATCCGGCGCGGATCGAACGGCAGCTCCGCATTTTTCTTGGCCGCCTCGACCCGGCGCCCCTGGAAGAGCCCCGCATCGAGGAGGAAACGGCCGCCGGCCGCTTCGAGCAGATGCATCGAGCCCGTCACTTCACCGGCGGCGCCCCAGAACGTCAGGCGAATCCCACTCACTCGCTACCTCGCGTCGTCAGAAATCACGTCGTAGTGGCACCGATCATCGGGTGCCGAACAGGCGATCGCCGGCGTCTCCCAGTCCCGGCAGGATGTAGGCCGACTTATCCAGTTGGCGATCGAGGGCCGCCGCATAGACCGGGACATCCGGATGCGCAGCGCCGAGTGCCCGGACCCCTTCGGGTGCCGCCACCAGGCAGAGTAATCGGATCCGGGTGGCCCCGCTTTGCTTCAGCTGGGTCGCGGCCGCAATGGCCGATCCGCCGGTCGCCAGCATCGGGTCGAGCACATAGATGTCGCGCGCCTCATCGGCCGGTCCCTTGAAGTAGTAGCTGACCGGTTCGAGCGTCTCATGATCGCGATAGAGGCCGATATGGCCCACCCTGGCCGACGGAATCAGTTGCAAGATTCCGTCCACCATCCCCAACCCGGCTCGCAGGATCGGGACCAGCATGAGTTTCTTGCCGGCCACCCGGGTTCCCGTCATCGACTCGAGCGGGGTGGTGACCTGGATGGGTTCGGTCGGCAGGTCGCGAGTGACCTCGTAGGTCATCAGCATCGCGATCTCGCCCAGAAGCTGGCGGAAGTTTTTGGTGGCCGTGGCCCGGTCCCGCATGATTGTCAGCTTGTGTCGGATCAGCGGGTGGTCCAGGACGGTCAGGTTGGGGTGATCGGGATGGGCCATTCGGGGAATATACCGGCACTTTTCCGGCAGCGGTGGGCCCCGACTCGCGCCAGACCGGTCCGTCCGTCGCGGCGGCGCGATTCTGGCAGGGTGGCGCGTTGTGTCGTTTGCAACCAATTTCGAAGATCAACACCCGTCCGTGCCATTGTGCCATACTAGGAGGTCAGATCATGGCCGCTCGTCTCATCGCCGTTTTGTTGGCCGCTGCTGTGGTAATGCCAGCGGCAGCCCAGCCCAATCCGTTCAAGGTTCCCGCCAATCGCGTCAACGCAACGATCGCGTATCAGCTGGGAGGAGACCAGGCCGGCACGGCGCAGGTGGCCATCGACGGCGACCGTTTGGTGAGCCGCTCCGACGCGACCATGAAAATGATGGGCCGGTCGGACAAATCGTCGACCTGGTCGCTGATGACCTCCGATTCCATGTACACGGCCGATCTCGACAAGGGGGAAGGTTTCGTCGGTCCGAACCTGCTGCCGTATTACGCCAAGGCGTATGATGCGCTCGACGGGTCGGGTAAGCGCCGCTTTCACGACAACGTGGGAGAGATGAGTGCTTTGATGTCGAAGGTCTTTGATATCAAGTCGTTCGGAACGGTGGGCCAGACGCGTGGTGAACAGACCATTGCGGGCGAAGTCTGCGAGAATCGTGAGTTCGGCGGGTTTGTGATCTGTTCGATGAAGAAGGCGCCGCAGGTTGCCTTGCACACCAAGGGAAGTGTGATCTGCTTCGAGATGGAACAAACCGCGACGTCGGTGTCGCTCGCTGCTCCCGCTCCCGAGGCCTTTGCCGTCCCGGCCGGAATCAGCTTCAAGCGGATGCCCGGGACGGAAAACCCCGATTCTGCGGCGCGCGGATTCGTCGGATATCTGGCGAGCGAAGCGCTGGCCGACTCGATCCAGGCGGCCAAAGCCGATCTGGAAAAAGCCCGGGCAGAGGCAGCTGCCAAGGGTCAGCCGACGGAGCTGACGCAGGAACAGCAGGCCCAGATGAAGCAGGCCTGCGAGTTCATCAAAAATGTCGATGTGGGGCAGGTCATGGCCAACGCGTTGAACTCGTTCGCGGATGAACTCAAGCAGGAGGCGGTCAACGCCGCCAAGGATGCCGCCAACGACGCGGTCAAGGACGCCAAAGGGGATGCCAAACGCAGGGTGCGCGGGATAATCCGACGCCCGCGGCTCCTCTGAGCCGGTCGATGGCCTGGCGGCTCCTCCTCGTCGCAGCGCTCCTTGCGCTCGGTGCGGAGGATGGCGCCGCGCAGTGGCGTTCCCGGCGGGGCATTGAGCCCGAGCCGAACGTCGGCTACGACGGCCGCTACACCTTCGTGCGGCTCCGGTACGGGCCGAACGGGCCGGCGGGGTGGGCCTTCGACTACCCCGCGATGGAACGCAACTTCATGACCATCCTGGCCGATCTCACCACGGCCGACCCGCACATCCGGAGCAGCAACGTACTCGACATGGACGACCCCGAGTTGTTCAAGTACTCGGTGGCTTACCTCTCGGAGCCGGGATACTGGATACCGACCGACGCCGAAGCGGCCGGGCTGCGCGGCTGGCTTGGCAAGGGCGGCTTTCTCATTGTCGATGATTTTCTGCTGGGGCAGTGGGTTAACTTCGAGCGCTCGCTCCGGCGGGTGCTGCCGTTTGCGCAGCTTGTGCCGCTCGATATCTCGCACCCGATCTTCAACGCCTTTTTCCGGATCCAGACACTCGACGGGATGTTCCACCCGTCCAGCCGCCACGCCAAGGCGCAATATCTCGGCATCTACGAAAACAACGACCCCTCCCGCCGCCTGATTGCGATCATCAACTACAACAACGATATCGGCGATTACATGGAGTGGTCGGGCGAGGGGTGGTACCCGGTCAACCTGTCCAACGATGCCTACAAGCTGGCCACCAACTACATCGTGTATGCCCTGACGCACTGAGAGCAGCTACCGCAATACGGCGCGTACCGAGTCGAGGCTGCCGTCGTTCGGAGCCGGATCCAGGGCGAGGAGCCGCGCGATCAGCTGATAGACATGAACGCTCTGGAATGGCGGCACGACCACGCCCGAGCGGAACGACGGCCCGGCGGCAATGAAGGTCCCCGCCATCGAAGGAAGCAGATTGTCGTACCCGTGGTTGCCGCGGTTGGTCACGGGCCTCGTTTTCCAGCGTTCGCGGGTTCCGATGGTCCAACCTTCATCGGCAATGAGGACGAGCGGACTGATTCGCGGGTGAGCGCGAAAGCGAAAGCGCTCCGGGATATCTTCCCGCCGATACACCGTCAGGTGCGGATGGGCGCCCTGCAGCGCGCGATATACCGTGTCCCGTCGCTCGGGCGACGGATCGAGCGTCGTGACCGGCTCCAGGTCGACGATCTCGGCGGGGGCAATGGCAACGTAGTCATCGAGGTAGATGACCCGCTCCGGTGAAATCGCGGTCATGCCATGATCTGACACAAAGACCAGATCAGCGTGCTCGGTCAGGCCGCGTTCGGCGAGTCCGTCGAGCAGCGTCCCGACCGCCGCGTCGAGCGCAGCAGCAGCCGAATCGACGGCCGGATGATCGGGACCGTGGCGATGTCCGGCGACATCGACGCCGTTCAGATACAGGGTGATGAACCGGGGTCGCTCGCCGGCAGGCAGGTCGAGCCAGGCCAGCACTTGGGCAACGCGCTCAGCTTCCGTGATCCGCGGGTCGAAGTCGCGCCAGTAGGAAGCCCGTCGCCCGCGATAGGGGATTTCGGAGCCGATCCAGAACATCGTGGCCGCGCGCCGGCCTTGCCGCTCGGCCGTGATCCAGATCGGCTCGGCCGCGCTCCACCACTCCGGTTTCCGGTTGATGGCCGTATCCGCCGTGGTGAAGCGGCCCAGGCCGGCATCGACCATGATGCTGCCCACGATGCCGTGATGCTCGGGATAGAGCCCGGTGGCGATAGTGAAGAGATTGGGAAACGTCTTGGTCGGAAAGGCGGGGATCAATCGTTCGGCCCGCACGCCTTGCGCAGCAAGCTGACGCAGGCGGACTACACCGGGCCGCACGAGATCGTCGGAGTGAAAACCGTCGAGCGCGATCATCAGCACGAGCCGCTCCCCCGCGCCGGAGGGCAGTGTCTGCGCCCTCGGTCGGGCACACCCGCCAGTCAGTACGGCCAGGATGAACAGCAGGCAGAGGCGCATCGGGAGAAAATGGCGTCGATTCGGGCCCCGGACCAGAGAGGCCGCATAGCCGTGACGGACGTGTTGCTCTATTGTTCATGATTCGCCGCTCATCCACACCCATTCGTTCTCGAGGACTGCACCAGATGGCTTCACTCGCCACTCGATTGACATTGTCTCTCGTCGTTGCCGGCTCGTTGGTTGCGGGCTGCGCGCGCGCGCCGCAATACGACCTCGTGCTCAAGGGAGGCCGCGTGCTGGATCCGGCTTCCGGACTCGACGCGATTCGAGATGTCGGCATCTCTGGCGATTCCATCGCCGCGATTTCCGAGAAGCCGCTCGAGGGAACTACCGTGGTCGACGTGACCGGCCTGGTGGTTGCTCCGGGGTTCATCGATCTCCACGCCCACGGCCAGACCCCCGGTGACATGGCGTTTCAGGCGCAGGACGGCGTGACGACGGCCATCGACATGGAGACCGGCGCCTATCCGGTGGCCGGCTGGTACAAGTCGATGGAAGGGCGTGCCCGCCTCAACTACGGTGCCAGCGTCGGGCATATCCCGGCCCGCTTTGCGGTGCTCAACGACATCGAGATCGGCCATTGGCCGACCAATCCCGGTCCGGCCGCCGGTCTCGGTCCCAATCCCGCCGGAGCCAATCGCGCCGCCACTCCTGCTGAACTCGAGCAGCTGGCCGCCGCACTCGAGCGCGGACTGGACGAGGGCGCGCTGGGCATCGGTTTCGGGATCAACTACACGCCGGCAGCAGCGCCGACGGAGATCACCCGCCTCTTCCGAGTGGGTGCCGAACGGAAGGCGCCGGTGTTCGTTCACACGCGGGCGTTCGGGTTTGGCGCGATCCGTGAGGCCATCGAGAGCGCCAAGGAGGCGGGTGCCTCGCTGCACATCGTGCATATCGGGAGCAGTGCCTCAACCGAAGTCCCGGTTGCGCTGGCCTTCATCGATTCCGTGCGCGCGGCGGGCCAGGATGTCACCACCGAGGTCTATCCCTATACGGCCGGGTCGACTCTGATCGAGTCGGCGCTGTTCAATCCGGGCTGGCAGCGGAACCTGCGCATCGACTACGGCGACCTGGCATGGGCGGCAACGGGCGAGCGGCTTACCAGGGCCAGCTTCGACAAGTATCGCCGGCAGGGCGGCTGGGTCATTCTCCACATGATGAAGGAGCCGAACATCGAACAGGCCATCCGCCATCCCGGCGTCCTGATCGCGAGCGACGGCGTGCCCTTCATCAACGGCGCCGGCCACCCCCGCGGGGCCGGTACCTTTGCCCGCGTGCTGGGCCACTATTCGCGCGAGCGCCAGATCGTGCCCTTGATGGAGGCGGTGCGGAAGATGACACTGCTGCCCGCCGAGCGGCTGGAGCAGTATGTGCCCGCAATGAAGTCGAAGGGGCGGATCGCGGTGGGTGCCGATGCCGACATCACGGTCTTCGATGCCGACAAGGTGATCGATCGCGCCACGTTCACGGAGCCGACCGTGACCTCGGCCGGCATTCCGTTCGTGCTGGTCAATGGCGCCTTCGTGGTGCGTGACGGCGCGCTGGTGCCGGACGTGACGCCAGGCCGGCCGGTTCTCGCGAAGCCCTGAGGCCGGGGCCCAGACACGAAACGCCCGCCCGGCTCTGCCAAGCAGCCGGGCGGGCGTTTGTCCTCAGGGTCTAGCCGGTGCGGATCAGCGCCGCTCGAAACGGATCCGGAGCATCCGCCCGGCGCTGACGTCGAATCCGTCGATCCGCCCGCCGGTCCGGGTAAAGCGGACCAGATTCCCCCGGGCCGTGAAGGCATCGACGAAGGCCGGCTCGAAGGTCAACAGGCCCAAGCCGCGCGGCTTGGCAACCAGCGCTCCGCCATCGATCGACAGGGTCCAGGTGGTCGCCAGCTCCGGACTGTAGTAGGTGCCGGCATAGCTGGTCAACGCGGCCGCGCCCGATGCGGCCGTTGCCACGCGGTCATAGGCGCCGCGGTCGTCTTCACCCGCGGTGAGACGGAGTTGCGGGGCCGGATGCGCGTCCTCGGGGAACAGCAGCGTGGAGTTGCGCACGGCGAGCTGGCTCGGACCGGCGACACGCGCCGGGGCTCCCGAGCCACCGTTCGTAGAAGCGACCAGGGTGTCGTTGCGGAGCGTCAGGCTCACGACGCTTTCATGTCGCGAGGAGTAGTAGCTGCCCAGATAGCGTGACGCGGCCGCTCCGAGGACGGGCTCCTGCGCACCTGACGCAGCGGTGTCGGTCGATCGGGGCTCCAGTGCCTCCCGCAGCACGGCATCCGCGACCGCGTCGGCGAGCCGACTGGTATTGGCGCTGCCGACGTTGCAGGTAATCCCGATGCCGGTCCGGTATTCCGGAAAGCGGGCGTACATGGCGCGATAGCCGCCCCACGACCCGCCGTGGGAGACACGCTGCAACCCCCGATACTTGTCGACCCGAAGGCCCCGGGCATAGTCGTGGGCCTTGCCGTCGTTGAGCATCCCGACCTCGACCATCTGTTCCAGGAACGCCGGTCCACCCACCTTCGGATCGGCAAAGTTGCCGTCCCAGCGGGCCAGCTCCTCGACGCTCGACTGCACCTGTCCGTCACCCGTTTGCTCCCAGTTGGAGACGTCGAGGACGTACTGCGCCGAATCGACCTCCTCATACGCAAGCGCCCGACCCGGTACCAGCGCGACATGGCTGTTGCGGAAGTGGGTCTGATGCATACCGAGCGGCGTGAAGATCCGCTCCTTGGCGAAGTCCTTGAGGTTCTGGCCGGACGCCCGCTCCACGATGATCGACATCAGGAAGTAGCCGGAATTGCTGTAGAGCCACTGGCTGCCGGGCGTGAAATTCAGATTGCGCTGCCGGACGATCGCCGCGAGCGCATCGGCGTCGTCGGTCACGTCGTCGGTGCGGAAGCCGCCCAGGACCATCAGGCCGATATAGTCACGAAGGCCGCTGGTGTGGCGGATCAGGTGATCGACCGTGATCGGTCCACCCGGATACTCCGGCAGTTCCGGGACGTACTTCCGCACGTCGTCTGTAAGCGCGAGCTTGCCGTCCTGTGCCAGGAGCAGGATACTCGCCGCCGCAAACTGCTTCGAGGTCGACCCCAGATCGAACATGGTATTGGGTCGGATCGGCACGTTGCGCTCGAGATCGGCCATGCCATACCCCTTGGCAAACCGGATCTGCCCATCCTGATAGACCGCCACGGCGCACCCGGGTGAGCCGGGCCGGTCAAAGGGACGAAAGGCCGCGTCGATGGCAGCTACCTGTGCATTGATGAGCTTGTTGTTCTGATCGGCACACGCGGCGGCGCCGAGCAGTGGAACGACGAGACTAATGGCAATGACGACCGGACGAGAGAACATGGCTATCCGCGGTGTGATGGGTATGATATGGGCCCGCAGTGAAGTCCGACTACAGGAAGCATAATCAGAAGTCGATCCGGACGACGCGTGGTGCTCATTCGGTGTCCGATTCGGTCGCGCGCGCGTCGATGCGTTGCGCACTGGTTTCCCGGCGTGAGGTCGCCAGAAAAGTCGTGAATTCCGTGCCGCCGGTACCGAGTGCTCCCGCGATGTCTTTGGCCTGCCGGGTAATGTAGCGCGCGGCCACCTCGAGATGCCGTTTCCGGAAGAGATCCAGGGCATCGATGCAGCGATCGTAGTGTGCGGCGAGCGCCGGGACCTGCCCCCGCCGGGCGTCGACGAAGCCGCGGATCGACGGTCCCGCCTCGAGACGTTCCAGGAACGTGCGGTGCGGCAGCGGCATGTAGCCGCGCATGGCCGCCAGGAACGGCTGGCTGGCCGGATGCGTGTGAACCACTCCCAACCCGGCATCGAGCGCCTGGATCAGGGTGCTCTGCGCCGCGCTGCCGCCGGTCAGCACCCGTGGCGAACCGGCCACGCCGGCGAACCGGACGCCCGGTTCGACCCAACTGGCGAGATAGGGGCGGACCCGAAGAAAGAAACCGCGCGGGTCACATCGTTCGTACATTCGTTCGAGCACCTGGGTGATGGCCGTGGTCGCTCGGGCTATCGTGTCGAGGGCGTTGCCGACGCCATCGATCGCATCCCGTTCCACCGCATCCTGCCCCTCGGCAATGGCCACGAGTGCCGGCGCCCCGGTCGCTTCGATTGCGACGGTGACCAGGATGAACCACTGCTCATCGAGACCGCCCAGGAAGGTGCGCTGACAGGCCAGGTTGCCCAGGGCAACCGGTCCCTCAGGGTCGATCCGGCGCCAGTTGGTGAGCACGTAGGACGGGTGCGCAATGATGGTCGGCCTGCCCAACCGGCGCGCGACGGCTTCCCACGGTTCAGCCAGCTGCCGGGGGAGTTCCGCTGCCGGGGCCTGCTGGTCGGCATGGACGTAGGCCGAGCCCAGAAAGGACAGGGTCAGCATGGCGCGCTCGAGCTGCGCACCCTCGGACAGCGTGGCGGGCTCGAGCAGCGGCAGTCGGTCGGCAACCTCGCGATAGCAGTCGGCGGCCAGGAGAGGCGACAGCTGGTCCGCCAGTCGTTCCCACGGTTCGAACTCGGCGGGCAGGCGGTCGAGCGGGTCGGTATCCGGGAGAAAACCCCGCGTCGGTGAGATGGCGTAGCCGGCCGGATCGATCACGAATCACCTGCAGAGGGAGAACGTTCGACGGTCAACGGCCCCACCCCCCGCCACGGCGCAAAGACCGGCAGCAGCAGGAGTCCCGGTAAGGCGGTCAGCACGGTGACCAGAAAGAACGTCGACCACCCCAGCTGCTGGACCAGCCAGCCGGCCGGTGCCACCAGCACGTCGCGGCTGGCACCCATCAGACTGGTGAGCAACGCGAACTGGGTGGCCGAGAAGCGCGGGCTGCAGAGGCTCATCATGAAGGCAATGAAGCCGGCGGTTACCAGACCGGTGCAGAAATTCTCGATCACGATGGTCGCGACCAGAACCGAATAGTTGCGTCCCGCCAGCGCGAGGCCCCAGTAGGCCAGGTTGCTCACCGCCTGCAGGATACCGATGATCCAGAGCGATCGGTTGATGCCCAGCTTGGCCACCAGTGCGCCGCTCGCGAGGGCGCCGATGATGGTAGCGGCAATGCCCAGGCCGCCCTGGATTGCCCCGATGTCGGTCTGGCTAAACGTCAGATCGAGCAGAAACGGGGTGGCAATCGCAGCGGCCAGGTAGTCGGGCAACTTGTAGAGGACGACAAAGCCCAGCACCAGCACGGCGTTTCGCGCCCCGGCGCGCTCGAAGAAGTCCCGGAACGGCAGCACCACTGCGTCGCGAAAGGTCTGTGGTGGCTGCCCTCCGGTGGCGGGCTCCTGGCCCAGCAATGCGGCGGCAATGCCGACTCCGACCAGGGCGGAGAGCACCAGGTATACGATCGGCCATGGCATCCGGTCGGCCAGCACGAAAGCCAGGGCGCCGGTGGCCAGGAGGGCAACCCGATAGCCGACCACCCAGATGGCTGCACCGGCGCCCATTTCCCGCTCCGCCAGGACGTCCGCTCGGTACGCATCGACGACCACGTCGAGCGAGGCGCTGAAGAAGGCAATGAAGATGGCGTTGATGGCGAGGAGCTTGAGGCTCTGGCGCGGATCGGCCAGCGCCATCGCGGCAATGGCGAGGATCAGGCCGATCTGAATCAGGACCAGCCAGCCGCGTCGTCGACCCAGGATCGGCGGGACGTAGCGGTCGATGATCGGCGCCCAGAGCCACTTGAGCGAGTAGGGAAGTGCCACCAGACTGAAGAGTCCGATGGTGGTGAGGTCGACGCCTTCGGTGCGGAGCCAGGCTTGCAGGGTCCGGCTGGTGAGGTAAAGTGGTAGTCCCGAGGCGAATCCCAGCATGGCCAGGACCACCATTTTCCGCTGGCCCCAGACGCCGAATCGAGATGAAGTGGGGGCTGCCGCAGACATCCTGTAATCTATCGCAACGCAGATTTCCTGGTACGTTTCGGCGCCCGCGTCGTTTACTGACCATCCACTCGATTGGCATTCTTCGAGGCACGACCATGACCTACGTTCGATCCTTCAGTGTGCTTGCCCTTGCTCTCGTTGCCGCCTGTGCGCAACCGGCGCAGTACGACATCGTGATCCAGGGCGGCCGCGTCATCGACCCGGAAACCGGCCTCGACGCCGTTCGCGACGTCGGGATCACCGGCGACCGGATTACCGCCGTTTCTGATCGGGCACTGCAGGGCGCTCGCGTGATCGATGCAGCCGGCCTGGTGGTGGCGCCCGGGTTCATCGATCTCCATCAGCATGGCCACGACGACGCGTCATATCGCCTCAAGGCGCTCGACGGCGTCACCACCGCGCTCGAAATGGAGATGGGAGTTCCGGACTACGCCGCCTTCCTCGCGGCGCGGGCCAACGGCACCATCGTACACTACGGCGCTACGGTGAGTCATGAGGCGGCGCGGGTGGTGACGTGGGGTTTACCGCTCGAGCCCAGCCAGGGCGGGCCGGCCGCCGCGATCGACGACCCGGCAGCGGGCCCGGTCACCGAAGAGGCCGCGTCGCCGGAACGGCTCGAGGCGTTACTGGCCTATGCCAGGAAAGGGCTCGACGAGGGCGCACTCGGCATCGGCATGGGGCTCGAGTACACGCCGGGGGCCACGCGCTGGGAGGTGGTCCGGCATTTCCAGCTGGCGGCAGAACGGAAGGTGCCCGTCTATGTCCACGTTCGTGGCACCGGAGCGCTGGAGCCGGGGTCGAGCATCGAATCGATCGTCGAGATGCTCGGGGCCGCCGCCGCCACGGGAGCCAGCGTGCACATCGTCCACATCAACAGCAGCTGCATGAGCTTTGCGTTCGATTGCTTGAGCATGATCGAGAGCGCCCAACGCCGCGGCCTCGACGTCACCACTGAAGCGTATCCGTATGGCGCCGGGATGACGAGCATTGCATCGGCCCTCTACAATCCCGGCTGGAATGTGCGCCGCAAGGTGGACTACGGCGATATCGAACTGCCCACCACCGGAGAGCGGCTCACCAAGGCGACCTTCGATGCGTTGCGTGCCTCGGGCCGGCCGGAGTATGTGCTGATGCACATGAATCCGGATTCCGTGGTCGACCGGATCGTGGGGCACCCGCTGACCATGATTGCGAGCGACGGCTTGAAGAGCCATCCCCGCGGGGCGGGGACCTACGCCCGGGTGCTGGCTCGGCACGTACGGGAGCAGCAGGTGCTGACGCTGATCCAGGCGATCGACAAGATGTCCCTGATGCCGGCCAAACGCCTCGAAGGCACCACCGAAGCGGCCAAGCGGAAGGGGCGGGTCCAGGTGGGTGCAGATGCGGACCTGGCGATTTTCGATCCGGCCACGGTCGCCGACAAGGCTACCTATCGCGACCAGCGGGCAGCAAGCGTGGGGATGCAATACGTTCTGGTGGCCGGCGTGCCGGTAGTTTCCGAAGGGCAACTCGTCGAGGGGGTCGCGCCGGGCCGGCCTCTGGTCGCCGACAAGCGCTGACGCTTGCCCGCCGAGCCGGAGCATCAGTCGCTCCGGCTCGGCCTGGCAGGGTCAGGGTTTGTACTTTGTGGCGCCCGGGTCCGGCGTCCATGGGTGGTTCGGTTCGAAGTGGCGCCAGAGCAGCGCCGAAATCCGTTGCATCAGGACGCCCGATTCGCTGCTCGTTCCCAACCCCTCGTCGGCCGCCTTCCAGATACTCACGGTAAAGACATAGTCTCCCGACGGCGCATTGACGACCGCCGTTTCGGACCGCTGTCCGCGAACCCATCCCTGCTTCGATGCGACCTGTACCCAGGGCGGGATCGCAGCAAGCGCAGCCCCGTTCCAGTAGACCCGGGTCAAGGCGCGGTACATCTCCTCGCTGGCGGCCTGGCTGACGGCCTTCCCGTCGCGGATCATCAGCATCAGGCGCGACATCTCGCGCGGCGTGGTCTGACCCCAGCCGTAGAGTTTCTGATTCTCCTCCCGTCCCGGCGTCCTCGAGTTGACGCGCGTCTGCTCGAAGCCATGCGCAGCCAGCCAGGCATTGATGGTCGTCCCGGTGCCGGCCAGGTGCTGCAGCCAGAGTGAGCCGGTGTTGTCGCTGGTGGTGATCATCAGCATGGCCACCTGCCCCAGGGCGATCGTGGCGCTGTCCTTGAGCCCGCCGATGATGTCGACCCCGCGATAGAGCAGGGAATCGGTGTAGACGAGGCGGGTCCGGTAGTCGAGCACCCCACGGTGGATGGCATCGAAGGTTCCTACCAGGATCGGCACCTTGACCACGCTCTGGGTGGGGAAAACGCTGTCGGCATCGATCTCTGCCGCCCGCCCCGTGCGCAGGTGGCGAACATAGAGGCCGACCTGGCCCTTGAAGCCCTGGATGAGCGACTGGAGGTCTGCCTGCAGCGCAGGGTCGATGCGTTCCGGGGCGGGCACTGTGACGGGTGAGGACGGGCGGCATCCGGCCAGGGTCGCGGCAGCCAGCAGGGTGGTCAGGCCGTTGCGCAGGGTCATGGTCATCGGGTAGTAGAGGCGTGTCGTGGTGTCGGTCGGCGACCGGAGACGGCTACGATACGAGGATACAGCGCGGGGCGCCCGATCGAAAGGCGCCCGTTGGCCCGACTGTTGCCCGACCTTGATGGCGAGGCGGTCACGATTTGCTCCCGGCCCGCCGGCCGGTGATCTTCCTGACCAAGCCCCCACCAGGCCACACTCATGGCTCTCACCATCGTCGTAACCGCGGTTGTCACCCTCCTGCTGGCCGTCGTGGCCATGAACTTTGCCACGTCCGAAAAGAAACTCGAGCGGAAGATCGACCATCGTCACGCCATTCGTGATCCGCAGTTCCGGCGGGAAATGTCGGTGATGATGGGCCCTTCGATTCTGCCCGGCAACCGTGTCACGGCGCTGCAGAATGGTGCGGAGATCTTTCCGGCCATGCTCCTTGCCATCCGATCGGCCACGGTGTCGATCACGTTCGAAACGTATATCTACTGGTCCGGCGAGATCGGCAAAGAGTTCAGCGATGCGCTCTGCGAGCGGGCGGAGGCCGGGGTCCAGGTCAATGTCACGGTCGATTGGGTCGGCAGCATCAAGATGGACCAGGCGTTACTCGATCGGATGGAGTCGTCCGGTGTCCGGCTGCAGCGCTACCGTCCGCTGCACTGGTACAATCTGGGACGCATGAACAATCGGACCCATCGTAAGCTGCTGGTCGTCGACGGGCGGCTTGGCTTTACCGGTGGTGTCGGCATCGCCGATCAGTGGCAGGGACATGGTGAAAATCCCGACCATTGGCGGGACGTGCACTTCGAAATCGAAGGCCCCGTCGTGGCACAGCTGCAGGCCGCCTTCAACGACAACTGGATCAAGACTACCGGCACCGTCTTGCGCGGTCCCGAATATTTTCCGGTCCTTGCCCCGGCCGGCTCCATGGATGCGCACCTGTTCATCGCCTCGCCGCCGGGTGGGAGCGAGAGCATGCATCTGATGTACCTGCTGGCCATCGGCGCGGCCGAGCAATCGATCGACCTGGCGGCATCGTACTTCGTGCCGGATGATCTGACCTTGAAGGCGCTGGTTGCGGCGAGTCGGCGAGGGGTGAGGGTCCGGCTGCTGGTGCCAGGTCAGCACATCGATTCGGAGGCGGTCCGACTCAGCTCCAAGGCGAGTTGGGGTATGCTGCTCGAGGCGGGCATCTCGATTTATGAATATCAGCCGACCATGCTGCACACCAAGTTATTGGTGATCGATGATCTCTTCGTCTCGGTCGGATCGACCAACTTCGACGCCCGGTCGTTCCGCCTCAACGACGAGGCCAGCCTCAACGTCTACGATGCCGATTTCGCCGCCCGGATGACCGCGACGTTCGAACAGGATCTCGAGCAGGCGGCGCCGTACACCTACCGGATGTGGCAGACTCGACCGCTCCGTGCGCGGCTTGCCGAGGCCGTGCTCTGGCCGATCCGGTCGCAGCTCTGAGCGTCAGGGTCGGGCGAAGACCGCGCCATGCGGTACGCCCGGCGCGTCGGTTCCGTGAGGCCAGCGCACGCCGGTCATGCTGAAGCCGGCCGGCCCGTCGTCGGTGTTCCGGAACCGGGTGTCGAGCGTGAGGGCGCCGGTGGCGGGGTCGAACCGGGCCATCACGACCCGATGCTCCATTCCGACATATCCTGTGATCACGACCCGCCGCTGGTCCGGTGCCACGGCCAGCCAATGCGGGAAATCATCTGCACCAAGCGTTACGCGACTCACCTCTTTCGGTGCCGCAGGGTCGCTGATGTCGAGGCTCACCACCGCATTCCAGGCAGGTACGGTAATCAGGTAGTAGTTACCCACGATGGCGGGGATGGCGCAGTACTCGCCCTCGATTCGGGGGAACGACGCCACCAATCGTGACGATGGCGTGTCGCGATCGAGATCCTCCACCAGATAAAGGGCGCAGTTGAAGGTCGACACCAGCAGCCGCTTGCCGTCGGGGAGCAGTCGTGGTTCGGCCGTGAACAGCGCCTCGTCGCCGAGCGGTCCGTTAGGCAGGGCAAAGGTGCTGAGCAGGGCGAGGTCGGATAGCCGCCAGAGCTGCAGGAAGCCCGTGCCGGGCGCCTCGATGTCCATGTCGGTGGTCGTCGACACGATCCGATCCATTGCCGGCACGACCGCAGCGCTGTAACCGCGGATTCCCTGATGCACGCCCGGTCCATCGGCCGACCGGGTCCGGAGCACCTGGCCCGACGGGGTGATCTCGGCCAAGCCACCCGGCCTGGCCGTGCCGCCTTCGTGGCGCATCTGGAACGTCGCCAGCACGTTGCCGTTCGGCAGGCGAAGGTACGAATGAGGATGGCTCAGCCCGTCGATGTCGCCGAACTCCGCGGCAAGCGCCGGTCTGCTCGGCTCGGTCAGGTCGATGATGAAGGTCTGTCCCGAGGCAAAGCCGTTGACGAAGAGCCGTCGATCGGCGGGCATCTCGTGCTCGGTATGATGCGGGTTATTACGCACGCCCGGCACCGGCAGCGTCGTGACCAGCCGGCCGGAGCGTCCCGAGTCCTCGGCCAGGTCGATCACGGCCAGGAAGTCCGGCTGAGTCGAGTCGGTCGACGCAGTCCAGACATAGAGGTAATCGTCCGACGCGGCTATCGTTTTTCCTGATGTCGAACCGCAGGCCAGCATCAGCGCGCAACCTGTCACTGACGCGATGGCATGAGCCAGCCTCTTTGTCCTGATCGTAGAGAATTTTCTGCCAGGATTGCTGCCATCAGACATCCCGCGGTCAGCCATGTTTGGATCCTCGGTCAATCGTTCCTGCTCTCGATACCAACCTGAATGCAATCGCAGCCGCGCTGTCAGCAGAGTGACGGCGAATCGGCAGCCCGATCCCGCAGCAGATACCTCCGGACCGGTGCGAGGCGTGCCAGCAGGGCGTAAACAAGCGCGGAAACAACGGTGGCGAAGCCGGTAGCGGTGAAGGTGTTGAAGATCGATGGGGACCGCACAACGATCCTGGTTCGAAGATACTGGGCAGGTCGAGGCGCTGCCGACGCACCACCCAATAGTCGACAATCAGCAGCCCGACCGCGGGTCCGTTGACGATGGTGGGAAATGCTGGATGACGGACAATCTCTCGCCGATTGGCGTTCTCCGCCAGTCACCATCCGTACCTCTTCCCCGACGACGGCCATGCGTCGGGGAAGCCCATACTGGCCAGCCTACTGGATGGTCAGAATGTCGAACTCGCTGTCGACCAGGTTGCCAGCCGTGTCGTAGCAGAAAATCGAAACTGAGGTTCCGGTGCTCCATGAACCGATCCGGCACCGGCGGTCCGACTCCCCGTAGGCGGTAACGATGATGGTTTCGCTCGCACCTGCCGTGCGAGTCAGGCCGGGGAAGGTCACCGAGTAGGTGCCCGTCGCACTTCGTGCCACCTGATTGGCGCCACCGGTCGAGTTGTAGCGGTAGCTCGGGTTCGGGGCGTACGCAGCGGTACTGGCCTGATCGGCCCAGGCAAAGGCCGCCTTCGCTGTGCTCCGACCCTTTTCCAGGATGAGCAGACTGAACTTGGTATCCGCCAAGGCGCCCGCAGCATTGGCGCAGCGGATCTCGGTCGCGAACGTCCCGAACGTCCAACCCTGAACCCAGCATCGTTCCCCGCCGGTACCGACCGCAGTGACGAAGACCTGATCCGGGCCGTCGATGCCGCCGCGCTTGAGTCCGTGAAAGGTCGCCGCGTACCGCCCCGAACCGGCGCGGGCGATTGCAACCGCCCCTGCCCGGGAACTCCGCGCCTGCTGCGGAGCGTAGGCTGCGGTGGCGGCCTCGTCGTTCGCGAGAGCAAATCCCAGACGTCCATCGAGTGCGGTGCCGCCGACGGCAAGCAAAGTGAAGAGAGCGTCCGCAGGATTACCGGCAGTGTCGAAACAGCGCACCTCGATCACCAGATCGGCCCCGGACGTCTGCCACCCGCCCGCCTTGCAGTAGTTCGAACCGCTCCCATAGCCGGAGATCTGGACATTGGTGCGCTGGCCGGCGCCGGCTCCGAGGCCCGGCAGGGTGACGGTGTACTGTCCGACTGCTGCGTACGAAACGGTGGCCTTCGAACCGGAACTCAGAAACTCATAGCCGTTCTCGACGGTGTAGCTGGTCGAAAGGGAGCTGTTCCAGATGTATCCGAATCGGTCGTCGCGGACCACGGCGACCGGGGCCGAACCGGTCCTTCCGCCCGCACTGGCCGAGATGGTGGCGTTGCCGGTGCCGGCTGCGGTGACGACACCGCTGGCGCTCACCGTGGCGGCCGCATCCGACGACGCCCACGTCACGGTCTGCCCGGTCATCACCGTGCCATTCTGATCCTTGACCGTGGCCGTCGCCACGGTGGTGTCGCCTGGCAGCAGGGTTCCGGCGGCGACGGCCACTTCGACGGTGGTGACGACCGCCGCTGGCGGCGGGGGCGGAGGAGCCACTGGTCCGGAGTCCCCACCGCAACCCGACAACAGCACGGAAACGGCAATGCCCACCGACATGATGCGACCCATCGTGGCTACTCCCCCAGGTGTACGGGAATCAGGCAGCAGCTGCGCATGGCCCGACCGAGTTCGTTGTCGGGTCGAGACTTGGGCGCATCCGCTGCGGAAAGGCGAAGGGTCCAACCGGCGCTGAATGGTTGGACCCGAGTCGCTGCCAGGGTTTGCCCGGCAAGGCCGGGGCCAGGGAGTGGTGATGGGGGACGGCGCTAGAGCCTGAAGAGGTAGCTGGCTTTGGCAAAGAACCCGTCGACGCGCCGGCGCAGTTCGCGAAAACGGAACTCCTGCGGCTCGTCGAGGGTCGAGCCGTAACCGATATAGAAGAGGGTGCCCGGTGTCGGCCGGTAGCTGAACAGCCAGTCCATCCGGAACTCGTTCCGGGTCTCGGCCTGCGACGGCAGCCGATTGAGGTAGACCCGCTGACCTTCCCGCGTCTCGAGTACCGTCTGCTCGCGCGCCGCGTACTCACCGATCAGCCGGAAAAACACGGCGCGATTGAGCTGGTACTCGAGCTTGATCCGCGGAATCGTCTCGGTGGAAAAGCGGCTGCCGTCTCGCTGACGATCGAGCGTGAGCCGGGTAACCTGCATCGTGGTGCGCATGGCCGACGTGGGCCGAAGGTCGACCACCGCATTGAGCTGCAGGCTCCGTCCGCGGCTTGCTTCGCGGAAGATCGGAACTTCGCCGTATGCGACGCTCGCGGTGGCGCTGACTTGCCGGAAGGTCGGGGTTGTCACCGACAGCGAGCCCGACCAGAGCTCCCGCTCCGGCCCGGGCATCGGAAACGGTTCGAAGTTGGGCGTATTGAGCGACCGGCCCAGCACCTCGTAATCCGTGTAGTCGTCCGGGTCATAGGCGTAGAGATTCCGCGCCAGCGACGTGCCCACCTGCCAGCCGCCGCGCAGGGTTGCACTGGGTGAGATGCTCTCCCGTCCTTCGATCAGTCCGTCGCCCAGCCGATCATAGGCCCACATACGTCGAAAGCTGAGGAACCCGCCGATGGTCTGAACCAGCGCGCCCGGAGCGCCGTAAAAGCTCAGGCGGTTGGAGAATGAGGCTTCGACCACGCCGGTCCGGTTGACGAATCCGGCTGCCGCGTCGAAGTCCGGATCGATGGCCTCGATGCTGTGATGAAAGCCCCAGCGCCGTCCGGTCCGGTCCCAATCGACCTTGAAGAGATTGCCGCTGTTGCTTCGTCCGCCACGCTCGGCGAACGACTGTGCGGTCTGGACCTCGACGTAGTAGAGCCGGGAATGGTAGATCCGCGCGTCCGCACCAATCAGGCGGGAATGATCGCCGCCGTCTTCGCGGGTGGTCAGCACCCCGCCCAGGGTGCCGGCCTGACCCAGATCCTGTCGCAGCCGCGTGACACCGAAGATCGGCGCCTGCCCGCCGTTCCACGAGGTGGCGCGATCGTCGGCCGCAACCATGGTGGCGAGGGTAACGCCGCCCACCTTACCAGCCAGTTTGAGCCCGGCCGAGGGCGACACGATCCGTCGGGTATAAATCAGCTGACTCGGTGTGTCGAACAACTCGAGGCCATCGAGGAAGAAGGGCCGCTTCTCGGGATAGAAGATGGCAAAGCGCTCGTTGAGCAGGACCTGACCGACATCGGCCTCGACCTGAGAGAAGTCGGGATTGACGGCGGCGTTAAGGGTCAGGCTCTGATTGATGGCCCAGCGAGCATCGCCGCCCAGGTCGCCGGTCTCGTCGTAGCGCCAGGTGCCGGCGCCTGTGCGGGAGCCATCGAGCCGCCCGGTAACGGTAGGCGTGACCTCGAGCACCAGTCCCGGTCGCATGTCGTTGAGTCCCTGGAGTGTGCCACCCTGTGCCAGGAAGTTCGAATTGGCCCGCACCGCCGGGGTCCAGGTGTCCTGATAGCCGGTGTGCTGCACCCGCCGGAGCACCTGAATACCCCAGTCCTGCACGGCCTTCGACTGATAGCGCAGGCTCTTGAAGGGAATCCGGATCTCGATCACGTACCCGTCGGGCACCACCTGCCCGCGCGATTCGAAGACGTAATCGGGATTGAGGTCGACGTTGCCGTCGAGAAAATTGCTGCTGCTGAAGCCGCCGCCGGTCGCGGAGGACCCGCCCGCCCCGCCGCCCCACTGCGAGGATCGGGTACCATCCTGCTGCACACCGAGCGGATTGACGCCGAAGAGATAGGCCAGGCGACGGTCGTTGTGGGTATCGAGCAGGATCTGGATGTGATCTTCGCTGGCGATATTGTCGCGGTTGGCGCGTGTGGCGCGGACCACGTCGCCGTGAATTTCCCGGGCCCGGACCCCGAAATGAATCGCCTGCGCCGAATACCAGACCAGCACCTCGGTCGGTTCCTCGGCAGGACGGCCGTCAACGGGCTGATACTGGGAGAAATCGGTCAGCCGTGCGGCCTGCGACCAGACCGCCTCGTCGAGCACACCATCGACCTTGATTTCGGCTTCGATCCGAGGAATCGGCACGTTGAGACGCTGGGCACGACCGCTGAACGTCAGCGTGTCGGCCACCTGGGCAAGCAGCAGCAGGGCAATCGGAAGCATGTGGGAAAGATAGCAGATCCGTCGGGGTGGGGGTCGCCGAACGGACCACGATGCCAGCTGGTCTACCGACAGCCGGGCAGAGCGAATGGCCGAGCATATCGACTATGCGCGAGGTGGTCGACGGCCGGGCGTGGGTCGCCCAATGTTTACACGATTGCAGGGCCACGCCTCCGGAGTCTTCCGGGCCGGCGTGCCGACTTGCAACATCGCGGCTTCGTGAACATCATTGGATGCGGGTTTGTATACAAATCCGAATCCAGTGCAATCGATGTTTCCCTTACCAGAGCCCTGCCATGTCGAAACTGCGGCGGTTGTCTTCGCTCATTCTCTTGTGTTTCGCGACCCTTGCTTCCGTTGCCACGGGCCAACGGGCTCAGCGTAACCCGCTCGACGGATTCGATCAGTATGTCGCCAACGCCATCCGCGAGCTCGAGCACGCGGGGATCGCCATTGCCGTGGTGAAGAACGACTCGATCGTCTATGCCAAGGGGTTCGGCGTGCGAGCCATCGGGAAGCCTGACCCGGTCGACGCGCACACCATCTTTGCGATCGGCTCCTCCACCAAGGCCTTTACCGGCCTCTCGGTGGCGATGCTGGTGGACGAGGGGAAGATGAGTTGGGATGAACCGGTGGCGACCTATCTGCCCGGATTCCGGCTCCACGATCCGTTCGTCTCGCAGGAAATCACCATGCGGGATGCCCTGACCCACCGGAGCGGGCTCGCCCGCACCGACCTGGTCTGGATCAGCGGACAGTTTACCAGCGAGGAACTGATCCGGCGGCTCCGCTTCGTCAAGCCGGCTGGCCCGTTCCGGCAGCAATACGGTTACCAGAACCTGATGTATCTCGCGGCCGGCATGGCCGTGGCCAAGGTGGCCGGGACGCCGACCTGGTCCGACTTTGCCGCGCAGCGGATCCTCGCGCCGCTCGGCATGCGCGAGTCGAGCCTGTCGGTCAGAGACCTGGCCGGAAAGACCAACCTGGCGCTGCCGCATGCACGGATCAACGATACGCTGCGCATCGTGCCGGCGCGGGACATCGACCATGTCGCTCCAGCGGGCTCGATCAATTCCAACGTGCTCGACATGGCCCAGTGGATTCGCTTCCAGCTGAACGGCGGCAAGGTCAACGGCAAGGCGCTGCTCGGTCAGCGCGCCTTCGAAGAGACGCGGACGCCGCAGTTCGCCATGCGTCGTGGTGGCGGTGGCGGCGGCGCTGCGCAGGGTGCCGAACGTGACGGGTACTTCTCCGCTTACGGGATGGGCTGGTTCCTGCAGGATTATAAAGGCCGCTTCGTGGTGCATCACGGCGGGAATATCGACGGGATGACGGCACTGGTTGCGATGCTGCCCGACGAACAGCTGGGCGTGGTCGCTCTGGCCAATATGAACGGCTCGCCGCTGCCGACCGCGCTGACCTATACCATCTTCGACCGCTTCCTGGGCCTGCCCGCCAAGGATCGTGTGGCTGAGATCAAGCAGCAACAGGGACGCGCCGCCACCCGTGCTGCGCAGCTGGCAGCTGAGGCGGAGACCAAGCGGGTCAAGAACACCACCCCGACGGTTGCACTCGACAAGTACGTCGGAACCTACGCCGACAGCGCCAACGGCGATTTCAAGGTGGCGCTGGAAAACGGCAAGCTGGTGGTGCGCTATGGCCCCCAGTTCACGGGGGATCTGGAGCACTGGAACTTCGATACCTTCCGGGCCATCTGGAGGAACTCGGCGCTGTTCTCACAGAGCACGGTGAACTTCACCATCGGGCGCGATGGGACCCCGGCCACGGTCTCGATCGATATGTTCGGGGAGTTCGGCCGTCGTCCTTGAGTTAGTCGGCGGCTCGGTCTTCAGGGCTGCACCGGCCCGAGACCGAGCCGCTCGCGCCATCAGGTTCCCGTCAGCGACCATCTCAGCACCTCGCGCATCTCGGAGTCAAAGCCGTCGCATCTTTTGCTCCGAGGTCGTTCATGTCCCTCTCATTGAGGGAGTTGCGGTACGCTGCCCGCCGTCTGGCTCGTGCCCCGCTCTTCACCATCATTGGCGTGCTGACGCTTGGCGTCGGCATCGGCGCCAACTCGGCCATTTTCAGCGTGGTCAACGGTGTGTTGCTCAAGCCGCTGCCGTATCAGGAAGCCGATCGGCTGGTGCAGCTTGCCCACGTTGCGCCGAACCTGGGGGGCACGGGACGCAATCTCCCGCTCTCGGACGCGCTCTACTTCACCTATCGTGGTGAAAACCGCGTCTTCGACGAAATCGGCCTCACCTTCGACGGCGCCGCCACCATCACCGGGGGTTCGTCACCGGAACGGGTCCGCTCGCTGACGGTGACCGACGGCACTCTGTCGCTGCTCGGCGCGCAGCCGACCGTGGGCCGCCGCTTCACGGCCGACGATGACCTGCCGGGCGCACCTCCAACGGTCATGCTGAGCTACGCCTACTGGCAGCGCCGTTACGGTGGCGACCGCCAGATGCTCGAACAGAATCTCCAGATCGACGGCGTGCCGCATCAGGTCATCGGCGTGCTGCCGCGCGAGTTTCGGGTGCTCGAGTACGATCCCGCCGTCTATCTCCCGGCCCGGCTCGACCCGGCCCGTGCGCAGCTGATGGCGATCCGCTATCCCGCCCTGGCGCGGCTCAAGCCAGGCGTCGACATCGCCCAGGCCAATGCGGACTTGGCCAGGGTGCTTCCGCTGGCCTTCGAACGCTATCCGGGCGGGATGCCCTACGAGCGCTTCAAACAGACCGGCTTTGCCCCGGCACTCGAACCCCTCAAGCAGGCCGTGGTGGGCGACGTGAGCACGGTGCTCTGGGTCTTGCTCGGCACCGTCGGCCTGGTGCTGCTCCTGGCCTGCGCCAATGTGGCCAATCTCTTCCTGGTGCGCGCCGAATCCCGCGAGCGCGAAGTGGCGGTGCGCACCGCACTCGGCGCCGGCCGCGATCGAATCATCGGCGGCTTCCTGGCCGAGAGTGTGCTGCTTGGTGCGATGGCAGGTGCGCTGGGTTTGGCGCTGGCGTATGGAGGACTCCAGCTGCTCCGGTCGATCGGTCCGCAAAGCCTGCCTCGGATGAGTGACATCGGCGTCGATCTTCGGGTGCTGGGTTTTACCGCGGCGATCTCCCTGGTGGCTGGCCTCCTGTTCGGCCTTCTGCCGGCGCTCAAGTATGGCCGCCCCGATTTGCATCGCGCCCTCAAGGAGGGGAGCCGCGGTGGTGGTGCCGATCGGGCGCGCTTCCGGGCGCGGAACGGTCTGGTGGTGGTGCAGGTGGCGCTCGCTCTGGTGCTGCTGATCGGCTCGGGCCTGATGGTGCGGAGCGTCCAGTCGCTGCAGGCCGTCGATCCCGGTTTCCGCAACCCGGAGCAGGTGCTCACCTTCCGGCTCTTCATTCCGGAGGCCGAAGTGCCCGATCCTGCCCGGGTCATCGAGATCGAACGCCAGGTCCTGGCCGGACTGATGCAGGTTCCGGGGGTGTCGAGCGCGGGCGCGTCGTGGGGCATCCCGATGCTCCCGCTGCGGATGGACTCGCCTATCAGTGTCGAAGGGATCGAGGTCGATCCCAACACGCTCCAGCCGCCCCGGCGCCACAACTCGATTGCCCCCGGCTACGCCGAAACGCTGCAGAACCCGATTCGCGCCGGGCGGACCATTACCTGGGACGACATCGATAACCGCGCCAAAGTGGTGGTAGTCACCGAGAATCTCGCGCGCGCCTACTGGTCCTCGGCGGCCGACGCGGTGGGCAAGCGGATCAGTCTGGGTATTGGAGGGGACTGGCACGAGATCGTCGGCGTCCTGGCCGACACCCGCTCCGACGGCGTCAGCCAGGATGCGCCGGTCACGGTGCTCTGGCCGCTTTCGCCCGAGCGGTTCGGCGGGCAGCCGATCCGGTCGATGACCTTCCTGGTGCGCACCAACGGCGACCCGCGCGGCGTGCAGCGGAGCATCGAGCAGGCGGTCTGGGCCGTCAATTCGAGTCTGCCGCTGGCCGACGTGCGGACGCTGGCGGATCTGCAGGAGGCCTCGATGGCGCGGGCGGCGTTTGCCATGGTGATGCTGTCGATTGCCGCCGTGGTCGCCCTGATCCTGGGCTTGGTGGGCATCTACGGGGTGATCTCCTACGTGGTGGCGCAGCGGACCCGGGAAATCGGGGTGCGGATCGCGCTCGGTGCCCAGCCGGCGGACGTGCGGCGGATGGTGCTGGGCCAGGCGGCTCTCGTGACCGGCACCGGCCTGGTGATCGGACTCGCGACGGCTGCGGTGCTGACCCGGATGCTTTCCGGGTTGCTGCACGGTGTTCAGGCGGTCGATCCGCTCACCTACGGAGCCACCGCGCTCGCGATCGGGGCCGTGGCGCTGGTGGCGAGTTACCTTCCGACTCGGCGTGCCGTCGCCATCGATCCGGCCACGGCGCTCAGGGCTGATGGATGATCTGCGAGAGGTGGGCGTTCGGTGCAGTTACGGCTTACCCGTCTGGACGAGCGGCGGTATGAGACGGTCATTACCCGATCCGATGGGGTGACCTTTCACGTCAAGGGCGTCGGCCACATGGGCACCATCCCCCACGACCTGGCGCACTTTGCTGTCGAGCGCGCCCTCGGAATCCGTGGCGGCTTCTGGGGCAGCGTGGCCGACGGAGCCGTGTTCGGCAGCCTGACGCACATCGGCGGACGTCGCAAGCCGCGCGCAGCACAGCGATCGAACGCGATCCTCAAACAAAACAAGGATGTACTCACGGCCACCGAAATCATGGTCGGTCTCTTCGACCAGGCCATGGCGGAGGGGCTGGGTCCGGAGTCGCCGGCGCTGCGGGAACGGCTGCGGCGATATACCTGGGCGCCGGCGGGCAGTCGGCGACGTCAGTTCACCGACGTCGAGATCGTCGCCGTGTGCGCCGGATGGCGGGACATGCTGGAAACGTGGCAGGCCTTACCGGTCGGCGGGACCATGGAACTCACCTGGCCCGAACGACTTCACGACGCGCGGCGCCGCGGGTAGCCGAGCCCGCCGTTTCGGTTGAAACTGGCGAAACGGCCGAGGCGGGTCCATCGTTCACGATGGTGCGATGGGGAACTCATCGACGTCTCGAACCTTCGGTCATCCAATGAATCGCTCGCTGCTCGTTCTTCTCCTCCTCGTCTCACTGTTTGCGGGGGCTGCTTCGGCGCAAGACGACGTGGCCATTACCCGAGTGACCATCGTGGATGTGGAGCGGGGACGGTTGGTTCCCGACCAGACGGTTCTGATCGCGGCGGGCCGCATTGCCGCGGTCGAGCCCGCCGAACGGGCCCATGTCCCAGCGGGTGTCCGCACTATCGACGGCCGCGAGAAGTTTCTGATCCCCGGCCTGCTCGATATGCACGTTCATCTGACCGCCAGCGGGAAGACGACCGAGGTCGAGTTGCCGCTGTTCATCGCGAATGGCGTCACCGGGGTTCGGGTGATGGGTGCAGATCGGCCCAACCCCAACCCGGCCGTAACGCCCGGCCTCGATGCGCACCGTGCCTGGCAGCGACAGATCGAAGCAGGCACGCTGGTCGGACCGCGCCTTCTCTCGCTCGCCAGCTGGGCCGTGAATGGCGGCGCCGGAATGCCGGATACGATGCCCGCCTTCTATCGAGCCAGAACCCGGGAGGAAGGGCAGCAGCTGGCCCGCTACTTCAAGGAGCGCGGCTTCGATTTCATCAAGGTTTACAACAACATCCCGCGGGAGGGTTACTTCGGCTTGACCGAAGAAGCGCGCCGCCTCGGGTTGCCGTTTGCGGGTCACGAACCGGCGACGGTGAGCGCGCTCGAGATCTCAAATGCGGGGCAGGGGAGCCTCGAGCATTCGCGAATCTTCCTGTTCAACTGCTTTCCGGGCGCGGACTCGCTGCAGAAAGGGCTGCTCAAAATCTCGCCGACCGAGCGGCGGCGGCGGATGATCGACGAGTACGATCCGGATCGCTGTACCGAGGTGTTCCGCACCTTTGCGAAGAATCGGACCTACATCACGCCCACGTTAGGCACCCGGAAGATGGATGGCTTTGCCCACGACTCGGCCTATCGGCACGACGACAGAATGAAGTATATCCCGCTGTCTGCGCAGAGGGCGTGGCGCGCCGATGCCGACGGGATGGTGGCGGGCGACCCCTCGCCGGAGGGACGCCGGTCGTATCTCGATTTCTATCATCGCGGGCGGAGCCTGACCACCGACGCCTTCCGGGCCGGCGTACCGATTATGGTCGGCACCGATGCGGGTGACTCCTTCGTGTTTCCCGGCTCCAGCATGCACGACGAGCTCGACGAACTGGCCGCCGCGGGGCTATCTCCGGCCGAGGCACTGCGGGCGGCGACGCTGAATGGGGCGGAGTACCTCGGTCGCGCTGGTGATCTCGGCACCATTCAGGCGGGTCGGTATGCGGACCTGGTGCTGCTCGATGCCGACCCGCTGGCTGACGTCGCCAATGTCCGGCGGATCCGGGCCGTCCTGACGAACGGCCGCGTCTTCGAGCGGGCGGCGCTCGACTCGATGCTGGTCGGAGCGGAAGAGGCTGCCCGTTCCGCGCCGCAGATGCGAAGGCCCTGAATATGCGCAAGCAGCTTCGGACGGCATCGAGCGTCCTCAAGCGAGCTTACGCCATCTGGTCCGGGCGCAATGCGGTTCAGGCCGCCAGCTCGCTCGCGTACTACACCTTGTTCTCGATGGCGCCGCTCCTGGTCGTGGTGATCGCGATTACCGGGGCGTTTTTCGGGGAGGACGCGGCCCAGGGCCGGATCGCGGGCCAGATCGAGGAACTCGTGGGCGGCAGCGCTGCCATGACCATCGAGGAGGCCGTCGAGCGATCCCGGGTCGAGCGGGCGGGCCTGCTGCCCACCGTGCTCGGCGTGGTTGCGATGCTGCTCGGCGCCACCTCGGTCTTCGGCCAGCTGCAGACCTCCCTGAACGCGATCTGGGAGGTCAAATCCAAGCCGTCGCGGAGCGGCGTGGTCGCCTTCCTGCTCACACGGCTGCTGTCGTTCGGGATGGTGCTCGGGATCGGGTTCGTCATGCTCACCTCGTTCCTGGTCACCATCGCGCTCGCTGCGGTGGTCGAGTTCGCCGAGCACTGGATCCCGTTCCCGACGGTACTGCTCTCGGGTGTCGACCTGCTCGTCTCGCTTGGCGTGGTCACCTTGCTCTTCATGCTGATCTTCCGGATCTTGCCGGATGTCCAGCTCAGCTGGCGGCAGGCGCGGCAGGGTGCGCTGCTGACGGCCATCCTGTTCGTCGCCGGGCAGTTCGTCATCTCGCTCTACCTGACCCGCACCGGTCCCGCTTCCGCGTACGGTGCGGCGGGCGCAGTTCTGGTGATTCTGATTTGGGTTTTCTATTCGGCGCAGATCAGCCTGTTCGGCGCCGCCGTGACGCGAGCCTTGCTTGAACAGCGAGGGGAGCCGATCGTGCCGTCGCGCGGGGCGGTGGAAGTGCGGACCGAAATCGTCGACGAGGGCTCCGCCAGCGCCAGCTGACTCCACCCGCGTGGCACCGATTGCCGCGGCGGACCCACCGGGTATCCGCGCCGACGAAGTGATCCAGCATCGTCGCCCCCGACAGTCGCGGAGAAAGCAATCGGGCGGGAGCCGGTTACGCCCCTGCCCGATCGTTCGATCTCTACCAGGTGCCGCTATCGCCTGCGGGCGATTCTGGGGCTCTCGCCCCCACTCGCTGTGCACGAGATCGTCCCGCTCCGGATCGCGTGTCCATCGGTGGCGCTGTCATCGGCCCAGTAGACCGGCTTCCGGTTGGCAACGCACTCGGCCTGCGGCGTGATCGCAAAGCCTTCGTTGTTCAGGTTCGGCATTCCGGTGGGCCGCTCGAACACCGGACCCACGCCGAACCGCCCGGTGCTCGGGTTGATCTGGAGCAGGGCAGTCCGCCCACCGCAGCCGTCGTCGCAGACGGCCCAGAGCTGGCCAAGCTCGCGATCGAAGGTCACCTCCATCACGCCGATGAAACCGCTCGTGATGGTGGCCACCCGAGTGGCCGAGTTGTCGCTGTGGTTCAGCACGTAGGCATAGACCTCGCCGTTCGCCTCCACGCCCACAAAGAAGACTCCACCGGCATGGTTCGGGTACTCGGCCGGATTGTACGCGTGACCCCTGCTCTCGTCGAAGAAGCCCTGCGCCACGAGGTAGGCATCGGGAACCCACGCGATGCCCTCGAGGCCCAGGTTGGGACCGGTGGGTGGCAGATCGGTCAGTTGCCATTCGTGGGTGGCGGTGAGCGTGGTCCCGGCAGCGCTCGGATCGAATCGCAGGATGCTGTTGCGGCTGACTCCGCTGATGGCGTTGTTCCGCTCGGTCGACACGTACAGGCCCCCTGCCGAGCCGCTCCCTGCGAAGGTCACACCCTCGGCGTCGGGATCCCCGGTGCCGTCCGGGTAGCGCAGCAGCTTGCCGGCGCTCCAGCCGTTGGCCGCGTCAGGCGTCCAGATCGTCCCGTTCCAGACCAGGCGGAACAGGGCGCCCGGACCGTTGCGCGCCGCCCAGAGGATCCCGGACGTGGCGCTTCCGGTACCTTCGTAGACGAGCCCGCTCATGTTCGAGGGGAACGCCCCCGGGGCGTCCACAAGCCCGACGGCGGCATCGCCCGGCCACGGCAGCGTGGCGATGTCACCGGGACAGGTGTTGACCGCTCCCTTGGTCGGACTGGTGGTTGTGGTGAACGGCCCGGTCCCGTTGGCGCACCGGCCGTAGGTCGTCGTTGCGTGCGCGGTCCACGTGTACGAATCGATCAGCGTCACACCGCCAGGTGCGAACAGGCGGGCCGCATCGGCGGCGCCCAACCCGAAGCCCATCGCGGCTTCTTCGATCAGGTAATAGCTGTTTCCGGCGATCGTCGTGCCGGCCGGGATGACGTAGTTGTGGGTGTCGTCATCGTCCCGGAACACGAAACCGGAGAGATCCACCGCGTTCGGGCTCGGGTTGTAGAGCTCGACCCAGTCACCGGGCGTGCCGTTGTTCGACTCCACCTCGTTGATTCTCACCGGTACGCCGCAGTCGTTGGCCGCGCCTTTGGTGGAGCTGGTCGTCGTGATGAAAGTACCGGTACCGTTGGGGCAGCGGCCGTACGTGGTGGACGCATGTGGCGTCCAGTCGTAGGAGTCGACCAGTGTCACGCCGTCAGGTGCGAAGAGACGGGCCGCGTCCGGACTTCCCAGGCCGAAGCCCTGGGCAGCCTCCTCGATCAGAAAGTACCCGCCCGGGGCGATGATGCTGCCCGCCGGGAGGACATAGGTGTGGGTATCGTCGTTGTCGCGGAAGATGTAGCCGGACAGGTCGACCGGGCTTGCGCCGGTGTTGTAAAGCTCGACCCAGTCACCCGGCGTGCCGCCGTTCGATTCGACCTCGTTGATCACCACGGTGGCGGTGACGCCGCCGCCGCAGTTGTTCGCCGCGCCTTTGGTCGCCGCCGCCGTGGTGACGAAGGCACCGGTGCCGTTGGGGCAGCGGCCGTAGGTGGTGGACGCATGCGGCGTCCAGGCGTGCGAATCGACGAGCGTCACACCGTCCGGAGCAAACAGACGGGCGGCGTCGGGCGTGCCCAGCCCGAACCCCATCGCGGCTTCCTCGATCAGGAAATAGCCGCCCGGGGCGATGATGCTGCCGGCCGGCAGAACGTAGGTGTGGGTATCGTCGTCGTCGCGGAAGATGTAGCCGGACAGGTCGACCGGACTCGTTCCGGTGTTGTAGAGCTCGACCCAGTCGCCGGGCGTGCCGCCGCTCGATTCGATCTCGTTGATCACCACGGTCGTGGCGACTGCACCGCAGTTGTTCACGGCGCCCTTGGTCGGCACCGCCGTGGTGGTAAAATCTCCGATGCCGTTGGGGCAGCGGCCGTAGGTGGTCGCGGCGTGCGCGGTCCACTCGTATGAATCCACGAGCGTGGTGCCACCTGGCGCAAAGAGCCGGGCCGCGTCGGCCGCGCCCAGGCCGAAGCCGAACGCCGCTTCGTCCAGCACCAGATAACCGCCTGCCGGGATGATGCTGCCGGCCGGCAGCACATAGCCGTGCGAGTCGTCGTTGTCCTTGAAGACGTAGCCGGCCAGGTCGCGAGCCACCAGGCCCGGATTGTACAGCTCCACCCAATCGCCGGGGACGCCGTTGTTCGATTCGACTTCGTTGATCTTGATGACTACGGAGCAATCGTTCGCAGCACCCTTGGTGGAAATCGTGGTGGTCTGGAAGGTTCCGGTTCCATCGGGGCAGCGGCCATAGGTCGTCGCCGCGTGCTCGGTCCAGGTGTAGGAGTCGACCAGGGTGGCGCTCTTGGGCGTGAACAGCCGGGCCGCGTCCGCCGCACCCAACCCGAAGCCAAGATCCGCTTCTTCGATCACCAGGAATCCGCCGGCGGGAATCGTGGCGCCGGCGGGCAGGGTGTAGCTATGCGTATCGTCGTTGTCTTTGACGACGTAGCCGGCCACACTGACCGGAACCGCCGCACTGTTGTGGAGTTCGATCCAGTCCCCCGGCGTACCGCCGTTGGATTCGACTTCGTTGATCGTGACGCTGTTGACGGCCGCCGGCTTCTGGATCCGGAACCAGAGCGGTTGGATCTCGCCCCGGATGACGGGAGCGTAGAGCGACCGGTTG
The DNA here is from genome assembly GCA_964619465.1 of uncultured Gemmatimonas sp. Lineage (GTDB taxonomy): Bacteria > Gemmatimonadota > Gemmatimonadetes > Gemmatimonadales > GWC2-71-9 > SHZU01. The sequence continues at coordinate 70,626 of CAZUES010000002.1, forward strand.
ACCTTGAGGAGGTCGAGCAGTCTGCCGACGACCTGCACGTCCAGGAAACCGATCTCGGCGCCGTTCTGGAGCACTCGGATCCGGTAGAACGAACCCGCCTTGATGTCGCTGAAGATGGTCAGCCATTCGGCGGCATAGAACTGAAGGAGCGGGTGTACTCTGATCTGATTGCGCACCAACTTCTCGTCCGCGGCAAACCGCTGGATCACCGGGCCGGTGCACTGCCCGGCGGTATTCAGCTGGCAGATCTCGATCACCAGCTGGTTCAGTACGGCGGCGTCGAACTGCCCGGTCGACTTGGGGAGATTCGTGACCGTGGGCGGAAGCCAGAAGAAGTCCGGGTTTCCGCCGCGGTTCGCGTCGGAAATGGCCAGCTCGACCGGAGCGTTGGTTTCCGGGACGGTCGGCTCGGTCTGATCGGTACAGCTCGTCAGGAGCCCGACCCCCAGAAAGAGCGTTAGAGCGGATAGCAGCCGGCGATTCACGGAGGTCTCCTTAGGTGTGCGCGATGATTCGTGGGGCGACATGACCGGGGCCGTGCACGACGGGCCGCTGCTGTCCCGGAGGACAGCAGGATGGCCGACGGCAATGTCCGGGTCGCTCGAATCTGCCCCGAGCGAATCACGACTCACTGCACCGGACGTAACGTGGTTGTCACGGCGCCTGCTGCGGGAATGGGCGGCTATTCGATCGGGAGGAAGACCAGACTGTCGGCGCCTGTCAGGCGAACGACACTTCCGTTGGCGGCAAAGTGTGCGATCAGGTGTGCGCGGGCCGAAGCAGCGGCGCATGCGCTCGGACTGGCCTGACTGAAGGTGCGGAGTTCGACTGTTGCCGTATCGGGCGGTGTCCTGCGCGTTGAGCTGAGCGGCTCGATCCAGCCGATGGTGAGCGTGAACGCGCCGGTCTGGTCGGTGCGCGCCGTGCTCGACGCGTAGGGTCCGACGAATGACACGCCGTTGCAGCCCTCTCCGCGAATCGGCGTCATGGCGAGGCGTTGGCCGTCCTGCCACGCCACGCCTTGGACTATGGCACAACCGATGGGGCCGAACTCGCCGCCGGGAATCGGGCAGGAGCGGACGTCGATGTCCGCGTCAGTCGTTTCGGTCGTGGCGCATGCCGTTCCGATCAGGAGGAGCAGCGCGGCGGTTGATGCCGGCGTTCTCATTGCGCTGTATACGGCATCATGTTCCGCCAATCAGCAAACTGTTTCTAGGCGAACCCTACCGTAATAGTATGCGCCATCAGATGGGCCAGCACCAGATACTCGAATCCGTAGCGAGCGTAGAGCCAGCCGAATAAGAGGCCCGCTGCACCATTGCCGATCGTAGCGGCCAGGATGATCGTCGACTCCTGTCCGCCGAGGCTCATCAGATGGAACCCGATATACGCGGCCGTAGAGACGACGATACCAGCCCGGATGCTGCGCGTCGCCGCCACCACGCCGCTCATGATGGCCAGATGGAGCACGGTCTCCAGTGTAACAGCGGCAAAGAGGGCCGATCCGACTCGGACAGCGAACGACGCCGTGCTCGACGGCAGGTCGAAGATCGCAAACAGTGCGAGCCCGAACAGGCCGATGCCGATGCCGATGCCAACGGCGGCAGCCGATGAAAGCCCAACCGTACTGATCGGCCAACGACTCTTGGACTCGAACGCCCGCAGCATCGACATGGGAAGCTCGGCCCGGTCTGCCCAGCCCAGGCCGAGCCAGGTCGCGATCGCCGCGATGGTTGTCGCGAATGCGACAAACACGGCAGCTGCTGACGTGGATATGGGTGTGGGTGCCCCGGCGCGGAGAAACGGCACGAACAAGATCGCGCCGAGGCCGGCGAGGACGGTCAGAAAGGCAAATCTTCGGATCCGTTGCATATCTACTGATCAGGCATTCGCTTGGTAATTTCTTCGCCCAGCCGGCGACTGAACAGAGCCTCGCGCTCCTTCATGATCCCTTCGCCGATCCGCGCTCCCTCTCGCGTCATCACAGCTTGTGCGGCGATCATCCGTTGTCCAAACGGTGTGGTTTGCAGGTCGACCAGCCGTTGCAGATCCTCCAGGGAGTAGGTCTTGGCATAGAGCGGCACCATTGCGTCGACCCACACCTGTTGTGGCGTGACTTCCTTGAAGACGTCGACGATGATCTTGCCGAGCTCACTCTCCTGCGCCTGTGAAAGGCGCTGTCCGCTGGCTTCGAGGACGCTCTTCATCATCTGAAAGGCGACATTCGCACCCACTTCGATCGTGGCGTCGTACATGCCGCCGGTGTATGCCTGGACCACGGCTTGGCGGGCCAGAGCAGTAGCTTTGGGCTCGGCTTGCGCCCATAGTGCGGCGGGGACTCCGCCAAGAACGGACAGCGAAATGATGAGGTTGTGAGACCAGGTTGGCACAATTCCCAGCTCCTTCGGATGTCCGGAAAGTATTATCAGGTCCGTACCAGGCTCGATCAGCTTGGAACAGTGCTCGCACGGCTGTGCAGGTGGTGGTCCAGCTAACATGGTGCCGGACTTGCAAGGTCGCAACTCGGTGACCGGTTGATGTGGTTGTCACTTCTTGCGGGGTGGCTTCTTCTCCTCTTGTTTCTTGCCTTTGGACGTCTTTTTCTCCGTCTCCTTCTTGTCATAGAAGTGCAGATTCTCTGGTGTCCAGTCTGTGAATCTCTCAATCGGATCCTGCATCGTGTGCCTCCAGGCTTACGGTCCCGGTGCCCCTACCTATCGAGGTTACGCGGAATCTGAGGTTCCGCGCCAGTTTATTACCCCACCTTGTCGCTGCGCAATTCTGGGACCCACACCACTACGCGGCTCCTGTCCATCCGTTACTGGCAAAGGTACAAGCTCCTGTGATGGCGATCACAGCCTCCAGCTCCGATCGATCCTAGATTGGACGATGTGAAATGCCTCGCAATCGCGTGCGGTCTGCTCATCGCTCTTGCTGCGGTGCCACACCGGCTTCCCGCGCAACGCTACCCGGCGTCAGCTGGCCTGATGGTCGGCCTCGCACCGGAACGAGACCTCGCCGCCGGTGTCCGTCTCGACTTGCGTGGCCCATCCCTCGGACCACTCGCGCCGACCGCTTCGATCGGCCGCTGGTATCGGGGCGAAGGATGCGACGCCATGGTCGGTGCCGTGTGTGACGGAGGCGGCTGGTTCGGTGAGCTGGGCCTCTCGCTGTACCTTGCGCACCAGGCGCGCAATGTCATCCCGTACACTACCGTCAGCCTCGGAAAATTGTACCCCGATCACGAAGCCGAAGGCGAGAGCTGGCACCCCGCCGTCGCGATCGGCATGATCTTTGGCGCACAGCGGGCCGTCGGCCTGGTCGCGGAAGTGAAGTACAGCCACTCCACCGCAGGGGACTCGATTCGGGGGAGGTTGTTCGATCAAGCGGAGCGCCTCTGGTTCCTGGCAGGCGTACGACTGGCCTTTTAGTCTCAGGGCCGCCGTCAACACGATCGAGCCTGAGCCGGCTACATTCCGATCCGTCCCCCAACGAACCGGTTTCCATGTCTCGCTCACTTCGCCTCATTGCCGTCGGCGCCGTGCTGACCGCTGCCGCCTGCAGCACTCCGTCCTCGCAGCCCGCAGGGAGCACCGCGTCCGCCGCCCCATCCGGCGCGCCGTGGACCCTCGAAGCCGCGCGCCCCGACACCAGCGACGGCCTCCGGATCCTGGTCCTTCATGACATGGAAGGCCTCTCCGGCCAGAGCGATCCGTCGTCGTTCAACTACGGCTCGCCGCTCTATCCCACGGGCCAGGAGATGCTGGTTGCCGACATCAACGCGGTGGTCGACGGCCTCTACCAGGGCGGCGCTACCGAGGTCATGATCGTCGACGGCCATGGCAGCGGGAATCCGGGTCCCGACGTTCGGCGCGATCTTCTCGACCCCCGGGCCACGCAGATCCTCCGCGACCAGTCGTTCGACGGCTACTTCGATACCCCGAACTTCGAGAGGTTCGATGGCGTGGCGGTGGTGGGCATGCACGCCAAGACCGGGTCTCGAGGCTTTGCCTCCCACACTTTCACGCTCGGCATCGGGATCGCCATCAACGGCCAGTTCATTACCGAGACCGAGTTGGTCGGGCTCTCCTGGGGACGGAACGGGACGCCGGTGATCTTCGGTTCCGGTGACGACCGGCTCGCTGCCGACCTGGCGACGCCGATGCCGTGGATCGAGTTCGTCACCGTGAAGAAGGCCACCGCCGCCGACAACGCCGAACCGCGGCCGGTGGCCGAGGCGCGGGCGGAGTTGACCAGCAAGGCGAAGCTGGCGGTGGAGAACCTCAAGGCAGGGAAGACCCAGGCCATGAAGGCGCCAGCTCCGCTGCGGGTCGGGCTCCGGGCCGTCCCGCCCGCGAATATCGCCGCACTCGACGGATTCCCCGGCGTCACGTACGTCGACAGCACGGCCACCGTTACGGTCGACAGCTTGCGAGCGGGCTACGACGCGCTGATCAAGATGGTGGGCATCGCGACGAGCGCGTACAACAATCAGCTGATCGGTCTGGTAGCGTCACGCCCGGATGGCCAGCAGATCATGCGGGCGTTTCGGGAGCGGGTCGGGCAGGTCTGGTTCGACTACGAATCGGGCCGGTGGCAGGCCCCGCCGGCAGCCGCGCCAGATACCGGTCGCAAGTACCACGGCTATCGTTAGGCACCCCCGAACCTGAGGCGCCGCAACAGCCCGGTCGAGACATCTGCTCGGCCGGGCTCGAGTATTCTGGAGGAAGTGCCCGGGCGACTCCTTGACACCCCGCCCCCGGGCGGTAGTATCGGATACCCCGCTCGCCGTATTCCTACTACAGGACACCTTGTGCCCGATCCAGTGTCGGCGCTGACGACGACCCAGGGGGACGGACACCTTGCGGTCCGGAATCTCGAGGTCGTCTACAGCGATGTGATTCTCGTGCTGCGCGGCGTGAGCCTCGAGGTTCCGCCGAGCACCATCGTCGCCCTGCTCGGCGCCAACGGCGCCGGCAAGACGACCTTGCTCCGCGCCGTCACCGGCCTCCTCTCCATCCACCGCGGGCGCGCCACCAAGGGTGAGGTCGGCTTCAGCGGTACCACGCTCGGTGAGCAGACGGCGCCCGACATCGTCCGGCTCGGCCTGGCGCAGGTGATGGAAGGGCGCCGCCTGTTTGCCGAACTCACCGTCGAGGAGAATCTGCGGGTCGGCGGGTTTACCCGCGGTCGAGGTGCCATGCGCGAAGCGCTCGATCGGACGTACGCACTCTTTCCCCGGCTCGCCGAGCGGCGCCGGGCGGTCAGCGGCTATCTCTCGGGCGGCGAACAACAGATGGTCGCGATCGGCCGCGCACTGATGTCTGCGCCCCGCCTGCTCATCCTCGACGAGCCGTCGCTCGGACTGGCCCCCCGAATCGTCGATCAGGTCCGCGAGATCGTGCTGACGGTCCACCAGGCCGGAACCAGCGTGCTCCTGGTGGAGCAGAACGCCGCCATGGCGCTCTCAGTGGCGCACTACGGCTACATCATGGAGAACGGAAAGATCGTCCGCGACGGCTCCGCAGAGACGCTGCGCGACGACGCGGACGTCCGCGAATTCTATCTCGGCGGCGGCGCCGACCGCCGCTCATTCCGCGACGTCAAGACCTATCGCCGCCGGAAACGATGGAGCGCGTGACGCCCCACCTCCTGACCGTCGAGCAGCTCACCCTCCGGTTCGGCGGCGTTACTGCGCTCGACGACGTGAACTTCACCGTGACCAGCGGTGAGTTGTTTGCCATCATTGGGCCGAACGGCGCCGGCAAGACGTCGATCTTCAACTGTCTGAACGGCGTCTATCGCCCGGAACGCGGCCGGATTGCCCTCGAGGGCACCATGCTCTCCGGTCGCTCGCCGACTGCGATCGCCCGCCTTGGCGTGGCTCGTACCTTTCAAAACCTCGGCCTGTTCAGCCATCTCACCGTCCTGGAGAACGTGCTGCTGGGGTGCCATCATCTGATGCGCACCGGCCTGCTCGCCGGCGCGGTCTGGTTTGGCAAGGCGCGCAACGAGGAAATCGCGCAGCGGCGCGCCTCGGAAGACATCATCGAGCTGCTCGAGCTGGAGCCGTACCGCTTCCAGGCGGTCGCGCGACTCCCCTACGGGGTGCGCAAACGGGTCGAGGTGGCGCGCGCCCTCGCGATGCAACCGCGGCTCCTGCTGCTCGATGAGCCGGCCGCCGGGATGAATCTCGAAGAGACGGAGGACATGGCGCGTTACATCCGGGAAATCAATGAAGAACTCGGAATCGCCATCCTGCTGGTCGAACACGATATGCACCTGGTGATGGATCTGGCGCAGCGCGTCATGGCGATGGATTTCGGTCGAGTGCTCGCGATCGGCACGCCTGACGCGGTGCGCGCCGACCCCGCCGTGGTGGACGCTTATCTCGGAGTCGCGTCGTGACGGCGCCAGCGGCCGTCGGGGAAGCAACGGGCGTCGGCGCGCCGGTCGAGACGCTGCCCGCGCTGCTCCGCCGCAACGCGGACATGTCGCCCGACCGCGTGGCCCTCCGGCACAAGGATCTCGGCCGCTGGCACGAATACAGCTGGGCCGACTACGCCGACCGCTCGGCGCGCATCGGGCTCGGTTTGCTATCGCTTGGCGTGCAGCCGGGTGACCGGGTGGCGATCCTGGGGGAGAACCGGCCCGAGTGGTTGTGGGCGGATCTCGGCGCTCAGGGGATCGGGGCGATCGTCGTAGGCGTCTACTGCACCAGTCCGGCCGAAGAGGTCGCACATGTCCTGGCCGATTCGGGCTGCGTGGTTGCGGTGGTGGAAGACGAGGAACAGCTCGACAAGCTGCTCCAGGTCCGCGGGCGTCTTCCGCTCCTCGAGCACATCGTGCTGATCGAGACCCGCGGCGCCCGGCACCGACTCGACGCCGGGGAGGCGATCACCTTCGAGGCACTGCTCGCGCTAGGTGCCTCGGCCGACGTGGGGGTCTTCTGGCGCCAGGTCGCCGCGCTCGATCCGGCGGAGGTCGCCATCATCGTCTACACCTCGGGAACGACCGGTCCCCCCAAGGGCGCCATGCTCACGCACGCCAACCTGCACAGCGTCGGCCGCACCTGGGGAGCCATCTGGGACGTGGGCGCCGAGGACGAGGTGCTCTCCTACTTGCCGCTTTGCCATGTGCTGGAGCGCTGCATCTCCACCGTGCTCGCCCTGGCGATGGGCTATCGCGTCAACTTTGGTGGCGGCGGAGAATCGCTCGTCAGCGACCTCCAGGAGGTTCAGCCCACCTTCTTCGCCGGCGTGCCGCGCGTCTGGGAGAAGATGATGGCCGCGATCGAGATCCGGATGCGCGACGCATCCTGGCTCAAGCGTCAGGTCTACGCCTTCTGGATGGCGCGCGGCCGAGTCTTGGCCCGGGCCAGGTACGAAGGCGCCCCGCTCACTTTCGCCGCACGGATCAGCTACGCGCTTGGCTGGCTGATGCTCTTTCGCCCGCTGCGCGAGCGGCTCGGCCTGGCACGGGTCCGGATTGCGGTGACCGGTGCCGCGCCGATTGCATCGCAGGTATTGGAGTTCTTTGCGACCATCGGCGTTCCCGTCTGCGAGGGCTACGGCCAGACCGAAGGTTCCGCCCTTGCCACGCTCAATCAGCCGGGTCGCGCGCGCATCGGCACCGTCGGTGTGGCGGTGCCAGGTGTGCAGATTCGTATTGCCGACGACGGGGAGATTCTGATCAAGTCGCGCGGTGTCTTCGCGGGCTACTACCACAATGAGGCCGCCACGCGCGAGACGATCGACCCCGACGGCTGGCTTCGCACCGGCGACGTGGGCGAGCTCGACGCCGATGGATATTTGCGCATCACCGATCGCAAGAAAGACCTGATCATCACCGCGGGCGGGAAGAATATCTCGCCGTCGTGGATCGAAAACCGGCTCAAGGTTTCCCCCTATGTGCGCGAGGCGATCGTGATCGGCGACCGCCAACGCTATGTGGTTGCGTTGATCGGGATCGAGCTGGAGACCGTGAGCGACTGGGCCACCCGCCGACGGCTGGCATTCACCACATACCATGATCTCTCCGAACAGCCCGAGGTGCAGCGGCTTGTATCGGACTGGGTCGACGAGGTGAATCTCGAGCTGGCGCCGGTCGAGCAGGTCAAGCGCTTTGCCCTGCTCCCCAAGGAACTCGACCATGAGGAAGGCGAGCTGACGGCGACCCAGAAGGTGAAGCGTCGCGCCATCGCCGCTCGCTTCGCGCCGCTGGTCGAGGGGTTGTATCGATGACCGATTTCATACAGCTCGTGGTCGCCGGCCTGTCGCTGGGTTCGGTGTACGCTCTGATCTGCCTGGCGTTCGTCGTGGTGTACCGGGCCACCGGCGTGCTCAATTTCTCGCTCGGCGGCCTGGTGGTGCTCGGCGCATATGTCACCTTCCAGTTCGCCGTGCGCTGGTCGTTCCCGTTCCCGGTCGCGATGCTCGCCGCGGCGCTGGTGATGGGCGCAGTCGGCCTCCTGATCGAGCGGCTCGTCCTGCGACGCATGGTCGGCCAGCCCGTGTTCGCCGTCATCCTCATCACGCTCGGCCTCCTGTTCGTGCTCGAGCAGGTCTGCACCACGCTGTGGGGGTATGACCTGCAGATGCTCGGCGATCCGTGGGGCCTGCGCACCGTGGTACTGGGCGGCGTTACGATCAAGCTGCTCGACCTCTGGACCATCGGCGCCTCGGCAGCTGCGCTGGCCATCGTCTTCCTCGGCTTCCGCTTCACCACGGTAGGTATCGCCATGCGCGCCGCGGCGAGCGACCCCGAAGCGGCGCTGGCCCATGGGGTGAACCCGCGGACCGTCCACGGCATCGTCTGGGCGCTGGCCGGCGTGCTCGCGGTGGTGGCGGGCGTCTTCATCACGGCGGGGCCGCGCGGCATCGATCTCACGGTGAGCCTGGTGGCCCTGCGCGCCTTTCCCGCGGCGATTCTGGGCGGCCTCGACTCGACCGAGGGCGCGGTCGTCGGGGGGATGGTTGTCGGGTTGGCCGAGGTGCTGAGCGCCGGTTACATCACGCCGAACGCGCCGTGGCTTGGCGCGAACATTCACACCGTGATGCCGTATCTGCTGATGATCCTGGTACTGCTGGTGCGCCCGTACGGTCTGTTCGGCACTGCGGAGGTCCGGCGGGCATGATCGGGGCCTTCCGCAATACCCGCCTCACCACGCGCTACGAGCACGACACGGTGCTCTTTCGCTCCCGTCCCGCTCAGGCAGGTGCGCTGGGTCTCGTGCTCGCGTGGCTGGTGCTGCCGCTGGTCATGGGCGAGTACTGGTCCACCGTGTTCGTGTATGCCGGCATCGCGTCCGTCGGCGCCATTGGTCTCAACCTGCTGATCGGGTATACCGGCCAGGTCTCGCTCGGACACGCGGTATTCTACGGCATCGGCGCTTACGCGGCCGCGGTCTTCGCGGGGCGGTGGGGGCTTCCGTTTCCACTCTGGCTCATCGCTGCTGCTGCGGTGGGCGGAGCGGTGGGTGGACTCGTCGGCCCGTTCGCGCTGCGCCTCCGCGGCAACTATCTCGCCATCGTCTCGCTCGGTCTGCTCGTGCTCGGGCAACACGTCTTCGAGAACTGGAGCAGCGTCACGGGCGGACTCACGGGCACCAGTGTACGCGCGCCCGTCGCTCTGGTCGGCGTCGATATTGCCTCCTTGCGGTTCGGCAACCTTCAGTTGTCGCGCACGCAAGGGTATCTGTACTTCGTCTGGGCCGTCGTCGCGGTGCTGGCCCTCGCGGCCCGGAACATCGTGCGCTCGCGTCCCGGACGCGCGATGCAGGCCATTCGCGATCGCGATCTTGCCGCCGAAGTGATCGGCGTGTCACAGGTCCATTGGAAGATCGGCGCGTTCGTTGTCTCGAGCGGCTATGCGGCATGTGCCGGCGCGATGTATGCGTCCTTCGCGCGCTTCGTCAGCCCGCTCGATTTTTCGCTCCTCTTGTCGATCCAATTCATTGCCATGATCGTGGTTGGCGGGATCGGCACCGTGTCGGGCTCCGTTCTGGGTGCGCTCTTTCTGACCTTACTACCGCGCGTGATCGAGAGCCTGAGCGGCAGCATCCCGTTCGTCAGCAGCGACGGCACCGGCGGCGGGCTCACGGTTCAGTCGCTCAATCAGGCGTTGTTCGGGCTTCTCATCGTTGTCTTTCTGTTGTTCGAGCCGCTGGGACTCGCCGAGATTTGGCGGCGGATCGTCCGGTATTTCAAGGCCTGGCCGTTCTCGTACTGATCACCGGAGGGGTTCTTCATGCCAGCTCGCACGTTTTGCCTGATTCGTCGTCGCTGCGGCGCTGCCTTGCTGCTTACGCTGGGGCTTGTTGCCTGCGGAGATGGCGGTGGCGGGGCCCGCACCCCGGGCGTCGTCGGCGACACCATCGTGATCGGTGCGCTCACCCCGCTCAGTGATCCCGTCGCCGTCATCGGCAAGCCGCTGTTGGCCGGGCTCACCACGTACTTTGCCCGCCTCAACCAGGAGCAGGGCGGCGTGGGCGGGCGGTACATCGTGAAGATTCTTGCCGAGGACATCCAGTATGTGAACCCATCGACGGGGGCACAGAAGTATCAGAAGATCAAAGACCAGGTCACCATGTTCGGCCTGGTGCTCGGCACCGATCAGGTCAACGGCATCCTGCCGCTGCTTGCTGAGGACGGCATCCTTGCCGTGCCGACTACCTTCGACGCCGAGTGGGTGCGGGACGAGCGGCTCCTGCCGTGGGGCTCGCCGTATCAGCTGCAGGCCATCAACGGCGTGGCGTACGCTCTCACGGAAGGGGGTGCGGCGGGCGCGACGGTCTGCACCATGACGCTGGCCACTGGGTACGGCCAGGCGGTGGTCCAGGGCGTCGAGTATCTCGCCCGAGCGATGGACTTTCCGATTGCCGTCAAGGCGACGTTCCGGCAGGATGACCAGGATTTCGTGGCGCCGATTACTCAACTGCGGAACGCCGGCTGTGGCGTGATCATGCTCGGCTCGCTCCCGAGCGTAACCGGCAAGGTGCTGGGTGCGGCTGCGCAGGTCGGCTTTGCGCCCCGATGGATCGCGACGTCGCCGTCGTGGCATCAGGCGCTTGCGACGTCCCCGCTCCGGGACTATCTCGTCGCGAACTACTGGAGTTCGTGGGAGGGTGTCTCGCTATCCGATACCAGCGAAGCCGGCGTGCGTACCATGCTCGCTGCCCAGGCGGCTCACGCGCCCGGGCAGGCGCCGGATTTCTACTTCTATGCGGGCTACATCATGGCCTACCCGCTCCACGCGCTGCTCGAGCGCGCAGTCGCGGCCGGTGACCTTTCCAGGGCCGGGCTGGTCGCGGCCAGTCAGGTGCCCGACACCGTATTCAGCGATGGCATCGTCGGCCCCTGGGTGTACGGACCTGTGACGGATCGCAATCCGCCGCGGACGGCGACCATCTTCCGGATCGACCCTGCGGACCCGCTCGGTTTGCAGATCCTCCGGCATGGTTTCTCGGCGCCGGCAGCTCAGTCGTTCATCTTCGAGCGACGCTGAGAACCCGTCAATCGGCCAGTGTACCGACGAACGTATCGGCGAGCTTCTTCGGCTCCTTGAGGAAACGTATTGCGTGATCCAGGCTATTCCTCGCATAGGAGAACGGTCTTGGAGACGGCTATTCTTAAAGTAAGGTGCGCAATCTGCCCCGTTCGTCCGGGCAAACTCAGTGCTTCCGCTATAACTTTAGGTTTCGCATCCGATCGGCCGCGGGCGTGCTCGCGCGTTTCGACGTTCCACAGCACCATCGAATCTTCTAGAGCCAGCTCATGGGCGATCCCACGATTAACAAGCCGGCCAGCCCCGAGCCGAACCTCTCCGCCTTCATCTGGTCGGTCGCTGACCTCCTGCGCGGCGACTACAAGCAGTCCGAGTACGGCAAGGTCATCCTCCCTTTCACGGTCCTCCGCCGCCTCGACTGCGTCCTGGAGCCGACCAAGGAGAAGGTCCTCAAGGTTGCCGCGAAGCGGGCGGCGGACGGTATCAACCTCGCCCCCTACCTGGTGCGGGAGTCGGCTCAGACCTTCTACAACACCTCCCCCCTCAACCTGAAGCGGGTGATGGGAGACCAGGACCATGTCGGGGAGAACCTGCGGTCCTATATCCACTCCTTCTCGGACAAGGTCCGCGACATCTTCGAGCGGTTCGAGTTCCACGCCCAGATCGACCGTCTCGAAAAAGCGGGCCTGCTCTACCTGGTTACGGAGAAGTTCGCCAACATCGACCTCCATCCGGACCGGGTCAGCAATGCCCGGATGGGCCTCGTGTTCGAAGAGCTGATCCGGAAATTTGCCGAGCTCTCGAACGAAACGGCCGGCGAGCACTTCACCCCGCGTGAGGTGATCCGCCTAATCGTCGACCTGATCCTCGTCGAAGACGATGCCGCGCTGCGGAAGCCGGGGGTGGTGCGGACCATTTACGACCCGACCGCCGGAACCGGCGGGATGCTCAGCGTGGCCGGCGAGCATCTGGCCACGATGAATCCCGACGCGCGCCTGACGATGTACGGCCAGGAGCTCAATCCCGAGTCGTACGCGATCTGCAAGGCCGACATGCTGATCAAGGGCCAGGACATCTCCAACATCATCTTCGGCAACACCCTCTCGGCCGACGGGCTGCCGCACCAGAAGTTCGATTACATGCTCTCCAATCCGCCGTTCGGGGTGGAATGGAAGAAGATCGAAAAGGAAATCCGCCGCGAGGCCGAGCAGCAGGGATACAACGGCCGGTTCGGGCCGGGGCTGCCGCGGGTGAGCGACGGGTCGCTCCTCTTCATGATGCACCTCCTCTCCAAGATGCGGCCCGCCGTCGACGGCGGTTCGCGTTTCGGGATCGTCCTCAACGGATCGCCCCTCTTTACCGGCGGTGCGGGGTCGGGGGAGAGCGAGATCCGCCGCTATCTGCTGGAGAACGACCTGGTCGAGGCGATCATCGCGCTGCCGACCGACATGTTCTACAACACCGGCATTGCCACCTACGTCTGGATCGTGAGCAACCGGAAGCCGGACGCGCGGCGCGGCCAGCTGCAGCTGATCGATGCATCGTCGTTCTGGCAGAAGATGCGCAAGTCGCTCGGCAGCAAGCGGAAGGAGCTTTCGGACGAGCACATCGCCGAGATCACCCGGATCTTCGGAGGCTTCGAGGAGGTGACTCGCGACGGGGTGCCGATCTCGAAGATTCTGCCCAACGAGGCCTTCGGCTATCGGACCATCACGGTCGAGCGGCCGGCGCGCGACGAGCAGGGGAAGGTCGTGCTGGCCGCGAAGGGCAAGGCGAAGGGCAAGCCGGCGCCGGACACCTCGCTTCGCGATACCGAGAACGTCCCGCTCGGTGAGGACGTGCAGGCGTACTTCGAGCGCGAGGTGCTGCCGCATGCGCCCGATGCCTGGATCGACCATGAGAAGACCAGAGTGGGGTACGAGATCCCCTTCAACCGGCACTTCTACGTTTTCAAGCCGCCTCGGCCACTGGCGGAAATCGACGCCGAACTGAAGGAGGTTACCGGCCGGATCGTCCGGATGATCGGGGAGCTGTCGGCGTGAGCGGCGGCGAGCAGCGGCCGCCGGCCACCGAGATCGTTCTTTACCGAACTGAGGACGGCCGGACCCGGGTCGAGTGCCGGTTCGAAGACGGGACGCTCTGGCTCACCCAGGCACAGATGGCAGATCTGTTCCAGACCACGCCCCAGAACATAACTCTCCATCTGGCAACGATTTACGAAGACGGTGAACTGGACGAGCCGGCAACTTGTAAGGATTACTTACAAGTTCGAATCGAGGGCGGGCGAGAGGTAACCCGGACGCTGCGGCACTACAGTTTGCCGGCAATCCTGGCTGTGGGGTACCGAGTCCGGAGTCTGCGTGGCACCCAGTTCCGCCAGTGGGCAACCGCGACCCTGAGCGAGTTCCTCGTCAAGGGATTCGCGATGGACGACGAGCGGCTCAAGCACCCGCCCGGTCCCGGGGTGCCCGACTATTTCGACGAGCTGCTCGAGCGGATCCGGGACATCCGGGCCAGCGAGCAGCGGGTCTACCTGCGGGTGCGGGAGATCCTGGCGCTGGCCGCGGATTATTCGCCGACCGATGCCGAGACACAGACGTTCTTCCAGACGGTCCAGAACAAGCTGCACCACGCGGCGACCGGGATGACCGCGCCGGAGCTGATCGCGAAACGAGCGGATGCTGCGCAGCCCAACATGGGGCTCATGACCTGGAAGGGCAGCCAGGTACGGAAGGCCGATGTGAAGGTGGCCAAGAACTACTTGAGCGAGGAGGAGATCGCTTCACTCAATCGGATCGTGGTGATGTTCCTCGACTTTGCCGAGGACCAAGCGTCGCGGAGGAAGCAGGTCTTTCTCGAAGATTGGAAACAGAAGCTGGACGACTTTCTGCGGTTCAACGAGCGGGCAGTACTGGCGGATGCCGGGAGCGTAACACGTAAGGCAGCCGATCAGCACGCACTCGAAGAGTACGACAAGTTCGCAGCGCGACGTCGCGAGCTTGCGGAGGCGGCAGGTAGGGAGGAGTCGATTCGCGCACTGGAGGCCGCGGCGAAGGCGCTTCCCAAACGAAAGAAGAAGGGGGATTGGGCGTGAGCTTCCCTCAATATCCGACGTACAAGGCAAGTGGCGTGGAGTGGCTTGGGAATGTGCCAGAGCACTGGGAGGTTCAGCGACTCAGAGCAGTAGCCGTCTTCTCTGGCGGTGGTACTCCTAGTCGTGAAGAACCGGCGTACTGGAATGGCGCCATCCCTTGGGTTACACCAAAGGATATGAAGGTGGAGCGCATTCGTGAAACGGAAGAGTGTATCACACCTGCAGGAGTGAGTAACAGCGCGGCCCTGGTGGTACCGCCCAACGCTGTCCTGGTTGTAGTACGTTCGGGTATCCTGAAGCACACCATACCGGTGGCGATTAACGTCGTGCCTGTGGCAACGAATCAGGACATGAAGGCGTTGTCTTTCGACGAGTCAGCGTGTCTTCCTGAGTTCTTCTTGCGGTGGGTGCAGGGACTGAACGGCTACCTCCTCCTGACGTGGGGTAAACAGGGAGCAACGGTCGAAAGCATCGAGCATGGTTGTCTCGTCAACTCGCTGGTGCCACTACCTCCGGTCGAAGAACAGCATGTTATCGTCGCCTTTCTGGACCACGAGACCGCCAAGATCGACGCCCTCATAGCCGAGCAGGAGCGGTTGATTGAGCTGCTCCAGGAGAAGCGGCAAGCGGTCATTTCCCACGCCGTAACCAAAGGGCTAAACCCCGATGCGCCGATGAAGTCGTCCGGCGTGGAGTGGTTGGGCGACGTGCCAGCACATTGGGAAGTTGGCCCCGTGAAGCGATGGTTGAAGTCACGAAGTCCGGAGCGAGTGCCGCTGAGTACTGAGGAGCGCGGCCGTCGTCAAGGTGAGTATCCGTATTTCGGTGCCTCTGGGATAATCGACTACGTAGACGACTATCTCTTTGATGACACCTTGGTTCTGGTGTCAGAGGATGGTGCAAATCTCTTAAATCGATCGACGCCGATTGCCTTCACTGCCACCGGTCGGTATTGGGTGAACAATCATGCTCATGTTCTAGCTGCGCCCGATGATCATGCTTCTTATTGGGCGTCACGAATTGAATCTATGGATCTCAGCCCGTTCATTACGGGTTCTGCACAGCCAAAGCTGACCAACGATGCGCTGATGAATCTGCAAATTGCTGTTCCGTGTACCTCAGCTGAAAAGGGACTGATTGCTGAGTATATAGAAACGGCGGCCCTCCAGCTAGACGGTCTAGTCGCAGAGAGTCACGATATCGTTCGTATACTAAGTGAACGCCGCGTCACATTGATCTCAGCCGCTGTCACCGGGCAGATCGATGTTCGCGATCTCGCAACAGAGGCAGCCGCATGAGCCTGCACAAGGAGGTCTCTTTCGAGGTTGAGATCTGCCAGTATTTGGCCGCCAATGGTTGGCTCTGCACAGACGGGGACGCAACGCGATATGGCCGGACGCGTGCTCTGTTCCCTGCCGACCTCGTCGAGTGGACCAAGACCGCCTGGCCTGACGTCTGGCAAACCCTCGAGAAGAACCACGGTGCCCAAGCCGGCGACATGCTCGCCGACCGCGTCCGTGCCCAGATCAACCAGCGCGGTACCCTCGACGTGCTCCGCCGAGGGGTCGAACTGATCGGTCTCCGTAGTGCGCTCAAGTTGGCCCAGTTCAAACCCGCATTCGACACCAATCCGGAAATCACCGCCCGCTACGCCGCCAACCGTCTCCGCGTCGTACGCCAGGTGCACTACTCGGTCTACAACGAGAAGTCGATCGACCTCGTCCTCTTCCTGAACGGTATCCCGGTCGCTACCGTCGAACTCAAGACCGATTTCACCCAGAGCATTACCGACGCGATCGACCAGTACCGCTTCGACCGCGACCCCAGCCCCAAAGGTCAGGCGCCCGAGCCGCTTCTCTCGTTTCCGAACGGCGCGCTGATCCACTTCGCCGTCAGCAACGCCGAAGTGGCGATGGTGACCAAGCTGGAAGGGAAGTCCACCGTCTTCCTCCCGTTCAATCGCGGCAACGACGGCGCCGCCGGCAACCCGCCCAACCCGAACGGCCACCGGACCGCGTACCTCTGGGGAGAAGTCTGGCAGCGCGACTCCTGGCTCGAGATCATCGGCCGCTACTTGATCACGCGGCGCGACGACAAGAAGCAGATCGCCCAACTGATCTTCCCGCGCTATCACCAGCTCGACGTGACGCGGAAGCTCCAAACCGCCGTCCTCGCCGACGGTCCCGGTTCCAAGTACCTGGTGCAGCACTCGGCCGGGTCGGGCAAGACCAACTCGATTGCCTGGACGGCGCACTTCCTGGCCGATCTGCACGATGCCGACCAACGCAAGCTGTTCGACACCGTGCTGGTGGTCTCCGACCGTAAGGTGATCGATGGGCAGCTTCAGGAGGCGATCTTCGATTTCGAACGGCAGAGCGGTGTCGTCGCCACCATCACCGACAAGGACGGCAGCAAGAGCAGCAAGCTCGCCGAGGCGCTGTCCGGGTCGAAGAAGATCGTGGTGTGCACCATCCAGACCTTTCCGTTTGCGCTGCGCATGGTTCGAGAGCTGGCCGCCACGGCGGGCAAGCGCTTTGCCGTGATCGCGGACGAGGCGCACTCGTCGCAGACCGGTGAGGCCGCCGCCAAGCTCAAGGAAGTGCTGTCGGTCGAAGAGCTTGAGGAGCTCAAGGACGGCGGTGAGGTGAGCAGCGAGGATCTGCTGGCCGCCCAGATGGCCAACCGGGCAGAGGATCACGGCATCACCTTCGTTGCCTTTACCGCCACGCCCAAGCAGAAGACCTTGGAGATCTTCGGTACCAGACCCGATCCGAGCCGCAAGCCGGCGTCGGACAACGTCCCGGTGCCGTTTCACGTCTACTCGATGCGCCAGGCCATCGAGGAGAAGTTCATTCTCGACGTGCTGCGCAACTACACGCCCTACTCGTTGGCCTTCAAGCTGGCGCAGGCGGGTGCGGAGATGCCCGATCGCGAGGTGGAACGGAGTACCGCGCTCAAGAAGATCATGCGCTGGGTCCGGCTCCATCCGTACAACATTGCCCAGAAAGTCGAGATCGTCGTCGAGCACTTCCGCGAGTACGTTGCCCCGCTGCTCGGCGGGGAGGCCAAGGCCATGGTAGTGGTGGCGAGCCGGCAGGAAGCGGTGCGGTGGCAGCTCGCCATCAGGAAGTACATCAAAGATCAGGGCTACGCGATCGGAGCCCTGGTGGCGTTCTCCGGCGAGGTCCACGATCCGGAGTCGGGACCCGATCCGTTCTCCGAATCGAGTCCGTCGCTCAATCCCAACCTGCGCGGCCGTGATATCCGGGAGGCCTTCAAGGGTACCCAGTATCAGATTCTGCTGGTCGCCAACAAGTTCCAGACGGGCTTCGATCAGCCGCTGCTCTGCGGGATGTATGTCGATAAGCGGTTGGCAGGCATCCAGGCGGTGCAGACGCTCTCGCGGCTCAACCGGGCGCACCCCGGGAAGGACACCACCTACATCATCGACTTCGTCAACAACGCCGACGAAGTGCTGGCCGCCTTCAAGGCGTACTACCGGACGGCCGAGCTGGCCGACACCACCGATCCCAACCTGGTCTTCAACCTGCGGGCCAAGCTCGATGCCGCGGGATACTACGACGACTTCGAGGTGAACCGGGTGGTCGAGGTTGAACTCGATTCAGGCTCGACCCAGGGAGATCTCGTGGCCGCGCTCGAACCGGTGGCCGATCGGGTGTTACGGCAATACCGGTCGGCGCAGGAGGCGCATGCGGCAGCGTCGGACCGCAACGACTCGGCGGCCATGCAGGCTGCTCAGGACGATTTGGACGCCCTCAAGCTCTTCAAGGCGGACATGGGGGCGTACCTCCGGCTCTATACCTTCCTGTCTCAGATTTACGACTACGGCAACACCGCCATCGAAAAGCGCGCGATCTTCTACAAGCGGCTCCTGCCGCTGCTGGAGTTCGGCCGCGAGCGCGAAGGGATCGACCTGTCACAGGTCGTGCTGACGCACCACAACCTTCGCAATCTCGGCCGCCGTCCGATGACCCTCGGCGAAGGGGAAACGCCCAAGCTGGAGCCGATCACAGAGGCCGGCAGCGGGGCGGTGCAGGCCAAGGAGAAGGCGTGGCTGGCCGAGATCATTGCCAGGATCAACGATCTGTTCGAAGGGGAGCTGACGGACCAGGACAAGTTGGTCTACGTCAACAACGTCATCAAGGGAAAGCTGCTCGAGTCGGAGACCCTGCAGCAGCAAGCAGCGAATAACACGAAGGAACAATTCGCGGCGTCACCGGACCTGAACGCAGAGTTGCTGAACGCGATTATGAGCGCGCTGGATGCGCATACGGCCATGAGCAAGCAGGCGCTCAACTCCGAGCGCGTCCGGAGCGGGCTCAAGGCTATTCTGTTGGATCATGCCGGGCTCTACGAGACGCTGCGGGGGGAAGATCGCCCCTGATCCTCGTTGTCTGAGAGAGATTTGACCGAGAGCCGTACCTGATCGCTTCCAGCTGGCCGGTGGGGTCGGGTGCCGTCGACTTCATTGGGGCCGAGGCTTTCCTACGCACCATGCCATGACGCCCTCAGGACTCCGCTCCACCTGCACGAGCACCGTGTCACCGACCACATAGTCTGCCCGGTGAGGCTGGTTCAGAAGGGTGCAGATGAACGAGTCGCATCCTCCATCCGCGAGCACACGACCCCACACCAGCTCGGGAGGCAATTCCTCGGAGTCCTGAATGATGAACTGAATATCGTCAGGATAGCCCGGCGCACGAAGCGGGTCGAGGTACCGGTAGCGGCGAACCGTCTCCATCGCCGGGTTGTGGTAGAACCTCAACCAGTTGGGTTTGCGCAGCAGCCTGAGGCGCTGCCGTTCCTCCGGATGGAGTGGCGTCACGCCCAGTCGTTGGAGAACCTCGTATCGAAAGATCAGCGCCGCGCCGTGATCGGAAGGCGCCCCGTTGCAGTGAACTCCGTGACCATACTCGTCGGCCGTACAGAATGCCGTTACTTGGCAACTGATACCTGCCTCGTGATCGATGTACACGTACCCGATCGCGCACGGGCCCGGTGCACCGAAGCGCTCGAGCTCGGAGGCCAGTATCCCCTCGCCGTCTCGAAGCAGCACCCAACGATCGACCTCGTCCCGGAACGAGGCCGGGACCATTTCATTGGTCGGCCAGACCCAGTTGGGCCCGAACTGGTTCTCGAGCGTTTCCTGGTAAGCAATCGATGCGTCGATCGCGCCGAGGGGCCGCCCGTCTGCGAGACCTTCCGCGCGAAGATATTCGATGTAATCCGCCCTGCTCAGCGCCAGACGCTGGAATCCGGGCCAGTCGGGCAGCGCTTGGAGTGCCTGGAGCCAGAAGTCCCGGTCTTCATTGGAAATCTCGCGGGTTTCCCAGAGCGTCGAACGGATCGAACACAACTCCGCCAGTGTCGATCCGCCCTCACCCTCGAAATCCGGAACGCCATCGGGGTGCTCGTCGGTCCAGTACAGCGTACCGAACGGCTCGAGCAAATGACGCCTCTCGGCAGCCGGGTCGAAGCGGAGCGCCCGGTAGCGAGCGAGAAGGTCTGACGGGAGGTGGAAAGCGTAGCTCATGATGAAGGAGGCATAGGAGCTGGTTCGAGAATGAAGGTACCAAGTTATCCGTACCACGCCCCGGTCCAAGATCGCCGAGTCCGTTCCAACCGGATCGGCCGGGTGATCCGGATGAACCGGTCATCGCCCTCTCGTCCTCGGCTGCAAGTCCATCACGGCGATGCTGTCGTGAGCTCACCTCTGCTCACTTGGATTCCCGCGTCACCTGCCGCTCCACATCCGCCAGCAGGCCCTCCACCACATGCGCATTGGCGATCCGGCAGTCGGCCTGTTCGGAGCTGCCGCGCGAGCAGCCGGCCTGTCCCTGCCGCCGGCCCCGCCATCTGTTCCAGTCGCGCGATCGTCTGCGCAGCCCCCTGGTCCGGTTCGAAAACTTGGCAATCCACGCCCTCGTATCTCCCGCTCCCGACGCACCGGGCGCAGCTCCCCGCTCCTCGCCGCTTGGTCCACCTCGCTCACGGACCTCGCCCCGCGCCATCGCCTGACACACCGTTTCGGGCGACGCAAGCTCCCAGCCATCCAACCGCCACTCCTCACCAGCCGACCGCCGCGCTACCGCATTCGCAGGCTGCTCCAGCCGCGCTGCCCCCTTTGCATGACACCCTGTGTCCCCGAACGAGGACACGTGCTCCCGGCGCCCCGCCACAACTGCCCACCGAACGGGTGCGCCGCAGACCTCTCGATCCCGATGCGCTACCCCTTGCCGGACAACGACATCGGCTCCCCGAACGGCATGCCTGGCAGGTCATCGACTCGACACCCGGATCCGTCGTGGTCCGATCCTCGCTTTGTTCGCAGATGGCGGCCCGGTGTCCCGGGTACCGAGCCGCCTCCGCCTTCAAGACCACGGCGCGGAACCCGGGATGCCGCGTCGGCGCAGTCCCGAAAGGAGTCGTCGTATGTTGACCAGTATGCGCAGGAGACTGGAGATGGCTGTTCGGGCTCGCGACTTTACACGAGCCCACCCCTACACGGACCCGAGCCACCAGGCCGTGGCCGCGCGCTTCGGCGACCTGGTTACCAGGGCACAAGCGCTCGCCGTGCAGGAGCAGGCCGGCCGGCTGGGCTCGGCCGCGGCCACCCGCTACCGCCGAACCGTGCGGAGCGAGCTGGAAGGCGCCCTGATCCGCTACCTCACCCGAGTTGCGGACCTGGCAGCCCGTGAGAACCCGGAGCTGGCGGGCAGGTTCCGGATGCCGAAACGGCGGCTTGCCCACGCGGCCTTCCTGGCGCGAGGATGGGATTTCGTCACCCTCGCCAGGGAGCATCAGGACCTGCTTGGCAGGCACGGCCTCTCGGCCAACCATCTGGACGACCTGACCAGCGCCCTCAACCGGTTCGAGGGCGCCACCGAACGCGCCAACGCCGCCAGGCGTGAACACGTCGGAGCGCGCGCGGAACTCAGGCAGGTCGCTACGGAGCTGACGGAAGTGCTGGGTCTGCTGCACGTGCTGAACACGACCCGGTTTGCCTCCGACGCGGAGCAGCTCGCCGCCTGGATCAGCGCCCGAAACGTCCTGGGCCCGTTCCGCCGCAAGGCGGACGGCAACGGCTCAACTCCGCCGAACGGCGGCACGGCGGATCTCGCAGCATGAGCGGTAACGTGCCGTCCGCGGCAGGCCACTGAACGCCCGGTCCAGGAGGTTTCTGGCCGGGCGTTCAGATTTCAATGGCCAGGCTAGCTGGCCCCGATTCCCGCGCTCCAGGCCGTGGCTGGTGACCGGTGCACAGACGGAGCATCCTGCGCTGACAGCGCAGCTATTGGCAGGAGCAGAAGTCCGATGAGCAGACGCATCATGATGATATCCTTGCGGCGAAGACGCGAACATCGTCCGAGGCGGTCATGCAGGAGGGCCCGGATCAGTCCTGGCCGCTCGCACGCGGCAAATAAATTCGGAAGGTCGTTCCCTGTCCGACCGCCGACTCCACGCGGACGAAGCCGCCGGCGAAGCTGACGATCTGATCGACGACGGCCAGGCCCAGTCCGGTGCCATGACCGCGAGGCTTGGTGGTGAAGAAGGGGTCGAAGATCCGCGTCAGCACGCTCGGCGCGATGCCGCTGCCGTGGTCGCCGACCGCGATCAGGACGAAGCGGCCTGTCCCCCCGTCTTCGTCGCGTTCGACCACTGCATCTACCGCGATATCGATCGGTCCGCCGTTCGGCATGGCATCGCGAGCGTTCACGACCAGATTGAGCACGACCCGTTCGAGTTGGTCGGGTGCGATCAGCACCCGCCCCGCGGCCGACCGCACCTCCAGACCGACCTGGTGACGGCTGCCTGCCGCCGTCTGAAGGACGGCCTGCTGGCTCGTAATGACCTCGGCGGGGCGGACGATTCGCGGTGAGGCCGGGCCGGGGCGCGCGAAGGCAATCAGCTCTCGGGCCAGTGTCATCCCGCGCCGGCCGGAATCGACGATCTGTTGAGCTACCGCAGCCGTCTCTTCGGAGCAATCGGGTGTCGAGGCGATCGTCTCCGCCGCCGCGAACATCACGGTGAGGAGGTTGTTGAAGTCGTGCGCGATTCCGGCGGCCATCTCGGCGAGCGAGTCGACCCGCCGCGCCTCGGCCAGCTGACTCGCCTGGCTGCGCAGCGCCACCCGGGTCTCCGCCATTTCCGCGGCTTTGATGTTGAGCGCCAGCAGATCCGCCACGGCCGCGGCGAAGTCCCGCTCCTCGGCGGTCCATTGGCGTGGCGGTCCGGTGTGCTCATGGCAGACCACGCCGACGATTTCGCCGGCGATGAAGATGGCAGCGTCCAACATCGAGGTGATGCCGAGCGGCTCGAGGTATGCTTCGGCGAGCTCACCGGTGAGCGGGTCGGACGCCGCCAGCACGGCCGGCACGGTGCGTCGCTGCTCCAGGGCGGCGAAGTACCCCGGGAAATGGTCCACCAACAGTGTGAGGCCGGCCGAGTGGGTCGCTTTCGAGCGCTCATACAGATCGACGCACCGGATCGCGCGCGGGTGATCCACCAGCAACCATACTCCGACCCGCTCCACGTCCAGCGTGTTCGCGGCGGTCTCGGTGATCCGCTGGAACGCCGTCTCGAGCGTGACACCGTCCTCGATCCGAAGCTTGAGGAGGTTGAGCCGTGCAATCTCGACCGGACGGGTGTGCTCGGCGAGGAGGTTCGTCTCGGACATGGATCAACCCTTGTGGGATGGCCTCGACCGAATGCGCGGCGCCCGGGCCCGCAGCTGTCGGCTCAATATCCACCCCGAGGTGGGTTTCCGCCACCATTCCCGAGTGCAAAAGGCAAACGACCTCACACGGGCCGTGTGAGGTCGTTGCGATTGCGCTACTCGCGCATCCCTCTATGGGGTACCTCGGTCCCGCTCGAACCGCCAGGTCCACACGGTGCTGATGTCAGCGCTGTCCTGCCGTGTGAAGGTGCCCTCGATCACGTCCCGGTCCTCCGATCGCGTCCACCACGTCTCCGGGGGCGTCGAGGGGAGAAAGGTGAGCAGCCAGACTACGCCCGTTGTGAAGGGGTACACATCCGGATTCGGGTTCTGCGTCGACGGGCAGTTCGATTTGTAGATCTCGAGAATCTCCCACACGGCGCCGTTCGCGTAGTACCAGAGGCCTGAGGATCCCTCGCCGGGTGGCGCCAGAGGGTCGGTTTCGCTCGTCTGAATCGACAGTGTCTTCCCGGAGTGTCTGGCGAGGTCCACGATCACCGTGGTCGAGACGTAGCCCGCGCAGGGCGCCTCGGTCCAGATGTTCAGCCTACCGTCGACCAGTTCGAGCTGGCTGCTCCCGGCGCGGGCCTCGAACCGCAGATCCGTTGCCCTGGCGTGGAACGTTCCCGCGGACGAGGGACTCCGATCCGTCTGCACGTACGTTGCCCAGCCCACCCACGCGATCGGCTTGCCGCGCACTCGGACCGTATCCACGGCGAGCTTACGGCGGTCCGTGCTCGTCATCAGCGTCGCCACCACATTGTACGAGCCGTTCGATTCGTACTCGTGCGACGCGTTCGTCGTATTGGTGTGTTCGGTCGTCTCCCCGTCGCCCCATTTCCACTCGATCAGGAACCCGCCGGCCGGCGGGAGGGGAACGGATGCCGTCAACTCCACCGTCCGCTCCTCGTCTTCGAGGATGGTCTCCTCGGGTTTGACTGCGAAGGGGGCCAGGGTCACGCGCGCCTGCGCGACCGCCACCTGCTTGATCGCGCCGCCGACTCCGGTGACAAAGGCGGAGATCGTCCGTCCCACCGGGATGGCGGTCGGTTCGGATGCCAGGGCCAGATCGTCGGCAATCGACAGCGCCTCGCCCACCGACCGGGCGAGTTCGGATCCGTCGGGGCGGTGCACCGATATCGCGTTCGACAGTACCCGCACCTGCGCGACCTGGTTCCGGGCCACCACGGCAATGCCCGTGGCCGCCTGCGCCGTGGTCCAGGTCTCGCTCGGAAGATGCTGGACCTCGACGTCGAGTTCGGGCAGGCCGGCCTGCGCCGCGAGTTCCCGGTTGATCACCTCCCGCAGCGCTTCGGTCGGGGCCTGGCTCGCGCGCCGGAGCGAGGCCAACAGAGCCTGCGCTCCTTCGGTCGGTATCACGAAGGACGAAAGCGGAACCACCTCGGCGAGTTGGTGTGCCTCCCCATTGGCCACCAGCGGCAGCGCAATGGTGCCCAGGCCGCCGGCCCCGACGGAGATCTGGGTCGGCTGTGCCGTGGCCGGGTTCACCAGCGAGAGCGAGCCGATCGCCCCGGAGACCACCGAGGCGGCTACCGGCACGCCGGCCGCCGCATTCGAGATCCCGGCGACGAGGCTGGCCCGCCCGGTGAGACGCACGCTCGCCACGATGTTTTCGAGCACGAGCGCGTCGCGCATCGGCTTGTCGTGTTGCGCGAACATCGGCGCCAGCTCCGCAATCGACTGGGTCAGCGCGGCGCTGAGTTGCTGCTGCGCCATCTGGGCCACGGCGAGCGGTGCGGCCTCCGCGTAGAAGCCCTCGATCGAGAGCGGTTTCACGACCGTGCTCAGCGCGGGATAGTCCCCGGCCGATGCCACGGCCTCCAAGACCGTGATCCCGGCGCCATGGCCCTCGGGGAACGCGGCGGAGCCGTGGTCTTGCACGGGCCACCGGTTCATCAGCGTCGTGAACTCCTCCAGCGCGGTGAGCAGCTCGGTCATGTTCCTGATAGCCAGCGGGACCAGCCGAGCGACCTCGTCGCTGGCGGCGACTGACGCTCGGGTGAAGCCCCGCGCGGCCTGATACGCATCAAGTGGAGCGGGGCCGAGGATGAGGCTGCCGCGGAGGTGCGCGGTCGCTACCACCACGGATGTGGCGGTTCGGTCGATGATCGGGAGCAACTCGACCACGTTGCGTACCGGATCGTGGAGCGCGAGGAAGATCAACCCGTCGGCCGTCGTGTCGACCGGAACCTCCAGCGTCATCAGCCGGTTGCCCCGTCCCAGACTGGTCGAGATCTCGAGCACCGGCCCGGCGACCTCGATGCCGGCCGGCAGCGTCAGACCTGGCGGGCTCGGGTCGAGCCGGAAGCGCCAGTCGGTGGGGCCCGCCACGGTGCCCGCCGGGATGGTCAGAGTGAGCCCATGGTATGGATGGCCCGGCTCGGCGATCGCGACGGTACCGCCCCCGGAACCCACGCTGCCGACGTGCTCGCCGGTCCCCGGGGTAATGCTGGCCTGGAAGGTCACGGCTGGCAGGGAGCCCACCTGGGCCGAGAGCCGCTGTTCGCCGTTGGGTCCGAGCACCCAGCTCGTGACGCTGGCGGTGCCGGAGGCGTTGGTCACGGGTGTGGCACCAGCGACCTGACCGCCACCGGCGGCGACCGTGAACTGGACGGTCACACCGGCTACTGGCTGGCCCTGGGCATCGCGGACGGTCACCGAAGGAGGCACGGCGACGGCGGTGCCCGCGGCCGCCTGCTGCTGGTCGCCGGTTGCGAGCGATACCGCGGCGGGCGTGCGGGGGCCGGGGTTGCCGGGATCGACCGGCGTGTCGGATTCTCCCCCGCATCCGGCGACGACCAGGACCAGGGACGAGACCGCAGCTAGCGCGCGTGCTCTGCTCATCGACTTCTTCCTTCCGCGTCGAGCGGGAATCATGAATGCCTGATGGGCGGCATCGGGCCGAGAGGTGTCCGGGGCCTACGGTTGCCGCGCACCGCAAGGGGGCGGGCGCGGCCACGGTCGACGCGCGGGTTAGCTCCCCTCATTTGGGGTACGCGACGACCCGGGCGGCCGGGGATCAGGAGTGGCCCCTCGGCAGAACTGGAGTCGACTCTCGAGCACTCCGTCAGAATCGGGTTGGTGATCCCTGGCGGCCCTCTCCGGCGCGTACCCACAGAGACGCCAGTAGCGGCTTCCGGTTCTTCAGACTCTGTCCTCGAGAGTATTCCGATGGGTATTCGATCGTGGCCCTACCGCGGGATTGCAGTGACCATTGTTGTCTCCCTGGGTCTTTTCGGGTGTGGTGGAGATACGACGCAGCCCCCGGGGCCGCCCCCGCCACCTCCCCCGCCGGCCGTGGCCATCGCGATCACGCCGACCACGGCGACCGTCGGGGCCGGGCTCAGCCAGGAATTCACCTCCACGGTCACCAACACCACCAATACGGCGGTGACCTGGACCACCTCGGGCGGCACGCTCACGGGGACTGGAACCACGGTCGGCTGGACCGCGCCTGCCGCCGCCGGGAGTTTTACCGTGACCGCAGCAAGCGTGGCCGATCCGAGTAAGAGCGCGGCGGCCACCATCACGGTCTCCGGGCCCGATCCGATCGACGTGGTGCTCGACGACGTGGTGCTCGGCGCGGGCGGAGGCACGCTCACGGTGGTCAAGGACGGGTCGCCGCTCAACGGTCTCACGATCTCGCTGCCCCCCGGCGCCTATCCGACCGCGACCCGCTGGACCATCTCGGAGCTGCGCGAGGTGCGGCCGGCGCTGCCGGCCGGCGCCGAACAGGTGGGGCCGACGATCCAGTTTGAGAACGGCAACGCGGCGTATGCCGACCTGCCGTTCACGATTACGCTGCCCGCGCGCGCGGCGGCGGACCGGGTGGTCGGGGCGTTCTACTACGATGCTGCGACGGGCACCTTCGATCCGCTGCCGCTCCTGGGCCGGACGGACAGCACGCTCGTCGTGCTCACGCGGCACGTCTCGCGGACGCAACTCGTGCCTCAGGGAGCGTTTGCCGTCGGGCGCGGCGGATTCTTCAGTCGAGGGTTCGCTTCCTCCGCAAATACCTCCACGTCGGTAGACGTGGTCATGCTGGCAGTGCCGCTCGAAGAGTTGGGTGGCCCGATCGACACCGGCTTCCGGCCGGCCCAGGACGACTGGCCGTTCGTCAACCGGGGCTCGTGGCTTACCCCCGACGGCTACTCCACCGGTGCCAGCCTGTCCGCCCTCTTCCACTTCATGCAGCGGCGTAGTCAGCTCGGGCAGCTGTTCACGAGGAACGATCGAATTCCCAACTTCAATTTCGACAACGCGCGCGGGATCCGGCTCGCATCGGTGATTCACCACGAGCTGCATCGCACCACCGCGTTCCAGGATCGGATTGCCTTCGTGCTGGATTCCGCGGCGTCGGTCGGGCAGGACTGGGTCGTGAATCAGGCGCGCGCGCTGGCCCTCAATTTCTGGTTGAATCGGGCGCCGCGCATGGTCGCCGTCTTTCCACAGAGCGGGGCGGGGCGGGCGCAGTCGATCCTCGCCTTCAGCGTCCATGACTGGACGTTCGGGGTGTCGAGTACCCAGGAGCCGGGCCTCGCGCGGCAGATCACCTTTACCGGTACGCGGTGGCTCCCGTTCGACTTCGGCTCCCATGCCGATGCGCCGCGGGAGCCGTTCGCGCAGCTGTTCATGATGGGGCACTCGTCGCTGGTGCCGCTGGCGGAGATGGAACGCCATTGGGCGGCCTACGAGAACGGCACCATCGGGAACGGGTTGTTTCCCCAGTTGATCAAGGAGTATCGGGATCCGATCGACTCGCTCTGGCGGCCGTTGCAGCAGGGCGAGGCGTCCCAGTTGGAACCCGTGGTGACGGCGAGCGAGTCGCTCTTCGTGCGGACGCGGTGTCCGAGTTGCGGCTTCAAACGGTCGGACCCTTCGCATCCGGACCGGATCCTGACGCCGGTCTATTCGACGCAGGGCGAATTCATTGCCGATGACGGGTCGGACGCCGCCGGGGGGACCCTCCTGCTGCTCCCGGAGCGGAGGGCGTACTCCACCGGTCTGTTGCACGCCTGGCGGGTGACCGACGAGCAGGTCGCCAGGACCATCGACTGGAGCTGGCTCGACATCGAACGGGTCGAGTTCAAGCTCACCTCCAATCCGGAGGATCCCGAACCGGGCCAGATGGTGACCTTCGAACTGGAGAACGGCGGGATCGGTGACGCGACGATGGAGTATCGCTGGACGGTTGGCACCGAGACGCCGGTGATGACGCCGCTCAGTCAGCCGTCGCTGCGGCGCGAGATCAGCGCGTCGACGAACCGCGTGGTGGTGGAGCTGATCGACGAGATGGGGCGCCGCCGAGCCCGAGCGGAGCTGCGGTTCAACGTGGACGCTCAGGCATGGCAGGGGTTCACCCAAAATGCTCGGTCGTATTTCTCGGGCTCCTTTCCCGAGTTCAACGCGTTCCTCGAGGCGAGGCAGACCCAGATGGATCGGGCCACCGATGCGTTTTTCGTGGCCCGTCCCGTGCCGGGAACGGACGACCTGGAAGATGTCTTATTGCGGTGGGTGGAGCGGGGCACGGGAGTCCAGTTGGAGCAAGTGCCGGCGGGACCGGGGCCGCACGGGATCGAGTGGGTAGTGGCGCGCGGGCTGCCGGCGGGGACGCTGCAGCGGGGGACGACTCCGTTTGGCGGGTCGGGGATCGTGAGCTTTGGGTCGATGCGAATCAACCTTCGCTTCGCGGCCACGTTCGAGAATGGGGAACTGGTGACGGAGATGGAGGGGCCGTCGGTGGGCTTTCCCTCTCCCTACTATGGGATCGGGTGCTGGCGGATCCGGGCGCGTCCGTTTCCCTCGGCGCAAGGCGGGGCGCTGGCGAATGCCCTGGCCGCGTTATCCTCGTCGTCGAACGATACGCCGCCTCCGGTCACGTGTGCTTCACCGTAGCGACTAGGCCCATGGACGGTTTCGTTGTCGGATGGAGCTGATCCGCGTTAGCCAGAACTTCGGACGAATCGGGCTCGTGATCTGCGAGCCCGCCCACCGGCGCGTACCCAGGTAGGCCGCAGTACGCCGATAACTGCCTCCGTTCCTCCAGACTCGAGTATTCCGAAGGCTATCCGATCACGGCTCCACCGCAGGCTTGCAGCAACCATTGTTGTCTAGCTGGCCCCGATTCCCGCGCTCCAGACCGTGGCTGGTGACCGGTGCGCAGACGGAGCATCCTGCGCTGACAGCGCAGCCATTGGCAGGAGCAGAAGTCCGATGGGCAGACGCATCATGATGATATCCTTGCGGCGAAGACGCGAAGATGGGCGGTAGGTACGCTACCAGCGCAGGGACAGCCCCAGGGAAAGGAAGTCGGCCGTTCCGAAACCGTCTTCCGTCACGTCGAAGATACCGTGCCAGCGTCCTTCGAGCGCGAAGCCCATCCCGCCACGCGGCCGCGTGAAGATCACGCTGGCGCCCGCAGTGGCGCCCGCCTTGACGTCGCTCCCGGACCATTCGAAGTCGTAGAACGGCACTTGTTGCCCGTTCGCGTCGTGGACCTCGATGTGGTCATGGAATCGGGCGTTATACGCGCCGCCGCCCGCCACCAGATAGGGCCGGACCGATCCCGATCCGAGTTCGAATCGAGTAATCGCCGCGAGACGGATGAGAGACCGCTTGACCTCCTCGCGATAGACCCAGCCAGGCTGCTGGTTGAAGTCGTCGATTCGGCTCACGAGGGTGCCCAGCGACTGATATCCCGCTTCGAGGCCGAAGCCGAACCGGCCGCGTTGTCTGAGGAGGTCCACGGTGACGCCCGGTCCCCAGGTGCGCTCCTGTTCGTCCTGGACCGTATTAAGGGTGACTCCGATACCAGGCGACCATACGCTGCGCGTCTGCGCAGCGGCGCCGCTGCCGGCCAGAGCGCTGCCGGCTGAAATGGCCGCCGCCAAGATCGCCGCTCGGATTGCCGTACGATAGGTCATGACGCCTGCCTTGCTGAATGTGCCCGTATCATACGAGAAAGGCGTGACCTCGCCGTTACTCCCTGGTGGGCCGTTTTCCGGGCGGCATCTCCCGCCGTGACACACCGCCGCCGTTCGGCAACGAGCGGATCCGCATTAGCCAGGACTTCGGACGAATCGGGCTCGTGATCTGTGAGCCCGCCCGCCGGCGCGTACCCAAGTAGGCCCAGTACGCCGATAACTGCCTCCGTTCCTCCAGACTCGAGTATTCCGATGGCTATCCGATCGTGGCCCCACCGCGGGATTGCAGCGACCATTGTTGTCTCCCTGGGTCTTATCGGGTGTGGTGGAGACACGACGCAGCCTCCCGGACCGCCCCCGCCCCCGCCTCCGCCGCCACCTCCGGCCGTCGCCATCTCGATTACGCCGACAGCGGTCACCGTCGGGGCCGGGCTCAGCCAGGAATTCACCGCGACGGTCACCAATACCACTAATCCGGCCGTAACCTGGACCACCTCCGGCGGTACACTCACCGGGACCGGGACCACGGTCACCTGGGCCGCGCCCACCGCCGCCGGGAGCTTCACGGTGACCGCAGCAAGCGTGGCCGATCCGAGTAAGAGCGCGTCGGCCACGGTCACGGTTCCCGGACCCGACCCGATCGAGGTCGTGCTCAATGACATGGTGCTCGGTGCCGGCGGGGGCACGCTCACGGTGATCAAAGACGGCTCGCCGCTCAATGGTCTCACCATCTCACTGCCGCCCGCCGCCTATCCGGTCGCGACCCGCTGGACCATCTCGGCATTGCATGACGTGCAGCCCACGCTGCCTGCCGGCGCCGAACAGATCGGTCCGGCGATCCGGATCGAGAACGGCAACGCGTCGTATGCCGACCTGCCGTTCACCATCACGCTACCTGCGCGCACGGCGGCGGACCGGGTGATCGGGGCGTTCTACTACGACGCCGAGACGGGCACCTTCGATCCGCTGCCGCTGCTGGGCCGGACGGACAGCACGCTGGTGCTGCTCACCCGGCACGTCTCGCGGACGCAATTGGTGCCTCAGGGAGCGTTGGCCGCCAGGCGCGGAGGATTCTTCAGCCGGGGTTTCGCTTCCTCCGCAAGCACCTCCACGTCGGTGGACGTCGTGATGCTGGCGGTGCCGCTCGAGGAACTGGGGGGTCCGATCGACACCGGGTTCCGGCCGGCCCAGGACGACTGGCCCTTCACCAACCGGGGCTCGTGGCTCACGCCGGAAGGCTACTCCGCCGGCGCGAGCATGTCCGCCCTCTTTCACTTCATGCAGCGGCGCGCGCAGCTCGGACGGCTCTTCACCCGGGATGATCGGATTCCCAGTTTCAATTTCGACAATGCGCGCGGGATTCGGCTCGCGTCGGTGATTCACCACGATCTGATGCAAGCAACCGGGTTCCGGGACCGGATTGCTTTCGTGCTGGACTCCGCGGCGTCCGTCGGGGAAGACTGGGTCGTCAATCAGGCCCGCGCACTGGCCCTCAATTTCTGGTTGAATCGCTTGCCACGCATGCTGACCGTCTTTCCGTTCAGCGGAGCGGGGGCCGCCCAGGTCATCATCGCCTTCGACGTCAACGACTGGAAGTTCGGGGTGTCGAGCACCTATGAGCCGGGCGTGGGGCGGCAGATCACCTTCACCGGCACGGAGTGGGAGCCGTTCAGCTTTCCCTCGGGCGATGAGGGGCCGCGGGAGCCGTTCGGGCAGGTGTTCATGATGGGACACTCGTCGCTGATGCCGCTGGCGGAAATGGAACGCTATTGGGCGGCGTACGAGAACGGCACCATCGGCGACGGACTCTTTCCCCAGCTGATCAAGGAGTATCGGGATCCGATCGACTCGCTCTGGCGGCCCCTGAGGGACGGCGTGGCGCCTCAGTTGGAAACCGTGGTGACGGCGAGCGAGTCGCTGTTTGTCCGGACGCGGTGTCCGAGCTGCGGCTTCAAGCGGGCGGGCCCCGCGCATCCCGACCGGATCCTGACACCGGTGTACTCGATGCAGGGCCAGCCGATCGCCGAGGACGGTTCGGACGCCGCCGAGGGGACCCTGCTGGTGCTGCCGGAGCTGGGGGCCTACTCCACCGGCGTGCTGCACGCCTGGCGGGTGACCGACGAGCAGGTCGCCAGGACCATCGACTGGAGCTGGCTCGACATCGAACGGGTCGAGTTCAAGCTCACCTCCAATCCGGAGGATCCCGAACCGGGCCAGATGGTGACCTTCGAGCTCGAGAACGGCGGGATCGGTGATGCGACGATGGAGTATCGCTGGACGGTCGGCACCGAGACGCCGGTGATGACGCCGCTCAGTCAACCATCCCTGCGTCGTGAGGTCAGTGCGTCGACGGATCGCGTGGTCGTGGAGTTGATCGACGATCTGGGGCGCCGGCGGGCCCGGGCGGAGCTGCGGCTTTCGCTCGGCTCATCATTCCACGGGCTTGGTTTCCCCTACACGGGTAGCTCCGGCGGTCTCTCGGAAGATGGCTCCGTGGTCGTCGGCGCCCGCGGGAGCCAACCGGCCCGCTGGACCGCTGCCGGAGGTCTCCAGCTTCTCGATCTCAACAGGGGGACTGCCCGCGCCGTCTCGGCGGATGGCTCTGTCATCGTCGGTGAGGTTGGTAACGTCAACGCCAGCCGGCCCTTCCGCTGGACGGCCGCTGAAGGGATGCAACTGCTCAGCGCGGCCGGCTTTGCCCGCGGTATCTCACCCGATGGTCGAGTGATCGTGGGCGAGAACGACGGCATCGCGTTTCGCTGGACGGCCGAGGGCGGCATGCAAAGCCTGGGGAGCCTCCCCCTCAATCCCAATTTTCCCGGCATTCCCACTAGCATTGCCCATGGGGTCTCGGCCGATGGATCCGTGATTGTCGGCATCAGCACGGCCCCGGGCGGGCGTGAGGCGTTTCGCTGGACTGCCGCGTCGGGCATGCAGGGGCTCGGCCACCTCGGTCATAGTCCCAATAGCCCCACCTCCTTTTCCAGCGGCGGCCTCGCCATTTCCGACGACGGCAGCGTGATCGTCGGCGTGAGCACCGCACCCGAAGGCGTCCAGGGGGTTCGCTGGGTGGGGGGCAGTCTCCAAGGATTCGGCGCCTCGCCCGGGAACAGCTCGGAAGCCAGTCAGGTGTCAGGCGACGGGTCGATCATCCTTGGCAACCTCTCCAATCCCCAGGGGGCGTTCATCTGGACTGCCCAGCGCGGGGTGCGCGAGCTCAAGACGGCGCTCGAGCAGGAGTATGGACTCGATCTGACCGGCTGGACCCTGCACCGCGTCAGCGCGATTTCTCGCAATGGCCGCGTGCTGGTCGGCTATGGCGCGAATCCGCAGGGGCAGACCGAAGGCTGGCGTGCCGTGCTGCCGCCGAACGCAGCATCGGCGCAAGCTGCGAAGAACGGACAACTCCGTCGGTAGGTGGGCTGGGTCCGGATCGTATCGTGGCGTCCCGCGAGGATCCGGACATCGCCGGCCGGTTCTGGATGCCCGGCCGGCTGGCGGGAAGTCCCGGCTGTTTGCGTTCTGGTAGTACGCCCGCTGGCGCGTGAGACGGCGGGTGTACTCCCACAACGCCGGACCCCGGAGTCCGGAAGGAGGCGCCATGTCACCCCGTTTCGCGGCATATCCCCGGCTCTTTCGATGGTTCCCGATTCCCGTGTTTGCCCTGGCGCTCGGTACTCCGGCCACGGCGCAGATCCTCCCCAAGCCCCCGAAGGGGGCGACGAACATCGCGATCCAGGTTCCCGCGGCCAGTAAGGGAGGCCTCACCAGCAAGACCGGAATGCCCTGGAATCAGTTCAAGAAGAACGGGCTGACCATGGCGGTCGAGGGCCAGGGCGGAATGGACGTCGTGGTGCATGTGATTCGGCTGAAAGAGGGGAAGGTCGTGAATCGCTGGAGCTCGGCCCGAGTCTCGGCGCGGGGCGGAACCATGTCGCTCGCGGGAGACAAGTTTCTTCCCGGGACGGCGCTTCGGCCGGGTACGGTAACGCCGCCGGGCGGCAGGGCGATCGGCGAAACCGAAAAGAACATCGGGGTGACCGGGGACATCGCCCCCGCCAACCCGTGGATTCCGGTGGCAACTGCGGAG
Source organism: uncultured Gemmatimonas sp. (assembly GCA_964619465.1). Taxonomy (GTDB): domain Bacteria; phylum Gemmatimonadota; class Gemmatimonadetes; order Gemmatimonadales; family GWC2-71-9; genus SHZU01. The sequence continues at coordinate 104,996 of CAZUES010000002.1, forward strand.
CGGGCGCTCGCCACGGGCGATCTGAGCCCGTTCATCCAGCCGGGAAAGATGGGTATGGCCACTGGGCTCATCATCGTGGCCGTGCCCTCCTGCAAAAGTGGCGACGGCTCGTGCCTGAACTCGCGGACCCAGGCCACGCTCGTCATGCCGTGCATGTTCTCCGACCAGTGACGTCGTTCTGGTCGGCGACGGAACGAACCGGCTGGGGCAGCACGAAGGCCGGCGTGCCCCCGCCTTCGGATTTGTCGTTCCCAATCTCGTCATCCGCTTCGACCACCCCTTCCCAACCGGCCTGACCACGTCGGAAGAATCGAGTCCGTGAGCCCCGGCTGCCCGATTTCACGCGTCTATCCAGCTAATAGACGCAATCCGGAGCGGCCTCCGCTCCTTCCGACTCCGTTCTCAAGGGGGGGTCGATGGGCATCCGACCCGGGCATCGCCGTTGGACTGCGGCGATCATTCTTGCCTCACTCGGCCTCGCCGCCTGCGGGGGAGACACGACCCAGCCCGTCCCTCCGCCCGGGCCGCCGCCTCCGCCCCCGCCTCCCCCCGCGGTTGCCGTCTCGATCACGCCGTCCTCCGCCACGGTCGAAGCCGGGCAGACCCAGCAGTTCACGGCGACGGTCACCAACACCACTAACACCGGGGTGACCTGGACCAGCTCGGGCGGCACGCTGAGCGGCAGCGGCGCCACGGTGACCTGGACCGCGCCGAGCGCGGCCGGCACCTACAGCGTGACCGCTGCCAGCGTCGCCGACCCCACGAAGAGTGCGTCGTCCTCCGTCTCGGTGGCGTTGCCCAATCCCGTGCGGGTGGTGCTCGACGACGTCTCGCTGGGCACGAGCGGCGGCACGCTCACCGTGACCGACGCCGCCTCGCCGCTCTTCGGGCTCACCATTGCCGTGCCGCCGGGTGCGTACCAAACGTCGACGCGCTGGAGCGTCGCGGAAATCGGCAACGTCACCCCGACCCTACCGCCTGGTGCGCAGCAGGTCGGGCCGACCATCCGCTTCACCAACGGCCAGGTCGCGTATGCCGAGCTGCCCTTTACCATCACGCTGCCGGCGCGGGTTGCCTCGGACCACGCGGTCCTGGCATTTTACTTCGACGCGGCGACCGATACCTGGGATCCGCTGCCGCTGCTCGGCCGCACCGACAGCACCATCACGGTGATGACCCGCCACGTCTCGGGCAGCAACCTCCTCACCCCGGCGCCCGCCACCTCGGTGCGCATGGGCCCCTTCCTGGGGCGGTTGCTGACGGCGACCGGCGAAGGATCGGCGGACGTGGTCACGGTGTCGGTGCCGGTGGCGGCGCTGGGCGGAGTGGCCTCGTCGGATTTCCGGCCCGCGCTCGACGACTGGCCCTTCGTCAACCGAGGCTCCTGGCTCACACCGGACGGGTACTCCTTCGGTGCCGCCTCGTCGTCGGTCTATCACTTCATGACCCGGCGGGAACACTGGGGGCGTCTGTTTGCCGACGATCCCATTCCCAACCTCAACTACGACAACGCCCGCGGGATCCGACTGGCCTCGGTGATCCAGCACAACCTGTTCCTGACCACTGCGGTCCATGATCGCATGAGCTTCCTGATCGACTCGGCCGCGTCGGTGGGCGAAGACTGGGCCGTCAATCAGTCGCGCGCGCTGGCGCTCAGTATCTGGTTGAAAGGGTCGCCGAGGCTGATCCTGGTCGGGCCGCGCGCGCACTCGAATCGAATCCAGATGATGGTGGCGTTCGACATGAACGCCTGGAAGTTCGGCGTGTCCAGTACGCAGGAACCGGGAGTCGCCCGCCAGATCACCTTCGACGGCACCGACTGGGTTCCCTTCGACTTCGGACCAAGCGCGGACGAGCCGCGCGAGCCGTTCGGCACCGTCTTCCTGGTCGGCTCCGCCGCCCTGTTTCCGACACGTACGCTGGACACCTACTTCGAGCGGTACGACAACTTGACGATCGGCAATGCGCTCTTTCCCGCGCTCGAGAAGGAATACATGGATCCGGTCGATCCCGATCATTGGCGACCGCTCGACCCTCAGGAGCGGCTCGTGACGGCAAGTAAGGAGGTCCATGTCCGCACGCTCTGCGCCCAATGCGGCTTCCAGCGCTCGGGGGCGGAGCCGAGCCGGATCCTCTCGGTCCTCTTCGCGATGGATGGACGGGAGCTCGCCAGCGACGAGGACGACGCGGTCAAGGGCACGGAGGTCGCCCTGCCCGAGGCCGACGCCAGCTATCAGTACGGTCTGCTGCACGCCTGGCGTGTCGTGAACGGCGGTGTTTTCAAGACGATCGACTGGAGCGACCTCGATATCCGGCGCGTCGACTTTACGGTCGTGGCCGAGCCGAGCGATCCGGTGCCGGGCCAGCAGGTGACGTTCCGGGTGGTGAACGGCGGCATCGGCAACGCCGGCATGCAGTACCGCTGGACCATCGGGACGCCCCCGATCAGCACCGAGATCACCACCGCATTCGACAGCCCCGAGATCGAACGGACCTTCAACGCCGCCATGGGTAAGGTCGTCGTCGAGCTGGTCGACCAGTCCGAGCGCCCGCGCGCGCGGGCGGAGGTGAGGCTCTCGAATGCCTCGTTCCAGGGGCTCGGTTTCTATCTTGGCGGCAACTCCAACGGGCTCTCGGAGGACGGCTCCGTGATCGTCGGTAACGACGGCAGCCGGCCGATCCGCTGGACGGCGGCTGGAGGGGTCCAAGTCCTGAGCACCAGCACCGGGCTTGCCCGCGGCGTCTCTGCCGACGGTTCGGTGGTCGTGGGGATGGTCAACAACCGTCCCTTCCGCTGGACGGCTGCCGGCGGCATCCAGTTCCTCCACACCACCGGCGTTGCCTACGGCGTCACACCGAATGGTCTCGTGGTCGTCGGGGCCGACAAACTCGCCGCCGATCCCACCGCCCGGGCCTTCCGCTGGACCGCGGCTGGTGGCATGCAAATGCTCGGCGCCCTCGTTGTGAACGGCAGCAGCTCAGCTCACGCTGTCTCGGCCGACGGCTCCATCGTCGTCGGACAAGGCACGAGGGCAGGCGGACGTGAAGCATTTCGCTGGACCGAGGCGACGGGCATCCAGGGGCTCGGCCATCTCGGTCACGCTCCCAACAACCCCAACTCCTTCAGTGGTGGAGCGCTCGCCATCTCCACCGACGGCAATGTGATCGTCGGCGCGAGCAGCGCACCCGACGGCAATCAGGGATTTCGCTGGGAGAACGGCAACATGATGGGACTCGGGGCCTGGCCCGGGAACAGCGCAGAAGCCAGTGGCGTGTCGGGGGACGGATCCGTCATCGTGGGGAACGTGCTCAGTGGGTCGGGGGCGTTCATCTGGACTGCCCAGCGCGGGTTGCGCGAGCTCAAGACGGCGCTCGAGCAGGAGTATGGACTCGATGTGACCGGCTGGACCCTGACTCGGGTCAACGGGATTTCCCGCGACGGCCGAGTGCTGGCGGGCTATGGGATGAATCCGCAGGGACAGTTTGAAGGCTGGCGTGCCGTGCTGCCGGCAAGCACAGCGTTGAGGCAAGCTGCGCCGAACGGAAAACTGCGGCGGTAAGTGGGCGGGAGAAGTCGTGTCGACTCACGGCAGGCTGGTGTGCTGCATCGCCACCGCCTGCCACCCCTCGCTCCGTAGCACGAATACCCGGAGATACCGTACCTGCACCGCGAACGCCGGCTGGCGCATCGGGGCGGCGTGGCTCGAGCCGGGCATTCAATGTCGGTTAATGTCTCGCGCGCGTCGGGGCGAAACTGGATTGATCTGTCCCGTTCCCGAGTTGACCGGACGCGTTAAAGCCCCAGCAGTAGACCGTGCCGTTGTTCGTGAGCCCACAAGAGTGGGATTCGCCTGCGGTAATCTGCCTGAAGGTGACGTCTCCGGCGACCTGCATAGGGATGTCTCGGCGACTCGTTGTCCCGTCCCCTAAACGTCCATCGAAGTTTGCACCCCAACAATAGACGGTACCTGCGGAAGTGGTTGCGCACGAATGAATCCGGCCCGCAGTCAAAGTCTCGAAAGTGCCGACAGTCGACACCCGCGTCGGCTCCTCTCGCTGCGTCATGGATCCGTCGCCACCCTGAGAGTGGTTATTGTGGCCCCAGCAGTAGGGTTCTTTCGAGGTAGCCACAGCACAGGTATGCAGGCCGCCCGCGCTGATTTCCGAGAACCTCAGGTTGCCGGTTACGCTCACGGGTTCCAAATGGTCAGAGGTACTCCCGTTCCCCAACTGCCCCCCTGAATTGTCTCCCCAACAGTACGCCTCATCGTCGGTCGTGATCGCACATGTGTGCACGCCGTGCGCAGAGATCTTGGTGAAGCTTTTGCTTCCCGCCACGGGGACTGGAGTCCGAGCGGCACCACTGATGACACCTTGCCCGAGCTGGCCGTTCGCGTTGAATCCCCAGCAGTAGGCCATGCCATTTGTGGTGATACCGCAGCTATGGACCTCGCCTGCACTCAGGTGCGCAAAGATGATCTCACCGGAGACCGCTGTCGGAGCGCTCCGTGCAATGTCGGTGCCCTCGCCGAGCTGTCCCAGTTCGTTGAGACCCCAGCAGTACGCTGAACCCCCGACCGTTACGCCGCAGGTATGCGCTTGACCTGCGCTCACTTGCGTGAAACGGTGAGAGCCGGCAACGGCAACCGGCTCCTCACGCTGCGAAGTCGATTCATCACCCAGCTGTCCGGCGGCATTGTTTCCCCAACAGTACGCGAAGCCGGGCGTGGTCACCCCGCAGGAATGCGCCCCACCCGCGCTCACGCTGGCAAACGTAAGTCGCACAGCAAACGGTGCGCTGGTACCCGCTTCGAGTCCGGGGCTGCTCGCCCGGAGAACGTAGCTCTCGCCCGGTTGGGCAATCCGGAGATCCGAGAATGTTGCGATACCGTTCACCGATTCCGCGGTCAGCGTACCTGACAGGGTTGCCTGATCTGAGTTGGGCGCGAGTGCGATCGTTACGACGTGTGCGTTACCTGTCATCGTATTGCCGGCCTGATCTTGAATTGCGACCCGAACCGCGGGCGTGAATTCAATCTGGCCTTCCGCAGTGCCCGGTTCCGTCACGAACCCCAGCTTCACTGCGGATGGTGGTGGCACTGGTGGCGGAGCTGGCGGGGGCGTTGGCGGCCGGATTGGTGGTGGCGTCGGCCCGTCTCCGCATGCCATGAGGACGGCACTGAAAAGCACTGCACGACTGATAGATCCATATACTCCTGTCGGAGCGCTTCGTCGCGTTGGCATGCTCTCCCCACGATGCAGTTTGTTCGCTATGTAGATGCAGAGTAGCGCTGGGTGACGTCGACCTACCGAATGCTGGTGCTGAGCGACAGGCGCCCTACGGAGCCGGGCGGCTGCCCATAACATGGAGGCGCGGCCGCGACTCCGCAAACCGGAGCCCAGCTACCCGGCTAGCCGATCGTCGCGACGCTGCGTAACATTCCGCGAAGCGGGGCGTCTTCCTTCTTACGGTGCCATCCATGCGAACCGTGCTTCGGATTACCTTCTGGGTCTGCATCGGCTGTCTGGTCGTTGCGCTGGGGGCGTGCGGGTCGGAGCCGACTCCCCCGCCTCCGGCCATCCCTCCACCGCCGCCGCCAGCTCCGCCGCCGGCACCGCCGCACCTCGTATTCATCACCCAGCCGGCGGCCGTCGAGGGGATGGTCCCGATCAGTCCCGCGCCTCGGGTTGCCGTCGTCGACACGAACGGCAACATCGTGACCTCCGACACTCGGGACATCCAGCTCTCCCTGGGTTTCAATCCGCGGGGTGCCCGGATCTCCGGTACGCTCAGACGCGCCGCAGTCAACGGCGTTGCCGAGTTTCCCGATCTGCGTATCGACCGGCTCGGAGGCGGCCTCACGCTGATTGCGGAGGCAGCCGGCGTCGTCGCGACGACGACGAGCGATTCGTTTGCCGTCCACGCCACGTTCCGCTCCGTAGCTGCCGGCGCCGAACACAGCTGCGGAACGTCGACGAGCGGCTTCATCTTCTGCTGGGGCGCCAACGAGAATGCCCAGCTGGGCGACGGGACCAAGACGTCCCGTCCCGCTCCGGTATTGGCAGCGCGGCAGAGCGGGCTCCGATTCGAGTCGGTCCACCCGGGCGGTGCGCATACGTGCGGCTTTGCGGAAGGCGGCGTCCTCGTCTGTTGGGGGAACAACACCTGGGGTGCGCTGGGCGGCGGATCGTTCGATGAGACCACCGAGCCCGTGACGGTTTCGGTTCCCGGCGTGACTTTCACCGCCGTAGCGCTCGGCTTCCTCAATACCTGCGCACTGGCCACGACCGGGACGATCTATTGCTGGGGCTTCAACTATGACGGTTCCCTGGGCGACAGTACGACGGAGACGCGAGCCACGCCGGCTCCCGTCGCGGCACCGGACGGAGTACGGTTCTCGGCCCTCGCGGCGGGCTCCGGCCGATCGTGCGGCATCTCCGATGTCGGGGCCGTCTATTGCTGGGGAAGCCAAGTGGTGCTGACACCGACGCTGGTTGCGGACCTGCCGGACAGCGCGCCGTTTATCTCGATCGCGACCAGCGGCGGGCATGTCTGCGCCGCGACCATGACCGGCCAGTTGGTCTGCTGGGGCGGCAACGATTACGGACAGCTGGGTGACGGCACGACGCTGCAACGTGGTCCGGTGCCGGTCGCTCCCGAGCGGCCGTGGCGGGCACCGACCATCTCGCCGTCCGGTCACCATACCTGCGCCCGGAGCAACGACACGTTCCTGTGCTGGGGCAACAACGCGGAAGGACAACTGACCGAGGCGGCGACGGCTCCGTACGAACCGGCTCCGATAGCCATCTCCATGCCGCCGGGCGTGGTCTTCGACACCGTCGTGGCCGGCGGGCGTCATGGCTGCGGCCTGACGTCTGCCGGGAAGATCTATTGTTGGGGAGACAATCTGAACGGACAGCTGGGCGACGGCACCAACGTGTCACGACGGATTCCGACGCCCATCGTGCAATAGCGACTCGACCGCATACCATCCACCGGGGAACCGATGCCGACGTCCCGCAGTACACGACCATTCGTGCTTGCGACCGCGCTGTTAGCCGGTGCCGGGTGCTCGCTCGGTCCGGACACGCCTCCTCCCGTCGATCGGTTCCCGTCTCGCGGGGTGGTGAGCGGCGTCATCCGCGACCCGGAAGGCAGGAACGTATCGGGAGTCCAGGTGAGTCTCCTGGCCTGGTTCCAATCGTGGGGCGGAAGTCCGGTCATCGTCGCCAACCAGGGGTCTACCAACGCCAGCGGCCGATACCTCATCGAGTTGGGCGTCACGTTCGAGGTGGACGTGAGAGCGACGCTCACCGTGCGAGCGAACCCGCCGGCGACGAGCGGCCTGCTGTATCGGGAAATCCGCGAGCTCGAGGTGCTCATCACGACGGCGCGCCCGTCGGCAGAAACCACCTACGTCGACCTCATCCTTCCGCGCGGCTCCTAGACTCGACCTGGGGCCTTCAGGCTAAGGTATCTCACCAGGAATCGGCGACGTCTCGACTTGAAACCTTGATCCCACCACCGCCGTAAGCCGACTCCGGGAGACCCTCTCCCGAACGCGACCCATAACGCCCGGCCCTTCATGTCAGCACGGTATTCTCCGCACGAGAATCCGCGTCGGGGCACTCGCCGTCCCGAGCTGATCCTTGCGATTCTGTTCGTCCTCGCCGGCTGTCATCCCGGCAACGAAGAGGCCAGACAACTCCGCGATGCCTGCGCCGAGGGCGCCGCCGCGGCCTGCAACGACTTCGGCGAGCGGTTGCTGACCGGCCGTCATGTTCTGCGGGACGAGGCTGGCGCGGCACGCACCTTCGAGCAGGCCTGCACCGGCGGCATCGGTCAGGGCTGCGCCAGTCTGGGCGTCATCTACCAGACCGGTCGCGACGTCAAACGTGACTCTGCTCGCGCCCAGACCTTGTTCCGCCAGGGTTGCGACGGCGGCGCCATGGAAGGGTGCACCCGACTGGGCCTGCTCTTCCGGGTCGGCGCCGGCGTGCCCCACGACGTGGGACACGCGGCAGGTCTCTTCCGCCAGGCGTGCGACGGCGGCGACGTGCTGGGCTGTGCCAATCTGGGCAGCCTCCATGCCTCCGGCGATGGGGTGCCCCGGGACTACGCAGCTGCTGCCGATCTCTTCCGCCCGGCTTGCGATGCCAAGGAGTGGATCGGTTGCATCGGACTCGGCCGGCTCCATGCCAGCGGCAACGGGGTCGAGCGAAACGACTCGGTCGCCGCCGCGCTCTTCAAATCAGCCTGTGACGAGCGGGACCCCGCCGGATGCTTCGAACTCGCTGTGCTCAACGAAAACGGCCAGGGCGTACCCCAGAACTACCAGCGCGCCGCCAATCTCTACGAACGAGCCTGCGATGGCAGATACGCAGAGGCCTGCTACAACCTGGCCGGGCTCCATCAGAAGGGCGCCGGCGTCTATCGGTCGCCGCAGCGCGCCGTAGCGTTGACCCGCCGCGCCTGTGAGCTGGGGCATGCCGAGGCCTGTCCCAGAATCAAGGGAACCTGATGTCCACCGGCCAAACTCTGCTTACCGCCGACCATCTCGGCATGCGTTACGGCAGCGTCGTCGCCCTCGACGACATCTCGTTCACCATTCGTGACGGCATCACCGGGATACTCGGTGAGAACGGCGCCGGCAAGAGCACCGCGATCAAGATCTTCATGGGCCTGCTCAAGCCCACCGCAGGCACCGCAACCGTGCTCGGTGCGAACGCCGCCGAAAGCCTCGAGGTGCGCGGCCGGCTCGGGTACATGCCGGAGCACGACTGCCTGCCGAGCCAGGTGAGCGCGGCCGAGTTTCTGACCCACATGGCGGAAGTGAGCGGACTGCCGCCGTCGACCGCCCGGACCCGCGCGGCGGACACGCTGCGCCATACCGGTCTCTTCGAAGAGCGCTATCGGCCGATCGGCGGTTACTCGACGGGAATGAAGCAGCGGGTCAAGCTGAGCCAGGCGCTGGTCCACGATCCCGCCTTCGTCTTCCTCGACGAGCCCACCGCCGGTCTCGATCCGCTCGGCCGCGAGGAGATGCTCGACCTGGTGCGCAAGACGCATCGCGACTTCGGGATCAGCATCCTCTTCTCATCGCACCTGATGGCCGACGTCGAGCGGACCTGCGATCGGATCATCGTGGTCCAGGGCGGCCGGCTGATGCACGCGGGCGAAGTCGAGCAGTTCACCCGGGAAACCGAGACCGTCTTCATCGAGGTCGACACCAATCGCGAGGCCTTGATTGCTGCGCTGGAGCGGCGCGGGGTGCTGGTGACCGTCGACGGCGCCGGCCTCGCGCTTCAGGGGCCCGACGAGTCGGTCTACGACCTGGTCCGCGACGCGCTGGTCGAGGCGAAGGCGCCGCTTCGGCGGATGGGACCACAGCGGCGGGCGTTGACCGAGCTGTTCGAGCGGGGGGCCGCATGAGCCAGCAAGGTACCGTCTTCGACATTGGGTATCAGGGGTACACCGGCGCGCGCGAAGGCCGCGGGCGTGCGCGACTGGCGGTCTTCAAGGACGGCCTCAGAGCGGCGCTGGGCTTCGGACGCGGGGGCCGGGCCAAGATCCTCCCCTGGTTCTTCATCGGACTGCTCTGCGCCATCGGGAGCATCATGGCGCTGGTGGCCGGCGCCGCCGAGCGGCTCGGTGGACCGGGTGCGGCGGCGCGCGCCAATCTCCCGTCACACGTCGACTTCTATGGCGCGGCGTCGATCATTCTGTTCGTCTTCGCGGCACTGGTGGGGCCCGAACTGCTCTGCCGCGACCGGAAAGAGGGGACCATCCACCTCTATCTGGTCCGGCCGCTCACCGGCTCCGATTATCTCGCCGCCCGCTGGCTCGCTTTCCTGCTGGTGATGCTTGGCGCTGCGTGGCTGCCGCAGCTGATTCTCTTTCTTGGCCTCGCCGCCGGCGACCCGAAACCACTCGAGTATCTCGGCAAGCACTGGCTCGACGTGCCCAGGTTTCTGCTTGCCGGGCTGGCGATGGCGATCTATGCCACTACGCTGGCGCTCTTGACGGCGTCGTTTACCAAGAGCCGAGCCTATGCGGCCGTCTTTCTGGTCGGCCTCTTTACCATCACGACACCGTTCACGGCGGGGCTCGCGTCCGAGATGGACAACCTGGCCGGGCAATGGATCTCGATGTTCAACCTGACCAACATTCCGGTTCATGTGAACGACGTCATCTTCGGCGAGTTCAGCATGATCACCGAGGAGGCGCCGGCTCGGCATTTTCCCGCCTGGGGTCGGGTCGGCTGGTACCTGCTTTGGACGCTGGTACCGGGCGCGGTGCTCTGGTGGCGTTATCGGAGGCTCTCGCCATGAGCGACCTTCGTCCCGTCATCCAGGTCGACCGGGTGTCCCGCTGGTTCGGGAGCGTGGTGGCCGTGAGTGAGATGACCTTCGACGTGATGCCCGGCATTACCGGTCTGCTGGGTCCGAACGGCGCCGGCAAGACCACCTTGCTGCGCATGATGACCGGCCTTGCCGCCACCTCGACCGGCAGTGTCTCCATTTTCGGCGAGCCGGTACGCGACAACCCGCCGCTCTATCGCCGGCTCGGCGTGATGTCGGAACACGAGACGGTGTACGGATTCATGAAGGGCCGCGAGTTCGTTACCATGATGGCTCGACTCCGCGGGGTGGAGCGGCTCGAGGAAGCGGTCGACCGCGCCATCGAGCGGGTCGATCTCATCGATGCGCAGCACCGCCAGATGGGCACTTACTCGCGCGGGATGCGCCAGCGGATGCGCCTTGCGGCTACGCTCGTGCACGATCCTGAGATCCTGATCCTCGACGAGCCGCTCAACGGCGCCGACCCGAGGCAGCGGGTGCATTTCCAGCACCTGCTGCGCGACCTCGCGCGCGAAGGGCGGACCATTGTGCTCTCCTCGCACATCCTCGAGGAAGTGGAACAGTTGGCCGAGACGGTGCTGCTGGTGGTGAACGGCAAGCTGGCTGCGTCGGGCGGATTCCGCGCCATCCGGGCGGCGCTCGATCAGCGTCCCTATCATGTCCGGGTGGTCTGCGATGCTCCTCGGCAGCTGGCGGCGCTGGCGGTCGGGATCGGATCGGTCGAAGCGGTCAACCTCGACCCTGACGGTGCGCTCGTCATCCTGAGCCGGCGGGTACTCGATCTCCAACTCGAGCTGCCTCGGCTGGCGCAGACCGCCGGGATCCGCCTGCGGCGGGTCGAGCCGCTGGACGATTCGCTCGAAAGTGTCTTCGGCTACCTGGTGGAGGGCTGAATCATGGGCACCGTCTATCGGCTCACCCTCCAGCAACTGGCCGGCCGCTGGCGGCTGGTGATCATGACCTTGCTGGCTGCGCTTCCGGTTATCACGGCGGTGCTGACGCTCCGGTCTAGCGCGGCACCGAGCATCGCCGAGTTCGAGAGCGCGGCGCTGAGCGCGCTCCTGGCCGGCTCGATCGTGCCGCTCGTCGTCCTCGCCATTGCGGCGGCGGCCTTTGCCAACGAGGTCGAGGATCGCACGCTCGCAAACCTGACCCTGTCGCCCTTGCCCAGGTGGCAGATCGCGGTACCCAAGCTGCTGGCGGTGCTCACCGTCGCCTTGCCGTTTGCTGCGGTGAGCGCGTTCGCGACCGGATATGTGGCATTCCTGGCCGATCCGAGAGCGACCCTCGCGATCACGGTCGCCGCGGTCGTGGCCGTCGGCCTCTATGGCTCCGCATTCACCTGGCTCGGTCTGGTGACGACACAGGCCATCGGGGTCGGGCTGCTCTATGTGGTGCTGTGGGAGGGCTTCTTCTCGGGCTTCGTGTCGGGGGTGCGGCTGTTGAGCATTCGCCACTACGCTCTTGCCTGGATGCACGGGCTGGACGAGCGGCGGTTTGCCGGGTTCGATCACCTGAGCCTGCCCGCGGTGGCGGTGGTGACGGTGGTCGTGTTCGTTGGGTTCCTCTGGCTCTCGGTCCGGCGGCTCCGGCGCATGGACGTGCCGTAGCGACTACCAGATCGATCTCGCCCGAGACATAAGTCATCGCCAGGCATTATTGTTCCATCGACTCGAGGGAACGAGGTCCCGTGCTTCCCATTGCCGTATTGGCTGCCGTCTTTGCGAGTTTTCCGATGACCGCCGACACCGCTCGCCCGCCGATCGTTTCCGAGGAAGTCACCTTCGTTGCCGGCGGCCGGACCATTCCCGGCACGCTCGTCCGTCCCGCGTCGGGCACCGGCCCCGGGCTCGTGCTCCTCGCAGGCAGCGGACCGACCGACCGTGATTGGAACAGTCCGCTGCTGCCTGGCAAGAACGGCAGCGCTCGACTGTTGGCTGAAGCGCTTGCCGAGCGTGGCATCACCGTGCTCCGCTTCGACAAGGCGTTCAGCGGAAAGAACCCCGGCCTGCCGATCGCCGATCTTTCCCTCGATACCTATCGCGACGAGGCGGCTGCCGCGCTCGACTTCCTCCGCTCGAGGGCCGAGATCGATCCTGCCCGGGTGTTCGTTGCGGGCCACAGTGAAGGCGGCATCCATGCCACGCGTCTGGCCGAGACAGGCGGCGACCGGCTTCGGGGCGTGATTCTGATAGCGGCGCCGGGCCGCTCGCTGCGCGAAGTGCTCGAGGTGCAGTTGGAGCACAATGTTCTGAGTGCCGCGAAGCTGACGCCCGAGCAGATGGAAGCGGAGATGGCGCCGATCCGGACCGCGCTGCGCGCCTTCGTCGCGGGGCAGGACGTCGATCCGAAGTCGGCCTCGTCCCGTCCCGAGATCGTCGGGATCCTGAGTGCCTTGATGGCGCCGATGGTCGCTCGGATCGGACGTGAGCTCGCGTCGTTCGAGCCGGCCCGAGCGGCGGCGGAAATTGCCCAGCCAGTGCTGGTGCTGCAAGGTGGGAAGGACGTCCAGGTCGATCCGGCGCAGGACGCGGAGCGATTGGTCGCTGCGCGGCGATCGGCTGGGAAAGCCGTCGATTATCAGTTGATTCCGTTGGCCGACCACGTCCTCAAGGCGGAGCCGCGATCGCTCGAGCAGATCCGAGCGGACCTGCAGGCGCTCACGATGGTGTACAACGCGCCCGACCGGATCCTCGCCGCCGGCCTGATCGACACACTCGCGCACTGGATCCGAGACCGCTGAACCAGGGTTGGTTCGGTTGGCGGGCATCGCGCGGATCGTTCGTCACGCCACGCTTCGCCAGGGACGCGATTTGAACGGTCGGGTGCTCAATGGTGTCCAACCCGCCATGACACCTGCTCGACTTCACCCGCTCGTCGTGATGCTGGCCGTGATGCTCGGTCAATTGGTTCCCACGCTGCTGGTCGGCCAGGCCGATCGCCTTGCGCAGCATTTCGAGGCACTGGCCCGAACAGGCCAATTCGATGGCGCGATCCTCGTGGCGCAGGGCGACCGGATCATCTTCGAACGGGTCTACGGTTTCGCTGACTTGCGTTCGGGGCAGCGGCTGACGACCGAGGCCACCTTTCCCATCGCATCGATCAGCAAGACCTTCACCGCGATCGGTATCCTCCAACTGGCCGAGCAGGGCAAGCTCGCGCTCGATGCGCCGGCGGCGACCTACCTTCCCGGTTTTCCTTACCCTGAGATCAAGGTCTCTCACCTCCTGTCCCACACCTCGGGCCTGCCGCCGTACAATGCCTACTTCGATCTCGAGGCGTCGCCGGGGCGCGTCTTTACCAACGCGGACTTTCTGGACGGGGTGAAGGCGAATCCGAAGCCGTTACTGTACGCACCAGGCAGCAACGGTAACTACGACAACGTCAACTATGTCGCGCTCGCCCTGATGGTGGAGCGCCTGTCGGGGCAGCCCTATCCCGACTACATCCGGAAGCGCATTCTCGCCCCCAGCGGGATGACGAAGACGAGCTTCGAGCCGTTCTGTCGCCAGATCGACACGACGGTATCTCGCGATAACGTCGCCCTTCCGCACATTCGGCCGACTCGATACCAGGATCCGGTTCGGGCCAACTCGGTCCCGTTCATCCACCGGTATTGGTGCGCATACCAGTTCAGCGGGGTCGGGGAGTATGTCAGCACACTCGGCGACCTGCACCGCTACGTCCGTGCGGTCATCGACGGTCGCCTTGTGAGCCGAGCGATGCTGGAGCGGGCGTTCACGCCGTTTCTGCTCGCCGATGGCACGGCCAACCGGCGCAACTTCGGGCTGGGCTGGGAAATCGGCCGGGACACCACGATCGGCCGGGTGGTGTCGCATGGCGGATATGCGTTCGGGCTGAGTTCGAACCTGGCGCACGATCGGACCACCGGGCGAACGGTGATTGCCTTCGATGTCGTCAACGGTACCGCCGATGCAGCCGTCAACTCGGCCTTCGCGCTGCTGGCCGGCCGGCCCGTGGCGCCGCCGAAACGCAATCTGGTCGATCTCTACGCACGCCTACTCGTCAGTCAGGGGCCAGTAGAAGCGCGCCGAGCGTTCGATCGCCTCAAGCCGGATACCGCGGCCTACCGATTCTCGGAGAACGACTTGAACGAACTGGGCTACGATCTGATGGGGCGACCGAGCGGGTTCCGGTTCCCGGTGGTGCATCGCTATCCCGAGGCGATTGCCGCGCTGCAGCTCAATACGGAACTCTTTCCCGGCAGCGCCAACACATGGGACAGCTACGGCGAGGCGTTGCTCAAAGCGGGCCGCCGGGATGAGGCGCTCGCGATGTACCGCAAGGCGCTGGCCATCGATTCGACCTTTGCCAGCGCGCGCCGGATGGTAGACAGCCTTCGGTAGTGCCTCGCCGAGTAACGCTCCAAGCCCGTTCGTGGTTGTCGGAGAACGACTAGGATCCCGGCGCCGGTTCAGCCTGCCAGACGGCTTCGCTTACCTCCCGGCCATCCCGGTAGGCGCGGATGCCGTGGCTCGCGTTGTTGAGCAGCAGCAGGGCATCGGCTCGCCCGTAGCATTTCATCAGGTCGAGCATCATCGGTTCCTCGCCGTCCCATGGGAAGCCGAAGACCACATCGAAATCATCGAGTGGATGCCCTAACTCGGCATAGCTCGACGGGCCGGCGCCGAGTGTGCCGGTGCGGGTGTCGCCGTCGGGCGACCGCCATCGATAGCCGGTCGGCAGAAAGCTTCCCGCCGCAAACCGTGCCTTCGAGTCGAACTGTTTGGCCAGGTCCCGCGCCGTCGCGTTCAGGCTCGAGTCGAGTTCGATTCCGTAGGCCTCGAACCCGAGCATGTCGGCCATGATGGTGATCACACCGGTGGCCGAGCCCCATTCGAGGAAACGGAGGCCCTGGCGGCGAAAGGGCCACAGCGCCTTGCCGACGGCGTCGTAGTCCGCGGCGACGAAAGGGTGGAATGGGCGTTCCATGATATTCTCTGCGAACCGATCCCAGACGGCCCAGCCCTCGGTGCATAGCTCGGCAAGGCGGGCACGGAGCGCCTCGTCGTCGGACGACGGGGCTCCCTGGCTGGCGGGTTTCGGGTCGGACTGATTGGCTGTCATCGGGGGAAACTAAACCCCCGGCGCGGCGGCTGTGTTCGAATGCCGCCGCGCCGGGGGTCGTACGCGTGGTGCAGCGGACTTACGTCCGCGCCTTCCAGGCGGCCAGCAGCTTCGCTTCCGCCTCCATCTGACTGGCGAGCGACGCGGGGCCGCCGCCGAGTCCCGGCGGGTGCCGGAGTCCGGAGCGCATCGCGTTGCGGCGCTCCTCGGGCAGACCGTCCCACCAGGCCAGGGTGTCGCGGGCGGTTTCCTCGAAGGGCCGGTAGGTAAGACCGGCCGCCACGCCGCGCGCGTTGCTGACCGTGTGCAGCTGCGCAAACGGACCGGTGTTCGGATTCCAGATCGGGAACATCGCCTGCTGCTGCGCAAGCCAGGCCGCGTCCACCCAGGTGAAGCTGGCGTCGGAGTTGGTCACGGCCTTGAGCCGGTCCAGCACTTCACCGGTCGGCATCGGGTTGGCGGGGCCGACGGCGTTGAAAGTGCCGGTGGTGCCCTGTTCGATCAGGTGCACTGTGAATGCGGCGAGGTCGCGCGCGTCGATGAATGACATCGGATAGCTCGGTTCGCCGGGGGCGAGGACTTCTCCGCCGCGGGCCACGCGAACCGGCCAGTAGGTCCATCGATCCGTGCTGTCGCCCGGGCCCACGATGTAACCCGGGCGCACCACGATGGCGCCGGTCGGGAACGCCTCATGCACCGCTTGCTCAGCGAGCACCTTGAGCGGGCCGTAGGTTGCTCCGGTGATCTGCTCGACGGTCGGATCTTCCATGGTGCCGCCCGGGTAGTCCTCCGTAATGCCCGGCTTCTCGAAATCGGCATAGACTGAGATGGTGGAGATGAACAGGTAGTGACGGGCGGCGTCTTTGAGGAGATTGGCCGAGTCGCGGACGTGGCGCGGGATGTAGCCTGAGGTGTCGATCACGGCGTCCCACTGACGGTCTTTGAGCGCATCGAGCTGCCCGTCGCGATCGCCGATCAATGTCTCGAGATCGGGGAACAGATCGTCGTTGCTGCGGCCCCGGTTGAACAGGGTGATGGTGTGGCCGCGTTCACGGGCCCGGCGAACCATGTGCGGTCCGATGAAGCCGGTGCCGCCCAGCACCAGGATGCGCAGCGGCGTCGGTGGCGCGGCGGGCGCGTCCGTCTCGCCTTTGGCACACCCCTGGAGGCCGATGGCCAGCGCGCCTGCGCCGACCGCCCCGGCTTTGATGAAATCCCGTCGTGTCTGATGCATTGACCGTCCCTTATCGTCCGAAGCGTAGTGGTGTGAACTGTGTCAGTAGGATGACCTGCTTCGAGGCGCCGCGCGCCGTCCCCGCACCCGAACATCGGGCCCAGATCATGGCTTGTCAAACTGAACTCGGCTGGATCGGACAATCGGAGCCGATTATCTGACACTGCGATCTTGTGGAAGACCAGTCCGGCCGATATCATGTAATTATGTCAGTCAAATCACCGCTCGGCGAATTCGAGCAACTCGTCCTCCTCGCCGTGCTCCGATTGGAGGAGCAGGCGTACGGCGCGTCCGTTTGGGGAGAGATCGTGGAACGGTCGGGTCGGAATGTGACCCTGGGGACGGTGTACAAAACACTGATCCGCCTGGAGGAGAAGCGCCTGCTCCGTTCGCGCATGGGCGATCCGACCGCGCAACGCGGCGGCCGACGCAAGCGAGAGTATGAACTGACGGCGCCGGGGCGGGCCGCGCTGCTTCGATCGCTGCAGGCATTGCAGCGGATGACGGATGGTCTGGGCCTGGTGCGAGGCATCTCATGACCGATCCCGGCGCGGTGCCTAACCGGGCGCGGCGGCTGCTCGAGCGCATGCTGCCACCGGCCGATGCGGAATCGCTGCTGGGCGACCTCGAAGAGACGGGGCGCGCCGATCGTCGTGGCGCGTTCTGGTATTGGCGTCAAACACTGGCCGCGCTGTGGGCGCTCAGAGGGCACCGCACCGTGGACGGACGCCGTTCGAATGGAGACACCCTGATGTGGACCTTCCTGCACGATCTGCGGATTGCGACTCGGGCATTGCGGCACTCGCCGGGGTTCACGCTGGTGACGGTGGTGACCCTGGCGCTGGGCATCGGGGCCACCGCCGCGATGTTCAGCGTGCTCAATCCGATCCTGCTGCGCCCGTTGCCGTATCCTGACGCCGATCAGCTGGTGATGATCTGGGAAAACCCGGAAGGATCCCGGACGACGTCCTCGTGGGCCACGTCGGATGACCTGTCCCGACGATCGACATCATTCACGTCGATGGCAAAGGTGGCCTGGTGGCAACCGACGCTCGACGGTGTAGCCGGCGACGCCGAGGTGTTGAGAGGGCAGCGAGTCGGTTGGAACTATTTTCAGACCCTCGGAATCTCGCCCGTGTTGGGGCGGAGCTTCCGGGCGGAAGAGGACACGCCCGATGGCAACGCCGTCGTGGTGCTGAGCGACGGTCTCTGGCGTCGCCGTTACGGCGCTGACCCGGCCATCCTCGGCAGTACGATTGGTATCGACGGGTTGGCACACACGGTCGTCGGCGTCATGCCGCATGGGTTCGAAAATGTCGCCGCGCCTGATGCGCAGATCTGGCGGCCGCTCGGCTACATTGCCGGTGGCGCGTCGGCATGTCGCACCTGTCGCCATATCCGCATCATTGCCCGGCTCGAGCAGAACGTTAGCCGTGAGCAGGCCGCGCTCGAGCTCGACCGGATCTCGATCGACCTGAACCGAGAGTATCCGGGCGACTACCGGGCGCCCGGCATGCTGGTGATCGGCCTCCATGACGAGATCACTCGTCAGGCACGACCTGTCCTGATGGTGGTGCTTGGTGCGGTTGGATTCCTCCTGCTGGCTGCCTGCGCCAATGTGGCTCACCTGCTGCTGACCCGGGCGCTCCGGCGCGAACGGGAGTTGGCAGTGCGGGCCGCACTCGGGGCTAGCCGGTGGCGGCTGGGATCGCAATTCCTGGCAGAGAGCGTCATGCTTGCGCTGTTGGGAGGAATGCTGGGCGTGATCGTGGCGGTGTTCGGCGTGAAAGCGTTCGTGGCATGGGGGCCTTCGGGGGTCCCGCGGCTCGATCAGGTTCGCCTCGATGCGTCGGCACTCGGCGTGACTGCGGGCGTGGCGCTTGGTACCGCGCTTCTCCTGGCGCTGACGACGACCCTGGCGGCGGTGCGGACCGACCGGCTCGGTTCCGTCGCATCCGGGGGACGGATCGTCGGGGCTCGGCATCGGTTGGCGCGCAGTGGTCTGGTTGCCGTCGAAATCGCCCTGGCGCTGATGCTGCTGACCGGGGCCGGGTTGATGGGTCGCAGCGTGATGCGCCTCCTCGATACGCCGATCGGTCTCGAGCCCGGCCGGTTGCTCACGGTAGGCATCCAGACCGGGGGTCCGCGCTACGCCGACGTGGCGGCAAGGGTGACGTTCTTCGATAACGTCCGCCGCGAGGTGGCCGGATTGCCGGGGGTGACCGGCGCCGACGTGATCAGCCAGATGCCGCTGGGCGGCGGCTCCGATTGCTCCGGAGTTCACGCCGAGGATCGTCCCTTACCCAATCCGCAGCTGGCGCCATGCGCGCAGCGGTACAACATCAGCGCCGACTGGTTCCGGACCACGGGGATCAGGATGCGCAGCGGGCGCCCCTTCGCCGAAAGCGACCGGGCCGATGCCCCGGGTGTGGTGATCGTGAGCCAGGCGCTGGCCCGGAAAGTCTGGGGCGACGACGAGGTCGTGGGCAAGCGGATGGCGTACGGTGGTCCCCAGTCGCGCCGGCTCACGGTGGTCGGCGTCGCGCAGGACGTGCCGCACTCGGGTCTCGACGATCGAAGCGGGCTGGCGGTCTACCTGCCGCACGCGCAGGCAGGCTGGCCCCACATGACACTGGTGGTGCGCACCGAGGGCGATCCGGGCATGATGGCGGCAGCCGTTCGGGCGGCGATCGGTCGGGTGGACGGGACGCAGCCGATCGGTCGAGTGGCCACCATGGACACGCTGCTCAAGGCCTCGACGGCGCAGCGCCGGTTTGCCTTGCTCGTATTCGGCGCCTTTGCCGTCGTGGCGCTGGTGCTGGCGGCGGCCGGGATCGGTGGTGTCCTGGCCGGCATGGTGGCCGAGCGAACCCGTGAAATCGGGATCCGCAGCGCACTCGGCGCGGCGCCGTCACGCATCGTCGGGCTGATCGTCAGGCAGGCGGGGGGGCTCACGGTGCTTGGCGTGGCCGCAGGTCTGGCGGGCGCGATTGCCCTCTCGCGGTTCCTTCGGGCTCTGCTGTATGAAGTCCGTCCCGTCGACCCCGTGGTGCTTACGACGGTTGTGGTACTACTGCTCGGAGTGGCACTCGCG
Source organism: uncultured Gemmatimonas sp. (assembly GCA_964619465.1). Classification (GTDB taxonomy): domain Bacteria; phylum Gemmatimonadota; class Gemmatimonadetes; order Gemmatimonadales; family GWC2-71-9; genus SHZU01. The sequence continues at coordinate 124,774 of CAZUES010000002.1, forward strand.
GCCTGCGTGATGCCTGCGCGCCGAGCGCTGGGCATCGATCCGATGGAGGCGCTCCGCCGCGAGTAGGATCAGCTTCCCGGGAACAGGGGCGTCAAGAGTCCTCGGCCTACCTCGAGCCAGACTTCGGATTCCATGGCTGCGAGCCGGGTGAGACTCGCCAGCAGGACGGCGGTCCCCGCCAGGTAGATCCGTCCGATCCGGCCGCGAGTCACCATCTGGTAGGTCAAGAGCAGGCCGAGTGGAAGGAGCCATACGGCGACGATGGCGGGCAGCCCGTAGGGATCTGCGAAGCGGGCGGCACCGGGATAGATCAGCGCGATCGACGCCAGCACCATCCATTGCTTGTGGACTTCCGGCCTCCTCCGCGAGGCGATGCCCGCACTGAAAAACACGCAGAAGAGCAGCATGTCGCCGAGAGGCAGAATCAGGAAGGCAGCAGCCTCGTCGAGGGTCGATCGTCCCGCCGCGACGTGCAGCGCTGGCACGGCGAACGAGGTGACCAGGCCCATCAAGAGCACCACCGCGCCGTAGTAGATGCCGAACTTGCCGAGCTGCTGATGGGCCCGGACCTTTCGGAGGAAGACGAGCACCACCTGCGTCAGCAGCAGCACCATCCATCCTGAGAACACCGCCGCGTGCAGGTAGACCAGCCAGTGCGCGCCCGTCCCGCCGCGAAAGAGTCGGGCGTAGAATGGCCAGAAGCCGAGCAGTACGACGACGGTCATGGCCGCGACCGACACGACGTACCCGCTTCGGGCGACGCGGCCGGCGCGAGGGCCGCGCTCGAGACGGATCGTCGGTTCCACTTCCGCTAGCGATGTAAACGCAGCTGTCGTGCGGTGATCGATCATGGCAGGACTCCGTCTTGTCCGACGTCCCGGCTTTCCGCGTTCGAGTGCATCGGTGCCCGGATAACATGCGAACCGGTAGGCAGTGTGACAAGGAGCGGTCCTGGGGTCGCGGGCCTGCGCAACGTCATTTAGGAAGGCGGCATCGGGGCTGATCACCCCCGACCAATGGACCCGCGCCGAGGGTCCGGTATTGACACAAACCGGTTTGTGGCGCAAACTAAGGTATGGACGATCACCCGGATTCTGTCTCTTCAGTCGCTCCGCCGGGCGAACTCGAAGCGATTACCCGCGACTATGCCCGCTACGCCGATTCGGCCGGGGGTTGGTCCGCGATGGCCGGCGGAGTGCTCGGCCTGGCGTCGTTCGCGATCGGTGCGACGCTGGCTCCGACACCGGCGGTGCGGGGGATCCTGGTCGTGCTGCCGTTGCTCTGGATCCTACTCAAGGCCGCCTCGACCCGCTATTACCAGCAGCTCGGCCGGGTGCAGCCGGTACTCGACCCGGCCGCTCTGCGGATCAGACGCCGGCTGGCCGGTGGGATTACCGCGATCGTGACCCTGGTGGTAATCGGCAGGCTGGCGCAGGCCGCCGAGACGAGGGAGCCCCTTCTGGTCACCACAGGGTACCTGCTGGCGGTCCTGGCCATTCCGCTAGTCGGATGGCGCTATCTACGCACGCCGATGGAACTGGTGATCGGGACGTTTCTCTTCTCGCAGGCGGCCCTGGCCTTGGGCGGCTTTGCGTATGGCGAAATGAGTGTAGCGTGGCTGTTCGTACCGGTCGCGGTGTTGCTGATCGGCCATGGCATCCGTGATCACAAGCGCTTCCGGGCTCTGCAGGCGCGAATCGCCCAGGTCCGGCAGTCGATGGTTCGTTCCGCATGAGTGCGGTCAAGCCGCTCGCCGCGCTCTCATCGGTCGACCGGATGATCCACGAACCTGCCCGGCTGATGGTGCTCTCGATCCTGGCCGGCGCAGCATCGGTCGAGTTCCGCTTCGTCCTGGAGCTGACCGGCCTGACCAAGGGCAACCTCTCCAGTCATATGGCGAAGCTCGAGGGCGCCGGCCTCGTTACGGTGGACAAGAGCTTTCGCGGCAAGGTGCCGGTTACCACCCTGAGCATGACCGATGCTGGCCGCACGTCGTTGCGGACCTACCGAGAACGGCTCGCCGCAGTAGTCGAGAGTATTCCACTCGACTCGTCGCCCCGCCATGCACCCGAACAGTCGCCCGGCCCGCGCCCACGGGCTGTCAGATCGAGGAATCTGTCATGAGTACAGCTGCCACTGTCGTCATCATCATCATCATCGTTGGTGTCTTCTCGGCGCGAGGGGCCAAGCAGCGTCGGCCCAAGTCATAGACCTGCTTCGCTGATTGCGTTGCCGCAGCCTGTCATACTCGGCATCGATGTCGTCGACTTTGAAGGACGTGGCCGGGATGCCGTCCTCGACGAGGGCCGTTTTGTAAGAGTCCGGTCGGGCGCAGGTCGGTCAGATGGTCGGCAGCACTGACCTGACATGCTCGGCAAACGCCTTCACGACGGCGGACGGTTGGTCGCTGTCGATCGTGAGCGCGATCTCGACGCTCGGCAGCGGAGGCAGGCCGCTTTCAGGCGAGAGAATCTGCAGGTCGTCCGGTACACCGGTGCGGGTCAGGACAGCGACGGCCTGACCGGATCGGACCACGGCCGTCAGTCCTGCCAAGCTGGCGCTGGCGTAGGCCACTCGATATCGCCGTCCGGCTGAATCGAGGCCCTGCCGCGCGGCGCGATGGTCGAGCGTGTCGGGGTCGGACAGCGCCAGTCGGAGCGGATTCCGGTTGGGTGCACTCGATCCCGCCGCGGCAACCCAGACGAGCGGTTCGCGTCGAATCACGGCCGCACCCTTCTCCCCTTCGGCGAACGAAGCCAGCGCGAGGTCCAGCTCGTGGCGCTCCAGTCGTTCGAGCAGCCGCGGTGTGTGGGCGCAATGCACCTCGACCAGCACCTTGGGATGGGCGCGCGCAAAGCCGCGCAGCAGATGGGGCAGGAAGACCACCGCATAGTCGTCGGGGCAGCCCAGTCGAATGGTGCCGGAGAGCCCTTTGCCCGACAATTCGGCCAGCGCTTCATCGTGATAATGCAGGATCCGCTGCGCATGGGTCAGCAGACGGGTACCGTGCGGCGTGAGCAGCACGCCGCGGCCGGTTCGCTCGAGCAAGGGTTGGCCGACGATGCGTTCCAGTCGCTTGACCTGCAGACTGATCGCTGCCTGGGTGCGGCCGACCCGGGCCGCGGCGCGACTCAGCGTACCCGTCTCGGCGATGACGATGAAGCTGCGGAGCAGGTCGAGGTCGAGAGCGTCCTCCATCCCATTAGTTTAGCTAATATCTCCGATAACATCCATTAGCGCTGCTTGAACGTGACAGGGCGATCGGGCTACTCTGGTGCACTCTCTGGCCCATGAGGCATCTGTGTCCCGCAACGCCGACCCTGATTTCTGGAACGCTGCGAACGCCCACCTGATCCGCTACGGCGGCCGCTTCGAACCGATGATCATCGACCGCGCTCAAGGGAGCTTCGTCTATGATGCCGACGGGCGGGCCATCCTCGACTTCACGTCGGGACAGATGAGTTCGCTGCTCGGTCACGGGCATCCCGAAATCGCCGCGGTGGTGGCGGAGTATGCGCACCGATTGGACCATCTCTTCAGCGGGATGCTGTCCCGCCCGGTGGTCGATCTGGCCCGCACCCTGGCGGAGATCACGCCGGCTGGGCTCGACCGCACCATGCTGCTCAGCACGGGCGGCGAGTCCAATGAGGCGGCGATCAAGATGGCCAAGCTCTACACCGGCGGTTTCGAGATCGTCGGCTTCGCGCAGTCCTGGCACGGGATGACCGGTGGCGCGGCATCGGCGACCTACTCGGCGGGCCGGAAAGGCTACGGACCTGCCGCGGTCGGCTCGCTCGCGATCCCGGCGCCCAGCAGCTATCGCCCTCGGTTCGAGCGGGATGGCCAGGGCGACTGGCGGGCCGAGCTGGATTACGGGTTCGATCTGATCGATCGGCAGTCGAGCGGCAATCTGGCGGCGTTCATCGCCGAGCCGATCTTGAGCTCCGGCGGCGTTATCGACCTGCCACCCGGGTACCTCGCGGCGCTCAAGCAGAAGTGCGTGGAGCGCGGCATGCTGCTGATTCTCGACGAGGCGCAGACCGGGTTGGGCCGTACCGGACAGCTGTTTGCGTTCGAACGAGACGGTGTCGTCCCGGATATCCTCACCCTCTCCAAGACCCTGGGTGCCGGGCTGCCGCTTTCGGCGGTGGTCTGTTCGGCCGAGGTCGAGCAGCGCTGCCATGAGCGAGGATTCCTGTTCTACACCACGCACGTCTCGGATCCGCTGCCGGCGGCGGTCGGTCTCAAGGTGATCGAGGTGGTCCGTCGGGACGGGTTGGCGGAGCGGGCGCGGGTTGCCGGTACGCGGCTGGCGGACGGTCTGTGCGCATTGCAGGATCGGTTCGATTGCATCGGCGATGTGCGCGGACGCGGCCTCCTGCTTGGCGTCGAGATCGTCACGGACCGGGCTTCGAAACAGCCTGATCCGGATCTGGGTGCGGCTATCAGCCGTGCCTGCATGTCGCTCGGTCTCAGTATGAACATCGTGCAGTTGCCGAGCATGGGGGGTGTGTTCAGGATCGCCCCGCCGCTCACGGTATCCGACGCCGAGATCGATCTGGGTCTCGACTTGCTGGGCCAAGCCATCGAAACCGCGCGCGGCTGAGTCTCAGGGGGTCCGCCGGCCTCCTCGATCCGTGACTGCGACGGATTCCCCCCACCCGGCATCATTGCAATGGCAACCGTCGACCAGCGTAAGCGGGCTGGCCGTGGTCCATCGACCGCAAAGGAATCTCGATGCGCACGGCGAGAGGGCTGAGGATCGGGCTCGTTCTGACAGTGCTGGTGTTTGGGATATCTCATAGCGCGAGTGCCCGCGCGACCGCCGTGTCCGATTCGGTCGTCTCCTTTGCCACCCGCCTTACCATCCGTTCCAAGGTCCTTCGGGATACTCGGGAGCTCGATGTCTGGGTTCCCCGCTCCTACGCCGACGGGAGTCGACGATATCCCACGCTCTGGGTGCTCGATGGCAACGCCTACCTCCTTTCCGCAGCTGGCGCGGTCCAGGCCGTAGCCAACGCCGACCGGATGCCGGAAATGATCGTCGTGGCGGTTCGGAACGGCGAGCGGAATCTGGATTTCACTCCGCCACTGGTCCGGACCTCGACCCCGCCCGACGGGATGACCGCGTGGGGTGGTGCGCCGCAGTTCCTCGATTTCCTGCGCACGGAAGCAGTGCCTGCCGTGGAACGAGCATTTCGCACCGCACCGTTTCGTGGAGTGGTCGGCCATTCGTTAGGCGGTCTGTTCGTAACCTGGGCCATGATGACGGCGCCGGATCTCTTTCGAGCCAGTCTGGTCCTCGATCCATCGCTCTGGTGGGACGGCCGCGCGGTGGCCGACTCGGCGATTGGATCGATCGGTGCTCATGCCGATCGGATCCACCGCTTGGTGAGTGTCGAGAATCCCGGTGTCGAAGGGTGGCGGCCGGATTGGAGTCGGCTGGCAAGTGCGCGTCCCGCAGGGGTCAGTGCCACGCTGGTCGATCTGACCGGCGAGTCGCACGGGTCGATGTTCCATCAAGGCGTCTATCGCGGGTTGCTCACCCTGTTTGCGGACTGGGTACCCGAGATGCGTTACGACGCGAGTCGAGCTACGGAGGTGGCGCTGGAAGAACAGTATGCCCGCCTGAGTCGAGAGTTCGGCTACCGGGTATCTGCTCCACAGTCGGCGCTGGATGAGGTACGACGCCGTGCCGCGGCGGCGGGAACGACCGTCGCCGCCCGCAAGATCGATGCGCAAGCGGCAAGACCGTTTACCGGGAAATGGGAGGGTGTGATGCGGACTGAGCCGGGTCAGCCGGTGGATATCCGTTTCGAGTTCGTCCTCGCCGCCGACACCATGGTGGTCACCCCCACAGCGCGGGGCATTGCGGTCGGCGGCGGCGATCTCCGAGGTTCGCCGAGCCCGGTTTCGATCGACGATGGTGCCGTCCGATGGGAAGAGCGGCGAGGTGCTGCCATGCGCTATCTGCACGAAGGGCGACTCGACGCCACCGGCCGCCTGGTCGGGACCGTCACGGCAGTGGGTGGCGGTCCCTTACCCGCCGGCTTCACGCCTCCGCGAGTAACCTTCGAGTTGACCCGAGTTCCCTGAGCCTCGACGGATTGGCAGCGTCCCCTTCCAGCGGTCGGGCCATGTTTGTGTCGCTGATTCAGAACGTTACATCGAAGGCTCCCTCAGTCACGACTTTGTTGCCGGTAGCTCCGGTGCCTGCGAGGGGGCCGGCCGTGAACTGAAAAGTTCCCTTGGCCCCCGTGGTCGAGATCGACGTCACCGTGAAGCTGCCGCTTCCAAGCGTAATCGCCGCCTGCCAGCCGGCGGACCCAGCCACGACAGAGAAATTGGTTGGACTGGTGGCTCCGGCCGTGAAGGTGCCGGGGGCCGTTACCTGGCCTCCGAGTCCGATGGTTCGTCCCTGCGTATCGGTTCCGGCAATGGCGAGGATTCCGCCCGAGTAGGTCGCGGCGATCGCGGCGTTCGCGTTGAAGGTCGATCCATCGATTTTGGCGCTGAGCGATCCGTTGGCGAGCGCGGGGCCGGTTGAATCAGACCCGCATCCGACCAACATCGCAGCCAGTATCAGACCTGCCAGACCAGTGAACGTTGCCCGCATGGGATGCTCCTGTAGGGTGAGACGTTTGGCCCCCCCTCTCGACGGGGCCTCGCAACGTGACTACCGTTGATCCCTGGCTTCAAACGAAGCCGTGGTATCTCCCATTGCGTCGCCGGGCGGGAAAACCGTCATGACTTCAGATAGCCCCGACCGCGAGGCCGTGGACCGGCTGTTCAGCGCCGCGTACGAGGAGCTCCGCCGCTTGGCGGGGGCCGTGCGTCGGAGTGAGCGGGGTGTCACCCTGAGTCCCACGGCTCTCGTCAACGAGGCTTGGCTCAAGTTGGTCGCCTCGCCGCCCTCCGGCATCGAGTCGGTCCTCCATTTCAAGCGGGTCGCTGCGCGAGCGATGCGTCAGGTGCTGGTCGAGGCTGCCCGCCGTCGGGCCGCAGACAAACGGGGCGGTCCGGACGTTGTCCTCGTGACGTTCGATGAAGCGCTCGAGCTTCCGCCGGCCTCGGGTGGCGACCTGCTCGACCTCGACTTCGCGCTGGAGTCCCTCGCTCGATTGAGCTCCCGGCAGGCGGCCCTGGTCGAGCTCCGTTGCTTTGGCGGCTTCGACATTCCCGAGTGCGCAGCGATGCTCGAGGTCTCGGAAGCAACCCTGTCCCGGGACTGGCGATCGGCTCGGGCCTGGCTGGCAGTCGAACTCGAGCGTGGGCGGTAGCGGCCATGAATGCCGAACGGTGGGGCCGGGTCCAGGATCTTTTCCACCACGCGGCCGACTTGCCGGAAGCGGCCCGCGACGCGTTTCTCGCCGAGCAGTGTCGCGACGATCCCAGCCTCGAGTCCGAGGTCAAAGCGCTGCTCGCGGCTGATGCACGGGAGTACACGCCGGTCGACCGGCCGGTCGCCGCCGTCGCAGGAGAGCTGCTCGCCGCCGCGCCGCCCGACCTTTCGGGGCACCGGTTCGGCCCGTACCGGATTGCGGGCATGCTGGGTGAGGGTGGGATGGGCGTCGTCTATCTCGGTGTCCGCGACGACCTCGATACCAAAGTCGCCATCAAGATCCTCAGAGATGCCTGGCTCTCTCCCGCCCGCCGGGAGCGGTTTGCCAGCGAAGAACGGCTCCTGGCCCAGCTGAGCCACCCGGCCATCGCGGCGCTCCACGACGCGGGGACCCTGCCCGACGGGACGCCGTGGTTCGTGATGGAGTATGTCGAGGGTGTTCCGATCAACGAGTACTGCCGGAATCATGCCTCCTCGTTAGGCGAACGGCTCCGGCTCTTCCGGTCGGTTTGCGAAGCTGTCGGGCACGCGCACCGGCACGCCATCGTGCACCGCGACCTCAAGCCATCCAACGTCCTGGTGACGAACGATCGCCGGGTCAAACTGCTCGATTTCGGGATTGCCAAGCAACTCGAAACCTTCGACGAACCCGCGACCGCGACTCGCACCGGTCTCCGAATGATGACGCCCGCCTACGCCGCGCCGGAGCAGTTCCGGGGCACCGGTATCGGGCTCTACACCGACATCTATTCGCTGGGCGTGCTGTTGTATGAGTTACTCGCGGGGCGGCTCCCGTTCGATCTCACCGACAAAAACTCAGCCGAAGCCGCCGCCCTGGTTGCGGCCGGCGAAGCCCTCAAGCCCTCCGTCGCAGCCAGGCTTCACCCTCATCCCAGCGACCGGGTCGCCGGCAGGTCGGTAGGGACCGATCTCGACGTGCTGTGCCTCAAGGCCATGCATTCCGACCCCGAACGTCGCTATCCCTCGGTCGAAGCCCTGATCCGTGATATCGATCATTTCCTCGACGGCGAGCCGCTCGAGGCGCGGCCCGATGCCATGGCGTATCGGCTGAGCAAGTTCGCGAGCCGGAACCTCCGGGCGGTGTCGATTGGCCTGGGCGCCCTGGTCGTGGTTGCCGTGCTGGTCGTCTTCTACACCGTGCGGCTCGCGGCCGCGCGCGATCGGGCCGTGGCCGAAGCGGCGCGTGTCGAGCGAATTCAAGAGTTCACCATGCGGTTGTTCGAGGGGGGTGACGAGTCGGTCGGACCCGCCGACAGTCTTCGGGTGGTGACCTTGCTTGACCGCGGCCTCCGGGATGCGCGGAATCTCGATGCCGACCCGGCGGCCCAATCGGAACTCTATCTGACGTTAGGCACCATTAGCCAGAAGCTCGGCAAACTCGAGCGTGCCGATACCCTGCTGAATGCCGCCGTGTCCAAGCGGCGCGCCCTGCTTGGCGACGACCATCAGGATGTGGCGGCCGCGTTGATCGAATTGAGCGCACTCCAGTCGGCGCAGGCGGATTTCCCCGCGGCTCTGGCGACGGCACGCGAAGCGGTGGCGATTGCCAACCGGACCACGCCACCGATCCATCCGGTTCGGGCTCGGGCGCTCGCAGCGTTAGGCAAGGTCTTCGTGCTGACCGGCGCCTACGACTCGGCGATTACCACGCTTGGCCGGGCTGCAGATCTCATGGCGAGCGATTCGACGAGTACGGCCTACCTCGGCACCTTGAGCGAACTGGCCAACTCGCATTTCTATGCCGGTCACTACCCGGTGGCGGATGGGCTCTATCGCCGGATCCTCGTGAGGTCGAAGGCCATCTACGGCGACCGCCACCCCCATATCGGCGACGACCTCATCAATCTCGGCGCGGTCCAGTTCGAACAGGGCAATGTCGTCGAGGCGGAACGGTACTACCGGGAGGCACTCGGTATTTTTCGCGGTTTCTATGGCGAAGAGAACGCCGAAACGGCCTCCGCGGAAACCATGCTCAGCAGGGCGCTGGTCAGCCTGGAACGCTACGACGAGGCGATCGGCCTGGTGCGGCAGGCCCTCGTGACCTACGAAAAGGTGTACGGGCCCGTGCACCCCCGGGTCGCGTCGGCCGTCAACGAGGTCGGCCGGATCGCGCTCCGACAGAATCGGTACGATGAGGCCCGCGCGTCGTTCGAGCGAATGACGGCCATTTATCGCGAGGTCTATCACGACAAGCACTATCAGATCGGCGTCGCGATGTCGAACCTGGCCGGAGTGTATCAGGCCGAGAAACAGTTCGGCGAGGCGATTCGCTTGATGCGCGAAGTGCTGCGGCGTTACGTCGACGTTCTCGAGCCCGAGCACCAGCTCGTGGGTATTGCCAACATCCGGCTGGGTCGAATCCTGCTGGGCGCTGAGCGCTTTGCAGAAGCGGAGCAAGCGTCGCTTGCCGGGTACCAGATCCTGATGAAGCAGGCGGCGCCGCCCAAGCTTTGGCTCGACTATGCCAGGACCGACCTGGCGGCCGACTACAAAGCGCTGGGCCGGCTGGATGAGGCCAAGCGCTTCGAGTCGGAGCTGACGGCTCAAGCTCGCTGATCACACCTCGAGTGCAGGCATCGATGGGGGCCGGCTAGTTCGTTCCCGTCGCCGTGGCCTCGATCATACGTGCGCCCTCGGCACAAGGCGACGTATTCACGTTCCCGCCGGTTGCCACGATCGTCCACGGCGTTGCCAGCGCTGCCCCCGGTCCCCAGGTGTCCGACCATCCAGCCAGTGCGGAGAAGTCCGGCATCGCGAGCACCGCGGTCGTGCTGCCGATCCATGCTCGCGTAGCGATCAGTTCGACAAAACGCGGCGTCCCGGTGGTCTGACGATATCGGAACAGCACGGGCGCATCGTACTCGAGCGCCATGCCAAAGGACACTTCGAGCCGCTTGTAGTTGCCACCTAGCGAGGTGACCGTCGGACTTCCGATCCCGGCGCCAAACGTCACGGTCCGTGGGGCCAGGGCGTGGAATGACTCGGTCACAGTCCGGCTCATGGGCCCGAAGGCAGTCACAACCCGAAGTTGGTGAAAGTCATTGGGCCGTTGTTGCGATGCCGCGACCCCGAACATCGAGGTGGTGGGTGTCGCCGGCGCCTGATTGATCATGCCACGGTCGCAGGTCGATCGGGCCAGGTAGTACATCTCCTGGAGCAAGCCGTGTCCGGGTGTGGCGCCGACGATGGTCAGGATGGCGGTAGCCGGTGCCACCGATTCGGTCGCGCTGAAGTCGAGCGCGGGCATGGTGGCACCGTCGGCGAAATTCTGATCGCGCCGGATGATGACCCGGTCGGTGGCCGCCGGTAGTGTGGCGAAGCGGTAGGCGACCAGATCGCGGTCGCCGCTGGGCACGCCGGCTACGGTGAAGGTCGGGAGGAGGGCCGACGGTGCGCCGAACGACCCGCCGAGATTGAGGAGCACCGCCTCTTGACCAGTAAGGCCGGTGACCGAGCCGTTGATGATCTTGATATTGACCGGCAGCGGTGGACAGGCCACGATCGGGGCGGCGGTCATCTCTGCCCGGGTCATGAATTGGATGTTCGTAGTGGTCGAACTGCCGGCGCTTTGCCGGGCGACGTGCGCGAACGCAGCGAGCGGAGAACTGATGGTAAACCGGAACACGCCGTCCGTGGCGGTCACCGGGGTCCACGGACCGGTGCCGTCGCGATAGGCGCCCCAGATGGCGTATGGGTTGCCGCAATTGCTGAAGTCGAAGGCCGCGTTGCCGGTGCCGGTTACCGCGGTCACCGAGACCTGGACCGTGGTGACCCTGTCCTGGAGGGCGGCCGTGGTGCCACGGATCGTCAAGGTATAGGTGCCCGCCGCGAGCCCCGCCGTCGCAATCATCGTGAGCGTCGAGGTGGTCCCCGTGGTAGCGGCGGGATTGAACGAGGTGGTCAAACCCACCGGGGCGCCTTCGACGGTCAGGACGACGGTTCCGGCAAACCCCGCGGTCCTGGGGAGATTCACGGTCACCTGGCCGTTGCCGCCTTGAGGGATCGAGAGCGGCGACCCGGTTACGGTCAATTCATAGGACGGGACGGGCGCCGCCGTGACCGTGAGGGAAAACGAAGCGATCGCATCGTTGACGCCGCTGCCCCGGGCGCGGAGGGTCAGGTTGGTCAGGCCGGGCGCTGCCGCCATGCTTGCTGCGAACGTTACCGTGATCGTGGTGGTCGTGCCGGTGGTCGACTCATTCGATTGGGTTGCCGTGACCCCGGCGGGGAGTCCTTCGACCGTCAGGGTAACGGCGCTGGTGAAGCTGCCGGCCCGGGTGACGAGCACGGTGATCGGGAAGCTCGCCCCCTGTTGGATCGTGGTGTTTCCCACGTTCATCGCCAGTGAGATGGTGCCGGCCGGTGGTGGTGGCGGCGGGGGCGGGGGTGGTGGGGCGGTCGGTGGCGTGGAGCCCCCGCAGCCGAGCGCGACCGCGAGGAGTCCCAGGCAAATCATCTTCTTCATAACGCCTCCGGCTGTGCCGCCGACAGTGTTGATGCGAGTTCGGGCACATATCATTGCGCGGTGCCGTCAGAAAAACGGTCACGGCAATGCCAGGTCGGCGCCGCCAAGGTGGCGCCGCCCACTGACGGGGACGGTGGATGGCTGATGCTAGAGGATGTCCGGTGCGGGAAAGCAGTGCTACGGGCGCCGCTGATCGGGTCAGGGACGCCAGCCCGTCGCGAGATCGACCCAGCCCGACGCCTGGCTCAGGCGCTCCAGGTCCGCGAGCGTAAGCCCGATTGCCGAGTTGGCACTGCCTGCGGCGGGATAGACGATGTCGAAGCGGCGGAGGGACTCGTCCAGAAAGACCCGAGTTCCCGGCGGATTGGCAAAGGGACAGACGCCGCCGACGGGATGGCCGGTGAGTGGCGCTACTTGCTCCGCAGACAACATGCGGGGTTTGGCGCCGAAGCGCCGCTTGAACGATCCGTTGTGGAGCTTGGCGTCGCCGGCGGCGACGATCAGCAGCGCTTTGTTCGGATCGTCGGGGTCGCCGACCGCGAGTGTTTTGGCAATTCGCTCGGGCTCGGTACCGACTTCGGCCGCGGCCAATGCGACCGTCGCACTCGATGCGGCGAACTCGAGGATGTCCTCGGCGCGACCGAACGTCCTCAGATACTCCCGTACATCGTTGACGCTCATTCGGTATCCGTCCTGGCCAGTTTGCTGCTTCCGAGCGGAGCTGCCGGCGGCAGACCGGTCACCGCCAGGATTTCCTTCTCTCCCAGTGTTTCGCGCTCCAGCAAGGCGGCCACCAGAGCATCGAGCGGCGCCCGATAGGCGCTCACCAGCCGTCGTGCTTCGTCGTAGCTCTCCGAAATGATTCGGAGCACCTCGGCGTCGACGATTCTGGCCGTCTCTTCACTGAACGACTTCGACACTCCCATCGCATTGCCGCCCAGGAAGGGATTCTGCCGCTCGCTGAGCTGCACCATGCCCAGCTTGTCGCTCATGCCCCAGCGGGTCACCATGGCGCGAGCCAGGTTGGTCGCCTGCTCGATGTCGTTCTCGGCGCCCGTGGTCTTGGTGCCGTAGACCTCTTCTTCTGCGGCGCGTCCGCCCAGGATGCCGACGATCCTGGCGCGGAGATACGCCTCCGGATAGTTGTAGCGATCGGCGTCGGGTCGCTGGTAGGTCACGCCGAGTGCCTGGCCGCGGGGCACGATGCTGACGCGATGGACCGGGTCGGCGCCGGGGACCACCAGGCCGAGGATAGCGTGTCCGCCCTCGTGGTAGGCGATCCGTTCGCGGTCCTGGTAGCTCAGCAGCAGCGGGCGTTCGGGGCCCAGGATGATCTTCTCCAGCGCGTCCATGAAGTCGACCTGGGTGACCTGATTACGATTGCGACGGGCCGCGAGCAGCGCCGCTTCGTTGACCAGGTTGCGCAGGTCGGCGCCCGAAAGTCCTGGGGTTGCGGCGGCGATTTCCGTCAGGCTTGCATCCGGAGCAAGCGGAACCGCTCGGGTGTGGACCTTGAGGATTGCTTCGCGACCCCCTTTGTCAGGCAGGTTTACCACCACGCGGCGGTCGAAGCGGCCGGGGCGGAGCAGGGCCTTGTCGAGCACATCGGGCTGGTTGGTCGCTGCGAGCACGATGATGCCCTGCCGGCTCGAGAAGCCGTCCATCTCCGTCAGGATCTGGTTGAGCGTCTGTTCCTGTTCGCTCGAGCCGCCGATCGCTACCTGACCGCGGGCTCGGCCGATCGAATCCAGCTCATCGATGAAGATGATGGCCGGCGCGTTCTCGCGTGCCTGTTTGAACAGGTCGCGGACCCGCGCGGCGCCGACACCGACGATCATCTCGACGAACTCCGAGCCGCTCATCGAGAAAAAGGGCACCCCGGCTTCGCCCGCAACGGCCTTGGCGAGCAGGGTTTTTCCGGTGCCAGGTGCGCCGACCAGCAGCACGCCTTTGGGAGCCGCGCCGCCCAGGCGGGTGTACTTACCGGGGTCTTTGAGGAAGTCTACGATCTCGACCAGCTCATTTTCTGCTTCGTCGATACCGGCGACGTCTTCGAAGGTGACCCGTCCGTCCGCTTGCTGATCGAAGCGCTTCGCACCGGCCTTGCCCAGTCCGCCCAGCATTCCCGCGCCCATGCCGCCGCCCTGCTTGGCGGCGCGGCGGAAGAGCCAGACATAGAAGGCAATCAGCAGCGCCGCCGGTCCGAAGCCGAACAGCATCGTCATCCAGGGACTGCCTTCGCGAATCGGCTCGGCGCTGATCTCGACCCCGTGCTCGATCAGGAGCGCCTCGAGGCCCGGGTCGACGAACGCCGGTAGTGTAGTTGCGAAGGTGGTGACAGGCTGCGGGTCGATATCGGCCACGGTGTCTCGCTGGGCCGGATACATCACCGGGGTGATGAACTTACCGGTCAGGCTCTCACCGCGGCTGTAGATACGCTCGACGTTCTGCTTGACGATCTCCTGCTTGAACAGCGTGTAGGGGACTTTGGTCGAGGGCTCCGTACCGGGGAAAAGGAATCGGACCAGCAGAAAGTTGATGGCCAGGATCACCAGGAAGGTGAGCCAGGCGTTGCGCGGCGGCATGGCTCCCATCCCACCCGGCTTGCTTCCGTTCGGCGGTTTGGGCTGATCCGGCCCTTTTCCCGGAAACTCGTTCCGGCGGGATCGATCGGGAGACTGTTGCGGATCGGCCATGGCCCACGTCCTTGGGAAAGCGGCGAAGGAGCAGGTTAATCCGAGGTACCGGGTCTGTCGACTCCCGCTGCCGTTGGCCGGCCGTTCCTCTTCCCTTGAAACTCTAGGGGAGTAGAGTACGTTTCCCTAGAATACCATAGGGAGTCATGATGGCTGAATCGTCGGTGGAGCTGCTGCGGGGGAGCCTCGATCTCCTGATTCTCCGGTCATTGGTGCAGCGGCCGCTGCACGGATATGCCGTGATGCGTTGGATCGAGGAAACGACTGACGGGACATTGTCGATCGAGGAGGGGTCGCTCTACCCGGCACTCTATCGTCTGGTCGACCGCGGCTGGATCGATTCGGACTGGGGCGTATCGGAAAACAATCGTCGCGCCCGTTATTACAACCTTACCGCTAAGGGGCGGGCCAGGCTCAAAGTGGAAGTGCGCGACTTTACCCGGTTTGCAGATGCCATGTTCCGAGCCATTGCCGGCTCGCCGACCGTCAAGGAGTCGACATGAGGGTGGATCCGTGGTGGCGCCGGTACTGGCGCTCGCTGGGCTTCGGGCCGGAAGTGGCCGAGGAGCTGGAGTTCCACGTCGAGATGCTGACCCGCGAGTTGGCCGGTCAGGGCATGTCGCCGGAGGCGGCTCGGCTCGAGGCGACGCGGCGGTTCGGTGACCGTCGCGAGGTCCAGGCGCAACTGGAAACCATCGAGCGGCGGCGGGGCCGCCGGCTGCGGATCGGGGTGCGGCTCGAGGAGTGGTGGGCTGACGTCCGGTATGCGGTCCGTGGGCTGGTCAAGCGTCCGGCGTACACCGTCGCTGCGGTGCTGTCGCTGGCGTTAGGCATCGGTACCGCAACCGTGGTCTTTGCCATCGTCGACGCCTGGATGCTGCGGCCGTTGCCGGTCGATCGTCCCGATCGGCTGGTGATGGTCGGTGCGACCTATCCGGCGATCAACGGGCTCGTGATTCCCAGTATCTCGCTACGAACCACCCGCGAACTGCGGGAACGTCGCGATCTCTTCGATGACGTCGCGGCCTGGCGGCTTCAGGTGCTTGCCGTGCGTCCGGGCGGCGCCGAGCGGAGTACGGTCGGATTCATGCTGAGCACCACGGGCAATTACTTCGACATGCTGGGTGTCAAAGCTTCGCTGGGCAGGGTGTATTCCGAGACTGATGCAGAGGAGCGGTCAGCGGTCGTCGTGCTCGACCATGATTATTGGCGTCAACGATTGGGCGGCGATCCGGATGTCGTCGGTAAGACGATACTGCTGAGCGGGACGCCATTTACCGTCGTCGGCGTAGCCGAGCCGCGCTTTCGCGGGACGGAGCATCTGCTGGCCGTCGAGGGGTACATCACCACCGGTTCCGAGGGCATACTGGATCCTGCCATGGCGGCGATCGACACCGACCCGAGCATGACGTTCTTTCAAGTCATTGCACGGCGGCGGTCGGAGGTTTCGATCACGTCGCTTCGTGCTGCCCTTAATAGCCTTGGTTCGCAGCTTGCTGCCACTTACCCGGTGCTTCCGACCGGGTACCAAATCCAGGCCTTCCCGGAACAGGAGGCTCGTCCGACCATCAGTGCGGCCGGGCGCACCACGCCGGCCGGCATCGCGCTGCTGGCGCTCGCGGCACTGATCCTGACTACGGCGGCGGTCAACGTGACCAACCTGATCCTGACCCGGGCCAGCGGCCGGCAGGAAGAGGTGGCAGTGCGACTCGCGCTGGGTGCTTCGCGCTGGCGTGTGGCCAGGCAGCTGCTGACCGAAAGTGCGCTGCTCGGTCTGGCGGGGTTCGGCGCGGCGTGGGGGCTTGCCCAGCTCGCGCTCGATGCGATCGGACGGCTGGCGCTGGCCTCCACCATTCCGCTGCGGCTTACCTTCGCGATCGACGGACGCGTTATTCTGGTCAGTGCGCTGGTTGCGCTGGGAGCCGGCCTGCTGAGCGGCATCGGTCCTGCGATCGTGGCATCGAAGGGCGTACAGCACACGCTCCGTCGCGCCGGGCGCAACGGCCTGGGCGGGTTGGGAGGTCGTTTCCGCGCGGCGCTCGTTATTGCGCAGGTGTCGGCGTCATTCGTTGTCCTGGTTGCGGCCGGGCTCTTCATCGAGAGCGTACGGCGCATGGCTTCTGTTCCACTCGGCATGCAGCCGACGCGCGTCGTGACGGCCGGGTTCCAGGCGGTGCAAGGACGCTTTACCGCGGAAACGGCCCCGGCTGCCTTTGAACGGATAGCCGTGCTGCTGCGCGAGACACCAGGTGTCGAGGGCGTGTCGATCGCGACGAGCGCGCCTCTCACGACCACCGGAGGTGAGATTCTCGAGGTCTATCTGACGGAGGCTTCACCGGAGGCGGATGCCAGAGGCGCTGTGGGTGCCATGCGGGCGGCGGTCGACCCCGCGTATTTCGAGGTGATCGGCACCCCGGTCATCAAGGGTCGGGCGTTTACGCTGCGCGACGACAGTCTGGCTGGGCGGGTGGCGATCGTCAACGAAGAGGCGGCCCGTCGCTGGTGGCCTGGTGCCGATCCGATCGGACGCCAGATCCGTTTTGGTCCCGACAGCCCACCGGTCGAGGTGGTGGGCGTGGTGCCGACGGGCCGCTATTTAGTGATTACGGAGGCGCCACGACCGTTCGTGCTGATTCCGCTGGCGCAGCGACCGTACACTTTCGGCATCGTGCTGGTCAAGAGCCGGCTGACACCGGCTGCTGCGGAGGAAGCCTTACGGAATGCGGCTGCGGCGGTCGATCCCGACCTGGCGCCCTATGCGGTTGCGACGATGGAGAACACCATCAAGAACGGCGTCAACGGCCTGCTCCCGCTGCGCTTCGGGTCGATGATGACGATGGCGATCGGAGTGTTGGGCCTGCTGCTGACGGTGGTCGGTCTCTACGGGGTGCTGGCATTCACGGTGAGCCAGGAGACCCGGGAAATCGGCGTCCGTATGGCACTCGGCGCCGATCGTGGCACCATCGTCGGGCGGGTGCTGAAGCGCGGCGGTCGGTTGCTGGGCATTGGCGTGGTGCTGGGGGCCGGCCTGGCGTTGCTGGGAACCCGGATGCTGGCAACCCTGCTTGCCGGGGTCAGTACCAGCGACGTCGGGATCTATCTGGTGGTTGGTGCGCTCCTGCTGGCCGTCGGAGTTGGGGCCGCGTATCTGCCGGCTCGGCGCGCTGCGCGTCTCGATCCGGTCAGGGCACTGCGCGAATAGAATCGAGGCTCCGGGATCTGAAGTACGGTAAGGGACCCGCGCCTCACCCGTGTCTAGTGCTATGACGCGCGTTGCCATCACAAGGACAGAAACTGCGCCTGTGATCCTCGTCACTGCGTTTCGAGCCGGGGGCTGCTACCATCCAAAGATGGGTTATGGATATGGTGCCACCGGGATGACGGGCGGTTTCACGGCTGTGGTACGCTGCTGGACGACGGCCGGGGTACTGCTCCTGGGAATCGTCGGCTGCGGAACGGAGCCCGAAGAGTTGCCGCTGCCGCCCCCGCCCGGGAACCTCATGTTCCCGAGTCCGTATGTGGCGCCCAGCGACACCATCGTGCGCTCGGGAGACTCGCTGCGCTTTCGCGTGCGCAATACGCCGACGGTGGATTCTCTCTGGCGCTGGAGTGTCAGTGACACGGCTGTTGCCGACATTGGCGAACGATCCGGGGCCGCCCGTACGCGGCTACTTGGTAAGACGCAGGTCCGCGCCTGTACCGAGCACCCTTCCGGTCCGATCTGCTATACCACCTCGCTCACAGTGCAGTAGGCCACCGGGATCCAAACTCGCCTGGATCAACCCGTGGCGAGTTGCTCGCGCACGGCATCGAGATGCCTCGGGTCGCCGCTTTCCAGTGCAAACAAGGCATACTTGATGGGAGAGGTTGCCGCGCGCTCGGTGATGTGGCGGACCATTGCCGGCCAGTTGCGGCCGCCGGCACGCTGGTAGTCTGCCACCAGCTGCTCGAGTCCCGCAGGTCCGAACGCCGTGAGGTGTCCGCAGAAATCGATCGACGGATCGTTCACTTCCGCTTCGGTCCAGTCGATCATCCCGGTCACTCGGTCGTCCGCATCGACCAGAATGTGCCCCACGTAGAGATCGCCGTGGACGACGGTGGCGAATTCGGGCCAAGCCGTATCGTCGTCGAGCCAGGTTTCCCAGCGGCGCCGCAGCGGCGCGGCAATCGTGAACTCCTGCGCGACCTGATCCAGATCTCGGAGGAAGGTTCGCCTTGCGTCTGCAGAAGTCGAGTGGGACAAACCAGCCTCTCTGGCGTCCGCAGGCGGTATGGCGTGCAGAGCGACCAGCGCCTTCGCGAGGCTTGCCGGAAAGCGGGGCGCCGCCGGATCGATCTGCCAGGTGGGCGTCCAGGTTACGCCGTCGATCACCATCGCGGTCCGATCCTCGAGCCGCGGGTAGGCCACCAGGTCGGAGGTCACCACCCGCCAATCCGGCAACGCAAAAGGTACTCGCGGAGCGAGGAACCGAAGTGTGCGGGCCTCGCGCTCGATCTTGGGCAAGACATCGTGCCGCCGCGGCATGCGCAGCATCCAGCACCCCCCGGCTCGGTCCGTCGCGGTTGCGACCCGGAAATCGAGGCCGAGTTCGTTGATATCGAGGATCTCCGTCAGGTCGAGCCCGTGACGGCGCGCCAGAGCGAGAATATCGTTGGGCTGGCTGGGCGGTTCAGGCCCGGTGGCCGGGTTGGTCATGGCTGCATCAGGTTCAGAGCAGTTTGGAGCCGAGTGGAACGGCCTGGTCCGGAGTGCAGAGGACCACGTCGCCCTGCTCATTGTGAAATCCGGTGACCAGACACTCGGAACGGATCGGGCCGATCTGCTTGGTGGGGAAATTGACCACGCCGACGACCAGCTTGCCGATCAGCTCCTCACGGCGGTAGACCCGGGTAATCTGCGCACTCGACTTCTTGACGCCGATGTCCGGGCCGAAGTCGACGTGCAGGATATAGGCCGGTTTCCGCGCCTCGGGAAAATCCGCAGCTTCGACGACTCGGCCGACCCGAATCTCGACCTTCTCGAAATCGCCCCAGGAAATCGTTTCCATCGATCTGCTCATGCTGAAGTACCGTCGACCGGCTCAGTGCCGAATCTCACCTGCTGGAAAAGTAGTCGGATGGCCATGATACCAACGAAAAGCACGCCCCCTTAAGGAGCGTGCTTGGTTCGAACGCCGTCAGAAACCGATCAGCGCACGCTCAACTCTCGCACGACGCGCGCCAGGGCGCGGACCCGGACCGGATCGCCCGATCCCGCCGCTTCGCGATCCAGATCGACCGCCAGCTTGGTGAGCGCGGTCTGCTTGGCAGCACCGGTCAGGCGCTCGGTGCGGGCAAGCTCACTGGCCACCTGCGTCGTGCGGGCGTTGGGCAGGCCGGATCCGCGCACCAACTGGTCGAGATAGGCGCGGGCGACATTGTAGCTCGGCGTCCAGACGATCTTGGGCTGGAGCTGCGCGTTGAACTCGGCCATGCGGACTTCCTTGGCCGCGTTGATCTCGTTCTGGGTCAGGTGCTCAGTGGGCACCAGTTCGAGCACATCGAGGCCGCGAGCGATCTCGGAGCCGTAGACATACCCGTTGTACCAGTAGGCCGACCAGTGTCCTGCCTGGATCAGCCGCTCGTTCGACATCGGGCCGCGATCGAAGAAGGCAATCTCGACCGGCTTGGCCGGATCGGTGAAGTCGATAATCGAGATGCCGCCCTGATACCACGACTGGACGAACAGGTCACGCCCGGGCACGGGGATCAGCGAGCCGTTATGCGCAACGCAGTTCTCCTGCTCCGTCTGCGCCGCCGGAATCTTGAAGAAACTCGCCGGGGTGAGCTTGCCGTTGTCGAGGCGATAGATCGCGTTGGCGCCCCACTCGGCGCGATCGGTTGCTCGGCACCGGGGTGCGCTGCCGCCGCCCCACTCATCAGTAAAGAGCAGCGAGGTTCCATCGTTGTTGAAGGTGGCCGAGTGCCAGTAGGCGAAGTTGGGGTCACTCACTTCGCTGACGCGGACCGGGTTGGCCGGGTCGCGGATATCGATCAGGATTCCGTTCCCCGAGCAAGCACCGGCAGCCAGGCCGAGATCCGGGTAGGCGGTGATGTCGTGGCACATATTGGTTTCACGGGTGTTCTGCGTGCCCGTCCCATGGTCGCCGCCGCGCCAGAGGCCGGCGACGTTGCCCGACGCATCCGCGAACAGACGCGGAGCGTTGACGACCCGCGCGTTCTGTGGCGCGGAGAGCGGTACCTGAATCACTTCGATCCGGAAGAGGGAAGTGTTGGGATCCTCGTCCGGACGCGCGCCGGAGCAGCCGGGCAGCTCCTGACCCGAGCGTACCACGCTGGTCCCGGAGACGTAGACATAGACGTTCTCATGATCACCGGGGCGGGTGACCAGCGTGTGGGTGTGCGACCCGCGGCAGGTCTGCACCGCGGCCACGGCCTTTGGGTTCGCGATGTCGCTGATATCGTAGATCCGCACCCCGCGGAATCGCTCGGTGCTCACCGTGTCGGTAACGCCCTGGTCGCCGCAATCGAGCCGCGCGCTGGTGGCCTGGATCGAGATGAAGAGCAGGTTGCCGTAGACCGACGGGTCTCCCTGATTGCCCGGGCAGAGAATCGAGTTGCGCATCACCGGCTTGGCCGGGTTCGACACATCCCAGAACTTGAACCCGGCGTAGTTGCCCTGGATCACATAGTGGCCCTGGAACGCCAGATCGGAGTTGCCGAAGCCGGGCTCCGTACCAGACGGGTCGAAGCCGGCGGGGCGGGGCTGGCTGGCGATCAGCTTGAGGCCGCGCGCGGCTACCTCGGCGTCATGGATACCGGCCTTGAGGCCGACGCGCGGATCGGCAGCCTGGGCAGATACCACGGCAGGAACCGCAAGGGACAGCAGGAGCGCAGCGTGGAGAGCTTTCATCATCGGGTCTCGGCGGAGGAGAGGTTCTTGAGGAGGATCTGCATCCGTTGGATTTCGGCGCGCTGGTCGGCTTCGATATCGGCCGCGAGACGGAAGATCTCCGTTTCCTGGCCCGAGGCGGGCGTGCCGAAGAGGGCTTTGACCATGGTGATGGCGCCCTCGTGATGGCGAATCATCAATTCGAGAAAGAGCTGGTCGAACTCGGTGCCGTGCAAAGTGGCCAGCCGGTCGAGTTCTTCCTGCGTCAGCATCCCGGCCATCGGGACGCTGGAGCCGCTACCATGGTGATGGTGGGCGGCGGCACCGGTGTCGGGCACAGCCTCGTTACGGTCGAGGAGCCATTGCCGCATCAGTGCGATCTCGTCCTTCTGGGACACATCGATCCGCTCGGCGAGCATCCGGACCGGGGTGAACTGACTGCGATCGGGAACCAGTCGGGACATCACCACGGCCTGGCCGTGATGGCCGATCATGCCGCGCATGAACTCGGCATCCGCGGCGGTGTGGCGGATCTGGGCGCTGACCGGTTGGGCGACCAGGGCCGCGAACACGATCGCGGCGAGCGTCGACGCGGCGCGTCGGATATCAGTCTGCTGCATCCCTGCAAACTATCGCCCGCCCGGGCCGATCGGAATGTCGGGCCTGCCGGTGGTGCGTCCTCCGGGTGGCGGAGATATTGGGGGGATCGGTTCCGCGCTCCCGTTGACTGCTGAGGCCATCCTGATCCCGTTTGCGCTTCGTCTGGTCCGACCCTACAGCCGGTGGCTCATCATTGTGGCCATGGCGCTCCTGGTCGAGACAGCCATGAGCCTGGCCTCGCCCTGGCCGCTCAAGATCGTGCTCGATTCGGTGCTCGATGGCCTTCCGGTACCGGCCTCCTGGCACTGGCTTACCGGCCCCGAGCCCAGCCGATTGATGCTGCTCAACCTGGCCGCGGGAGCGACGGTGGTGATTGCCCTGCTCCAGGCGAGCACTGCCTACCTGGCAGCATATTACACCGTCAGCATCGGCCAGTGGATCGCCCATGATCTGCGCCAGAGCGTCTATGCCCATCTGCAGCGGCTCTCGATGTCCTATCATGAGCGTCAGCAGCAAGGCCCCCTGATCAGTACCATCACGGACGATATCAACGCGGTCCAGAGCTTTGCCTCGACGTCACTGCTCGATCTGCTGATCGATACGCTGACGGTCGCGGGCATGCTGGCCATCATGTTCGCCATCAACTGGCGATTTACTCTGGTGGCGCTGGCGGTGACGCCGCTCGTCGCGCTGTTCGTGATCCGCCTGCGTGGCGCCGTCAAGCAGGCAACCCATAATGTGCGGCGCCGCCAGAGCGAGATCGTGTCGGTGGTACAGGAAGGCCTGGGTGCCATTCGGGTGGTCAAGGCCTTTGCGCAGGGAGCGTTCGAGCGACAGCGGCTCGAAGCCAAGAGTCGCCAGAGCGTCGAGGCGGCGCTGCATGCGCGCCGAGTTCGGTCGCTGCTTGGTCCGGTGGTGACGGCATTGACGGCGGTGGGCACTGCTGCGGTGCTCTGGTTCGGGGCGCGTGAAGTGCTCGCGGGGGCGATGACCGCCGGGGCGCTGGTGATCTTCATCAACTACCTGGGCCGGCTCTTCCGACCGATCCAGGCGATTGCGCGTGCCAGTACGGATATCGCGCAGGCTGCTGTCGGGCTCGAGCGGGTCCGGGCGATCCTCGATGCCGACGATCGACTGCCGCGGGCGCCCAACCCGCGGCAGTTCGACCGGGTTGTCGGCCGGGTCGAGTTTCGGGACGTCACCTTCGGCTATGATCCCGCTCGGCCGGTGCTCCAGGACATTTCCCTCGATGCGCAGCCAGGCCAGCTGATTGGCTTGGTGGGCAAGAGCGGAAGCGGCAAGTCGACGCTGGCGAGCCTGATCCCGCGGTTCTATGACCCGACCACTGGTATCGTCGCCATCGACGGAGACGACATCCGTGAGTTCAGTATCCGGTCACTCCGTCGCCAAATCGGTTTCGTGCTGCAGGAAACCCAGCTCTTTCATGCCCCGGTCTGGCAGAACATCGCCTACGGCAAGCCCGACGCCACCCGCGAGGAGATCATTGCCGCCGCGACGCTGGCGCAGGCGCATCAGTTCATCGAAGATCTGCCCGAGGGGTACGATACCATGGTCGGGCAGGGGGGCCAGCCCCTGTCGGGCGGACAGCGGCAACGGCTCGGCATCGCGCGCGCCATGGTGCGTGGCGCGCCGATTCTGATCATGGACGAACCGACATCGGGGCTGGACCTGGAGAGTGAGCGGCTGGTTTTCGACGGTCTCAACCGACTGCGGGCCGGGCGCACGACCTTCGTGATTGCGCACCGCCTGGCCACGATACGCAACGCCGATCAGATTCTGGTGCTCGAGGAGGGGCGGATCGCCGAGCGCGGGCGGCACGATGATCTGATGGCCGTCAACGGGATCTACGCAGAGCTGTATGCGGCGCAGTCTGCGACTACTCCGGGCACCCTGGAATGATCAAGAGCCAGTCTGGCGCTGGTCGGATTCCCTGGCGCGATATCGCGCTTTCCCAGTCTCCCTCTGACCGGACACTGCCATGACTTCCACCACGGCCGACCAATACTGTGTCGTTCAGACCACCATCGCGGAGCCTGCCCAGGCCGAAGCGCTGGCTCGCGCGGTGGTCGAAGCCCGACTCGGCGCCTGTGTGCAGGTCCAGCCGATCCGGAGTTACTACACCTGGAAGGACGAGACTCGTGCCGATGCCGAGCAACTCCTGACGATCAAGACGCGCTGGGATTGCTATCAGCAACTCGAGTCGCTGCTTCGAGCGCAGCATCCGTACGACGTGCCGGAGATCATCGCACTTCCGATCACGCACGGATCGGCCGCTTACTTTGCCTGGATCGACGAGGTTACCCGGCGCTAACGGCGTGTGGGGCCTACCATCACAAGCCGCATCGCGTTTTCTTCCGTGATCCTCGTCACGAGCGGAGCAAAACGATGTTGCGATCCGGAGCGATGCTGGCAGCGGCCATATCGAGTGCGGCCGTGCCGCTCGCAGCGCAGAACGATGCGGACTACAAGAGCGAATCCCTCGCCGTCAACTTCGGCATCGTCAACGTCTCGGGGAATACCAGTTCGACGATCATCAATGTGGGCAACCGCTTTGTCGTCGACCCGCGGGAATCCGCCTTCAAGTTCACCCAAACCTTCAACGCCGTGAAGAGCGCGGTCAGTAACACCGCCTCGGCAGCTAACTACCGGGCCCAGCTCCGGCTCGATCGTGGGCTGGGTGAGCGATTTTATCTCTTTGCGATGACGGGGTGGGAGCGCAATGTCCCAGCCGGCTTGAGGGGGCGCTTCGAAGAGACGATCGGTCTGGCCTACCAGGTGCTCTCGACTCAGACCGACATGCTTGGTGTGGAAAGTGGCGTTTCCTTCTATCAGCAGAGCCACCTCGTGGCCGGGCCCGATGAGCCCGCCGACGAGGAGTACGTGGCGGGTCGCCTGGCCGGGCGGTATCGCCGCAGTCTGATCGGAGCCGCATTCCTGTTGCAGGAGGTGGAGTTTCTTCCGAACTTCGAGACTCACAACGACTTTCGGATCAACACCGAGACCGCGTTGGTCGCCCCGATTTCCGGCGCTGTTGGCCTCAAGCTGGGCTATACATTTCGATACGACAACATGCCGAGTCAGCCGGCCACGCCACATGACAGCGGCGATCGGTTGCGGAAATCGGACCGGTTGCTCACCGCAGGGTTGCGGCTGACGTACTGAGCTACCGGCACCGAGGACTCGCTGGGGTAAACCCGAGTGAGATGACCTGATCACGCAACCGACCCGACTGACGATGGAGGGAGCATGACCGGAGCTTATAAACCCAGCGGCTATACCTCGGTAGCGCCATATCTTATCGTGGACGATGCGGCTCGGACGATCGACTTCCTGGCTGCTGCGTTCGACGCAGAGACGCTGCGCCGGTTTGACGCACCGGAGGGCGGCATCATGCATGCGGAGGTGCGCATCGATGATACGGTGTTGATGATCGCAGACAGCGCCCCTGGCTGGCCAGCCGTGCCGGCCCATGTGCATGTCTATGTGGACGACGTCGATGCGACCTATCGGCGCGCTCTGGCAGCCGGGGCGATTTCGCTGCAGGAGCCGGTCAAGAAAGACGACGAAGACAAACGAGGCGGGGTGCGAGATGCCGGTGGAGTTACCTGGTGGATCGCGACCCGAATCGGCTGAGCCCGTCGTGAAGCGAATCGCCAGGTCGAATCGTCGCTGAACCAGTTCCCCTTGCTTACCGAGATGAGCGGTCGTAGCTTGGATCGTCATCTCGGTAACCGTGGGGAGGTTGCGTGAGTCGTCCCGCTGATCTGGTGCAGGGTACTCTCGACTTGCTGATCCTCAAGCTGCTGGCGCTCGAACCGCTCAACGGCTGGTCGATCAGTCAGCGTCTCAAACAGCTGTCGGCCGACGTGCTGCAGGTCAGCGACGGCTCCTTGTATCCTGCGCTGCACAAGCTGGAGCAGCAGGGATGGATCAAGGCGGAATGGCGCCTCACCGAAAACAATCGCCGGGCGCGCTTCTACTCTCTCACCCGTCCCGGGCGGCGTCGGCTCGAACACGAGCGGCAGCAGTGGGAGCGACTGTCGGGGGCAATCCACGCCGTGGTTTCGCTGCGGGAGGCGTGAGGTGCTCGCCGGTATTGAGCGCTTACTCCGCATCGTGGGTCACCGCCTGGCATCGCTCTGGCCCGGCAGGCGGCAGGATGCCGAACTCGACGAGGAACTGCTCGAGCACGTCGAGCGCCTGACCGAGCAGTATCGCGGGCGCGGGATGTCCGACTCCGAAGCCAGGCGCCGAGCGCTTGCCGCTATGGGCGGGGTAACGCGCCGCCGGGAGGAGATGCGCGACGCTCGAGGGTTCCGACCCCTCGCCGACCTGATGCGCGATCTTCGCTACGCCGTCCGATCACTCCGGCGCACACCGACCTTTACCGTTGTGGCGGTCGGAACGCTGGGCTTCGGTATCGCGGCCGCGGCGACCGTTTTCAGCCTGGTCGATGCGGCACTGTTTCGCCCTCCGCCGTTTGCGGGCGCCGATCGGCTGATGGTGCTCAATTTTACCCAGCAGCCGCCAACCGGCGGAATGTGGCGGATGCGCTGGTCGTGGCCGAGACTTCGTCTGCTGATGGACGAGGCCCGATCGTTCGAAGCGATTGCGTCGAGTTCCAACGTGGTGGTGACCCTGACCGGTCACGACGAGCCCGAGCCGCTCACGGTCGAGATCGTGTCGTCCCGCTATTTCGAGGTGATGGGCACGACCCTGGTGCGCGGCCGTGGATTCAGCCCGGCGGACGACGATCCGGGGTCGGCGGCGCCGGTGGTCGTGCTCGGACATCGATACTGGCAGGATCGGTTCGGTGGCAGGAATGATGTGATCGGACAGACCGTCCAGCTCAACGGCATCGGCGTGGTGGTGGCCGGCGTTACCGCACCAGGATTCGCCGGCCTCTCGGGTGAGGCGCGTGCCTGGCTGCCGGTCGGCCTCGCGCCGCAGGTGTCGTACGCAGAGTATCTCGCTACGAACCAGAACTTCATCACCGCTATCGGCCGGTTGCGTCCCGGAGTCCAGTATGCCTTGGCCGATGCAGAGCTGGCGATGCTGGGGCAGCGAATCCATGAGCAGATGCCCAGCGAGGTCGACAGTCCCGACGATCGCTTCGCGGCCGCCGCCATTTCCCTCAACCGGGCCCGGGTCGACCGCGAGACGGCGCGTGCGCTGGTGCTGCTTGCCGGAGCTGCAGGGATGCTGCTCCTGATTGCCTGCGCCAACGTGGCCAGCTTGCTGCTCGGTCGAGCCGCCACTCGGCGCCGGGAAATCGGGATCCGGCTCGCCATCGGAGCCGGTCGCGGCCGTCTGGTGCGCCAACTCCTGGCGGAAAGCGGCCTGCTTGCGCTGGCGGCCGGGGTTCTGGGCGTGACGCTTGCCGCGGTCGCGATGTCGGTGCTTCGGATTCCGCAGACGATGGCGCGCGGCAGCAACTTCTACGGCGCGATCGGCGAGTTTGCCGCACCGGCCCTCGACTGGCGGGTGCTGCTCTTCGGGGCTCTGCTAAGCGCAGCAACCGTAGTTCTCACCGGTCTCGTCCCTGCGCTTCGGGCCACTCGCGGCGACGTGGTGACCGACCTCACTCTGGCCTCACGCGGTGCGAGTGGCCGAGCCCGGATCGGCCTTCGCGAGGCGGTCGTGGCGCTGCAGCTGGCAGGGTCGATCGTACTGCTGGTCGGATGCGGGCTCTTGCTTGCCAGCTACGCCAGAGTCAGGGAGACCCCGGTAGGCTTCGATCCGGCCCGGTTGCTGACCTTCATGATCCGGCCGTCGGAGGTCCAATACCCTCCGGCCGCCGCACCGGCACTGATCGACCGGGTGCTCGAGGAGGTGGGTCGAGTGCCCGGGGTCGAGTTTGCATCGGTCGACGGGTGCGCACCGCTTGCGTCGCAATGTGCCAGCGCGCTGCTTCGCATCGTGGGTCGAGATGGCGCCGGGAATCCGCCCAGTGTCTTTCGGCACTACGTGGGTCCCGATCATTTCCAGACCCTCGGCATCCCGGTCGAAGCGGGCCGCCCGCTTCGACCGACCGATCGGGCGGGAACACCACCGGTCGTGGTGATCAATCGCGCGGCCGCCGACAGGTTCTGGCCCGGTCAGAGTCCGATCGGGCAGCGGATCTGGTTCGATGGCGCGGCATCGAACGGCAGTCCGGATGCGAGTGCCGAAGTTGTCGGTGTGGTGGCCGATGTCGCCTATCGCCCGGTCGACCAGGGACCGCCACCGCCCAGCTTCTTCACTCCGTATCCGCAGTTCACCTATGCCAATCGCATGGTGCTGGTTCGTGCCGCCACCGATCCAGGCGCGTTACTGCCTGCCATCGGCCAGGCGGTGCGTCGGGCCGATCCCTCGCTGGCCCTGTTCGATGTGCGTACCATGGACGAACGAGCGCGCCTCGCCTGGTCCAAGCGAGGCTTTCAGACTCTGGTTCTCGGTGCCATCGCAGTCATCGCGCTGGTGCTTGCGATCGCCGGGGTCTACGCGGTGACGACATACTTTGTCACCAGTCGGCGGCGTGAGATCGGGATGCATATCGCGCTGGGCGCATCGCATGCACAGGTCACTCGCGCGTCGTTGGCGCTGACGATCAGGCTGGGAGTGGCGGGGATCGTGTTTGGCCTGATCGGTGCAGGCATGGTGGCGCAGCTGATGCGCACCTGGCTTTACCAGACGCCGGCCTTCGATCCGGTCGTGTTCGGAGCTGTTGCGCTGGTGCTCCTGCTGGCGCTAATCGTCGCGACCGTTGGTCCCGTTCGGCGGGCGCTGCGAGTCGATCCGATGGAGGTACTGCGATGCGACTGACGGTTCCGGTCGAGCTGATCGATACCGTCAAGGCGGACGCCGCCGCGCGTGCGGCGACCGCCATGCTGCTTGCCGTCGCAGGCGCCGCCCCGGCTTATCCGGCTCCCGCGGTTACCTCTTCATACGCAACGGTAAGCGGATCGCGGGCGCTGGCCGCGCCGAACGGTCCGAAGCTCTCGAAGCCGGCGAGAGGTTCACGCATCGAGAGCACCTCGACCCGTGACTTCCCGGCCTTGACCTGGGCGCGGACGAATTCGAGGACGGTGCCGAGATAGTCGCGGAACTGGGCCAACTCAGCCTGGCTTCCGGTGACGGCCAAGCCGGGTCGGGCGTGGCCGAAGATGTAGATGGTATCGCTGGCGTGGTCCTTGGGAACCCGATCGAGCATCGCCATCCAGTTGGTCATGCTGCCGCCCGCGCCGCTGTCCACTACCGGGTGGCGGCCGTTGAAAAGCAGGTCGCCCATGTGCGCCACGTTGGCGCGTTCGAACGTGATGACCGCATCACCGCTGGTATGGGCTCGACCGTAATGACGGGCCACGATTCGTTCGTCGCCCACATCCGCCCGCCAGCTGTCGCCGAACGTCGTGTCCGGAAAAAGCGCCTCAGCCGGCGGCTGCCCACCTGGCGGTTGACGCATGTGCTCATCGGCCTTGGCGTGGGCGACGACCTGCTTTGCCGTTCCCTTGAATGAAATGTTCCCGCCGCTGTGGTCGCCGTGGTGGTGAGTGTTGATCAGGAGGTCGATGGCCCGTCCGTTCGATCGCTGGTTGAGTCCCTCGAGGCAGGCCTTGGCTTCGGCAGGGAACTGGCTGTCGACCACGGCAACGGCACCCGGATCGATCAGATAGCCGATGGTGCCACCCCGCATCGTAAAGAATCCGACGTTACGGCGAATCGCGGTGAAGACGGGTTGCGCGGGAGGCGGCTGCACCAGGCTGGCAAAGGCCGGACCGGCGATGGTACTCGCGGCCGCCGCCGCTGCGGAGCTGGCCAGGAAATCACGACGTGAGATCGTCATACATCCTCCGGACTGGAACTGACGGGTGGGCCGCGCGGTGGGGACCGAGCCGCGATATGGAAGAACGCTAGATCCCGGCCTCCCACCCGGCAAGGCCACGGGCTTAACGCGGAGCCGGTTCGGTGTTAGGATCGATGGCATCCCTTCCACCCGCCCTTCGAGGCTCTCGACCATGCTCACAACAGCAGGCATCCGCCTTACGGCTCGGCTCGCCTCCGTGGTTCTCCTGGCCGGGGTCGTCGCGGGATGCGCGGCACCGGGCCGCTCGGCCGACTCGTCGCACCGCCCGCTCCGACTCGCCGTCGGTTTCTTCTCGCATGAAGCGACCACCTTCATGCCCGAGAAGGCCGGTATCGACGATTTCCCCAAGCCGAACCTCGTCGGCGATTCCTTGCTGGCGTATCGATCGGAATCGATTCAGGGGTTTGTGCAGCTGGCGCGGGAGTTCCAGGGCGTTGAGCTGGTGGGGCTCGAATCGCCGGGCGGGCCGCCGATCGGCGGAAGCTCCAAGGGATGGATCACCGAAGAGGCTTTCGAGCATTACGCCAAGTTGATGATCGACAACCTTCGGAAGGTGCTGCCGGTCGACGGGGTGTATCTCTCCCTTCACGGCGCCATGGCTGTCGAAGGTGTGCCCCGTCCCGAGGCCGAACTGGCGCGACGAGTTCGCGAGGTGGTCGGCCCGTCCGTCCCGATCGCGGGTACCTTCGATCCGCACGGGAATGAGGACGAGGAGTTCCTCGAGCAGGCCAACTTCTCGATGGTGATGAAGTACTTCCCGCACTACGATGGCCGCCTGCAGGGCGAACGGGCCGCTCGGTTGCTGATCCGAACCGCCCGGGGCGACTACCGGCCGACGACGGCCACGCGCAAGCCGGGCATCATCACGCCGACCGTGATGCAGTGGACGGGGCAGTATCCCTGGATCAACCTGGTGCAGCGAGCGCTGACCTGGGAAGCGCGGCAGAAGGATGTCTACGTCAGCCTGTTCTTCGGCTTTCCGTGGAGCGACGTTCCCGACGTGGGTGCGACGATTCAGGTGATGACCAACGGAAACCAGGCGCTGGCGGACGAGATTGCCGAGGATATGGCAGGCTACATGTGGCGGCTCCGTCGCGATTTCGTGGCCACGACGCCGATCGTTGCGCCGGGCCGCGCGGTAACGCAGGCCATCGCCGCAACCCGAACCCGGCAGACGCCGATCGTGCTCGCCGACTACTCCGACCGATCGGGTGATGCGACCCACATCCTGAGCGAGATCGTCCGGCAGGATCTGGGCGGCGTGCTCTATGCAACGCTGCGTGACGAGCGGCTGCTCAAGACCCTGGTGGCCGAGGGGGCCAAGGCGGGCGACGCCTTCGATCGGGAGGTGGGAGGTTTCGTGGTGGCGCCCGAGAGTGGCAAACCGGTTCGGCTCCGCGGCAAGCTGGTCTATCTCGGTCAGCCGCCGGAGATGGCGCGATCGTTCGGAGGCAGCGACAAGACGGTCGCCATCGTCGAATTTGGCCGGGGTAACTGGGTCGTGATCACGCCCGAACTGGTCCAGGTGACCTCCCCAGGCCAAATGACGTGGGCGCCGATCGATACGGCGCGGTTCACCACCTGGGTGCTCAAGTCACGCGCGCACTTCCGTCGGGGTTTCGATGATACCGGTTACGCAGCTACCATCCTGATCGTCGATGCACCCGAGCCGTATATCGGCACCGTGCATCTCGACAAGCTGCCGTACCGCCACGTATCGCTCGATCAGTTCTACCCCTATCGGAGTGGCGATACTCGGCCGTGAACTAGCAGGGAATCGGTCCCGTTGGAACGGAGGCGGCGGTGATGATGCACGCTGAACCTGTCGAACTCACCGGCATCCGCGCCTTTCGGGACGAATACCGTCGCGAGATGGCCTGCCAGGTCATTCACGATTCGATCCACGCCCGTCCGGGGTGGACGATCGAGTACGGCCTGCAGCTTGGTGCGACCACGGTCGGGTATGGCTCGGTCGCCGTTGCCGGTCCCTGGGCAGACGCGCCAACGGCGTACGAGTTCTACCTGACACCGGATGCCCGATGCCGAGCTTTCGATTTGTTCGAGCACTTCCTCGAGGTGAGTCAGGTCCAGGCCATCGAGATGCAGAGCAACGATTCGCTGGGTACTGCGATGCTGCATGCTTTCGTCGATACGGCCACGAGCCAGTCAATCCTGTTTCGCGACGATCGTGTCACCAGTCACCCGCCATCAGGTGCGGTGTTTCGACATCCGAGTGCGGATGAAGCGTCGGACGTCCCGACGTCCCAGTTGAAGTGGCGTGGCGTGGTGGAACAGGACGGGGTCATCGCGGCAACGGGTGGCGTACTTTTTCATTACAACCGGCCCTATGCCGACATCTACATGGACGTGAGCGAGCCGTTTCGCCGGCGAGGACTGGGGACGTTCATGGTCGAGGAACTGAAGCGGCTCTGTCGTGAGGGTAGTTTTGTTCCGGGCGCCCGATGCAATCCTGCAAACCGTGCTTCGCGTCGGACCCTTCAGAAGGCGGGGTTTGTGCCGTGCGGGCATATCCTGACTGGACGGGTCCGGGCCCCCGGGAGCTCAACCGCCTGATTGCAACGGCGGACCTTGCCCGGGTGTCTCAATTGCGGCGAATGTTCTCTCGCTGACTGCCATTCGACATCTGACCACCAGGAGATGCCATGAGTCCCGCGCTCAAAGCGCTCGTCCGCCCGTTTGCCCTGCTTCTGGGCGCCATCTCGGTCCTTGGCGCGCCTCCGGTCCATGCCCAGGACGATGTGGCTGCCATCATTGCCCGGGTCGAAGCGGCGCAGGTACCCAACCGGCAGGGATTCGACGGGTTGACGCTCGAGGAGCTGATGACCCGGTTTCGCGTTCCCGGGCTGAGTGTCGCGGTGATCAAGGATTTCAAGATCCACTGGGCCAAAGGATACGGTGTCGCCGATGTCGAGACCGGGCGAAAGGTCGACGCGAATACGGCGTTCCAGGCCGCATCGATCAGCAAGCCCGTCGCGGCCATGGCGGCGGTGCGGCTGGCGCAGGAGGGCAAGCTCTCGCTCGACCAGGACGTCAACACGCTGCTGACCTCATGGAAGGTGCCGGAAAGCGAGTTCACCAGAGCGCAGCCGGTCACGCCTCGCGCCCTGCTCAGCCATACCTCCGGTTCGGACGACGGCTTCGGCTTCCCGGGGTACGCTCCGGATGCCCCGCGTCCCACGCTGGTGCAGCTGCTCAACGGCGAGAAGCCGTCGAACGTCGGCCCGGTTCGCTTCGCGCGTCCGGTCTACTCGGGCATGAAGTACTCGGGTGGCGGCACCGAGATCGTCCAGCTGATGCTGACCGACCTGACCAGGAAGCCCTTTGCGCAGCTGATGCAGGAAACCGTGCTGGGCCCGATCGGCATGACCGCCAGCTCCTTCGAGCAGCCCCCGGTTGGTGAGCTGGCCGAGCGGACGGCGCGGGCCCACAGCCCGGGCGGAACGGCCATGGGGGCCAAGTGGCATGTCTATGTGGAGCAAGCGGCAGCCGGTCTCTGGACCACGCCCAGCGATCTGGCGCGCTTTGCCATCGAGGTCCAGACGGCCTACCGCGGCCCGGCCGGCAAGGTGCTGTCGCAGGCGTCGGCCCGTGAGATGATCGCACCGACCGGGGTCGGGCCGTTCGCGGTGGGGCTCATGGTCGAGAAGCGCGGCGAGGGCTGGTACTTTATGCACAGCGGCGGCAACTGGGGTTTCAGTTGCAACATGGTCGCGCATGTTCGGAAGGGTTACGGCGTCGTGATCATGGTCAACGGAGGAAGCGGCCCGATCATCCGGGAACTCGAGGAACGGATTGCTGCGGCCTACGGATGGGATACGCTCGATAAGGCGATCCCCCGCTGAATTGTACAGCGAGGGCTCGGGCCGTTACCTGTTGACGACCCGAGCCTGTCACCGTCAGATCATGGCGTCTGCCCGCGATACTTCGCAAACCATCCTTCCAGCGTCGTGATCTTCGACGCCAGGTGACTGGGCCGCCGCCGGATCCCGTGTGGCTCTTCCGGCACCCGAACCAGCACGGTCTCCACGCCGAGCATGTGCAGCGCCTTATAGTACTGCTCGGACTCGGACATCGGGGTCCGGTAGTCTTCTTCCCCGGTCATGATCAGCGTTGGCGTCTTGACGTTCTTGACGACCGACAGCAGCGAGCGCTTGGCGTAGTTCTCGGCGTGGTCCCACGGGAAGCCCGGGAACCAGTTGTTCACCGAGGCGGGCGCCATATCGGCCGTGAGCGAGAAGCTCTCCCAGTTGATCACCGGATAGAACGCGAGCGCGGCCTTGAACCGGTTGGTCTTGCCGATCATCCACGCCGTCAGCACGCCGCCGCCGCTCCCGCCGGTGACGAACAGGTTGTTCGGGTCGACGTACCCCTTGGCGATCACGGCGTCGACGCCGGAGTCGAGATCGTAGAAATCGTCGCCCGGGTACTCGTGGTGGATCAGATTGCCGAACTCTTCGCCATAGCTGGTGCTGCCGCGCGGATTGGGATAGAAAACCACGTAGCCGGCTGCCGCCATCAACTGCTTCTCTTCGTCGAACCGATCTCCGTAGTTGGCGAACGGCCCGCCGTGGATCTCCAAGATGAGCGGATACTTGCGGGACGGATCGAAGCCGGGCGGTTTGATGATCCAGCCGTGAATGTCGCGCTGATCCTTGGAGGACTTCCACCAGATTTCCTCGACCTGGCCCAGCTCCCGATCGGCCAATGCGTCGCTGTTGAGATCGGTCAGGGTCCGGACCGGGCTGCCAGGCGCCGTTCGCGTGAAGCCGACCTCTGAAATCACACTGGGCGTGCTCAGCGTGTACGCGATACTGCCATCGCGCGCCACCGAGTAGCTCCCACCGCCATATGCCGAGGTACCGGAACCCAGGTTGTGGGCCACGACCCGATGGGATCCGTCGAGGGCAACCAGGGCGACTTTGGTATTTCCTTTTTCGTCGAACGCGACGTAAATGCCCTTGCCGTCCGCCGTCCAGGTCGGGCTCCGGACGCTCTGGTCGATCCGTGACGACACGACCCGCTTGCCGGATCCGTCGCGATTCATCACATAGAGCAGCGTGTTCTGATAGCCGACCTTGCGGTCGTCGTAGCCCGTGTAGGCAATCAGGCGTCCATCGGGTGAGACCTCCGGGTTCTGGTCGGGACCGAACCGGTCGGTCAACCTGCGCAGCGTGCCATCCTTGACGGCAACCGCGTAGAGATCGGATTCGCGCGAGTTCCACTCCGGCCGCTCCCCGCGCCGGGCGGCCAGGATCAGTTCGGTGCCGTCCGGGGTCCACGCCAGCGAGCCGCCGCCGAAGGGCATACCGCCGTAGTGGTAGTCGCCTTGCGTCACCTGCCGCGCGGTGCCCCCTTCGGCCGGGACGACGAACGCGTGCACATAGCCGGGCGGAACCTCGCCGGCGCCGTCGAAGCGGAAGACGAGCTTATCGGTATACTTGGCCGGGGCTGCCCAGGTGGCGCCGGCGGGCGGGGTCAACAGCTGCCCGATCACGAGCGGCTTTTCCCGGACCTGGGCGACAAAGGCGATCTGCTTGCCGTCGGGCGACCAGGTTACCCCACTTGGCGGGCTGGCCAAACTGGTGATACCATATGCCATTCCGGTGTCCATGTAGCGGACGTGGATCTGGGCCGATCCATCCCGATTCGTCACATAGCTGAGACGTTGGCCGTCCGGCGACCACCGCGGCGAACTCTCGGCGAACTTGCCGGTCGTCACGGGCCGGTTGTCGCTGCCGTCCGCCTTGACCAGCCAGATGTTGGAATAGCGGCGGTCCGTCATGACGTCCTGCCACTGACGGACGTAGGCTACCCACTGGCCATCTGGCGAGATTTGCGGATCGGCGGCATACTCGAACTTGAACAGGTCGGCGGGCGTGAGCTTCTGCTGCGCCATGGCAGCGACGGGCGCTGCCCCGGCCAGAAGCCAGAGGAGCAGGACACGGGGTCGCATGGAGACTCCCTTGGAATCGATTGAGAAACAGGTCGAACCACGATGTTAGCGTAAGTTCCGGCGCCATGCCAGCCGGCCCGCCACTCTCATGCCGAAGGAGACAAGCAGCCATGCCCAAGTTCGTCATCGAACGCGATATCCCGGGCGCCGGGAACCTGTCCCCCGCCGATTTGCAGGGCATCTCCCAGAAGTCGTGCGGCGTGTTGTCCGCCATGGGGCCGCAGATCCAATGGGTCCAGAGTTATGTGACGGGAGACAAGATCTACTGCGTCTACGTGGCACCAGATGAAGAGACCGTCCGGGAGCACGCGCGCCAGGGCGGGTTCCCTGCCAATCGCGTCTCACGCGTGGTCACGACGATCGACCCCACGACCGCCGAGCTGCAGTAGCCGTGTTGCGACGACTTGCTGGTATGGCGCTGTTCGCCGCCGTCTGGTTATCCGGCTGCAGTTCCGTCTCGTCCCAAGCCGATTCGGCCGGATGGCAGACCACGTCACCGGCTGCGGCCGGAGTCAACGGGGCCGTCCTCGACAGCCTCGATACGGAAATCGCTCGCGGTGACTACGGCTATGTCGACCGGATGCTGGTGATCCGAGGCGGCAAGATCGTTTTCGATAAGAGCTACCACCAGGACTACGACGCCGCTTACGGCGATTCGCTCCAGGTGCCGAGCCCGCTCAACGCCTCGGATCCGTCGGGGTCGTACAACTATTTCAATCCCTGGTGGCATCCGTTCTATCGGCGCGGCGACCTGCACAGCTTGCAGTCGGTGACGAAGACGATCACCTCGGTCATCATCGGCGTGGCCGTGCACCGGGGCGACTTTCCCTCGATCGATACGCCGATCCTGCGCTTCTTCGATACCGCCAAGGTCGCCAACCTCGACGATCGCAAACGCGCGGTCACGGTTCGTCACCTGCTGACTATGACCGGGGGCTTCGACTGGAACGAGTCGCTTCCCTACATCGATCCTCGCAACAATGCCGTGGCCATGGAAGCGAGCCGAGACTGGGTCGAGTATGTCATCAACCGCCCGATGGCACGGGCGCCTGGTGCGGAGTTCAACTACAGCAGCGGCGAGACGGAACTGCTGGCTCACATCTTTCAGCGAGCAACCGGCCTCGACATCGAGGAGTATGCCGCTCGCCACCTCTTTGCGCCGCTGGGCATCGAACGGTGGTTCTGGAAGCGGATTCCGACCGGGTTGATCGATACCGAAGGCGGTCTCTACCTCGAGGCGCGCGACCTGGCGCGGATCTGGCAACTTTTCCTCGACGGCGGATCCTGGCGCGGAACGCCGATCGTGTCGAAGGAATGGGTCGAGGAATCGGTCAAGCCGGCCGTCCGCGCCGGCAATCGAGCCGGTACGCCGTGGTACGGGCTCAAGTGGTGGCTCTATCCCAATCCCTCCGATACGACCAGGCTGATCTGGACCGGGTCCGGGTTCGGCGGACAATTTCCGATGGTCGTTCCGGAGCGGAATCTCGTGATCGTGTTCAACGGATGGAACATCCTGCCCGGCGGGAAGTATTTCCCTCGCGCCGATATCCTTGCGCGGCTGATTGCCGCCGTGCCGGAGAATTGAGATCGATCCGTTTGCCGGCCGGAGGGGTGATGCATGATGACATCGAGCGGCCCGGATAGCCCGGACCGGTGCGTGGAAGGGCGGACCCAGCCAGGTGAGTCCGCCCTTGTGCACGGGGATTACCAGGAGATCGCGAGGCCCAGCCCTACGGTGACCGACGAGATGTCCCGGACGGCGTTGTCGAGCGGTACGCGCACGGTCAGCGAGGGACGAACCATCCCCGGCCGCAGCTGAATCTGGCTGACGATCGAGTGGAAGCTCCGATCGTCGAAGGCCAGGTCGCTTTCCGTCAGCACGGCACGGCCCGTGATGCCGATGGTGGCGAGATACCCCTCGCTTTCATGACCGGCCCGGACGCCGTAGTCCGCGACGAACTCCGGATCGACATCGTTGCCGCCGGCGTCAATCAGAAAAGCGCCGCCGACTCGAAAGCCGAGCAGAAAGCCGTTGTCATTGCGGGTGATGAACTCGCCGCCGCCGCGAAAGGCCATGCGCTCCGGAAGGAACGCTTCCAGTCGATCGAGGTCGGCAATCCCGCCGGCTGCGTATGCCGCGAGGCTGCCCAGATCCTCGGGTTCCTGAGCCAGCGGCAGTCGAAGACCGGCATGCCCGACGAAGGACCCACTCGCGTTGGGAAAGCGGAGGCCGACGTACGGATTGCCCGCCATCGTGGTCGATCCGATGGGCTCGTCGAGACTGCTCAGGCCGATCGGCAGCTCCGCTTCGAGCAGCATGCGGTCGCCGATTCGGGTGCCGGCGGAAAGAAAGAGCGCGCCGGTAAAGAATTTGCTGCCCTCCTCCTGGAAAATCGGTCGATAGCCTTCGAGACCTACGGTCCAGCGGCTAACGGGTGGCGTATACCAATATTCCTGGGCAGCGAGCGGTGCGCCAGCTGCGCCAATCAGGAGAATGAACGAAATTCGGGCACGAAATGACATGTAGTGGCTCCACGAAGTGGTGGTGTAGATGTGAGACGTCTCATCACCCGAGCCCGTTCACATCGACACCACCAGTGGAGCAACCGAGACTAGTCGGCTTGTGGCCGCTTTACGACGCTGAGCCGAATCGACGACGGATATCGGCGGCTGTGGTGGACTTTGTTGTTGGCGACGATGCCGGTTTTCTCATCGAAGTTTCGTCCGCCGGTATTCATGTTCCGATCGAATCGGGGAAAGTTGCTGCTCGACACCTCGATCCGAATCCGATGACCCGGTTTGAAGTAGTTGCTCGTGGTCATCGGTTGCAGGTCGACGCGGTACACCTGTCCCGGAACCATGCGAGTTTCCGGCTTGTCGTAGCCCTCGCGATACCGCACCCGCTGGATGGTTTCATCGAGATTGAAGGCGCGTCCATCGGGATAGACGTCCAGCACCTTGACCGTGAAGTCGGTGTCGGTGACATCGGAGGAAACGAACAGCGAGACCTCGATCGGTCCGCTCACCTCCATCCCTTCCGTGAGCGGTTCGGAGGAATAGACGAGAATGTCGTCTCGCTCTTCCATCTTTCGCTGGTCGAACGAGCCTCCTTGCACGGCGTTACCCGTGCAGCAGACGTTTCCGCCGTAGGACGGGACCGGATTCATCGGATCGTATCGGAACCCGTCGGGTCGATCCACGGAGGACGGACGCAGCGTGAGGACGCCGTCGCCGTTGGCCGAATTGGCCTTACCGTTGCTGCTGAGATAGTAGGTCAGCGGGCCGGCGCCCGCGGGCGGCCAGGTATCGGAACTCTGCCACTGGTTGAGGCCCATGGTGAAGTAGCGGACCTTGGGCAGGGTATCGAGCAGTTTCGACGATTCGCCTTTGAGGAAGATGTCGAACCAGCCATAGGTCAGCGCATCGTAGTCGAGCCGAACGTCGCCCATGTTGCGCTCACCCACGACCACGTTCTCGCTGTTGGTGCGCTTGTAGGCACAGTGGAGCACCGGCGCGATCACGGCGTACTGTTGGTCCGCAATCTCGGGCCGCGCCGTCTTTCGAACGTGATTGTACACGGCCAGATTCGGACCGACCGAGACGTCGTACCAGGACATGAACCACAGGCCCGGAACGTTGATCGGCATGTTGTCGTGCCAGAGTCCGCCCCGGTACCAGGCCGGATCATTCGGGGTCCGTTGGATCATCCGTCCACCGGTCGGCACCGGCATCGAATCGGCAAAGATGCCTTTGGGCCCGTTGACCGCCTTGTGGATATCCATGACGGGAAGGTGCGCCAGCGCCTTGGACCAGTCGACCGGAGGCATCTGCGGAGCCAGGTCGAACATCTTTGACGCGTTGATCAGGTCGGCCTGCGTGGCCGTGGGGGGGAACATCGGGCGTACCTGATTGACCTGTCCGTACAGCCAGGCGATGAACAGCATCTGGACCGCGCCGCCCCGATACCAGTTGCCCTGCTCGTAGTAGGGCCCGACTCGACCGACGCCGGCGCCGAAGCCCTGCGGGATCATCGCCGCGAAGGCCGGATTGCCGTTCGAAGCAACCGCCATCTGCCATTCGGCGGTCGAGGAGCAGCCGATCGCACCGACCTTGCCGTTGGACCACGGCTGCGCAGCAATCCATGAGATGGCATCGTCGCCGTCGGTCGTCGGCGGGCCGAGAATGTCGTAGTTGCCTTCCGAGAAGAAATGTCCCCGTTCGTTCATGTCGACCCAGGCATAGCCGCGTTTGACGGCATCGAGGATCGTACTCATGTCGCGGGGGGCGCCCGTCCGAACGTCCCAGAAATTGAAATTGTAGGGGGTCCGGACGAAAATCGTCGGGTGTTTTCGGGAGGCGTCCTTCGGGCGGTAGAGGTCGGCGGCCATTCTGACGCCGTCTCGCATGCGGACCATCAGCTTCCGCTCGATGACCGCGACATCCTCCAGTTGTTTCTCGATGGTCCAGCGGGCGGCACGGAGCGAGTCGGGGTTGGAGGCATTCGGTGGCTGCGCATGAGCCACCGATGCAATGCATCCCGCCGTCGCCACGGCGAGACAGATGACGCGATGATACATAGTGTTCCTCGGACCTGAGGGGAGTCCGAAGAATGTCTGGTCCGGCTGCAGCCGTCCAGTGGGAGACGCCGAAAAAGGGGACACCGAAGGGGGGTGATTCGCCCCCCTTTTGGCGTGCGTCGCCGGTTAGCGCTGCATCGACACCAGGGCAAAGGCCGCGCCCTGCGGGTCCTCACACTGGACGACCCAGGCATCGCCGGGCACCGACATCGGACCGAAGATGATGCGTCCGCCGCGCGAGGTCACGGCGTCGATGGCCCGGTCGAGTGCCGGGACGCTGAAATAGTACAGCCAGAACGGTGCGGGTGCTTCCGGCGGCTTGTTCATCATACCGCCTAACGGTTCCCCGCCAGCCGCGAAGAGCTGGTAGGTGCCCATCTCTCCCATATCCATTGCCTCGCCCTTGGTCCAGCCGAACTGCGCCGCGTAAAAGTCGAATGCGCTCGACCAGTCGGTCGCCATCAGCTCGTGCCAGGCGCCAAACCCGTCCGTCATCGGTGGAACCGGCGCTTCCTCCGTACCGGGCAGCGGCGTGAACAGGGTAAAGACCGCGCCTTGCGGGTCGGCAACGACGGAGAAACGCCCGACGGTCGGAATGTCTTCGGGCTGGTGGTGGACGGTTCCGCCGGCTGCGGCGACTTTGGCGGTGGCTGCATCGACATCGTCCGTACCGATGTAGCCCATCCAGACGGGCCGGGCGCCGGCATCCAGCGCCTCCCGGGGCAGCTGCATGAGGCCGGCCACACTTTTCCCGTTGGCCGACAGGATCGTGTACGGAAAGGGGCCGGTGGCGAACTCCTGCGCCGACCACCCGACCACGCCCCGATAAAACTCTTGCGCAGCTTCCGGATCGGTGGTGAGGAGTTCGTACCAGACGAAGGGGCTTCCTTGGATGGGCATGAGATGCTCCTTTCGGTTCGGACGGGACGGACGCGTGTACCGTCTCGGAAGTTACCGGTCCGGCAACAGGTCAGGAACCGGGTATCGTGGTCGCCGCCGGGGTCGGACTTGGTCGGCGGTAGCCTTGCCGCCACCCGGCCCAGTGTCCCAGAATCAGCACGGCGATGACGGCGATACCGATCCAGGGCCGCCGGGCTACTACTTCACGGTTGACGGCCCAGAAGGCGACGGCGCACACGAGCATCGGCAATACGAGACCGGGGAGCCACGCCAGACGGAGCGGGCCCGGATTGTCCGCCTGAATGGCGGCGAGTATCCAGTTGAAGGTCTGGAGTGAAATGACGCCAAGAATGATGTGCAGGGTGATGACGGTGAGAACCTGACCGACGCGTCCTCCCGGCAGCCACGCAAAATGGCCGCGCGCCGCGCCGGCAGCCAGTGGTCCCGCCAGCGCGAGCCAGCGGATCATCATCAGAATGATCACCCCGCCGAATCCCGCCAGCGAACTCTTGCCACCGCCCAGCGGATAGCTGGCAGCTTCCGCCCAGGCGAGGGCGAGCTGCACGCTCATGAAGGCGCCGAAGAGGAGCGAGACGTTGAGGAGAAAGGTGCCCATGGCGCGAAACGGGTAAGGGCCGGCGTTGCCACCGGCCCTGATGAAGTTACCAGCGATCGATTGCTGCGGTGATCAGGCCCACTTGAGTCCGGCCTTGGACAGCGGAAGCGATCGGATCCGCTTCCCCGATGCCGCGAAGATCGCGTTGCACAAGGCGGGCACCACCGGCGGAAGGGCCGGTTCTCCGATCCCGGTCGGCGAGTGGTCGCTGACCAGGAAATGGACTTCCACCGGCGGCGACTGCGTCAGCCGGATGATGGGGAAGTCGTGATAGTTGCTTTCCTTCGCGCGGCCCTTCTCGATCGTGATTTCCTGCGCAAACGCCTCGCTCAGCCCGTCCAGCACCGATCCCTCGACCTGGTTGATGGCGCCGCTCGGGTTGATGATCTGGCGTCCGATGTCGCCGGCAACCCAGACCTTGTTGACCCGAAAGGTATCCGGTGTCTTCATGGTGACTTCGACCACCTCGGCAAAGTACCCGCGATGGCTGTAGTGGAAGGCGACGCCGCGCCCCGTCCCCTCGGGCAGCGCTGTCTTACCCCATCCTGACTTCTCGGCCACCATCTCCAGCACGCCGCGCATCCGGGCCGCGTCGTAGCCGCCCGGTCCCTCGCCAACCATGCGCGGATCGCCCAGCAGCTCGAGCCGCACTTCGACCGGATCGCGCCCGGCGGCGTGCGCGAGTTCGTCGATGAAGGAGTGGAAGACGAACGCCAGTGCATTGCTGCCCGGAGCCCGAAGCGGGCCGGTCGGAACGCCGAGCGGCATCACCGAGGTGGCAAGCTCGAAGTTGGGAATGAAGCGCGAGGGGAACTCGGTCGGCGCAATGCCGGCGCTTGCTGCGAAACGTTCGCCTTCACCGAAGCTGACGAAGTGATTCTGCCACGCCGAGATCTTGCCGTTCTGGTCGACGCCGCCCTTGAGGAAGTGGAACCCCGCCGGGCGGTAAAAGCCGTGATGCGTGTCGTCCTCGCGAGTCCAGAGCAGCTTGACCGGCGTTCCCGACATTTCCTTGGCGATCCAGGCAGCCTCGACCATGAAATCGTTGATCAGACGGCGCCCGAACCCGCCGCCGCCACGAATCAGGTGAATCGTGATGGCGTCCTTGTCGATGCCGAGCGTCGAGGCCACCAGATCGCGGCCCGGTTCGGGATTCTGCGTCGGGGCCCAGATCTCCATCTTGCCGTCTTTGAAGTGCGCCGTGCAGTTCTGCGGCTCGAGCGGGGCATGGTGCAGGAACGGATAGTAATACTCCGCTTCGACCACTTTGGCTGCGCTCTGCAAAGCGGCCCCGACGTCGCCCTCGCGGTGGAGCACCCGTTGCGGCGCCTGCTTGCCTAACGTTGCGGCGGTGGCGGCAAAGCCGGCGCTCGACTGCGCAGCCGTCGGCCCCTCGTTCCAGGTGACCTCGAGTTTGCGGCGCGCCCGGATGGTGTCCCACCAGGTGTCGGCCACGATGGCCACGCCGCCCAGCAGGCCGGTCAGTGCCGTCCCGCCCTCGACGACGAAGGCCTTCCGGATGCCGGGCATGGTCTGGATCGCGTCGAGATTGGCGCTCGCGACCTTGCCGCCAAATACGGGGCACTTCACGAAGACGGCATGGATCATCCCCGGTACCTTCACGTCGATGCCGAACAGCGGCTTGCCGGTGGTGATCTTCTTGTTGTCGACGCCCGAGAGCGGCTGGCCGATGATCTTGAAATCCTTGGGATCCTTGACCCGAACGGCGGCCAGATCCGGCACCGGCATGGTCGCGGCCCTGGCCGTCAGCTCGCCGTAGCTCAGCTTGCGATGCGTCTTGTGATGATGGACCGCGTTGCCGCCGGTGCCGAGTTCGCCCTCCGGCACACCAAGCGTGGCTGCGGCTGCGGCGATCAGCATCTGCCGCCCGGCCGCGCCCAGCTTGCGGAGTTCGTCGTAGTTCATCGGCGTGGCGGTGCTGCCGCCGGCAAACTGTCGTCCGTACTTGGTGGCGTCCGCATCGGCCTGCTCGATCGTCACCGTTTTCCAGTCGACATCCAACTCCTCGGCCACCAGCATCGGCAGCATGGTGCGCACGCCCTGGCCGACCTCGGGGTTCTTGGCGATGATGGTGACGACGCCCTTCGGATCGATCCGGATGAAATGATTCGGCGTGAAGACTGCGGCATTTCGGGCGCCGGCCGTCAGCGGCTCGAGATACGAACCAAGCAGAAGCCCACCGCCGGCGAGAGCGGTGACCTTGAGAAACGAGCGGCGATCTACCAGGGAGGCGGTCATTCGGATCCTCCTATCGGTCGTGGCGCTCGGTCTGGCCGAGACGGGTCGAGGTCGCTGAGGTCGGGGCACCGGACTTGAGGTCGGCGGCGCGATGAATCGCCTTGCGAATCCGCAAGTAGGTTGCGCAGCGACAGAGGTTGCCGTTCATCGCGGCATCGATTTCGGCGTCGGTGGGCTTGCCGCTTCGTTCGAGCAGTGCGGCCGCGGTCATGATCTGGCCGGCCTGGCAGTAGCCGCACTGCGGCACGTCGAGTTCGTCCCACGCCAGTTGCAGCGGATGCGAGCCGTCCGGCGACAGGCCCTCGATGGTGGTGATGTCGCCATCGCGCACCGCTGAGACGGGTATCGAACAGGAGCGGATTGGTGCGCCACGAAGATGAACGGTGCAGGCGCCGCAGAGCGCGGAGCCGCAGCCGTACTTGGTGCCCACCAGGTCGAGC
The DNA here is from genome assembly GCA_964619465.1 of uncultured Gemmatimonas sp. GTDB lineage: Bacteria > Gemmatimonadota > Gemmatimonadetes > Gemmatimonadales > GWC2-71-9 > SHZU01. Next base: position 169,423 of record CAZUES010000002.1, read on the forward strand.
TGCTCGCGCAGCACCCAGAGCAGGGGAGTGTCGGGGGCCACGTCGACGGTGCGAACCTGCCCGTTGACCTTGATCGAGATCGCCATTGCCAATCCTCCCGGGAAGGCGGAGTGATTCACCCGTAATCCTTAACGATACACCGCTTGGAGGCCAGCGCCACGTCTCAAACCCGACTGTCAGTGTCGTGTTTGCCGGTAGCGGTGTGGTCGTGTTGGCGTATAATGGTCAGATACTTCCGTGGAGAAATCGTAATGCGCTCATCCTGGGCATGTGCTGCCTTGTTGCTCACCCTTGCCTGCCGCTCGGGCGGCTCAGCGCCGCCGGGTCCGCAGCAGACCTTCTGGGCGGGTCTCGAGGGCCTCTGCGGCAAGGCGTTTGCGGGCCGTCTGGTGGAAGCGCCACCTGGCGACTCGACCTTTGCCGATCATGCACTGGTGATGCAGGTTCGGACCTGCAGTTCCGGGGAGATCAGGATTCCCTTTCATGTGGGCGATGACCGGTCGCGGACCTGGGTTCTGACGCGGGTCGGGGACGGACTTCGTCTCAAACACGATCATCGCCATACCGACGGGACGCCCGACTCCGTGACCCAGTACGGCGGCGATGCGCGCCTGCCGGGCACCGCGACCCAGTTCGATTTCCCGGCCGATTCCGCCACCATCGAGTTGATTCCCGCGGCCGCGACCAATGTCTGGACCGTCGTCGTGGAACCGGGAACCCGCTTCGTGTATGCCCTGGTGCGGGAAGGGACCGATCGGCGTTTCCGGATCGAGTTCGATCTGACGCGCGAGATCGAAGCGCCGCCGGCTCCCTGGGGCTCTTGAGTCACCGGTGTCGCAGGAGGGTGGCCGGCGGGCCGTCCTGATCCCGAGGCGTAACCCTTTTTCGGGCAGCCCCTTAGCCTCATCGAGGGGGCCCGGATATTGGCAGATGGGGGCGGGCTGGTCTATATTGGTCCGCCCTGCGGCTAGGTAGCTCAGGTGGTAGAGCAGCGGACTGAAAATCCGCGTGTCGGGGGTTCAACTCCCTCCCTAGCCATCCTTTGACTCGTAGTTGAACCGGTTGTTCGGACACGGCGCTCGGCCATTTTCGTGGTCGGGCGCATTGTTTTTAGCGGGACGAGCCGCGGCGTTTCGGATTTGCCAGCCAGGTGAGTTCCTGCACGATTGCCCGGACCAGTCCGCGGGCGGCAAGGGCGAGGGGCGATCCACCGCTGAACGCGGCCGCAATGGCATGCAGCGAAGCAACTGAGAACCGCGGTTCATTGCTGACCGCGTAGACCGGATCCCACCGTTCCGGGTCGAACTTCGCCTTGAAGGCGTCGAGCCCATCGAAGTTGTAGAACCGACGTCCATGGGCCCGCGCCCAGGCGCTGGCGCTGTTCCAGGGCCATGCCGTTTGTTCGATGGCAGGGCTGGCGCGGCGCGACAACGGCGCCAGGCCGAGCGTCAGGTATTGCGCGCCTTCCTGCGCCAGAACGCTGACCGCGCCATCGATGACGAGTTCGGTGCAGCCGTTAGGCGCCGCGGGGTCCCGGACGAATTGCTCGATCAACCAACCGGATCGGGTCGGCACCGGTGACGCCACCACGAACCCCAGCGGAACGCCACTTCGCTCGGCCACGAAGACTCGCCGGTCCTCGAGATGGGCCAGAGTTTTCGGTTCGACCAGAAAGTGCAGCGGCGGCAGGCCTCTCGTCGCCAGCCATGCTTCGAGACAGCGCATCAGCGCAGGGTGATTCTCCGCCAGGCGGCTGGGCCATTCCTGGACGACCACGCCTTTGTTGCGGGCCCGGCGCAGCTGCGCACGAAGCGAAGTATGACGCTCGAGCCGCTCCGCCCAGCCGCTCGGTTGCCACGAAGGAGCGGCGCCCAGAGCCAGGAAGGCGTGGTGAGGATCATCGCGATAGAGTGCTTCGATCCGTCCCTCGGCGCCGAAGTAGCAGACCCGCTGTCCGGCCGCGCCGGCGTCGGACTCGAACTCGGCAGCCACCCGGGCCAGGTCGGCGTGGGCGCAGACGGGGGCGCCCGCAACGACGCGGGTGCGGCCCGCAGCCACATAGCCCACCACACCGTCAGTCGCGGACGAGAACCAGTGCCTGATACCTGGGTTCAGGATCTGATAGACCGTACTGGTCCATCCGTACTGAAGCACCAGTTCACGGGCGCGGGGCAGGGTCGGCGCGGTCTCCATCTGGTAGGGAAGGTAGTTCGGTGGCTTGCCCGGTACAGCAGTAATCCCGGTCTCGTCCTGCCTGCCATGTTCGGACCCATTATTCCCTCAACTCTTGATTCAATCAACGATTGAGGTAATATGGAGAATGGCAAACGATGAGATGGACCTGTTGCTCGGGACGCTCGACCTGTTGGTGCTGCGGGCGTTGTCATTCGGACCGGCGCACGGGTACGCCGTCGCGCGATTCATTCGGCAGGGCTCCGGTGAAACGTTCCGAATCCTGGATGGTGCGCTGTACACCTCGCTTCATCGATTGGAAGGCCGAGGTGCCGTAACCTCCCGCTGGGGCCTCTCGGATCGTGGCAAGCGAGCCAAGTTCTACGAACTCACCGTGATTGGTAAACGAGAACTCGGCGATCAGGCAGCATCGTGGGCCCGATACACCGCCGCCGTCGGCCGGGTGCTGCATGCGACGCCGCAATCTTCCTAGAGGCCAGCATGTCCGATCCGGCCGATCCGATGTGGCGTCGTTATCTCCGGTTCTTTGGCCCCGATCTGCGTCGCGATATCGATGATGAAATCGCCTTCCATTTCGATGAGCGGGTCGCCGAACTTCGGGCGCAGGACTTCGATGAAGAGGGCGCGCGCCGCCGAGCACACGAGGAATTCGGTGATCTTCCCTCCGTTCGAGATGCGCTCATGAGGATCGATCGTCGGACTGCCAAGCAACGGCGTCATCGGACCCGCATGACGACCGGACTCGGCGGGGTCTGGTCGGATCTCCGCTTTGCTTTGAGAAGCTTGTGGCATGTACCCGGATTGGCGGTGGCAGCTGCCGGCTCGATGGCGCTCGCGATCGGTGTGAACATCACGATGTTTGCCGGGGCGGATGCCATTCTCCGCCCCTTCTCGGTGGCAGAACCGGACCGGTTGGTACGGATATGGTCGTCGCAGCCGCAGCAGGGGTGGGATCGAGGTCCGACCTCCCTGCTCGACTTCTATGACTGGCGCGATCGCCTCGCATCGGTCGAGATCGGCGCCAGTCGAGGGGTCGCCTACAACTGGGCCGATGGCGATGACGCCGAGCGAATCTACGGTGTGGAGGTCACGGCGGGATATCTGGCGCTGCACGCCGTGCCTGTTCTGCTCGGTCGGGAGTTCGATCGGGGTGACGAGGTGGCCGCGGTTCCGATCGCGATGATAGGGGCGATTCTGGAAAGACCGACTGGGGGCGGATCCCGACGTCGTCGGCGGTACCGTACGTCTCGATGGCCTGCCCCACACTGTTGTGGGTGTGGTGTCAGGGCAGTACCACCTTCCCGGCCGCCTGCCAGGCAGCGATGTCTGGGTCCCGCTCGTCCGATCGTCCCACGAAACCCGGGCAAGCCGGAGCGTTACGGTACTGGGTCGATTACGCCCAGGTGCGACGATCGAAACCGTCAGATCCGAAGTCGCCGCTGTGGTCAAGCAACAGCAGGCTGAGTACCCCGAAACCAATCGGGAGGTCGGGGTCCTGGTCCACAGTGTGTGGGAAGCCGAGGTCAGTCCCGAAGCCCGGCGAATGGGGTGGGCTCTGCTGGTCGCGGTCGGATTGGTGTTGCTGATTGCTTGCGCCAACGTGACGAATCTGCTCTTGGCGCGGACCGTCGAACGCGGTCAGGAGCTCGCGATTCGCTCGGCACTTGGCGCTGCCCGGGGCCGCATCGTGCGTTTGGTAATGGCCGAAGGGGTTATCCTCGCGGCCGCCGGTGGAGTACTGGGCTTCGTCCTTTCCGCTGTCGGTTTGGCCTGGATCGAGCGCGTCAGCGGAACCAATGAACTCGGGCAAACGTTCATCTTCCAGTTCTCGCCGCGCCTCTTTGCCTACGGTTTGGCCGTCACCGCTGGTGCCGCGTTGATCGTCGGTCTGTTTCCAGCCCTTCGCCGCGATTCCCATCTTCCGGGTCGGTTGCGTGATGGCAACCGCGCCGAGACCGCCGGTCGCCATCGCGGCAAGCTTCGCAAAGTGTTGGTCGGCAGCCAACTGGCGATGGCAGTCATCCTGCTGACCGTTGCCGGACTTACCATCAAATCGAACCTGCGGTTGCTCCGGATCGATGCGGGCGTTACTCCGGGCACCGGAGCCACGTTCTCGACAGTACTTTCGACCCGGGAGTTCCCCGATTCGGTCCGCGTCGTTGCCTTTGCTGAAGCAGTCAAACAGCGCCTGCTCGAGATTCCCGGCGTCGCCATCGCCGGAATCGGGTCGAGGCTTCCGGTCCGGCCGTCGGTCGGCGGGGTGTATTTCACGACGGATATGCAACCCGACGTTCCGGAGCAGAGGCGACCGGTGGCGCAGCTCCATGCGGTCGACGAGGACTACTTTCGCAGCTGGGGAATCCGAATCGTTGCCGGTCGGACCGTAACGTGGAGCGACCGATTCGAGTCAGCTCGGGTGGTCGTGGTGAACCAGCAGCTGGCGACGCGACACTGGCCCGGAATCGATCCGATCGGTCGACACCTGCGTTTCGCCGATCGCGACTGGCTGGTGGTCGGTGTGGCAGCCGATGTTCGCCAGCTGGGGATTCAGCGTAGTCCGCCGCCGGCGGTTTACGTTCCGATTGCTCAACGACCAGGTCAGTCGATTCACTTTGCGCTGACCACCACTGTTCCCATGGATCAGCTGGATCGGCAGGTACGTGCTGCGGTCGCGGCGGTAGCGCCGGGGCAGCCAATCGTTGCGCTCGAGACGCTCGACACGCACGTCGCGCGTGCCCTTCGCGAACCACGCCTCATCGCCGAGCTGTTCGGATTACTGGGCATCGTCGGCGTGGTACTCGCTATGATGGGCGTGTACAGTCTGACGGCCTTCATGGTAAGCCAACGCACCTCGGAAATCGGTGTTCGGCGTGCACTCGGCGCGGGGACTCGGGAGGTGATGCTCTCCATGTTCCAGGCGGGAGCCGGTCCGCTCGTCATCGGTGGGGGCGTTGGAGTCGGGCTGGCTTTGGCGATGACGCAGTTTCTTGCTGCGCTTTTATACGGCACCGACCCACGTGACCCGGTCGTCTTTCTGGGAGCAATCGGCGTTGTAGGCGGTACGGCAGTCCTGGCGATGCTCGTTCCGACCCGACGTGCCCTTCGTGTCGATCCGCTCGTGGCACTCCGCCAGGAATAGGAGCGAGATTGTTGAGCGTGGCTTAGAAATGCCATCGTGTATCTGCCTGAACCCGTAATAAAGTACCAGTCGAGATCTCGTACGCCCGTGCGTGAAACGCTCCACGCGGAGGGTGTGGCCCCCATGTGGATGTCCGGCCCCAATCCTGCAACGTATCCCGGCACTCGTATCCGACCTGCCTGAGCGGAGAGATCCTTCCGTAGATCGGAGTTGTCAGTGTATTGAGTGGAGCGCTCACGGGACAGATGATCTGGCGTAGTCGACCAAGCTCGGTACAGATGCAGTTTCGGACTCGGCACGTGGCAACGGGTCTTGGGGCCTTGCTCCTTGCAGGGTGCGACATTCCGACCGCAGCGCCAATCATAGATTCGCAGTGGATCGTGCCGATCCGGGCAGACAGTGTAACAGTAGCCGAACTGCTGCCCGACGGCGTCACGAGTGACGGGATCGGATTCCGGATCCGGGGCGAGCAGGCTGGCCAGGATCAGACACTGCGTCAACTCTGCCCGTCGTGTCCGACTGGACTTGCTCCGAAGCCGGCCTTCGAAGGTGCCGTGACCACCAGTACCGCCCTTCCAGCGGACGTCGTCCGCGCGACCCTGCTTGCCGGTGGCCAGATCGACTTCTCCTTTCGACATGACCTCGGCTTCGACCCGATCCGGCCCTCCCCGACAGCACGAGGCCAGATCACGATCACGATCCGTTCCGGTGCCGCGGTGATTGCGACCTCGATCATCGATGGTAACGATACCGCGCTGCCGGCTGGTACCGTGTACGAACGAATCGTGTCGATTCCCGGCGGTTCCGTGATCGAGAACGATGTCGTGATCGATGTGCGGATTCTGTCGCCGGCGGGGGGATTCACCCGTCTCGATCCCAATCAGCGTGTCACGGTATCCGCCCTGCCGAGTGCGATTCGGGCATCCTCCGCCGTGGTGCGAGTCGAATCGCAGTCTGTGTCCCCGATGGTGACCGATGTGGACCTGGCGGGTGTCGGCGATGATGTCCGATCGCGAGTGCGCGGGGCGACGCTTCAGCTTCGGATTGCCAATCCGCTCGCGGTGAGAGGCGTCTTCAGCATCCGGTTTCTGAATGGGGATGTGCCGCTCATTCCAACCCGCCCTGCTGCGCTGGCCGGCGGTGACGAAACCATCGACGTCGACCTCTTACAGGCCGAGATCGACGCCATTCTGGCGGCAGATCGGGTTCGGGTCGAAGTCGCCGGTTCCGTCAGCGGGACGGCAGCGGGCCGTCTGGTCACGGTCACTCCGCTCGATGTCGTCCGGATCACGCCCAGGATCATCCTCGAAGCGAGGGTCGGCGAATGACGATCCGCGGCTTGCGAACAATGCTGGTCGCACTGCTGGCATGTCCGGGGGTGCTCACAGCGCAGCAGACGGCAGGGAGTGCCCGGGCCCGCGGTATGGCCGATGCGTTCGGCGCGACGGCTCGCGGCGCCGAAGCTGTGACATACAATCCCGCCAATCTCGGTTTGCGCAGTAATCCCAAGTTCAGCCTGACACTGCCGGCGGCCGTGATCGGCTACGGTACCGCGCCGATTCCGCTTGCCGACATCGATCGGTACGGCGGTCGGGTTGTTCCCGATCAGGTCAAGGCGGCATGGCTGGCGGCTATTCCCGAAGGGGGCGCCTTCCACGGCACGGTCAACGCCAATCTGACGGGTCTGGGTGTATCGACAGGTCGGGTCGGGTTTGCCGTGGGCGGAATCGGTCATGCGTCGATGGTGCTGCCGCGATCGGCGGCCGAACTGCTGTTGTACGGCAATGCCGATCTCGACGGCTCCTTCACCGGTGGATCAGGACGCTACTTCGCGACCAGTTTCGTGGCGATGGGCGCCGGGTTCCCGCTTGCCCAGCTGGCGGAAGGCACGCTGGCCGTCGGCGGCTCGATCAAGTACATCCAGGGTCACGCGTTCGGATCGATCTGGAACCTGGCGGGATCGGTATCGAGCGGCGATGCGACCACGGACATTCGCTTCCCCGCCGTGACGGTCGGCGGCGGGAACCGCGGAATCGGCGCCGATATCGGAATCGCATGGGAGGCCGATCGTCTCTCGCTCGGCATCTCGGTATCCGATCTCGTCAACACGCTGACCTGGTCGAGCGCCGACGCGCGCGTGCGGGACGGGCGTGCTTTGGTCTCCGTCGACACCGTCCGGATGGACTTCGATGACCGCGCGCTCGACGATCCGGCCCTCCCGGCGACACTGGCGCTCGATGCCCGGAATCGGCTCGACGCGGCACGAGTCAGTCCGTCGGTGCGAGTGTCAGGTACCTACCGCGAGGCGCGTCTGGTGCTTGCCGCGGATCTGCTGCACCACGGGGGCGACCAGGCAACGCTCCGCCTGAGCCGCGGAACCGAGTTCAGTCTGGGCGGAGAATACCTGCCTCTTTCGTTCCTGCGTCTCCGGGCCGGAGCAGGAGTCGGCGCGGGTGGCGGACGCTGGACCGTCGGCTCGGGTATCCTCCTCAATGCCATCGCCCTGGAAGCTGCGTACGGCCGCCACCGCCTCGAAGGCGAAACACTGTCGCTGCTGTCGCTCGGTCTGACCATCGGGATCCGTTAGGCGCCAGGTACGCTGACACCCGCGCTCGTCGTCCCGAAGCGCCTATCGCGTCATCGGTACTTCGAGCACGCTCGGATACTTGGGATCATGGTGCAGCGTGATCCGCGCCGTCCGGGCATCCTTGCCCGACTCGTTCGCCACCACGCCGCCGCTGTTGTAGTTCTTCTGCAGCGCAATGGAGTTGGGCGACCGGATGAACAGCCGGAGTCGGCTCCCCTTGCCGAACCGGCGGGCAAAGAACGGGAAGTTCTCGAAACGATACGGCAGGATCGCACCCGGCTGGACCAGCTTCTCCTCTCGGAGCGACTCGCGGTACCGCGCCCGCAGCAGTGAACCGGTCAGCTGACGGGTCTGTCCATCGGGCAGCACTTCATAGAGCGTGACCCAGAGGTCGGTGTCGGGCACGTCCATCGAGATCCAGCCGGTGAACTTGATCTGGCCGGCAACCTCCGTTTCCTCCGCAAATGGCTCGGTGTGATAGATCAGCCCGTTACCGCCGGTCTGATGCACCGGCGTCGGATCGACGAAGGACATGGCCCACGGGTTGGTGGCAGTTTCCTGGTAGGGCACTGAATCGAGCGGATTATAGATGTAGCGATCGGGCGCTGACGCGACCGGCGCCGCCGTCGAGAGCTTGCCGCTGGCGTAGACGTCGTTGGCCTGACCGTTGGTCGAATGGAGGTAGAAGCGCCGCGTCTCGTTGGCAATCGCTTCGAGACTGTCGACATACTTCCAGACGTCGCTGCCGGCGACGTAGTAAGCGACCTGTTTCTGAAGGAACGACGGGCGCGGCCCATCCTTCATGGTCCAGTCGTACCACTCCTTATGCAGCTGCGCGATGTCGACCATGCTGTTGTCGCCGAACTCGATCCCGTTGACGTTGCGGGTCGGCGTCCGCGTCCCGCCGTGGTCCCACGGGCCCATCACCATGAACATCTGCTTGCGCGCTTCCGGCGTGGCGTACTGGAGGAACCGGCGATAGTGCATCAGCGTGCCGAGCTGGTCACCGTCGTAGTGACCGGTGATGGTCAGGATCGGCTGGGTGATCTTGCGGTACTGCTCCGGCGTCGGGGCCACGTCGTCCCAGTAGGCATCGGGCGTCGGATGCTCGAGCCATTTCTGAAACATGGTGGACTTGTTGCCTGCCAGGCTATCGAGCACTCGGAACGGCAAGTGGTTCCGGTGCAGCGTGCGGGCCACCGAAGCCCAGTGCGCCATGTCCCCGAACATGGTGGCCTGGGCGGTGGCGCCGCTCGTGAACGTGAGCCACTGGATCACGTAGGTGTTGAAGATGTTCCCCTCGAAGGGGAAGTCGTGCCCGACAAAGGCCGGCGCCACCGGGGCGATGGTCGTCAGGTGCGCTGGCATCTCTTTGATGGTAGCCCACTGATCGGTGCCGCCGTAGGAGCCGCCCCACATGGCCGTCTTGCCGTTGGACCACGGTTGCCTGGCCATCCACTCGACGATGTCGTGGCCGTCCTTCCCCTCGTTGACGAACGGCTCGAAGCGCCCTTCCGAGTTGCCGCGACCCCGAACGTCGACGGCTGCAAAGACATAGCCATCCCGCGCGCTGCGCACCGCGAACCGGTGATAGGTGTCGCTAATGTACGGCGTCTGAGTGAAGATCACCGGCAACGGTGCCGTTTGTCCGCGCACGCGATAGATCGTGGCGTTGAGGCGCACGCCGTCGCGCATCGGAATCTTCTGGCCCCAGAGGATCTCGATGTCCTGCGGTGCCGGGGTGGCCTGTGGTTGTGCCGCCATGGAGGTGGCGAGGCCCGCCATGAACATGGCGGTGAGGGCCCATCTCGTCATCGTGATCTCCGATGTGCGTGGGGTGCGGCTCGTTGGGTCACTGGTGAATTTTTGTCATGAATTTCAACAGTACGCACAAAAACAGTGCACCATCTGATCCGATCCGTCAAGGTTCCCGGGCAGTTGCGGCCCTGCCGCTGGGGTAGCCGGGATGGCAGATCCGCGCGACCATTCAACCGGGTGGTCCCAGTCCAAGACTCGGCCCGGCTCTGATATAAACCCCTGTCGGCGGAGCGGCATCCAATCTCTCGTGACTGCGATCCTGGCTATGCCGCACCATCTGCCGCAGCTTGCCCCAACGGACACGGCGGCCGATCCGACCGCCGCCGATCCGCTGGTGGCCGAGGCATGTCGGGGCGACGAGCGGGCGTTCGAGCGACTCTATCGGGCCCATGTCGGCCGGATCCACGCGCTGACCCTGCGGCTGAGCGATGATCCGAGGCATGCCGAGGAGCTGACCCAGGACGTGTTTGTCCGAGCCTGGGAGCGGTTGGCCACCTTTCGGGGCGAGAGCGCCTTCGGAACCTGGCTCCATCGGCTGGCTGTCAACGTCGTCCTGAGCGACCGGCGGAGCGCCTGGCGCCGGGTGCGGCGCGTCACCCCGGCCGGAGACCTGCTCGAGATGGATGCGGAATACCGCATGCCGGCTCCAGGACTCAGGCTGGATCTCGACGCCGCCATTGCCGGCTTGCCGCCCGGGGCCCGAACGGTGTTCGTGCTCCACGATATCGAAGGGTACGAACACGGCGAGATTGCGGCTCTGACCGGGATTGCGACCGGGACGTCGAAAGCCCAACTCTTTCGCGCCCGCCGGCTGCTACGAGAGGCGCTGGACCGATGACCTGTTCCGAACTGCGGGACCAGCTGGATGAGTACCTCGGGGGTGGATTCGACCCCGAGCATCGCGCCGCCCTTGTTGCGCACCTGTCGACCTGCGCCGAGTGTCGCGCGGAGCACGATACGGCCGTTTGGGTGCGGCAGCGCACCTCCCAGCTTCCCCGGACGATTGCCCCTTCTCGCGATCTCTGGGATGGGATTGCGCCGCGTCTGATCCGCCCGGCCCGCCGCTACTCGGTACCGCTCTGGGGTCTGGCGGCGGCAGCCGTGCTGCTGGTGGCTGCGAGCACGACGACGACACTCTGGCTGACTCGAGCATCCTCGCCTACTGCTTCCGCCTTTGCCGGCAGCGAAGCCGGATACCTCTCGGCCACGCTCGAGCTGACCGAACTCTATGGTCGGGCTCGGGAGACCATGAGCCCGGAAACCCGGGCCGTGCTGGAGCGTAACCTGGACGTTATCGAGCAGGCCCTGAGTGAAGCACGCGCGGCGCTGCGGAGCGACCCGGCCAACCGGGTGCTCGAAGCGATCGTGGCAACCGCCTACCGTCGGAAGATCGAGTTTCTGGAGCGAGCCACCATGCTGGACCGCGACGGCTGATGCGACGCGCGATCCTGGCCCTGGGACTGACGCTGTTGACGTCACAGGCAAAGCTCGCTGCGCAAGAGCGGATCGATCGCGGCTACCGTGCCTCGTCTGACGTGGTGCTCCGGATCTTCAACCTGGCCGGACAGACACGGGTGACGGCCTGGGATCACGACTCGATCAAGGTGACGGGAACGGTATCGCCGGGCGGGCGCTTCTTCGGCGGCGGCGATAGAACCATGGCCAAGCTGGGCGTCGAGGATCCGCAAGGTCGGCAGCCGACGGCCACCCTCGAGGTCTGGGTGCCCCGTCGCGCCCGGGTCTGGGTGAAAAGCGGCTCGGCCGACGTTACGGTGTCCGGGGTGTCGGGTGAGGTGGAGGTGATGAGCGTCACCGGCGCGGTGCAGCTCGAGGGCGCCCCGCGGGTGGCCACCCTGGAGTCGATCGAAGGCAACGTCTCGGTGGTCGGGGCGGCGACCGTCTTGAGGGTCCGGACCGGTGGTGGCTCGGTGCGCATCGACGAGGTCCGCGGCGATGTCTCGGTGGTCACCGTTGCCGGAGCCATCACCGTCACGTCGGCCGAGGTGCTGTCGGCCCGGCTGGAAACGGCGTCGGGTGCGGTGATCTTCCGGAGCGGCGTTGCGGCCGACGGGCGGATAGAAGTGGATACCCACGACGGACCGGTCGATCTGACCCTGCCGCCGTCGCTCGACGGACGGTTCGATCTCTCGGCCGTAAAAGGCAAGCTGATGATCGAGCTGCCCGGCTATCGCCCCAAGCGGGGAGACGATCGCTCGGCCGTCTTTGCGACCGGTAAGCGCTCGAGCGCCGGGGGCGGCGTCGGCGTGACGGTGCGGACCTTCTCCGGCCAGGTACGCATCGGTTCAAACCCCGCGGCGACGGGAGGCATCTGACAGGTACCTTCAACCGCGGAGTCGTTACCATGTCCGTTCGTCGCTTCCTTCTCGCCGGCCTGCTCGTTACGGGACTTGCTGCGCCACTCCTTGCCGGGCCGCCCTGGATCAGCATCGAACTCCCGCCCAGCCCCTTCGATGAGGCCAGCCGCAACGCCGTCCTCCTGGTCCACGCCTTCCACTACCGCCAGAATGCCAACGAAGGCGTGACCGGCCGGGCCGTCGGGATCGTCAACGGCGCTCGGCGGACCCTGACGCTTCAGCTCGATCGAACCTCGCGCCCGGGGGTATTTGCGCTCAGGAACAGTTGGGGTACGGCGGGTGACTGGACCCTGATCCTGACCGTGACCCAGGAGCACGGGCATGCGGCGGAGGTCATGGTTAAGATGTCGGGGGCGCGGGTGGTGGCCGTCGAGGCGGCGACCGGACCCAGTCAACATGCAGAGCTGCCGGTCCTGCCGCGCCGCTTTACCGATGCCGAGGTCGAGGCATCGCTGAGACGTTAGGAGGGGTATGGCGCTGGCCGAAGGGTTGCTGCGGGGCGACGATGGCCTGGTCCGGTGCTGGTGGGGCGCCTCGGCGCCGGACTACGCGGCCTATCACGATGCCGAGTGGGGTTGGCCGGTCCACGACGATCGCCGGCTGTTCGAGAAGATCTGCCTCGAGGGCTTTCAGGCGGGCCTGAGCTGGCTCACCATCCTCCGCAAGCGCGAGAACTTCCGACGTGGCTTCCGGGACTTCGATTTCCACGCGGTGGCCCGGTTCGGCGCCCGCGATGTGTCCCGGTTGCTGGGCGATGCCGGCATCGTGCGGCATCGGGGCAAGATCGAGTCGACCATCAACAATGCGAAGCAGGCCAAGCTGATTGAGAATGAGTTTGGCTCGCTTGCTGCATATTTCTGGAGCTTCGAACCCGAGGCCGACTCGCGCCCGCGCAAGCTGACCCGCGGTGCGGTGGTCTCGACCAGTGCCGAGTCGATTGCACTCTCGCGAGACCTCAAACGGCGCGGCTGGTCTTTCGTCGGACCGACCACCGTCTACGCGTTCATGCAGGCCATGGGTCTGGTCAACGATCACCTCGACGGTTGCCACGTCCGGGGTCCGGCCCTTGCGGTCCGCCAAGGGGAGCGCTGAGATTGGAAGCATGGTCGAGTCATACCCGACCGGCCGAAAACTCTCCAAGTCGTTGTTGGCAGGCCACTTAGGGTGGCGGGGCCTCGCGGGGTCGACCCTGAGGCATTAACTTTCATTGTCTCAACGAATTACGGACTGATGAGCACCAAGGACGTTGTCAGCGCACGGTGGCGAGAACTCGTCATCAAATATCAGCAGCCGAGCACCAAGTCTGCCGTGACCCAGATCCTGACCACCTTCATTCCGCTGGTGGCCGGGCTGGTTCTGATGGCGTTGGCCATGAAGGTTCACTACGGCCTGGTGCTCCTCCTGGCCATCCCGACCGGCGGTCTGCTGGTCCGGATCTTCATCGTTATGCACGACTGCGGCCACGGGTCGTTCTTCCGGTCGCGCCGGCTCAACGACATCTTCGGGTTCATTACCGGCTGCATGACCTTTACGCCCTATATCCAGTGGCGGCGCGATCATGCGGTTCACCACGCCTCCTCGGGTAACCTCGAAAAGCGTGGCGTCGGCGACATTGCGACACTGACGGTCAAAGAGTATGAAGCGCTCTCGAAGTGGGGTCGGTTCAAGTACGGGATTTACCGGAACCCCCTGATCCTGCTGGTGTTCGGTCCGGTCTGGCTGGTAATCAAGCACCGGCTGCCGACTCCGGGCGTCCACACCACCCGGAAGGAAAAGCTCAACGTCTGGCTGACCAACGCGACCCTCGTCGCCGTGGGGATCGTGCTGGCGATGTTCGGCGTCCTGGGCGAAGCCGCCGCCATCTACCTGCCCGCCTTTCTGGTTGCCGGGTCGGCTGGCGTCTGGCTCTTCTACGTGCAGCATCAGTTCGAGGACACCTACTGGCGGCCCGCCGCCGAGTGGGACTACGCCACCTCGGCGCTCAAGGGCAGCAGCTACCTCAAGCTCCCGAAGGTGCTCCAGTGGTTTTCGGGTAACATCGGGCTCCATCATGTGCACCACTTGAGCCCGCGGATTCCCAACTACCGGCTCCAGCAGGCCCACGACGAGCAGCCTGAGCTGCGCGACGTGCCGACCATCTCCGCCTGGGAAGGGCTCAAGGCGCTGCGCCTTCGCCTCTGGGACGAAGAGAACATGCGGCTGATCGGGTTCCGTGAATTTCGGCAGCGGCAGGCGGCGCTCCGGTCCAACTGATCGACCGGGACCACACCATCGGCGGGGCGGCTCTCAATGCCGCCCCGTTTCGTTTCTGTCAGTTCGGCGCTACGTTGGCGCGACGAGGTTGTCCCCCCACTTCGAGCGAAGGTGATCGTATCATGCGAGATCGGATCGGTCGACTGACGGTTGTCGCCGCGGTGCTGGCTGCCGCGCCGGCGTTGGCACAGAACGCCTCACAGCTCTCCGAGGCCTCGCGGGCCTTCGTTTCGGTTGATGCGCCTTCGGTGGCGTTGACGCGGGTTCGAGTGGTGGATGGAACCGGCGCCCCGGCCCGTGACGATCAGACGATCCTGCTGTCAGGCGGGAAGATCACCTGGGTCGGGCCGGCCGGTGCCGCGAAGATTCCGGCCGGCGCCCGGGTCATCGAGCTCTCCGGCCACACCGTGATTCCCGGCATGGTCGGGCTGCACAACCACACCTTCTACTACACGGCTGCCCCCCGCGCGGCGCAGGCCAACTACACCGCTCCGCTGCTGTATCTGGGGTCGGGGGTCACCACGATTCGCACCACGGGCAGCACTTCGCCCTATGCGGAACTCAACCTCAAGGCCAACATCGATCGCGGCATTCAGGTCGGGCCGCGCGTCTTCGTGGCCGGTCCCTACCTGATGGGCCCCGGCCCGGACATGCGGCTCAACCTGCTCGGTATGCACGAACTCAAGAACCCGGACGCCGCCCGTAAAACGGTGGACTACTGGGCCGAGGAAGGTGCGACGTGGCTCAAGGTCTATACCCAGATCGATCGGGCGACGTTAGGCGCGGTGGTCGATCAGGCCCATAAGCGCGGTCTCAAGGTGACGGGGCATCTCTGCTCCGTGGGCTATCAGGAAGCGGTCGCGCTGGGGATCGATGCGCTCGAGCATGGCATGCTGGCCAATTCGGAATACCATGCCCAGAAGCAGCCCGACATCTGTCCCGCCGGATTTCGGGATGGATTCGCGAGCATCGACATCGCCAGGGATGAACGGGTCCAGAAGACGATCAGGATGATGCTGGATCGGAAGGTTGCTTTGACCTCGACGCTCGCGGTGTACGAGGCGGGCTCGCCGGGGCGATGGTTCCTCGATCCGCGTCTCTGGGATGTGTTGTCTCCCGATGCGCGCGCCGAAGAGGAACAGCGTCGCGATCAGATGGCGACGCTGACCAGCCGGTCCGCCTTTGCTGCGGTTCAGAAGAGCATGGAGTTCGAAGTTGCGTTCTTCCGCGCTGGCGGCGTGCTGGCCGCGGGTGTCGACCCGGCCTTCAACACGCCGGCGGGACTCGGTGATCACCGTAATTACGAGTTGCTGCGAGAAGCCGGCCTGACCGGCCCCGAAGCGGTTCAGGTCATGACGCTGAACGGTGCCAAGGTTCTGGGCATCGACGGTGAGACCGGTTCGATTGCGGTGGGCAAAGCTGCCGACCTGGCGGTAATCCGGGGCGACCCGGTGGCCACGCCGAGCGAGATCCGCAACGTGACTCTGGTCTTCCGGAATGGCATCGGCTACGACAGCGGCAAGATGCTGGCCGCGGTCAAAGGCCTCGTCGGCCTCCGTTAGGCACCCTCACGATTTCTCCGCACACCGCCGGCCCCCCGAGGCCGGCGGCGGGCCGGAAAGTGTCGCCGCAGTATGACCACCACTCCGCCCTCACGTCCGCCTTTTGCCGCGCTTGCGGTGACTCATCTCGGCCTGGAGCAGGTTCTTGCCGGCGAACTCGCGGCGCTCGGTCTGCCCGGAGAGGTGATGCCGGGTGGCGTGGCCTTCGAGGGCAGCCTGCTCGATGTGGCCAGGGCCAACCTGATGCTGCGCACCGCCGGACGGGTGCTGGTCCGCGTCGCCAGCTTTCGGGCCCGGACCTTTCCGGAGCTGGAGCGCTATGCTGCGAAGGTACCGTGGACCCGGTTTCTTCCCGCGCCCGCGACGGTCCATTTCCGGGTGACGGCCAAAAAGTCCCGGCTTACACACGAACGGGCCATTGCCGAGCGCCTGGTTCGGGCGCTGCAGGCCGCCGTGCCCAAGGCGACCATCGTGGCCGGGCGCGGCGAAGCCGATACCGACGACGGAGTCCAGCGCTTCGTGGTGCGGTTCCATCGTGATGTCTGCACCATCAGCGCCGACAGCTCCGGCGCACCCCTCCATCGCCGCGGCTATCGGCTGGAAACCGGCAAGGCACCGCTCAGGGAAACGCTCGCCGCCGGACTGTTGCTCAGTTCGGGCTGGGACGGTACGACGCCCCTGATCGATCCGTTCTGCGGATCAGGCGTGATTCCGATCGAGGCGGCGCTGATGGCGCGCCGGATCCCGCCCGGTCGCAGCCGCCACTTTGCCCTGGAGCGCTGGCCCGGTTTCGACGGCAAAGCATTTCGCGCCATGCGTGACGCCTCGAATGCAGCCTTGTTACCGGTTTCGCCCGTTGCCATCAGCGGCGCGGACCGCGATGCGGGCGCCATCCGGGCAGCGTCCGCCAATGCGGAGCGGGCCGGCGTGTCGGCAGACGTTACCTGGCAGCATCAACCCATCTCGGCGATGGTTGCCGGGCCGCAGCGCGGGGCGGTCGTCACCAATCCTCCCTACGGCGCCCGGCTCGGTGAGCGCGGATCGCTGCGAGACCTGTACGCCCAACTCGGCAATGTGCTCCGCCGGCAGGCGGCGGGTTGGACGGTTGCGCTCGTCTCGGCGGATCGCAAACTCGACGGCCAGGTCGGCCTGTCATGGAAGGAACTGGCGCGGACCGAAAACGGTGGCTTGCCGATACGCTTCGTCCGCGCCGAGGTGCCCGGCGAGTGAGTGGCCGGCTGCCCGTCGAAGCGGTCATTCCGGAGCTGGCGCAGGCACTTTCCGCCTCCGGAACGGCAGTGCTGGTGGCCGAGCCGGGTGCCGGCAAGACAACCGTGGTGCCCTGGCGCCTGCTGGATGCGTCCTGGCTTGGCAGTCGCAAGATCGTGATGCTGGAGCCGCGCCGAGTCGCCGCGCGCGCGGCGGCAGCGCGGCTGGCGTGGCACCTGGGTGAGCCGATCGGCGAGACGGTCGGCTATCGGATCCGCTTCGATACCCGCATCTCGGCCCGGACCCGGATCGAGGTGGTGACCGAGGGCGTGCTGGCGCGTCTGATCGACGACGATCCGGCGCTGGAAGCCTACGGACTGGTCATCTTCGACGAGTTTCACGAACGCAGCCTTCCCGGCGACCTCGGCCTGGCGCTGACGCTGCAGAGCCGAGCCATCCTTCGGCCCGACCTCCGGGTGCTGATCATGTCGGCGACGCTCGACTCCGCCGCCGTTTCCCGATTGCTGGGCGATGCTCCCGTGCTCGACGCGCCTGGTCGGGTCTTTCCGGTCGAAACCCGCTACCGTCCCGCCCGGCCCGAGCAGCGATTCGAAGCCCATGTTGCAGCGGTGATTCGTGAAGCGCTGGTCGAGGAGTCGGGTGACGTGCTCGTCTTCCTGCCCGGAATCGGAGAGATTCGGCGCGTCGAGGCGCTGCTCCAGAATGCCGATCTCAATCCGCAAGGTGGGCAAGTCACGGTGCTGCCACTGCACGGCACGCTGTCCGCTGCCCAACAGGACGCCGCGCTCCGTCCCGCCGATACCCGCCGCGTCATCCTGGCCACCAGCATCGCCGAGACCAGCCTGACCGTACCGGGGGTGCGCATCGTGATCGACGGCGGCCGGATTCGGGTGCCCCGCTTCTCTCCCCGCACCGGCATGAGTCGGCTCGAGACCGTTCCGGTCACGCGCGACTCGGCCGATCAGCGTCGGGGCCGCGCCGGACGCACCGAGCCCGGGGTCTGTTACCGGGTCTGGTCGCCGGTCGAGGAGTTGAGCTTCGCGGAGCATCGGACTCCGGAGATCCTCTCTGCGGACTTGGCACCGCTGGCGCTCGATCTCGCCGCCGCCGGAGTAGCCGATCCTGCCGAGCTGGCGTGGTTGAATCAGCCGCCGGTAGCGGCGCTGGCGCAGGCCCGCGCGCTGCTCTCGTTGCTTGGTGCGGTCGACGCCGAACAGCGGATCACGCCGATCGGCCGCGCCATGGCTTCGATGGCGGTGCATCCGCGCCTGGCACGGATGATCGTCTCGGCGCGGGAGACAGGGGAAGCGGAGCATGCGCTCGCAATTGAACTGGCCGTGCTGCTGTCGGATCGGGATCCGATTCGCCGGTCCGATCCACGGGAGCTGCCGGACGTCGATTTGCGCCTGCGGGTCGACGCGGTGGCGACCGGGAGAACCCCGGCCGGTCTCGAGATCGATCACGGGGCGCGGTCACGACTGCAGAGCGACATCCGCGAGTGGCGCAAACGAGCCGGCGTGGCTCCAGGCGCGCGATCCGACCCGGAGCAGGTCGGGCGGTTGCTTGCCACGGCGTATCCCGACCGGATTGCGCAGCGACGGGCCGGCCAGGCCGGACGATTTCTCCTCCGCAACGGGCGGGGCGCTGTACTGCCGTCCAACCAGCCGCTGGCTCGGGCCGATTACATCGTTGCGGCGGACCTGGATGATACGGGCGCTGAGAGCCGAGTGTTGCTTGCGGCGCCGCTTGATCGGGAAATCGTCGATCAGCTGGTGCGTGCCCATGGCGAGCGGCACCTCGCCGTGGAGTGGGATGCCGCCCGGCGATCGATGCGACTGTTCGAGCGATTGCAGTTGGGTGAGATCGTCGTCCTGGAACGGCAGATCGCCGACCCCGATCCGGACCGGATCCGTCAAGGTGTGCTGGCACTGATCAGGCGCGAGGGGCTTGGGCTGCTGTGCTGGTCGGAGGGTGCGGTTCGGTTACGGGAGCGACTCGCGACGCTGCATCATGCCGACGCTGAAGAGTGGCCGGATGTTTCCGATGCCGCGCTCCTCGCGTCGGCCGACACCTGGCTTGCCCCCGTCATCGCGTCGGGGGCTATCGATGCCATCGACGTCACCGCCGCACTGCGCAGCCTGCTGGACTATGAACTGCAGCGCCGGCTCGATCGGCTGGCTCCGGAGCACTATGAGGTGCCGACGGGTTCCCGCATCCGGATCGACTACAGCGACCCCTCGGCGCCGGTCCTGCCGGTGCGCCTGCAGGAAATGTTCGGTGCGCAGGAAACGCCTCGGATCGCCGACGGAACCATTCCACTCACGGTCCACCTGCTCTCGCCGGCGGGACGACCGATCCAGGTAACCCGCGATCTGGCCGGCTTCTGGCGCACCAGCTATTTCGATGTGCGGAAAGAGATGCGGGGCCGCTATCCCAGACACGAGTGGCCCGAGAACCCGCTCGACGCGACACCGACCCGTCGCGCCAAGCGGAAATCCTGACGAATCAGGCAGGGTAGAGCGAGCGGTCCTCCCGGGCCAGGTCGCGGAGCAGCGCCGGAGGGCGGAACCGTTCGCCGAACTGATCGGCCAGGGCATCGCACTCCGCGGTAAGACGTCGGGTGCCGATCCGATCGATGTACGATGCCACTCCGCCGTGGAAGGGGCAGAAGCCCCATCCCAGAATCGAGCCGACGTCGGCATCCTCCGGCCGAGTCACGATGCCCTCCTCCATGCAGCGCAGCGTTTCGACGGCCTGGATGTGCAGCAGGCGCCGCTGGATCAGCTCGACCGCCGGTTGGCTCGCAGCCTTGGGAAAATGCGTTTCGAGCTGGGGCCAGAGCGTGGCATCGCGCTCGTGATAGTCGAAGAACCCGGCCTGGTTCTTCCGGCCGTATCGTCCCTGCTGCACCATGAACTCGATGATCGGATCAGCCGGATGCGGTACGTAGCTGGCGCCAAGATCGGCTTCGGTCTGCTGCCGGATCTTGTGGGACAGGTCGAGGTTTACCATGTCGGCCACGGTCAACGGTCCCATCGGCATCCCGGCCAGCCGGCCGGCGTGATCGATCAGGGCTGCGCCGACGCCCTCGCCCAGCATCGCTACGCCCTCTGTCAGGTAGGTTCCGAAGACGCGGCTGGTGAAGAACCCGCGCCCGTCCCGTACCACGACCGGCGTTTTCCCGATAGCTTGGACGAAGTCGAGGGCCTGGGCCAGCGTCGCGTCCGAGGTCTTGTCGCCGAGAATCACTTCGACCAGTGCCATCTTCTCGACCGGACTGAAAAAATGGAGGCCGATGAACTGTTCCGGGCGCACGCTCGCGGCGGCCAGTCCGGAAACCGGCAGGGTCGACGTGTTGGTACCGAAGATGGTGTCGGATCCAACCACCGCCTCCGCTTGCCGGGTTACCTCTGCTTTGAGATCGCGCTGTTCGAAGACCGCTTCGATGATCAGGGACGATCCTGCCAGGTCGGCAAAGTCGGCGGTCGGCCGGATCCGCTCGAGGGCGGCGGCAGCTTTCGCTTCGGTAAGGCGGCCCTTCTTGACGGCGTCGGCGAGCAGTGCGCCGACTCGCTCCTTGCCCCGATCGGCTCCGGCGCGGTCGACATCGAGCAGCACCACGTCGATGCCCTTGACCGCGGCGGCGTGCGCGATGCCATGTCCCATCAGCCCGGCGCCCAGGATGCCGACCTGACGATACGTGGCTTTCGGAACTCCCGCCGGCCGGTGTTCGAGTCGCTTGGCGCTGCCCATGCTGAAGAACAGGGTGCGCACCATGTTACGCGTCGAGGGATGGAAGACCAGTTCGACGAAGCCGCGTGCTTCGACTTTGAGCCCCTGGTCGATCGGCAGCTGCAGGCCGTGATAGATCGCATAGGTCGCCAGGCGCGGGGCGGGATAGTTGCCCCAGGTTTCCCTGGTGATCATCGCATTGGCGCCGACGAAGGTTTCGAGCCCCGCGGGGGAGTGTACCTCGCCTCCCGGAATCCGATAGCCTTTTTTGTCCCACGGCTGAATCGGTTCGATGCTGCGCACCAGCTCCCGGGCACGGTCGAGCAGCACGTCGCGGGAAACCACTTCGTTCACCAGACCGAGTTCGAGCGCCTTGGCGGGCGCTACCGTCTTGCCCTGGGTAATCAGGCCGATGGCTTCCCGCGCACCGATCAGACGCGGGAGTCGCTGGGTGCCGCCGCCGCCCGGCAGCAGACCCAGCGATACCTCCGGCAGGCCGAGCCGAATGGCCGGATCATCGGCCACGAGGCGGGTATGACAGGCCAGGGCGAGTTCGAAGCCGCCGCCTAACGCCGTCCCGTTCAACGCGGCCACCACCGGCTTGCCGCCGGTTTCGAGCGTCCGGAAGAGTTGTTGCAGGCTCCGAACCCGCTCCATGAAAAGTGCCGGGGTGAGCCGAGTGGCGTCGAGCAGCATCCGCAGGTCGGCGCCGACCAGGAAGTCCGGTTTGGCTGACGTCAGAATGATGCCGGTGACGGTCGGGTCCAACAGCAGGGCGCGGATCGCATCGCCCAGCTCGGCCAGGGAATCTTCCGAGAAGACGTTAGGCGCTCGGCCCGGCGAGTCGAACGTCAGCGTCGCGATGCCGTCGGCGTCGGTCCGGGTGGTGAGATGAGTAGGCATGGCGTCAGATCCGCTCGATCACGGTGGCTACCGACATTCCGCCGGCAATGCAGAGGGTGGCGACTCCCAGGGTCTGGTCGCGTCGTTCCAGTTCGTCGAGCAGGGTGCCCAGGATGATGGCGCCGGTGGCCCCGAGCGGATGCCCCATCGCGATGGCGCCGCCGTTGACGTTGACGTTGTCCGGTGTCAGCCTCATCTCATCGAGGAAAAAGAGCACCACCGACGCGAAGGCCTCGTTGATTTCCCAGAGGTCGATGTCATCGGCGGTGAGTCCTGCCTTGGCGAGCGCAATGCGGCATCCGGCGGCCGGCGCGGTCAGCATGATGGTCGGGTCCGCGGCTACCGCGGCCGTCGAACGGATCCGGGCCCGCGGGCGAATGCCGGTCCGGGCCGCCCCTTCGCGGCTGCCGAGCAATACGGCGGCGGCGCCGTCGACGATACCGCTCGAGTTCCCGGCGTGATGGAAGTACTGGAGTCGTTCGATTTCCGGGTAGCGGTGCAGCACCACGCGATCGAAGCCGGCCATGGCGCCGAGCTTGGCAAACGACGGCTGCAGCGCAGCGAGGCTTTCCAGCGTCGTCTCGGGGCGGAGGTGCTCGTCGCGGTCCAGGATGACGAGTCCGTTCCGGTCGACCACGGGCACCACGGTCCTGCCGAAGTGTCCTTCGTCCCAAGCCTGCTTAGCACGCTGCTGCGACAGGACGGCGTAGCCGTCGAGCTGTGAACGGGTATAGCCGGCCCGCGTGGCAATCAGATCTGCCGAAATCCCTTGCGGAACGAAATGAAAATCGGCAGCCAGGAGCGGGTCGGTTCCGGGGGCAAACCCTGAGGAAAGCATCGGGATCCGGGACATGTGCTCGACCCCGCCGCCGACTCCTAAGTCGATCAGGCCGCCCATCAGCTTCGCGGCAATCAGGTTCACTGCTTCGAGCCCGGAGCCGCAGTATCGGTTGATCACCGTGGCGGGCACCCGCTCATCGTAGCCGGCCGCCAGCACGGCCCAGCGCCCGACGCCGGCCTCGTCCTTGATCGCGTCCACGCAGCCCAGCACGACATCCTCGACCTGACTGGTATCGAGCTGGTGCCGAGCTTTGAGCGCACGAAGCGGGGTCGCGGCCAGCTCGATCGGAGCGACTTCATGAAGAGACCCGTCCGGCTTGCCGCGACCGCGCGGCGTGCGAAGGGCGTCGAGAATCAATGCGTCAGCCATGATACCTGCGCCTGTCGAGGTGGCGCCGACCTCAGATCGGACAATTCGGTCGGTCGAGCAATAATACAACGATTGTTGTGTTCATGCGGGCGATTGTCGAGTCGAGCGGCGACCCCCCTACTTTCCAGTTCACGCTACTGCTTTCCTGACGAGGTGTCGATGTCCTCTTTGCAGTTCGGCATGGTGCTTTTTCCGGACCTGACGCACCTGGATCTGGCGGGCCCGTTCGAGGTCTTCGGGAGGATTCCCGGTGCCACGGTTCGGGCCGTGGCGGCCACGCGGGATCCGGTGCGGAGCGACACGGGACTGGCCTGGTTGCCCGATCTGACCTTCGCCGAATCGCCGGGGTTCGATGTGATCTGCGTCCCGGGTGGCCCCGGGGTCAATCCGGCCATGGAAGACGCCGTGCTGCTCGAATGGTTGCGTCAGCAGGCCGCGACGGCTCGCTTCGTAACGTCGGTCTGTACCGGGTCGCTGGTGCTGGGTGCGGCGGGCCTGTTGCGTGGCTACCGTGCGACGACCCACTGGATGTCGCATCATCTCCTGACGTACTTCGGCGCCGAAGCCGTGGCAGAGCGGGTTGTGGTCGATCGCAACCGGATTACCGGGGGAGGCGTGACGGCGGGCATCGACTTCGGGTTGACCGTAGCGGCCGAGTTGGCCGGGGAGGCGGCGGCCAAAGCGATCCAACTGATGCTGGAGTACGATCCGGCGCCGCCCTTCGATGCCGGGTCGCCGGCGCGGGCGGATGCGGAAACGGTGGCTGCGGTGCGGGGTGGCGCTGCTCCCTACGTCAGTCGGCGCCTTGCCATCGTGGAGCGCGCAGCGGCTCGGCTCGGCATGCCCGCCGTCGAGGCATGATCAATCGAGGAAGCGGTGCCTGGCGTCCGGCGGCGGGAGCGGACAGCTGTCGTAGCGGCCGAAGAGCCGGTAACGCCAGTGGGCTATGACGTTGTAGAGAGAGTCGCGAATTTCCCGCGGGATCAGGTATCCGATCAGCAGCAGCTTCCAAGCTTTGCCCAGGTAGCGGAAGATCCGGAGCACGGCGGTGGACCTCGCTGTGACGTGGTCGCCCTCGATCAGGACGATCGATGCGGGCCTGGCCAGGTCGGGATGCGCGGCAAGGAGCGCCTGGCCGTAACTGCTGCTCGAGGCCGCAAAGCGAAGCGGCCCGTTACGATCGACCCTGAGCAGGAACCGCACCCATCCGTTGCAGAGAGCGCAGTGCCCGTCGTACAGCAGGACGGGCGCTGCGTCAGACGAGACCGGCTTCGCGGAGTTCTTCCTCGAAGTCGGGGGCGGGTACCTGCGGTCGACGGAAGTACCACCACTGTTCCGAGGGTTCATAGCCATGCTCCCTCGCGTGACGTTCGCCCCAGATCGGGGGACATTCCACCGTCAGGTCTTTGAACCGCTGGTCCAGCTTCTCCAGCCTGGGCTCGGCTGCGGCGCGGTCGTCGTTGGTGGCGATTTCCAGGGCGCCCTGGAGAATGTCGCGCAGGTCCATGTCGTTCTGGTAGTCGCCGAAGGTGAGGTCATATCCCTCCTCCACGGCGTCGACCAGACTGGCCCAATGGGAAAGCAGGCCGTCGAGGCCGCCCTTGACGACGCTGGCTGAGCAGCCGCGCCGTCGGAGATACTGTCGTACGCGATCAGGTTGTTGAGTCATCATTCCTACCCCCGTCGAACTTGGCGCCGGAAGTATGCCTCGGCCGTCGATCGGCTGGAAAAGGGTCCGTATCAGGTCATCGGCCGTCGCTGGCCGCGACAGCAGGCGCATGGTTCGAACTGCGCCCGACCGCGATAGAATGTCAGCATCGCGGTCAATGGTCAACAGGTAACGGCCAGATCCGGCAAATTCAGCGCCGCCGTCCCTCGTACCAGCCCCGGATCGGCCGGGGGGTGTAGGGGGCTTCGAGGGCGGCAACCTCATCGTCGGTCAGGCGGAGTGCCACCCCCCGGACCGCGGATTCCAGGTGTTCCAGCTTGGTCGCCCCGATGATCGGAGCCGTCACCCCGGGACGGGAGGCCAGCCATGCGATGGCCGTCTCGGCCGGGCTCACGCCGCGGGCCGCGGCCACCCGGGCGTTGGCTTCGAGGATGGCGCCGTCGTCCGGATGATCGTACAGCTGGCCGATCTGCCCCTTGTCCGTGGCGCCTCGGCTGGTGGTCGAAAGATCCTGGGAGCTGCGCGCCAGGAGCCCTCGGGCCAGCGGCGACCAGGGAATCACCCCCAACCCCTGATCGAGGCAGAGCGGGATCATTTCCCGCTCCTCTTCCCGATACAACAGGTTGTAGTGGTTCTGCATCGACACGAACCGCGCCATACCGAGCCGGTCGGCGGTTCCCAGCGCCTTCATCAGCTTCCAGGCGTAGGTCGTGCTGGCGCCGACGTAGCGAACCTTACCCTGCTGCACCAGGGCGTCGAGGGCGGCTACGGTCTCCTCGATCGGCGTTTCGGGGTCGAATCGGTGTACCTGGTAGAGGTCGATGGTTTCGACCCCCAGCCGCCTGAGACTGGCCTCGCAGGCCTGGATGATGTGTTTGCGAGAGAGCCCGCCCATGTTCGGCGCGCCGGGCCGCATCTCGAAGAACACCTTGGTCGCGATCACCACCTCATCGAGACGGGCGTAGTCGCGCAGTAACCGGCCGGTGACTTCTTCGCTCCGGCCCAGGGAATACATGTCGGCGGTATCGAAGAAGTTGATGCCGAGTTCGACGGCGCGCCGGAAGAACGGGCGGGCGGCCTCTTCATCGAGGACCCAGGATCGCCAGCCCGGATCGCCGTAACTCATACAGCCGAGGCAGAGACGGGAGACGACCAGGCCGCTGGTACCGAGATGGGTGTATTCCATCCACGGGAAATAGCCGGAAGGGCCGCCCCCGACAAGACGGCGGCCGGCACAAGGGGGCCCAGCAGTGCGTTGCGCGGGAAGGGGACTCGGGTTTTTTTCTGGCGTTGCTGTCACCAGAGGACGAGAGGACATGAGGATGTCGCAAATTCGAACAGTCGCAGCTACCGTCCTGTTGGGCGTCGCTACCGTTGCTCCGCTTTTGGGGCAGGACCAGCCGGTCAAGACCCGGTCCTTTTCGGCCGATTTCGGATTCGTGAGCGCCGCGGGCAATACCAACGTCACGACCTTGAACTTCGGCGATCGTCTGGTGCTCAACACTGCCGATAAAAAGGTGATCTTTACCCAGACCTTCAATGCGGTGCGCAGCGAAGCCGATGGCAACCGTACGGCAGAGAACTATCGCACCCAACTGCGGCTGGATCGCGGGCTCGGTCATAGCTTCTATGCCTTCCTGCTCGGCGGCTGGGAACGAAACGTGCCGGCCGGCGTGTCCAGGCGGTTCGAGGAAACGCTGGGTATTGCGTACCAGGCGATTGCCACCGAACGGGACCAGCTGAACGTCGAAATCGGTCTCTCATTCTTCCAGCAGCGGAACATCGATGCGCAGCTGGGGCAGACCCTGGACGACAACTACACGGCCGGGCGTTTCGCGGGCTCGTATAAGCGGGTGATCAAAGCCCCTGCGTTCATCTCACAGCAGGTCGAATTCATTCCCAACTTCGACGACCACGACGACTTCCGGATCAACACCGAAACGGCGCTGGTGGCGCCGCTGTCGACCACCATCGGGGTCAAGCTCGGGTACGTCATCCGTTACGATAATTTCCCGGGCCTTCTGCCGGAGCCGAATCCCAATCAGGAGCGGCTGCGCAAGGCGGATCGGTTCCTGACCGCCGGCCTCACCATTTCGTACTGAGCTTGCCGCCCCGATTGCAGCCAGCTAGCGTCGGGCCTTGGGTGGGGGTGGGGGCCGATGATTGCGACTGTCCTGTCGTTAGCCATGCTCGCAGGTCCGTATCAGGTCGAGCCCAAGCGGATTCCGCAGGACTCGACCTCGAAAGCGGTTGCGGCGGCCCTCGAGTTGCAGTGGGCAGCCCAGGTCGAGCGGGATACGGCGGCGCTTCGCAACCTTTTGGGCGATGACCTCGTCTATATCCATTCGAACGCGTTGGTGGAAGACAAGGCCGGGTTTATCCGGACGGTGGCGACCGGCACCATCGTCTATCATGACATCTTGCCCCTCGAAATGACGTATAGGGTGATGGGAGCGACCGTGGTGGGGAATGGCCGGGTTCGGGTGCGGGTCGAGTTGGCGGGGCGGGATCTGGTGCTGGAGTTGCTGGTAACGACTGTTCATGCCCGTCGGGACGGTCGATGGCAGCTGGTGGCCTGGCAGTCGACCAGGGTCCAGTAGACGGTGCATAGCGGGTGTATCTTTAAGTATCCATCATTCAGGGAGATCGTATGCGGAAACTGGTTGCGGCGGCTGGGGTTGTGATTGCGGCGTTTGTCTTTGCGCCGCGCGCGGAGGCTCAGGCCTTCGGCGCGAATCTGTCGTGGGGTGACGACACCGACTTCGGCCTCGGCGCCCGTGTCGCCTTCCCGATCGGTGGCAGTGTGGGACAGAAGGGTATCAAGGGCCTGGCGACGTTCGATTACTTCTTCCCCGGTAATGATGCGACGTTCTGGGAGATCACCGGCAACGGAGTATATGACATCTCGAGTTCCGGATCGGCCAGTCCGTACGTCGGTGCAGGTCTCACCTTTGCCCGAGGGGGGACCTCGTCTAATCTCTGTACGACTAACTGCAGCAACTCCGAGGTTGGCCTCAACCTGCTTGGCGGCGCTCGTTTCCAGCCGACCGGCAACGTCCAGCCGTTCGTCGAGGCGCGTTTCCAGATTCGTGATGGCAGCCAGTTCGTGATTTCCGGCGGTGTGTATTTCGGCAAGCTGTAATCGATCGGCACCGATCGATAGCGAGCGGGCGGCTTCGGCCGCCCGCTTTGTCGTTTGCAGTCGGCTGGTGCGCAGTTTCGGTTGATCCCGACCCGAGTAGATTTGCTTGACGGGGTTTCGGCCGCCTCGTAGTTTGGCGCATCTGCATCGACATCTCCCCCAGCGATGGATGGCAGGGTGACTGACCCGGCACCGATCTGGCACCTGATCAGCGGCGACTGGCATTCCCTGGCCGGTGACCGCCTCGAGCGCTGCAAGGCTGCGATTCGGAATCGGCTGCCGAGCCTCTCGGTGCATATCGATGCCGAGTCGATCGTCGCGCACACGCTGGGGCTTCCCTTCTACGACAGTGTCATCGACGGCGTCACGCGTGGCATGGAGCTTTGCCAGCTCGACCTGCCGTTCCTCGAACGCGACGGCCGCTGGCTCCGCCGCTGGCTGCTGGTGTTGTGGGACGGGGCCGACGAGGCCCTGGCGGTCGATGGCGGCTCCCGGGTGATCCACGACCTCAACGAGCGGATCGGTCTCGACTTCGGGGACGATGGGACCGAGCTGCAGGCCGCGCGGCTGCAACTGTACATCCGCTTCTTCTGCGCCGCGATTGCCGGTGACGACGGCACCTTCCCCATCATCGAACACCCCGCCGACCTGGGGTGGCATCCGGCCAATCCGGACCTGCCTCTGGTCGGCGAGGCAACCCATGCTCCCGGCGTTCCCGGTCTGGACGGGACTCTGGCGCGGCTGACCCTCGCGGCCGATCCCGAGGCGGTCGGGTCTGCACGGGTCTATCGAAGTCCCTCGGTGTATTCGACGGACTCGGTGGTGATGTGTTACGGAGTCGACATCTTCCGGGTCCAGATCGAACTCAAGCTCGACGATCGGCGCGAGAACGGGCGCTGGCACAGCGGCCGAGTCGAGATGCCGGAAGACAGCGGGCCGATCACGCTCAGCGGGTCGGTTTCCCCGTTGCTGATCCAGACCTGGGCTGCCGGCTTCGCGAGCATGGCGGCATCGGACGGCGGTCATGAAACGGTGTCGCTCGCGGGAGAGGACTTTGCCTCGCTGCTTCGCCACCCCCGTCTTCGTGCTGCGCAGCAGGGCCGCCTGATCGCCGCGCCGGCGGATACTTCGCCGTCCGACGGCATCGGTCAGGCGCTCTGGTCGATCGTGCTGCGCTACTGGGGCGTGCCTGCTCAGCAACCGATCCAGGTCAACGGCGACGTGGTTCTGCAAGCCGATGCTTGGGGTCGGGACGACCGCCAGGACCTGAACACACCGGTCGTCATCCAGGGCGATGTCATCTTTCCGGCCGGTATCGAGTTCGGTCATCCGATTCGCCTGGCGCACTGGAGCGTCGAGGGCCGGCTCCGTGCCAAAGGAGCCAGGTTCGGCGCCTCGGTCGAACTGGCCGACTTCATGCTGCACAACCGGCTTCCCAAAGCGGCCGGCGCCGATGGTGGTCCGCGCGACCCGTTTGCCCAGCGTCCGATCCAGTACCACGAGACGGCCGTCGATCTGGACGAGATCCGGGTTGGCGGCGCACTCGACCTGCGCCGCCTGACCGCGTCGGGCGAGTTGTCGATTCGAGCTGGGCGGATCGAAGGCGATATGCTGTTCGACGAAGTCCTGCTGGCTCCCCGTGCGCTGCCGCTCGATCGGCCGATCCTGAATGCCGAGCGTCTCACGGTGGCCGGATCGGCCCGCTGCCGGCGTCTCTCTGCGGCGGGGCTGGTGGTGCTGGACAACATTCGGGTCGATGGCACGCTCGATCTGAGCGGCACCGTGATCCATTCGGTCGGCTATGGCCCGTCGGGGCTGCGGATCGACCGTGCCAAAGTGGATGGCGACCTGCTGATCAACGAACGGCGCTGGAGCCGGAACCTCGAAGAAACGCTGGCGACGATCGTCTCGGGCGACATCAGTATTGCCTCCACCGAGGTCGGCGGCAACATCGAGCTGACCGCCACGTACGTGCTTGGTTCGCTCAACCTCCCGTCGAGCCGAGTCGGCGGCCGCATCGCCATCGGCGTGTCGGGCCTGGCGGCGCCGGAGGACGGTACACCGGCGGTGACTCATCTGCTCGGCAGCTACATAGCGGAGTCGGTCGATCTCGATCACGTGCACGTCGGCCAGATGATTTTCTTCGACGGCGTGGTGATCGAGCAGTACCTTGCCATGACGGGGCTGCGGGCCGACGGGATTCGGGTCGCGAGCGGTGCAGTCGGCGCCGGTCTGATCGTACGGGGACACGATAGCTTCGGACGCAGCATCCGGCTCTTCGGCTCTTCGGTCGGTGCGCTGGAGGTCGAAGGGATTCAGCTGGGCGGCTCCTGCTGGATGGTCGGCTTGACGGTGGGCCCGCGGTTCCGATTGATGCCGGCTCGCCTCCCGGCCGGCCGGTACGAGGCGGAGCCGGCCATGCGTGAGCAGGCGGCTCGGGCGCGCCGCTTCGGATCGGGTGCCACCTGGCGAGAGGTTCACGACGGGTTCATTGCCGACGCAACGGCCATCGCAGCCGAGGCTCCGCGGCTGGAACTGCCGGCCGTCTTTCCGCCCGGCATGTCGAGCCTGATGATGTACGAGTCGCGCTGTGCCGGGAACCTGGAACTCTGGGGATTGGCCCTCGACGCGGCGGCCGGAATTCCGACCGGCCCGCCCGATCGCGCCCTCCACCTTCGCAATACCATGATCGACGGCAACCTCTCGCTTCACGACTCTGGTTCGGCGGCGGGAAAGGATGCCGACGCCGAGCCGAGCGGCATGATCATCGGGAATGTGCTGGTCGAAGGCGGCCGGGTCGGCGGGACCGCAGATTTTTCCGCGGTGCGGGTCGTCGGCAACGTCGAGCTGCGGAATATCGAGCTGCATGGCGGCCTGCAGGTCGTCGACGCGATCCTGATTCCGGCCAGTGAGACGAGCGGCGGCTGTCTGGCGGTCGTGAATGTCCGCAGCGCGGCGGATCTGCTGCTCAGCGGGACGATCGCGCGCCAGGGCCTGGTCCGTAATTCGCGAATCGAAGGTGACCTCGAAATCTCGAGCCGGACCGTGCTTGCCCTGCCGCCGGCCCGCGCCCAGTTCGAGTCATTCGAAGCAACCGGCAACATCATCGACGGCCGCATCCTGCTTCAAAATCTCGACGTGACCGGATCGATCGACCTGTCCGATACCCGCGCGGCACGCGGCCTCACGATCGGAGCGGAGTCACCATGATGAGCGACGACCGGAGCGCATCGGCAGAACACCTCGACCTGACCCGATTCCGGACCGATTCGGATGTCCACCTGGGCGGGCTGGTGCTGGGTGCGCATGCCGAGGACGATCCGGGATCGAGCGACGCGACGAATCCCGCCGATGCGCAGCGATCAGGTCCCCGGCGGATGGTGACGCGGCTTGGGGCCAGCTGGCAGCGGTTCCGGCGCGACGTCTTCGGGCAGGCCATGGCGCCCGACCGGACCGTCCCGGGGTCGCTGGTGGCCCGCCACGCGGAAATCGGCGGCGAACTCAGGCTGCCGCGGACCGCCATCGGCTCTGCCGACCTGGCGTTCCTGACCGCCGACAAGCTCGATATCTCGGGCAGCGCCTTTCGGATGCCGTCCGGTTCGGAACCCGATGACGGCGTGGTACTCCGGCTCGCCAGCAGTCGGCTCGACTCGGTCGAACTGCGCGCGCCGCTGCCGCATCGGGTCGATCTGCAGAATTCGGCAGCTCGGCACTGGGAAATCCTCGCCGAAGCTCATGGCGCGGATGATGTGACCGCTCCGGATGCGCACAATCGCTATCTCGAGTTGCTCGATCGGTCCTCTCCCTTTGCGCGCGATGCCTATGCCGGACTCGAACAGGATTTCCGTTCGGTGGGGCAGCATCACATTGCCGATAAGATCCTGACCCGGATGGGTTGGCGATCCTGGCGGCTCGCCAATCTGCGCGGCGCCTGGGAAACCCGTCCCGCCCGGCTCCTGACTGCGGTGCTTGGCGTGGCTGTCCTGGTCGGCCTGTTCGGGTTGATTGCCGGACCAACCGCCGGGTTCTGGCTTCCCGGTTGGCTTCGGCTGGCGGCGTTGCTGGTGGTCGTGGGCATCGCGGTCGCGGGGCTGTTTCTTCATGCGCCCCGCCGTGCCGCCCAGTTCTGGTTCGGGCTCGTGGTGCTCGGACCCTTTCAGGCACTCTACGGATTCGGCGTTCGCTGGTGGCTCCCGCTGGCCCTCTCGGCGCTGACCCTCGGCACCATCACGCTGCCGATGATGAGCGACTGTCGCAATCTGATCGTTCCTACCATGGATCGGACCACGGTGGCCGAACTTTCGCCGGGGCGGTCAATCGGTGATCGGTTGGGTCGTGCGGCGTCGATCGGGCCGGTATGGTACGACCGGTGTACTCTGGCCTACCAGCGCGACGGCAGCGGCGGAACGGTGCCATGGTCGCTGGCAGATGCCTTCTGGCTTGCGATCCGCTATCACCTTCCCATCGTGCCGCTCGACGCCTTCTTCGACGGTGAACGGGCGGAAGAAGCGCGGCCTTCGCCGGACCGGCTGCGGCTGTGGGATCGTTCGGGTAATCTGGCCGCGACCGGGGCCGATGCCGGAGAGGCCACCGGCGTGGTCGAGCGCCTGTTCGGCAGCGCGGGAACCTACGCGCGGACTATCTACCTGCTCAGCTGGCTGGTGGTGCCTTTTTCATTGATCTTTGCGGCGGGCAGGATTCAGCGGAAATATCGGCTGCAGTAACGTCGTGGAAACGGAGACGGGCCGGAGCGCTCAGGTAAAGCGCTCCGGCCCGTCTGTTCAGTCTACTGTGCCCGTCCGAACCGGCGACCGCCCAACGCCACCGCGTCGACTCGGCCAGCTGCGCCGATGGCAAAGTTCACCGTCTGCTCACCGCGCCACTCGAGGTCCTGCTTGCCCCGGAAGGTGTCGAGGTGCCAATGCGAGAGCACCGAGCGCAGCTGCGAGCCCTGGCGGAGTACCAGGGCGCCGTTCTCGAGTGTGATGTCGACCTGTCCCGCCAGTGAATCCCGGTACACGCCGGTGTAGGCCTCGAGCGCCAGCGACGGCTTGGTGCCCTGGATCCGCTGCCGCTCGAACCGCGCGCGGGCACTGTCGCCCCGGGCCGCGGCATCGTTGAAGATCGGCAGCATCTCGGCGCTCCAGTCGCGGAGCGGGTTGCCGACCCAGGTATCGACCGCGCGGTACAGCAAGGGATGGCGCACCTCGACGTGATCGAGGTTACCGAGGATGAAGACCCCCATCCTGGCTTCCCGGTCCAGACCGACGATGGCAATCATCCCATCGATGCTGCCGGTATGCAGCTGCAACGGACGACCCTGGTAATCGGTCTGGAACCAGCCCAGGCCGTAGGTAATCCAGTTCGGCTTGGTGAGCGCTGCAGTCGGATAGAAGCTGCCCGGCCGGATGATCGTTTGCGGTGCGAACAACTCAGCCCAGTTTCTGGCGCTCAACAGACGCTTGTCGCCCACCTTGGCGCTGTCGAGCACGAAGTTCATCCATTTGGTCATGTCGGTGATGCTGGCCCAGACCGACCCGGCCGCGGCAACGGCGTCGACCGCGGCGTTGTCGATCACCCGGACGGCGCCGTTGACCCGATCGTGCGGGCTGGCGACGTTGGCGCGCCCCTTGGTGCCAGCCAGTGTCGCGACGGTGTTGGTCATGCCGAGCGGCTGGAAGATCCGGGTCTCGACGAACTGCTCCCACGGCATCCCGCTCGCGGCCGCGACTACCGCACCTGCTGCCCCGTACGCCACGTTCTGATAGATGTATCCAGATCGCATCGAGTAGGCGATCGGGATGAAGCGCGCCTTGTGCAGGACATCCTGCAGCGTCGCGTCGGTCCGGTACCAGGTCACGTCACCGTTGCCCAGGCCGGCGCGATGGGTCAGCAGATCCCGCACCGTGATTTCGCGGGTAATGTAGGGATCGCTCAGCTCGAAGGCGGGAAGGTGCTTAGTGACCGGATCGTCCCAGGCCACCTTGCCTTCGTCGACCAGCATGCCTAACGCGAGCGCCGTCATGGCCTTGGTGGTCGACCCGATGGCAAACATGGTATTGGCGTCGACCGGATCGGGCTTGCCGAGTTCCCGGGGGCCGAAGCCTTTGGCGTAGACGGTCTGACCGTCTTTGACCACGGCCACGGCCAGACCGACGGCGTTCCAGTCTTTCACGGCCTTGGTGACATACGCATCGAACCCGGCAACCCGCGGATCCGGCCGCTGAGCCAGCATGGTGGACGGAAGCATCGCGAGCAGCGCGAGCAGGAACGGGCGAACGACTGAAGGCATCTGCATAGGGGTTGGGGGAAGGGAAGCGCGAAATCTACACCGGATTGCTCGGGATCGGCTCGTCGTCGATGCGATAGCGAGTGGAGTCGGCTACTTTTTCGAGTGTGACCTCCACCGGAGAGACGTCAGCGATGCATCCGCGGTGTGGTATCATCGCGCTCCGACCCCTGCGAGCGTGGCTCTGGGCGGCGTCGTTGCTGGCGGCCCTCGCCTGGACCGGCGCCCTTCATGCGCAGCTTGCTGCCAGACCGGAGCCCAGGCGCTGGTCGTCCGGAGGACCGCTCAAGCCGGAGCAGGCCGCCTACGACGTCCGATTTTACCAGCTGCGCTTCGCGGTTGCCCCGGCCGATTCGTCGCTGACCGGTGACGTGACCGTCCACGGGCGAGTGGATGCGCCACTCAACTGGATCGTGCTGGACCTCGATCCGGCCTGGACCGTACGCTCGGTACGCAATGAGGCGGGCGCCTCGCTCCAGTTCGAGCATCGCGATCTTACCCTCTGGATCCGTCCCGCGGCGCCGCTGGCCCGGGGAGACGAGTTTGCCGTTCGAATCCGGTATGACGGCCGCCCCAGGATTGCGCCACGCCCACCGTGGATCGGCGGTTTCCAATGGGCCCGGACGCCGAGTGGAGCGCCGTGGATTGCCACCACGGCGGTCAACGAAGGGGCCGATCTTTTCTGGCCGGTCAAAGATCATCCGTCGGACAAGGCCGATTCGGTCGCCATCGACATCACCGTGCCGAACGGCCTGGTTGCCGCGTCGAACGGGCGGTCCCGGGGCTCGCGCGACAACGGCGACGGCACCACCACCTGGCGCTGGTTCGTATCGACGCCGATCAGCAACTACAACGTCGCGCTCAACATCGCGCCATACCGAACCCTCGAACGCCGCTATCCGAGTGTGTCCGGCGACACCATTCCGGTGACCTACTGGGTGCTGCCGGAAAACGTCGCGAAGGGCGAACGTCTGATCGACGAAATGCTCGAGCATCTGCGCTTCTACGAGGAACTGCTCGGTCCCTATCCGTTTCGCGCCGACAAGTATGGCGTGGTGGAAACGCCCCATCTCGGCATGGAGCATCAGACCATCATCGCCTATGGCAACGAGTATCGGGCCAATCCCTACGGCTATGATGAACTGCACCAGCACGAACTGGCGCACGAATGGTTCGGGAACCTGACGACGGCCAGCGACTGGAGCGACTACTGGCTGCACGAGAGCTTCGGCACCTACATGCAGCCGCTCTACACCGAACGGCTGCGCGGTCCGGCCGCCTACCGTGAAGTGATCCTGGGCCAATGGCGCGCGGCGAAGAACCGGCGCGCCATTGCGGAGCCGGGACCGCTTACGGCAGCGGAGGTGTACTTCAACCCGCCGGACTATCTGCAGGGTGATGGCGATATCTACGGCAAGGGATCGGTGGTGCTTCACACACTGCGCTACCTGCTGGGCGATGAGACCTTCTTTCCGATGCTGCGCCGCTGGGTCTATCCGGCCGACTCGCTCGAACGGATCACCGACGGGCGCCAGGTCCGGTTCGTCACGACCGATCAGCTGGTGGCCTTCGTCTCGGCCATCGCCGGCAGGGATCTGACCTGGTTCTTCGATGTCTATGTTCGGGAGCCGACCTTGCCGCGCCTGTCCGAAGTGCGGACCGACAGTACCCTGACGCTGCGCTGGGTCACTGCGAAGCAGCGGCCGTTCCCGATGCCGGTCGAGATCGAAGTCGACGGGGTCCGGCGCCGGTATCCGTTCGGGGGCGGCGTCGAAGTACTTCGGGTGCGACGGAGTGCGCAGGTGCGGATCGACCCCGAATACCGGGTCTTCCGGCAGTTATCCGATCTGCCCTGAACCCGGTGCCGCCACGGGCCGATTATACGTCAGCTGCCAGGCGTCGCACGGCGATTGCAGTACGGCACTCGCCCGCCCCCGGCCGTTCGGGGTTCGGGGTGATACCGCGGCCCATTAGGTTTCCGAATAGTGCGTAACGACTACCCGCGCAGGATGTTTCGACGCTCGATTCGCACCGCCAGCTGGCTGCTGGCGGCGTTCGTCGCGGCAGCCGGTCCCGGTGCCGCGCCCGTCGCAGCGCAGGACACCGGCACCCTCTTCGTGACCGTCCGCAGGCCCGACTCGAGCGCGCTGGTCGGTGCCTTCGTGCGATCGGATCGAATCGGCAGCGCAGCCAACGACTCGGGCATTGCACGGCTCGAACTGCCGGCCCGCCTGGTTTCCGTCACCGTTTCCCACCCCGGCTTCGAATCCCGGGCCTTCGAGATCACCATCATCGAGGATGTCGCGCAGCGCTTCGAGCTGGTGCTGGAAGGCCGCTCGACGGCCGCCGCCGCTGCTGTGGTCCATGCCCCGCGAACCGACCGGCGTCTTGCCGACGAGCCGATGCCGGTCGTGGTCGTCGGCGAGGCGGAAATGGCGGTGCGCCAACTGGCCCATCCGGTCGACCTCGGCGACATTTTCGCGGGCGAGGGGGCGATCCGCGCCGAGGGGATCGGCGGCGTGCTCGACGCGATCCGATTCCGCTCGGCCGGGCTGCGAGGACAGTATACCGGCATCATGATCGACGGGATGCCCTTGTTGGGCAGCCATCCCGATGCCTTTGCCCTGGCTCAGCTTTCACCATTCGAGTTTGCCCAGGCGGAATGGATCCGAGGGTCGACTACCGCGCTCCACGGTCCGATCGGATCCGGCGGGGTCGTCAACCTGATTTCCCGGGCACCCGAACGTGATCAGGTCCGCGCAGTCGTCAATCAGTCGTCCGAGAAGGGCGGCGGCATCCTGTTCTGGGGAGCACGCCGTTTTGCCTCCGACTTGGGCGGTACGCTGTTCAGCGAGTTTCATCAGCAGCGCCTGGTCGATTCCGACGATGACGGCTGGGGCGAGTTTCCCCGGGCCATTCGGATCGCCATCCGGCCGAGGCTGCACTACGATGCGCCCAACGGCGACGGCTTTACGTTGGCAGCCGGGGCCATGTCCGAAGAGCGGACCGGCGGCTATCTCCTCGGCGCCACCCCCGGGGAGCCGTACCGCCAGGAGCGACGGACCCAGCGTTTCGATGCCGCCGCGACCGGGAAGCGCTTGCTCGGCAGCACGGGCGTCCTTCGCCTCAAGCTGGCCGGCGCGTTCCGCTCGATCTCGCACCGGTACGACGAAGTCCGCGAGCGTGACCGCCGTGCCACGCTGTTCGGAGAGCTGCACTACCAGGGCGACTTCGGTCCGACCACGGTGCTCGCGGGCATCGGGTATCAACGCGATGCGCTCCGCCACCAGGATTTCCCGGCGTTCGACTATACCCACAGTCTGCCCAACGGATTCGTCTCGGTCACCCGCAAGCTGGGCAACAAGGTGACTGGAACCGCTGCGGGCCGCTGCGACCAGCACAGCGTGCATGGCTTGCAGTGCATGCCCCGAATCGACATCCTGGCCCGCCCGACCGACTCGATCGAGGCGCGGGTCTACTCGAGCCTGGGCTACTCGGCGCCCAGTACTCTGGCCGACGAAGCCGAGTTGCTCGGGGCGCGGACCATGGTGCAGGTCAATGCCCGCGCCGAGCGGCTTGCCACCGGCGGGGGCGACCTGCGCTGGTACCGTAACGGATTCGAGCTGAGCGGCGCCGTCGGGTTTACCCGAGTCTCAGACCCGGTCCGGGTCGTGCTCGCGGCGCCGACCGATCCGACCAGCCGGTTCCGACTCCTCAACGTCGACGAACCGACCCGGATCACGGCGGTCGATCTGGCCGGAACCTATCGACGCGGCACCATGGTCTACGGTGCCTTCTACGGCTTCCGGACCGGGAGCGAAGGAGTGCCAGGATCACCCGGCATCCGCCGCACC
This sequence comes from uncultured Gemmatimonas sp., assembly GCA_964619465.1. Classification (GTDB taxonomy): domain Bacteria; phylum Gemmatimonadota; class Gemmatimonadetes; order Gemmatimonadales; family GWC2-71-9; genus SHZU01. The sequence goes on from CAZUES010000002.1 coordinate 207,379, forward strand.
GCCAGCTACCTGTCGCAACACACGGTCGGTGCCCACGTCGGCTGGCGCGCACCGGCGACAGTGGGCGTCGCGGTCGACCTGCATGCTCGCTACCTCGGCAGTCAGGAGATCAGCGACAATCCGTTCCGGACCGAGGCCCCGGGGTATGGCCTGATCAATGCGCTGGTTTCGCAGCGCTCCGGCCGGGCCCGTCTCTTCCTGAGCGCCGAGAATCTGCTCGACGTCAAGCTCGCCAATTATGAGTCGGTGGTGATCGATCCGCCGGCACGGGGTGAGCGTCTCACCAATCTGCCGTGGATGCCGCTCCGCGGCCGGGTGTTGAGCCTCGGAGCGATGGTCGAATGGTAGGTCAGGAGCGGCGGTCGAGTTCGCGTTTGGCTTCAGCGTGACCGGCCTCGGCCGCCCGCCGAAGCCATTGTAGTCCCTCGCTGTCGGATCGCGGCACGCCTCGGCCGCGAAGGTAGAACTGCGCCATCTGATACTGGGCCTCGCGATGGCCGCCGTCTGCGGCCCGGCGATACCACTCCACCGCGTCCGACTCGCTGCGGGTCACGCCTTGGCCTTGGAGATACATCTCGCCCAGGCGCACCAGGCTGGGCAGGTCTCCCGCTTCGCCTGCGCGGCGGGACCAGGTTGCCGCCGCCTCGAAGTTCCGCGCCGTGCCGATTCCCTCGTACAGCCGCGCCGCGATCAGGGCATAGGCCGGTTCGTATCCGCTGCTGGCCGCAGCCTGATACATCGCCGTGGCGTGCGACGGGTCGGTCCGCTCGCTCTGTCGCGCCACCAGGAATTGGGCCTGCGCATCGCCGCCCTGAGCCGCTTGCTCATAGAACGCCGCCGCGCGGACTGTGTCGGCCGGCACGCTGCCGCGACCCTGTGCCAGAATGTCGGCCGCCAGCCGCGCGGCGCGCGCGTTGCCGCCTTCGGCCTCTTCGATGCACTGCGCCGCAGCCCGATCCCACTCCCGGCGGTCGACCAGGGCCACACAGCTCAGGGTCGGCAGCGCGGCCGGCGGCGGCGTGGCAGCGGCCGAGTCGGTCCGGGCCACGGGCGGAGAAACGACGACCGTTCGCGGCGTCGTGTCGGGAAGCTGCGCGGCTGGTGGCGGCACCGCCTGCTGGGGAGGAAGGTCGCTGGCGGGCCGCGGGTCCGCGGGCGGCCCCTCGACGGGCGGCGTGACGATCGTGGCGGTGTCGATCATGACCGGAGCCAGCGATTCCGACGCCGTGGCCGGCCGCCGGGTCTGCGCCACGATCAGCACCACCAGGGCCGCAGCGGCGGCGAGCCCGATCCAGGGTGCCCACCGCCGGGGTCCGGAGCGAGGCACTCGGGCCGTCAGCGAAGCGGGGTTCCGGTAGCCCGGATCCTGCAGTGCCTGCGCAAACGCCTTGATGTGATCGAAGCGGTCGTGCGGATTCTTCTGCATGGCGCGGTGCAAGGCCGCGGTCATGTGGTCGGGCAGGTTCTCGACCAGGCCTCCGAGGGCGGGCGGCTGGTCCAGCAGCTGCTTGGTCATGATGGCCCGTGCCGTTTCGCCTTCGAACGGCGCGCGTCCCGACAGCATCTGATAGGCAACGACGCCCAGCGAGTACTGGTCGCTGCGCTGATCGATGGCCGGCTCGCCGGTGGCTTGCTCCGGACTCATGTACTGCGGCGTGCCGACGATGACGCCGGTGCCGGTCAGTTCCTTGTCGCCCGAGTCGACCGCCTTCGCGATGCCGAAGTCCATCAGCCGGACGTGCCGATCCGGCCCTTCCAGCATGATGTTCTCGGGCTTGATGTCCCGGTGCACGATGCCCGCGTCATGCGCAGCAGCCAGGGCGTTGGCGGCTTCGAGCACGATGCGCTGGACCTCTTCGAGCGGCAGCCGCCCCTGGCGCATCAGCAGCGCCTTGAGGCTCTCGCCGCGGACCAGCGGCATCAGGATGTAGCAGACGCCCTCGGTTTCGCCGACGTCATAGACCGGCACGATGGCGGGATGCTGGAGCGCAGCGACCGCAAGGGCTTCGCGGCGGAACCGGGCCAGCAACGACGGCGTCACGATCAGGTCGGGCCGGAGCACCTTGATGGCCAGCTCGCGCTGCAGCTTGCGATCGTAGACCGAAAAGACTTCGGCGTAGCCGCCCCGCCCAATCAGCCGGCCCAGGTCGAACTGGGATCCAAGGATCTGCTGGAGCCGCTCCGGCTCGGCTTCGTAGCTGGCGTCGGTTCGCGACCGCCCGCCGCCGGGTTCACCGATGATCTGGGTATGCGTGGGCGCCCCGCAGTGCGCGCAATAGGCGGCATCGGCGGGAAGCCGGCTGTCACAGGTGGGACACGCACGGGTGGCGACGGACGGATCATGGGCCATGATGAGCCCGGGGAATCTCACGCCCCGGGTCGGGACGGGTCAAGGACGGCGGGAGGTCAGGGTCGCTGGCGCCTCTCGAGTTCCTTGGCAGCTTCGGTATGTCCCTGGCGGGCGGCACGTTCCAGCCATTGGACTCCCACGGCCTCGTCCTTGACCAGCCCGGCTCGGCCGCGGATGTACATCATGCCCAGTTCATATTCGGCGCCGGGGTGATCCTGCTCGGCCGCGCGGCTGAACCAGACCGAGGCGTCCTGCTCGCTCCGGGGAACCCCGCGGCCCCGCAGGTACATCTGCCCCAGGTTGAACTGTGCGGCCCGATTTCCGGCCTCCGCTGCGCGCCGGTACCAGAACGACGCCTCCTGCTCGTTGCGACGGGTGCCCAGCCCCTGTTCATACCGTTCGGCGAGGACGGGCCAGGCTTCGGCTACGTTGGCGTCCGCCGCGCGCCGGAGCAGGGACGTTGCTTCGACGTCGTTCTGGGTGACCCCAACGCCGTTGGCATACATCACGCCGAGCCGGAATGCGGAGGGAGCGTCGCCGGCCGCGAATGCGGCGCGGTACCAGACCGCCGCCAGCGAATCCGACTGGGGCACACCAGTGCCCCGGGTGTACAGCGACGCCAGGCGGCGGCTCGCAGCCGCGCTACCCCTCTCCGCCTCGCTGGTACAGACCCGAACCGCGTCGGCCCATCGCTCCGCCGTGACGGCCGCCTGGCAGTTGAGCGTTGCCGGCGCGGCCGGCGTGGCCGCGACGGTGGCCGCCGGCCGGTCGGGTTCGGTGGTGGCGGGCGACTGCGGCGGGACGGCGGCTGCCTGCTGCGAAGCAACCGAATCGGTCGCTGCCGGGGGAGTGGCGGCAGCAACCGCCGCGGTACTGTCCACCGGGGCCGGCGCAGCTGCCGGCGTGCGAATCTTGGTGTACGCCAGCGCCGCCGCCGCGACCGCGACCGTGACGAGCGCAGCCTTCGGAAGCAACCGCAGCCGGCTGGTTGCAGGGGCTGCCACCGCCGCCGTGACGCGGGCCTGTTCGGCGGACGGGGCGTTCATGATCGAGTCGAGCGTACCGGCGCCGAGCGGCCAGGCGTCCGGTCCCGCAATCGCCTCCGCAAAGGCCGCCATCGAGGCAAAACGATCCTTGGGCTCTTTGGAGAGAGCCCGGTCGATCGCGAAGGCCACCGCGGCGGGCACATCGGGAACCAGATCACGCAGGCTCTTCGGAACGCCGACCATCTGCTGGAACAGCACCGCCCGGGTGGAGTCGCCGTCGAAGGGCAGCGAACCCGTGATCATCTGATAGCCCACCACGGCAAGCGAGTACTGGTCGCTGCGATGATCGAGATGGGGCTCACCCGCCGCCTGCTCCGGACTCATGTAATGCGGCGTGCCCACCAGCATCCCGGTGCTGGTGAGTCCGGGACCCGAGTCGCTGGTATCGATGGCCTTGGAGATGCCGAAGTCCATCAGCTGCGCACGACGGCCCTTGCCCTCGAGCATGATGTTCTCGGGCTTGATGTCGCGATGAATCACGCCGGCATCATGCGCGGCGTCGAGCGCATCGGCCGCCTCGAGCAGGATGCGGCAGGCCTCCCGCGCCGGACGCGGTCCCTCCCGCGCCAGCAGCGCCCGGAGACTCTCGCCCTGGATGTAGGGCATCATCAGATAGGCCACGCCGTCGGCCTCACCGACATCGTAGATCGGCACGATGTGCGGATGACGGAGCGCCGCCACGGTCTCGGCTTCGCGCCGGAACCGCTGCAGCAGATGCTCCGAGATGACCAGGTCCGGGCGCAGGGCCTTGAGGGCGAGATCCCGCTTGAGCCGACGGTCGTGCACGATATAGACCTCGGCAAAACCGCCGCGTCCGATCAGACGGCCGAGATCGTAGTTGCTGCCGAGCGCCCGCTGCAGACGTGCCTTATCCGGCGAGGGAATCCGGTCGGCCGTAATGGCGCGGATTTCCCCGGTGGCCTTGTCGATCGCTTGCGGGGTTGCGGCCCCGCACATCAGGCAGAAAGCAGCGTCGATCGGAAGCGTCTGCGCGCAGGAGGGGCACGCCTTGGTGACAGTCGACACCCTTCAAGTTTCCCCTCAAGTCGGTGGATAGGCAAGGGATCAGTTTCGATTTCAGTCCCCCGAATCCGCCCGGCCGATACCGGCGGCCGCTTTGATTCCTATTGTTATTCTAGAGGTCGGTGAATACTTTGACCTATTGGATGACAATAGGTCGGCGTCTGACACGCGGGATCAGTGAGGGGGCGGTCGGTGACCGGTGTATGGCGAAGGTTGCGGGCACTCCTGGCGCGGCGGCGCTACGAGGCCGAACTGGACGAGGAACTCGGCTATCACCTCGAGCGTGAGGCCGAGCGGAATCGGACCAAAGGCATGACGGCGGCCACGGCCGATACGACGGCGCGCCGGGCCATGGGCAACCTCACCACGGTGCGCGAAACGGTGCGATCGACCTGGGGTTGGTCCCGCCTGGGTGAGATCCGTCAGGATCTGATCTTTGCCGTCCGCAGTTTTCGACGCGAACCTGCCCTGGTGGCAACCGTGGTGCTGACCATCGGTCTCGGCGTCGGTCTCAACACCGCCTTCTTCACCATCTTCAACGCCTATGTGCTGCGTCCCTTTCCGGTAGCCGATCCGGCATCGCTCCATCAGCTGCGCTGGAACACCCGCGACCAGGCCGGCTACGGCTTGAGTTGGCAGCAGTATCAGGAACTCGGCCGCCAGCCCGTGGTGCGGGAGCCGTTCGGCTATCGCTACCTGGTGACGCGGGTCGACGGGCGCCCGACCAGGGTGCTGATGACGACGGGCAACTACTTCGGCATGCTGGGCGTCGGCCCCGCCATCGGCCGGGTGCTGGGTCCGGGTGACGCCGAAGCAGCCGGGGGCGTTCCGGTGGCGGTGCTGAGCTACCGAAGCTGGCAGCTCCGCTTCGGCGCCGACTCCGCCGTGATCGGCCGGACCGTAGTGATCAGAGGGCAGCCGATCGAGATCGTCGGCGTGGCGCGCGAAGGATTCGAAGGAGTCGACGACAGTTCGCCGGATTTCTGGATGCCGATCACGATGGCGGCTCGGCTGGACACTCGCCTCGAGCCCTTCGGCGCGGGCGACGATCATCTGGTGCAGGCGGTACTCCGCTTCCGGCCGGGCATTTCCGCCGAGGCGGCCCGCGCTGCCCTGGGCGACTGGCTGCGTCGAGATACCGAGTCTCGTGCCGAAGCAGATCGGATCATCGGGGTCGAGTTGATTTCCAAGAAGACGGCTCAGCCGCTCACGCCGTCGGTCATGCTCGCCGTGACGCCCGTCTTTCTCGCCTTCGGGCTGGTGCTGCTCGCGGCCTGTGCCAACGTCGCGAGCGCGATGATTGCCCGCGGCGTCGCGCGCCGCGGCGAGCTCGGTGTGCGGCTGGCCCTCGGGGCTGGACGCGGGCGGGTGGTCCGCCAGCTGCTGACCGAGAGCCTGCTGCTGGCGGTCCCGGCGGCGGTCGCCGGTTTCCTGCTTTCGCGCCTGGTCCTGATCGGGGTCTCCTGGTTCATTGCCGCGACCGTGCCGGATGCCTTCAAATCGTTCGTGGAACTCGCCCCGGTAGGTCCGGACTATCGGGTTCTGCTCTTCGCGATCGGGAGCGCCTTGGCCTGCGCCGTGGTGTTCGGTCTGGTGCCGGCGCTGCAGTCGACCCGTCCGGGCACGGTTCGTTCGCCGGTCGGGCTCTCCTCGTCGGGGGGAAAGCCCTCGCGTCTCCGTCAGGGGCTTCTGGTCGGACAGATCGCGATTGCTACGCTGCTACTCGTGGTCACCGGGGTGCTGCTGCGCGGCGCTCAGCGGATTCCGGCTCGGGATATCGGGATCGAGCCGGGCGGAGTGGTGGTCTTCGATTTGGACGATCGGTTCCGGACTCAGTCGTTGGCTCGTCTCCGCGAGGATCCCGTGGTCAAGGGCATTGCCTTCACCGATCGGGTTCCGCTCGAATCCTCGTTTCAGCGAGTCGGCCTGATCGGGACCGACACCACCATGGTACGGGCCGGGCTTGCGCAGGTGTCGGCCGAGTTTTTCGAGGTGCTGATGCATCGGGTGGTGGCCGGGCGTCCGTTCCACGAGGATGAGGGGCGAACCGGGGCTCCCGTCGTCGTCGTCAACGAGGCCGCCGTTCGAGCGCTTTGGCAGGGCGGCAACGCGCTCGAACGGACTCTGCGCATCGTCGATCCGACCGGGACGACCTCGCTCGAGGGCGGCTCGACCCTGCGGGTCGTCGGCGTGGTGCGCGACGCGGTGACCGGCTGGATCGGTGATCCGCCCGGCCAGCCTGCCGTCTACCGCCCCTTGGACGGTGAACAGACCGGTCGCGTGCTGGCTCGGGTGGTCGGCCCGGCCAGCCGGGCGGCGCCGGCGCTGGAACGGACCCTTCTCGACATCGACCCCGCCGCCGCCGACTGGGTTCACACCCTCGATGAATCGCTGGCGGTGTCGATCTGGCCCCTGCGCGCCGCGTACTGGGTCGGAGCGATGATCGGCGGTGTCGCCCTCTTCCTGACCTTGAGCGGGGTGTACGGCGTACTGGCCTTCATGGTGGTGCTCCGGACCCGGGAAATCGGGGTGCGGACCGCACTGGGCGCCACCCGCCGTAACGTGGTCGGGCTGGTGGTCCGCGAAAGCCTCGAACTCGGGGCGCTGGGCGTCGGATTGGGCCTTCTGGTCGCGGCCGGATTGGCCCGGGTGGCCGCATCCCAGGTCGAGGGCATCAATGCCCTGGAGCCGCTGGCCTTCCTGGGCGGCGCGGCGACAGTGCTGATCACCTGCCTCGCCGGGGCGACCTTGCCCTCCCGCCGGGCGGCACGGATCGAGCCGCTGGCCGCCCTCAGCGCGGAGTAGCCCCCGCTCGGTCTGGCTGCCTGGGGCTGCGGACCACTAGGAGTGATAGTCCGTGATCTCGACGCCCCGGGCCCCCTTCGTTTTTATATAATGCATCACGTTATAACGAATCTCGATAATTTAGACACAGCTGCCCAGGGTTCTTTTGGAGCGAGTTTCGTGATTTTCAGGAGGCCTAGAATGGGTCGATTGCCTACAAATCGTCCGCCGACTCACCCTGGCGAGATGTTGTCAACCTTGTTCCTGGAGCAATACGGCGAGAGTCAGAGCGCTTTCGCGCGTAGGATTGGCGTCTCGTTCGTCCGGCTCCACGAGATCGTCAAGGGCAAGCGCGGAGTGACCCCGGATACGGCGCTCCGGCTGGCACGGGCGACGGGGACTTCGCCGGAGTTCTGGATGAACCTGCAGCAGAAGTGGGATCTATGGCACGCCCTGCGAGCGCCGGCAGCCAAGGAGATCGAGAACATCGAGCCCCTGGTCGCGGCGTAGACACCCGGCTCCGCTGAGGGCACCGTCGCCGGCCCAACCTGCTCGAAATTGTCGCAAAGTGCGCCGCAACAGCCACCACGTCGTCGGATGGCCAATGGCTACATCAGGATGTATATTTTAGGGCTATACTGGAGACGAATCGGCCCTGCGGGGCTTTGAATTTCACGGCGGTTTTGGCTATGGCAATCGTTGCAAGCAATATTCGACGTGGCATGGCAATCATGCACAACGGCGAGCCCTGTCGGGTTCTCGATTTTCATCACCACACGCCGGGCAACCTGCGGGCGCTGGTGCAAGCCAAGCTGCGGCGGCTGAAAACCGGGATTCAGTTCGAGCATCGGTTCCGGGCAACGGACAGCCTCGAGATCGCGCAGCTCTCGACCCAAGAGCTCAATTTCATGTACAAGAGCGGCACCACCTACCACTTCATGAACGCCGAGACGTTCGATCAGCTCGAGGTCGAAGAAGAAGATCTGGGCGATAGTGCCAAGTGGATGACCGACGGGATGCAGATCATCGCCGAGTTCTACGAGGGTCGGCCGATCGGCGTCCAGTTGCCCAATTCGCTGGTCTTCGAAGTGGTGGAAACGGCCCCGGTCATGAAGACGGCGACCAAGAACGCCTCCAGCAAGCCGGCGCTGCTCAACAATGGCACCTCGGTCAACGTGCCCGAGTTCATCCAGATCGGTGAGCGGATCCGGGTCAACCCCGAGTCGGGCGAGTACCTGGACCGCGCCAAAGACTGATTCGCTGTTCGGCGAGACGATTCGAGGGCCGGCCCCCTGCATGGGTGCCGGCCCTCGCTGCGTTTGCGGGGAATTGCGCCATTTCGCACTGCCGGTCTATACTATGACAGTCTAGGTAAGAGGGGTACATGCCCGCCGCATCGCCGACCGAGTTTCTCCAGGGAACCCTCGAGGTTCTCGTGCTCAAGACCCTTTCCTGGGGGCCGCGCCACGGGTACGGGATCGCGCAATGGCTCGAGGAGCGGACCGGGCAGGCGCTGGTCATCGAGGAGGGGTCGCTCTATCCCGCGCTGTATCGGATGGAGCGGAAGGGATGGATCGAGGCGGAATGGGGCACCTCGGAGCTGGGCCGGAAGGCCAAGTTCTACGCCCTGACGCCGGGTGGCCGAGCCCGGCTCCGGGCGGACGCTGCGGCGTGGCGGGCCTTCAGCTCGGCCGTCGCCAAAGTGCTCGGTCCGCTGGAATCGAGCTGAGGGCACCATGTCCCGGTTCCAGTTCGGTCGCCGGCTGCGCTCGGTCTGGTGGCGTCCTCCGGTCGAAGACGAAGTCGACGATGAGATGGAATTCCACCTGGCTATGCGGGTCCGCGACCTGGTGGACGGCGGCATGCCGGAAGCAGAGGCCCGACAGGAAGCGCTCCGCCGCCTCGGCAATCCGGCCGAGTTGCGACGCCGCCTGACTCGACTTGGCAAGGCACGGGATCATTCGATGCAACGAACGGAATGGTGGGGGAGTCTGGTGCAGGACGTCAGGCAGGCCATCCGCTCGCTTCGCAAGCAGCCCGGCTTCACGGCCGCGGCCGCGCTCACGCTGGCGGTGGGCGTCGGCGCCACGACTGCCATCTTCAGCGTGCTGTACTCGGTCATACTGCGGCCGCTGCCGATTCCCGAACCCGATCGGGTGGTCTGGATTTCCCGAACCTGGGACGGTCGCCCGGGGGGCACTCTGTCGGTGGGCAACTATACCGATCTGCTGGCGGGGCAGTCCACGCTCGCTTCGCATACGGCGGGTTACTCCGCTCCCTTCATCCTGGGCAGCGGCGAACAGCCGGAATCGGTGCGCGGGGCGCGGGTTACCGCCTCCTTCTTTACCGTGTTTGGCGTTGCTCCGGCGCTCGGCCGGGTGTTCACGGCGGCCGAGGATGAGCCGGGAGGTGCGCAGGTGGTGGTGCTCAGCCACCGGCTCTGGACCCGCCGCTTCGGGGCCGACCCGAATGTGGCAGGCCAAAGCATCGAGATCAATGCGGTACCGCACACCATTCTTGGCGTGATGCCGGCCCGCTTCGATCTCTTCGAGAACTGGGATGAACTGTGGGCGCCGGCCGGGTTCAGCCCGAGGCAGCGGGCCGACCACGACGGGAGTTACCTCTTCCATGTCTACGGCCGGCTGCGGCCTAGCGCCTCAGCTGCGCAGACCGAAGCGGCCATGGCGCCGACCGTGGCTCGGCTGCGGGAGCAGTACCCTGACGTCAACTCGTCACTCGAGGTGCATGTCAATCCGCTGATGCGCGCCGTGCTCGACAATGCGGTGGCCGATCGGATCTGGGTGCTGTTCGGCGCGGTGGGGCTGGTGCTGCTGATCGGCTGCGTCAACGTTGCCAACCTGCTGCTTGCCCGCGGGGTCGGGCGGGCCCGCGAACTGGCGGTTCGGGCGGCGCTCGGCGCAGGGCGCGGGCGGATCGTGCGCCAGCTGGTGACCGAGAACCTGGTGCTCGCGGCCCTGGCCGGCGTGCTTGGCCTCGTGGTTGCGCACCTGGGGCTCAAGCTCATCCTGGCCAACGCGCCTGCGAACCTGGCGCGGCTCGATCAGGCGGGGCTCGATCCCGCAACCGCGGGTTTTGCCATGGCGGTCGCCATCGGGAGCGTGCTGATCTTCGGCGTCCTGCCCGCCGCGCGGGTCGCCGCGCTGGGTATTGCCGGGTCGCTGCGCGACGGCACCCGTTCGGTTACGGGCGGGGGCGAGTGGCTCCGGCGCGGCCTGGTGGCTACCGAGGTCGGGTTGGCGCTGGTGCTCCTGGTCGGCGCCGGGCTACTGATTCGAACCGCCATGCACTTGGGTCGGGTCGATCCCGGGTTCGATCCGGCTCCGATCCTGTCGGGGCGGATCAGCCTGCCTCGGGTAGGGTACGAGAGCTGGGATCGGGTGACCCAGACGTTTTCGCGTATCGGCGACGAGTTGGCGCAGGCGCCGGGCATCGAGGCTGCTGCGCTGGTTTCGCAGGTACCGATGGGGCCGGGCGGCAATACCAACGGCCTGATTCCGGAGGGGCGGCCGATCGAAGGACGCAGCGCGATCATGGCACGGCTCCGTCTGATAACGCCGGAGTACTTCGAGGTGATGCGGGTCCCGCTCCGCGCGGGCCGGGCCTTTACCGACGACGATCGGATCGGCACGCCGCGGGTGATGATCGTGAGCGAAGCGTTTGCGCGCGAAGCGTGGCCCGGCCAGGATCCGATCGGCAAGCGGGTGACCTGTTGCGAGTCCGCACCCGATGGCGGTCCCATGTGGAAAGAGGTGATCGGCCTGGCCGGCGACGTGCGTACCAACGGCCCGGCCGAACGTGGTGAACTCGAATACTATCTGCCGATCACCCAGACGCCGGCCACGGCCTGGGAGTGGCTCGGCCGGACCATGACGTTCGTGGTGCGCGGCCGTCAGGCGCCGGCCACGCTCGGCGCCTCGGTGCGCAGCGCGGTTGCCGCGGTCGACCCTGCGGTGCCCGTCTTTCAGGTGGCCACCATGAGCGAACGGCTGGCCCGGACCGGTGCCGAGGCCCGCTTCAATACCCGGTTGCTCACCGCGCTCGGCGTGATCGGATTGGGGCTCGCCATCGGGGGGATTTACAGTGTGATTGCCTTCTTCGTGAACCGGCGGACTCGCGAGCTGGGGGTGCGGATGGCGCTGGGCGCATCGGCAGGGGACATCCGGCGCCTGGTGTTGCGGCAGGGACTCGGCCCCGTCGTGGTAGGGATTGGCGTGGGCCTGGTCGGCTCGGTCGGTCTGACCCGGTTACTTGCGAGTCAGCTTCGGGGTGTCAGTCCGACCGATCCGATTACCCTGGGCGGTGTCACCGTACTGCTGCTGCTGGTGGCGGTGGCTGCCACGGTGTTCCCCGCTCGTCGCGCCACCAAGATCGACGCGACGGTGGCCATGCGGGAAGAGTAGCCGTCGCGCCGGGCCCGGTCTTCGCGGCTACCGTCGCCGGACCGACCAGGTGCCGCTGACCCTCCGCGCCGAGTGGGTCAGGTACGAGGTGAAAGTCCCTCGCAGTTCGTTGCCCTGGATCACGCCGTCGAATGCGGTCCGGACCTGCTCGCCGGTATCCGGATCCGGATAGGGGTCGATCCACCCGGTGATCTCGTTTCCTTCGCATCGTACGAAGCTGACGCGGAGCACTTGCGGTCCGGGTCGATCGATGCGGGAGTTCGGGGTCAACTGGGGTCCCCGGTCGTAGTCGGCGGGCATCATCACCACGTCGCCCCAGGCGGTGTCGGCTCCGGCGGAGAGGGTAAAGACGATCGAACCGTCGCGGCCCGTGTCGGGACTGCGATACTCGCCGACCCAGTGTCCCACCAGCGGTTCGACCGATCCCTGGATCGGAATCGGCATGCCCGGCCCCGCGCACCCGGCCAGCAGCAGCACGGTACCGCTCAGAACCCAACCTGGCGCCATCTGTCCCTCCCTTTCGAGTCAGGATCGACGTTACACCCGCGACCGTGAAGGGGTGATGAAATGGCGGCGAAGTTGCCGGCTCGGGCCATCGGGCCGGCTCTGGTCGGAGCGGGTCCACGGGGTTAGCATGAGGGATGCTGGTTTTGCTTCTGGCGCTGCAGATTGCAGCCCCGCGGCCCGCCGTTCCCTCCCGCGATTCGATTCCGTTCGCCCGGACCATAGCCGACATCTCGGAATCGGGGGGGTATTTCGATACCGACAACCTGATTTCGAACGAGTCGTCCTACCTGCACATCGTCGGCGCCTTGCGGAGCGAGGCGCCGAAGGGCGGGGCGTACATCGGCGTCGGGCCCGATCAGAACTATTCGTACATCGCGGCGGTCCGGCCCTCGATTGCCTTCATCGTCGATCTGCGGCGGGACAATCAGCTGCTGCACCTGCTGTACAAAGCGCTCTTCGAGACCTCGCGCAATCGCCTGGATTTTCTCTGCCTGCTGTTCGGGCGGACGCCGCCCGCCGACGTGAACTCCTGGAATACGCGGCCGCTCGGTGAGCTGCTCGACGCGGTCAGGAAGTTGCCGGCCGATACGGCGCGGCATCGCCGGACGCATGCGGCGCTGCTCGAGCGGATCCGGGGCTACGGCATGCCGCTCGCTGCGGTCGATGTCTCGACGCTGCGCCGCTTTCACGACGAATTCGTCCGGTCCGGCCTGGAGCTTCGATTTGCGACCTATGGGCGGGGGCCGCGGTCGTACTATCCGACCATCAGCCAACTGTATCTCGAGAAGGATCTGGCGGGCCGAGAAGCGAGCTACCTGGCCCGTGAAGACGATTTCCGGTTCGTGCAGACCTTGCAGCGGCGCGGACGCGTCCTTCCCATCGTCGGCGACTTCGGCGGCACCCATGCTTTCCGCGAAATCGGCAAGCTGCTCAGCAACCGTGGCCTGACGATGTCGCTGTTCTACACCTCGAATGTCGAGTTCTATCTCTTCCGGCAGCAGACCTTCCGGCGGTACGTCGACAACGTGCGGGCCCTGCCGTGGGATCCGAAAGGCCTGATTGCGCGGAGCTACTTCGGCGGGGTGATGGGCCAGTCGCATCCGCAGGCCCGTCCGGGCTACGCCAGCGTGCAGCTCTTGCAGACCGCTGCGAGCTTCCGGGAGCGGACCATGCAGCCGGAGCGCGTCTCCTATTGGCAACTGGTGACGGAGGACGCGCTCCCGGTCAAATGAGCGCGTCCCGGCGGGCCGAACTTGCTCAGCGAGGGATGGTGAAGATCCGTCGCCAGCGCACGTTGGTCAGAATCGGCAGCGGTTTGTAGGTCTCGGGGTCGTAGCTGTAATAGACGATGATCGGCGTGCCCTCGACGTTGGCCCGCGGCAGGAAACCCCAGTAGCGCCCGTCGTACGACTCGCTCCGGTTATCTCCCATCACAAAATACGTTTCCGCCGGCACCACGATCGGCCCCCAGTCGTTGGGGGTCGGTGCGTATGATGCGGTGTCCGCACCGGCCAGGTAGCGCACCTGCCAGCGGCGGATCTGGGCGTCTCCGGCCGGGTCCGAAGGCATCAGCCGCGGGCCGGTGGGAACCCACGGCTCTTCGATGGCCGCTCCGTTCCGGGCCAGCATCCCGTTCTGCATGGCGAGCGTGTCGCCCGCCATACCCACGACGCGCTTGACGACGGTCAGGTCCGGGGTTTCGACCGATTCGAAGACGACGACGTCGCCCAGCTTGGGCTGCCGGATGGCCGGTAGCCGTGTATTGGTGAGCGGAATCCGGGGGCCGTAGAGCAGCTTGTTGACGAACAGGACGTCGCCGATCAGGAGGGTGTTCTCCATACTCGACGAGGTGATCCGGAACGCCTTGAATAGAAAGGAACTGACTACGAACCAGACGGCCAGGGCCACCGCGATCGTCTTGATCCAGCTCCAGAGCCACCGGCCGGCGCCGGTCGCCTCGGGCTTCGAGTCCTTGGCCATGGTCAGATGTCTCCCGATCCGATGGCCGTCAGATCTTGAGGATCCAGCCCCGCCGTTCCAGGCCGAGCAGGATCAGGTACCAGACCAGCACGAAGCTGAGCGCGTAGGCGAGTGACGCCGGTTGGGGAGGAAGCCATGCCTCGAATGTAGCCTGATAGATGGCCCGTTGAAGCGGGATCGGCTGGCCGTCCACGGGAACCCGGATCAGCGAGCCCATCAGCTTGGCCATCAGCCCGGACCCCGCGAAGGCGACCATCGGGTTGAGCCCGTAGGTCACCAGTGGCCGAGCCCAGCGATGCCGGCCGCGCACGTCGACCAGCCAGCTGGTGGTTGCGAGTGTCAGCGCAGCGAGGCCGGCCGCGAGGAGTACATAGGAGCTGGTCCAGAGGCTCTTGTTGATCGGGAACACCCAGCCCCACATGGCGCCGACGACAGCGGCCAGAGCGCCTCCGGCAAAGAGACCGTTGAGCCGCTGATCCAGCGGCAGGTCGCTCCGCATCCAGCGTCCCGTCAGCACACCGAGCAGGGTGGTGCCGATGGCCGGCACGGTCGAGAGGATCCCTTCCGGATCCCAGGTCCGGGATTGGGACCAGAGGTGCCCATCGAGCACCGCCCGGTCGAGCCAGGCGGCCAGGGTCTGTTCGGGTGGGTCGAGCGTCGGAGGCCCGATGCCGGGCACCGGCACCAGCGTCATGGCCGCCCAGTAGCCGAGCAGCAGCGCAGCCGTCGTTGCCGCGACGGTGCGGCTGGGCCGGCGCCAGGCAATCAGCGCAGCGGCCGCGTAGCAGACTCCGATCCGTTGCAGCACGCCGGGGATGCGCAGGGTTTCGAAGCGCGCCAGCGGAAAGAAGGGAAACGCCGCCAGCCCGAGTCCGATCAGGATGATCAGGGCGCTTCGGCGCAGGATCTGGCGCCGGATGGCCGCGTCGGATGCACCGGCCGAGGCGCGCCGGCCGAGTGAGAGATCGGTGGTGATGCCGACGATGAAGAGGAAGAACGGGAAAACGAGATCGGTCGGGGTCCAGCCGTGCCAGACGGCGTGGCGGAGCGGCGGGTAGATGGCAGCCCAGGTACCGGGATTATTGACCAGCAGCATGCCCGCGACCGTTGCGCCGCGCACGATGTCGAGGGAAAGCCATCGACCGTTTTCCGTCCGACGGCCTGCGATCGGTGTCATCGATCGGATACCTCGGATGCAAACGAGGGCCAACCTGCCAGATCTGGAATGATAACGCGCCACCCCGATGCGGGGAGGTGGCCGTGGTCCGAAGGTTGCCGGATTGGATCTGTTGCCGGAAGGAATCCGTTTCGTGTGAGGAGGGTTCGATGATGAGAGCCGGAACGATCTGGGTCGTCGCGGTATTGGTGTTGGCGGGGTGCGGGGAATCGGATCCCACCTCGCCCGAGGAGCGGAACAGGGTGGTGGTGACCGCGAATCAGTTCACGCCGTCGGAGCTTACGGTGAGTCCCGGGACGACGGTGACCTGGCTCTGGCAGAGCGGGGAGCATGACGTGACGTTCGAGGACGGTATCGGCAACGTGGGGGTCAAGAGCAGCGGCAGCAGTACCCGCAACTTCGGAACGGCGGGAACGTTCCGGTATCGCTGCGTCATCCATTCATCGAGCTATTCGGTCGGAATGGTGGGATCGGTTCAGGTGCAGTAGCGGCACCAATGCAAACCGGCCGGAACTCGAGGTTCCGGCCGGCTTGAGTACATACCCTTCTGCTTCGCAGTCGCTTAGTAGCGATAGTGATCGGGCTTGTACGGCCCCGTCACGTCCACTCCGATATACTTCGCCTGCTCGGCAGACAGTGTCGTCAGCCTGACGCCCAGTTTGTCGAGGTGGAGCCGCGCCACTTTCTCGTCGAGCTTCTTGGGCAGCACATAGACCTTCTTCTCGTACTTCTCGGCGTTCTGGTGCAGTTCGATCTGCGCCATCACCTGGTTGGTGAAGCTGGCCGACATCACGAAGCTCGGGTGTCCGGTGGCGCATCCCAGGTTCATCAGGCGGCCTTCGGCCAGAATCATCACGCTGTGCCCGTCGGGGAAGGCCCACTCGTCGTACTGCGGCTTGATGTTGATCCGCTGGATGCCCTTGATCTTCTTGAGCCCGGCCATGTCGATTTCATTGTCGAAGTGGCCGATGTTACCCACGATGGCTTTGTCCTTCATCTTGGCCATGTGCTCGGCGGTAATGATATTGAAGTTGCCGGTGGCCGTGATGAAGATGTCGGCCGTGGCGAGCACGTCGTCGAGCGTAACGATCTGGTAGCCTTCCATGGCCGCTTGCAGCGCACAGATCGGATCGATTTCGGTAATTACTACCCGGGCGCCCTGCCCGCGCAGTGCCTGCGCACAACCCTTGCCGACTTCACCATAGCCGCAGACCACCGCCAGCTTGCCCGAGAGCATCACGTCGGTGGCGCGGTTGAGCCCGTCGAGGACCGAGTGACGGCAACCATAGATGTTGTCGAACTTGGACTTGGTGACAGAGTCGTTGACGTTGATGGCCGGGAAGAGCAACGTCCCCGCCTTCATCATCTCATAAAGGCGGTGCACACCCGTCGTGGTCTCTTCCGAGACGCCACGGATGTCCGCAGCTACTTTGCTCCAGCGCCCGGAGCCCTTCTTGGCTTCGGCATGCAGCAGATCCAGGATAACGCCCCACTCTTCCGGCTCGGTCGCCTCGTCGTAGGTCGGGACCGCACCCGCCTTCTCGAACTCGGCGCCTTTGTGGATCAGCAGCGTGGCGTCGCCGCCGTCGTCGAGGAGCAGGTTCGGACCGGCGCCATCCGGCCAGACCAGGGCCTGGTCGGTGCACCACCAGTACTCTTCCAGCGTTTCACCTTTCCAGGCAAAGACCGGGGTACCGCGCGGATTGTCGACCGTCCCGTCCTTACCGACGACGACACCGGCCGCCGCATGGTCCTGGGTCGAGAAGATGTTGCAGGAGACCCAGCGCACGTCCGCACCAAGCTCGGTCAGCGTCTCGATCAGCACCGCGGTCTGGATCGTCATGTGCAGCGAGCCCATGATCCGCGCGCCCGCCAGCGGCTTCTGGCCCCGGTATTCCTCACGAATGGCCATCAGGCCGGGCATTTCCTGCTCAGCCAGCCGGATTTCTTTGCGGCCGAACTCGGCCTGACTCAGGTCGGCCACCTTGAACGGTTCGCGGCCCGCCGCCTTGGCGGCGTCGAACGGATGCAGATCCAGCGATGCGCTAGTCACGATATTCCCCCCTCGATGAGCTTCTCGGCCGTTGCGACGAACAGCAGCGGACCTTTGGTGGTTGCGTCTGGTGGTAGTGAACGGTAGGTGATCCGGCCGAATCCGGCCGCGTGGCACCAGCCCCGAATCGTCTCGGCGTCGAAGCCTAGCCACTGGTGACCCATGGTTTCGCGATAGGCTGCTTGTTCGTGCGGCATCATGTCGACCACGATGAGCCGGCCGCCGGGGCGCAGGACCCGATGCGCTTCCTGCGTAGCGCGAGCCGGCTCGGGCAGGTGGTGCAACACCAGCGACATCACCGCCAGGTCGGCAACACCGCATTCGAGCGGCAGCGCTTCCAGGGTACCGTGGCGGCATTCGACATTCGGGAGATCGCGGCAGCGCTCCGCCGCGACCCGAAGCATCGCATCCGATTCGTCGATGGCCACCACTCGACCAACCAGCGGCGCCAGACCGGCGGTCAGCTGCCCGCTGCCACATCCCAGATCCGCCACGGTCCAATCCGGGTCGAGCAGCCCGCCCAGGCAGAGCCATTCGGCGCTCGGGCCGAACAGCTCGGTCCGGAGTCGGTCCCACTCCCCCGCGCTGCTCGAGAAGAAGGCCTGGCTCCTGACTCGGCGCTCGGCCAGGATGGTGGCGAGCCGGGCGGCGTCGCGGACGGCGGGCGGGGTACCCGCCAACTGGCCCCGTACGACCGACCAGAGCTGGCGCGCCCCGTCATCCAGAGTGGGGGCTGCCAGCCGGTACCAATTGCTGGTTCCGTCGGCCCGGCTGGTGATCCAGCCCTCGTCGGCCAGCACCTTCAGGTGGCGGCTGACGGTCGACTGCGGCAGCTGGAGGATGGTCCTAAGCTCATTGACGACAAGCTCTTGCCGCTCCAGTGCCAGCAGGATGCGGCAGCGGATCGGATCAGAGAGAGCGGCGAGGCGGTCGAAGACGGCTAGTTGTGTCATCCGTATATCCGGATGATACGTTAAAAGACTTGCTTCGTGCTGTCAAGAAAAAAGCGGGGGAGTCTTTCGACTCCCCCGCTTGAACCCAGGTCCGGAATGTGATCAGCCGGGTCCGAGGTTCGGGTTGTTGTCGCGCTCGGTCTTCGGAATCGGAT
>CAZUES010000003.1:0-129066 GCA_964619465.1 uncultured Gemmatimonas sp.
CCACTGACGTCGGCGTGCAGCGGGCGCGCTATCGGAACGGCTATGATCGGGAGGACCTGCTGGAGCCGGGGAAGACGGAGCTTTATACCATCGAGCTGTTCGATGTCGGCCATACCTTTCTGCCCGGGCATCGGATCCAGGTGGAGGTGTCGAGCAGCGCTTTCCCATACATCGACGCCAATACCAATACCGGAAACCCGGTTGCCACGGACACGACGCTTCGCGTGGCGAACCAGACCATCTATCACGACCGCGGCAGGCCATCCCATGTCCTGTTGCCCATCCTGCCGAGAAAATGATGAATCGCGTTGCCGGTGCGTTGCTGGTGTTGGCCTACCTGGGGCTGCCTACCACGGGAGCTTCGCAGTCGGATGGATTCAGCCGCTTCCAGTCCATGGTCGGCAGGACGACGGTCCGGACGAGCGGTGTCGCCCAGGTCCGCTGGCTCCCGGCGGGGTTGGGCTATCTCGCGCAGGAAGCGGACTCCTCGCGTGGGCCGCGGTTCTTCCGGGTCGATCCGGAGAGCGGCCGCAGAACGCCGTTGTTCGATGCACGGGCGGAGGCTCGCCTCATTGCCGAGTATGCGCGCCTTTCGGGAGGCGCCCCGTCGGGGAAATTGCCGTTCGAAACGTTCACGCTCGACCCGACCGCACGGCTGCTGCTCTTTCCCGTAGCGGAACGGCGCTATCTCTATGACCTCCATTCCGGCGGGCTGCGTGAGCTGCAGATGCCTTCGCAGGTCGGTCCGCTCGACGAGTTGATGACCGAGCCCGGCGCCTTTTCTCCGGACTACGACGCCTATGTGTTCGTGCGTGACTATGACAACCTGTTCGTTATCGATACGCGCACTGGCGCCGAACGCCGATTGGTCTCGGGCACCTCGGAGAACCACCTCACGGCGTTTATCGGTTCCGGGGTACGATTCGCCTGGTCGCCGGACCGGAAGTGGATTGCCTATCTCAGCGCCGATGCGGGAGTGCACTACCGCTACCCGATTCTGCGCGACCTGACCCACCACGCAACCGTCGACTATTTCCGCTATCCGTTCACGACCGATCCCAACCCTTCCATTGCATTGCATCTGATCGAGGTCGTAACCGGCAGGCAGACCACGGTTGCCGTTGGAACGGAGGAGCAGCCGTACCTGCGTGACGTCGAGTGGTTCAACGATGGTCGAGAAGTGGTTTTTCGGGTGGTGAATCGCTGGGAGAACCGGCGAGAATTGCGGGCCGCCGATCCGGTGACGGGTCAGGTGCGCACTATCCTGGTCGATCAGGATGCGGCCTTTCTTGATCCGATCGACAATTTTCGTCCGATCGACGGGGGGAGAAAGTTCATCTGGAGCTCCGAGCGGAGTGGCTGGCGGCACCTGTATCTCTTTGACCGCGATGGCAGGGAACTCAGGCAGTTGACGTCCGGAGAGTGGGTTGTCGGGTCGATCGCTGGGATCGACCACTCGAAGGGATGGATCTATTTCGATGGGGCGACGGAACTCGGACTCGAACGCCATTTCTTTCGGGTCAGATTCGATGGTACCCAACTGACCCGATTGACCGATGAGCCGGGCGTTCACCAGGTCTCGATGGATCCAGCCGCCACCTTCTTCACCGATCGGTCGTCGTCGCTGGTGCGCGCTCCGACCACGGCTTTGCGGCGTGCGGATGGAAGATGGCTCCGCGAACTCGGTACGTCCGTCGTTCTGGACTCGAGCTTTGCTTCCCCTGAAATCCTGGTGCTCGAGGCAGCCGATGGCGTCCGGCCGATGCACGGCGTCCTTTACAAGCCCGCCGACTTCGATTCAACCAGACGGTATCCGCTGGTCGTCTCGGTTTACGGCGGTCCGCATACCAAGGCCGTTCGCAACAGCTACCGGACCTTCGATTTCAACGCGGCCCTGGCGCAGCTCGGCTTCCTGGTGGTCCAGTTCGACGGGCGGGGGACACTGGATCGAGGCAAGGCGTGGCAGGCAGGGGCCTACTTGCGGCTTGGTCAGGAGGATGTGGACGACCAGGCCGCCGGTGTTCGTCAGCTGGGGATGAGGTCGTATGTGGATACGGCGCGCGTCGGTGTGACCGGCATCTCGCACGGCGGCTTCATGACCATCATGCTCATGCTGCGGTATCCGGAGCTGTATCACGTTGGAGTTGCAGGTGCGCCATTGACCGATGCCCGAACCGGGCCGCGGCAGTACATCGGTCGAATGATGCGGACGCCGCAGGAAAACCCCGCGGGGTATGCCGAGGCGGACCTGCTGCCCCGTGCCGCGGGGCTGCGGGGAAGGCTATTGATTCATCACGGGACGAATGATCAAAACGTCGTGATCGGAAACACCATGCAGTTCGTCCGCAGGGCTATCGATGCGGGACGCCCCGTCGACATGATGATCTATCCTGATGGCGTGCATGTGCTCGAGGGGCGGGATGCGGTCCACGGTCTCAAGACCACGGTGAGCTATTTCCTCGAACATCTCCGTCCCGAAGGATGGGAGTCGAGCCGCCGACGGTTGTGGCAATAGCCGCACAACCCATATGTCTATAGAATCGAGGCTAACTAATGCGATCTGTCTGGAGCTTTTTCCGCTGCCGGTCAGTAGCAGCCGTTCTCACCGGGTTTTTCACGGCGACCTGCGTGTCCGAAGTGCCGATAGCTCGCACCCTCTCGGTGGCGGTCATGTGGGATTCGCAGCTTCCGATCCACCAGACATCGTTTGCCCTCGTGCTTGACGGCCGACCCTTGGCTGGTAGCACGCTCACGCCGGACGGATCCCGCGCGGCAAGAGTCATGATTCCGAAACCGATGACCACGCCTCTGCCCCTGGCCGTTGCCCTGGTCATGGGTGTCGATACCGTTGCGCGGGTCGCCGCCATGCTTCCGCTGCAGGCAGACTGGGATGCGTCGATCAGCGTATACGCAGGTCCGTATCGTACTCGGCCTCTCGGCTGTTACCGCGGCGCTGGCATAGCCGCTATTCCCAACGCAGGTTCCGCGGATTCTCTCGTCGTGACCTATAGTGAGAGCCGACCCGAGGACGGGCCACCCCCGGTGTGCTGAAGCGGGGACCAAACGAGATATGTACTTTAACGATTGATCGCCAGGTCGAGCTCAGTCGATCACGTCTCTTGGCAGGCTGCTGTCCAATGTGACCGACCCTTCCTTCTGGAAGCCCGGCCGCCCCATGGCCGCAAAGGTCAGGCGCTTGCCCAACTCTACGCCCGGCTGGTCGAACGGGTTGACCCCGTACCACACACCCGCAAACCCGGTGGCGAGCTGCATGAACATGATCAGCTCGCCTAGCATGTCGGCGTCCAGTCGAGGCAACACGAGGCTGGCGTTCATCCGTCCCATTCTAGCCAGCGCAGCAGACGTAGCGTCCAGCTCGGCGCGGAGCAGCGTACCGAGCGACTGCCCCTGGAGATAGGCCAGCTCCTCCGGCAGGTCGGCACGATGCGGAATCTCCACATCCTCGCCGGGGTCTTCCACGCGAATGAAGGTCACCACCTTGTCGAACGGCCCTTCCATGAAGAGCTGGACCTGGCTGTGCTGGTCGGTCGCGCCGACCGCGGCGACAGGCGTCGGGCCGGTGAAGATCGGCTCTCCCCGGCGGTCCACTCGCTTGCCCAGGCTCTCGGCCCAGATCTGCACGAACCAGGCGGCAAACTCACGCAGCCGGTCGCTGTAAGGCATCAGCACGTGAATCCGGGCGCCCAGCCAGGCGTCCGCAGCCCAGAGCAGGGCGGAGTAGAGCCCGGCCGAGTTCTGCAGCAGATCGGTGCGGCGCGCCTCGGTCACGGCGCGATCGGCGCCCCGGACGAGCGCCTCGATGTCAATTCCGATCAGGGCAGCCGGTAAGAGCCCCACCGGCGTCAGCACGCTGAAACGTCCGCCCACGTCGGGCGGCACCTCGAGCGCCGCGATCCCTTCCCGGGTGGCCAGTTCACGGAGCGGGCCTTTGGTCGGGTCGGTGGTAAAGGCCAGGTGCCGCGCCGCGGCGTCCGGACCGAGCGCCTGGTCCAGCCAGGCGCGCACCACGAGATATTGGGCCAGCGTCTCCGCCGTTCCACCCGACTTCGAGATCACGTTGACCAGCACTCGACGCGGATCGATCCGGCGGAGCGCGGCGGCAATCGAGGTCGGATCGACGTTCTCGAGCACGGTCAGCCGCGGGTAATACTCCCGGTCTTCGTCGCTCAGCTCGTTCCAGGCCGGCGGCTTCAAGGCATTGAGCAGCGCCTTGGTGCCGAGTGCGGAGCCGCCGATGCCGAGCACCAGGACATGATCGTAGGCCTGGCCGACGCCGTCGGCAAAGCGCCGGATGCCGCGGATCACGTCCGTCTGCGCGCCGAGCGACATGAAGCCGTACTCACCCTGCCCGCGCCGGTTCTCGACGTCGGCCAGAACCGCCGGGAAGCGCTGGCTCAGTTCCTGGAGCCGGGCGCGGCCCAGGCCATGCTGGCCGTCGAGCTTGTCGGTCAGGATCCGTCCGTAGTGCAGCTTCATGCGGCGATCTCCAGTGTAAGTCCGTCGTACCCCGGTTCGATGCCGTCCGGGAGCGACTCTGCCAGCTTCGCATGCCCGGTTTCATGGGAAAGATGGGTCAGATAGGTACGCCGCGCCCCGATGGCCTGCGCAGCTTCGATCGCTTCGGGAATGCTCTGATGGGTCGGATGTTCCCGCCACCAGAGCGCGTTGAGGATCAGCACGTCGAGCCCGTTCAGCGCTTCCCGCGCATCAGGCGGTACCGCCTTGACGTCGGTGATATAGGCCAGGCGTCCGATCCGGAAGCCGAGCACGTCGACCGGCCCGTGCAGGAAAGGCAGCGGCAATACTTCGACGCCGGCGACGCTGAACGGGCGCCAAGGCTCGACCAGGCGCATCTCCAGCCGCGGCTTCGAGGTGCCGGGGACCGCGACGATGCCCGGATCGAAGATGTACTGATACGACTGCAGCAGAAAGTCGCGGGTCATCGCATTGGCATAGAGCGGCAGTGGTTCCCGCTTGCGGACCGAGAAGGCGCGCAGGTCGTCGATGCCGGCAACGTGGTCGGCGTGCTGGTGGGTGAACAGCACGGCATCCGCGGCGGAAACCCCCGCCGCCAGGAGCTGGAGCCTGAGCTCCGGCGGGGTGTCGATCAGGATGGTGCCCGCGTCGGTCTCGATGGCAGCGGCCGCGCGGTACCGCTTGTCACGCGGGTCGGTGGAGCGACAGACGGTGCAGCTGCAGCCGATCTGTGGCACCCCGAACGACGTGCCGGTGCCGAGCAGGGTCAGGCGCATCCGACGTCCGGTATGGGCTCTATCACACGCTCTCGATCCGGAGCAGGTTAGTGGTGCCGGCCAGGTCGAACGGCACCCCGGCCGTCACGACGAAGCGGTCGCCGGGCCAGGCCAGCCCCTTCTTCACGATCACTTCGCGGGTCAGGGCGAGCATCGAATCGTAATCGGGGCGTCGCTCGACCAGCACCGGGATGACGCCCCAGACCAGGGCGAGCTGCTGGAAAGTCGGCGCTTCCGGTGTCACCGCCAGAATCGGCACCGACGGCCGATAGGAGGACACGGTCCGCGCCGTGAAGCCGCTGCTAGTCAGGCAGACGATCAGCGGCACATTGAGAAGGTCGGCAGCTGCGCAGACGGCGACCGAGATAGCGTCTTCCGTGCTCGCCGTCACGTGCGGCTGCTTGAGCTGCGACGCCGAGGCCTGCCATTCGAGCGAATGATCGGTGTTGCTGTGGCGGTGGCCTTCGACTTCGCGGGCAATCTGATCCATCGCCAGGACCGCTTCGAGCGGATAGGCGCCGACCGCCGTCTCCGCCGAGAGCATCACCGCATCGGTGCCGTCCAGGATGGCATTGGCCACGTCCGACGCCTCGGCCCGGGTGGGGCGAGGGGCCTTGACCATCGATTCCAGCATCTGCGTGGCCGTGATGACCGGCTTGCCGTGGCGGTTGGCCTCCCGGATCAGCCGCTTCTGGACCAGGGGAACCCGTTCGAACGGGAGTTCGACGCCCAGGTCGCCGCGCGCCACCATGATGCCGTCTGAAGCGTCGAGAATGGCCGGCAGGTGGCCCAGCGCGGTGTCCTTTTCGATCTTGGCAATCAGGCGGACATGCTTGGGAACCAGGCGTCGCAGTCCTTCGACGTCCTGCGGCCGCCGGACGAAGCTCATGCCCAGGTAGTTGACGCCGAGTTCCACCGCCATCAGGGCGTCTTCGCGATCCTTGGCGGTCAGCGCCGGGGTGGACACCTCGACACCGGGCAGGTTGATCCCCTTGTTGGACTTGAGCAGCCCGCCGTAGCGCACCGATGCGAGGACTTTGCTCCCGGAAACGCTCACGACGTCGAGGGAAATCAGGCCGTCGTCGAGCAGGATCCGGGTGCCGGGGCGGACGTCTTCGGCCAGTTCACGATAGGAGGTCGGGATGTCGCCGGCGCCCGCATCGTCCTCCGGAGCAAGTACGACTTGCTCACCTTGCGTCAGCATGACCGGTTCGGGCAGGTCACCGACCCGGATGCGGGGGCCCTGCAGGTCGACCAGGATGGCGGCCGCTTTTTCGCGGGATCCCAGAATGCCCTTGAGTTCGGTGATCCAGCGGTGCCGCGACTCCGAGCTGCCATGCGAGGAGTTGACTCGTACCACATCGACGCCGGCGTCCAGCATCGCGCGCATTTGCTCGGGTTGTTCCCAGGCGGGTCCCAAGGTGGCCACGATTTTCGTCCGGCGACTCTCTCTTGCCACGGATTGCCTCGCTAAGGATGGTCAGGAAACGGCGTGGGGTTTCGGGTTCGGAATGTCTCGGCCGTGTCCGTATTCGACGCCTTGTGGAGAAACGAAATCGACATCCATGTTGAAGGTAATCCATTGTATCGAAATGACATAGCTCCCGACTGTCACGGCTCTGTCCACATCCGGCGAGGTGGCTGGCCCGGCTCTCGATACAGGGAAAAAGCGACTATCCAGTCATGTGGAATCTCGATTCTTTCCACAGTGACCTTTCCCAAAGCCCTGTCGGCACCGAGTCTAAACCCGTTAGCCCCAACGTCCTCCGAGCCGGCTTGGCTTTCAACAAGCTCGGCAGATTTTGTTCCGGCGTTCCACAATACGTACACATAACGTCGTTATGTGGATAAGAACCCGGGGACTTGACATTTCGATGGTCCGAACGGCCCGAATAGGCCGTCTCCGCGGCATGGCATCTGGCCTTTGACGGTCTTGCGGCCGCGGCCTAAATTGCCGCGCAGACAATCCCTCGATACGACAGGATGGAGGCACCAGGCGATGACGTTGGCCGACCGACAGCAGGCTGCCGCTCCGTACGGAAATGCCGTGACCGTGCAGGGCGATGGAGTACGGGTGACCGATGAGGCCGTGCTGGCGTCTCCCGCCACGGATCAGGTGGTCTGGCAGGCGGTGTTCGGGAGTGCTGCGGAGCAGGAGGCTGCGCGCTGGTTGCTCTGGGAGGTGGGTCAGGCCGTCGGAGTCCGTCCGGCCTCGATTCACGACCTGTATCTGGCACGAGGGCGGGGCGAGTGCGGCGGATTTACCGTCCCGGCCATCAACATCCGAATGCTCGCCTACGACACCGCCCGGGCCGTCTTCCGGGCCGCGCTGCGCGGTCAGGCCGGCGCCATCCTGCTGGAAATTGCCCGGTCGGAAATTGCCTATACCGACCAGCGTCCGGCCGAGTATGTCGCGGTCATGATCGCGGCGGCGCTCCGGGAGGGATATCGGCTCCCCATCTTCATCCAGGGCGACCACTGCCAGGTCAACGCCAAGAAGTACCAGGCCGATGCCGAGACGGAAGTCTCCGAGGTCAAGAAGCTGATTGCCGAGGAAGTCGGGGCCGGCTTCTTCAACATCGACGTCGACACGTCGACGCTGGTCGACCTCTCGCACCCGACGCTCGATGCGCAGCAGCGGGAGAACTACGAGCGGGCGGCGGAGATCACGGCCTTCATCCGCGGACTGGAGCCGCGCGGGGTGACCGTCTCGGTCGGTGCGGAGATCGGCGAGGTCGGCCACAAGAACAGCACGGTCGAAGAGCTCGAGGCCTTCATGGCTGGCTTCAACCGGACGCTGGCCGCGCATAGCCCCTCGCTGGCGGGGATCAGCAAGATCTCGGTTCAGACCGGCACCTCGCATGGCGGGGTGGTGCTGCCCGATGGCCGGATTGCCGACGTCAAGCTCGATCTGGCGGCGCTCGAAGCGTTGTCGCGCGTGGCGCGCGATTCCTACGGCATGGCCGGGGCGGTGCAGCATGGGGCCAGCACCTTGCCGCCCGATGCGTTCGGCAACTTCCCGCGGGTCGAGACGGCGGAGATCCATCTCGCCACCAATTTTCAAACCAAGGTATTCGAGCATTCGGCGTTGCCGGCGGAACTGCGGGATCGGGCCTACGCCTGGCTCGATCAGAACGCGACCGGGGAGCGGAAGGACGGCGACACCCCGGACCAGTTCTATTATCGGGCTCGGAAGCGCGCCATCGGCCCCTTCAAGAAGGATTTCTGGTCGCTGCCCGAGGCCACCCGCTCGGCGATTGCAGCGGATCTCGAGAAGACGTTTACCTTCCTTTTCGAGCAGCTCAAGGTCAACGGAACGGCCGAGCTCGTCCGGCAGCACGTACAGGCTGCGCCACTGCGTCACGCGGAACTGACTCGGCCGACGGTTCGGGCGGTCGATGACGCCGACGCCGGCGAATAGGCATCCGAAGGAGGTCCGAACATGGGACGTGGAGAACGTGAGGTTCTGATCGTGGAGCAGGAACGCGGCGGGGCACTCGGCTGGGCGCTGTTCGGCGCGGCAGTCGGCGCCGGGCTGGCCCTGCTCTTTGCGCCGCGCCGGGGGCGCGAGACGCGGCGGGAACTGCGTCGCGGTTTGCGCGGATTACGGAACCTGGCCGACGAAGCGATCGACGAGTTGCGCAGTGGGGCGCGCGACGAGGAGAGCGATCTGCGCTCGATGGCCGACGGGGCCGGTGCCTACGACGACGAAGACGAAGAGTACTACGAAGACGACCCCGATCTGGACGAACTCGAGGTCGAGGACGTAGTCGAGGAGGAGGAAGAAGAGACGGTTGTCGAGGCGTCGTCGGCGCGAGACGAACTCGAGCGCCGCCTCGAGGCGGCCCGGGCCCGGCGTCGGCGGGCCGTGCCGGACGATCCGGAGGAAGAGGAGCCGGTCGCCTGAGCAACGGACGGGTTCCCGGGTGGCACCGGTCGCTCGGCGGATTCGTCCGCCGAGTGGTCCAAGCCGCCGACGAGAACCGGATCCCCTTTCTGGCGAGCGCGCTGACCTTCGACGCGATTCTCGCCGCCGTTCCCCTCTTCGTGCTCGTGCTGGCCGGTCTTTCGTGGGCGGTCGGCCAGACCGGGGGCGACCCCGAACAAGTCGGCAGCTTCATCGAGCGGTTTTTGCCGCCGCACGATACCGAGCCCGGTAGCGACCCGTTCCAGGCGGTCGAAGCCTTTCTCGCCAAGCTGGTGGTCGCGGCGCGCCAGTTGTCGATCGTGGCGGTGCCGGCCTTTCTCTGGTTCAGCACCCGCCTGTTTGCCTCGGTGCGCACCGCACTCAACGAGATCTACGATCTCTCGGTCCGTCCGGTCCATCGCCACTTTCTGCTGCAGTTCATCTACGGCAAGCTGCGCGACTTGCGGATGGTGGTGATCACGGTGCTGCTGGTGCTGGTCAACACCTTCCTGACCGCCGCCTTTGCGCTGCTGCAGGCCCGCGGGCAGGAGTGGGCCCCCGGCTTCGAGTTCTTCTTTACCACCTTCGGACGGTTCTCCAGCGAGCTGCTCGCGTTTCTCTTCCTGGTCACGCTGTTCTTCCTGGTCTACCACTTCGCGTCGATGCGCCGCCCGCCCCTTCGGGCAACCCTGATCGCATCGCTGTTTTCGGCGGTGCTGTTCGAGGTTGCCAAGCGAGGGTTCGGCCTCTACCTGCGCAACACCATGTATGCGCAGATGTCGGTCGACGTCAACGTCGGCGCCGCCATTCTCTTCGTGCTCTGGATGTACTACTCGGCGCTGGTGTTCCTGCTGGGCGGGGTGGTAGCGGAGACGTGGGAACTGCGCTATCTGCAGCGCAAGCAACGAGGCTGACCGGGCATCGCTACTGCGCAGCTTACGCTGGCGTGAGCGTGGCGTCGGATTGCGTGTCGACGGTTATGGATCGGACGAGCGGATGGTGCTGGTCGAAGCGGAGAAAGTGCCCCAGGCACCCCGAAGCGATACCGGACATCGCTTAGCGCTGCTACCGGCAAGGTCCTGACGCGGTTCGCGCACCTGTACCCTTCGGACCTGGGGCGACGGTAAAGTAGGGGCACGGCCCTGCCAGGGGAAGGGCGTTCCGGTCGTCGCGGACGGGATGCGGGGGGCGCCGGAATCGTCTAGATTGACCCCGTGATTGCACTCGCCCGCAAGTATCGCCCGCGCCGGTTCGCCGATCTGCTCGTCCAGGACCATGTCGCAGCCGCCTTGAGCGGCGCCGTTGCCCGAAACCGGGTTGGCCACGGCTACCTCCTGACCGGCCCGCGCGGCGTCGGAAAGACGACAGCCGCCCGTATTCTCGCCATGGCCCTCAACTGCGAGCGCCAGGATCCCGGCGCGCTCACCGGCGAGCCGTGCGGTGAATGCCCCACCTGCGAACGGATCTGGGGCGGGTCCGCCAACCTGGACGTGGTCGAGATCGACGCCGCCAGCAATCGCAGCGTGGACGATGCCCGCGACCTCCGCGAGCGAGCCATGTACGCCGCCTCGCAGGAAAACCGCTACAAGGTCTACATCGTCGACGAAGCGCACATGCTGACCCGTGAGGCCTGGAACGCGCTGCTCAAGATCCTCGAGGAGCCGCCGCCCCGCGTGGTCTTCGTCTTTGCGACGACCGAGCCGCAGAAAATTGCCAACACGGCGGCTCCGGTGCTGTCGCGGCTGCAGCGCTTCGACTTCAAGCGGATCGGGGTCGCCGCCATTCGCGAACGAGTCGGGCAGGTGCTTGCTGCGGAAGGTGTGGCCGCCGATGACGATGCCGTTGCGGTGATTGCCCGCTACGCCGATGGCGGTATGCGCGACGCGCTCTCGGTGCTGGATCAGGCGCTCTCGCTGGCGGAAGGTCCGCTCACGGCGGCG
Source organism: uncultured Gemmatimonas sp. (assembly GCA_964619465.1). Lineage (GTDB taxonomy): Bacteria > Gemmatimonadota > Gemmatimonadetes > Gemmatimonadales > GWC2-71-9 > SHZU01. Next base: position 11,121 of record CAZUES010000003.1, read on the forward strand.
CGGGTTCGGCAGGCGCTGGGTCTGATCAGCGACGAGTTGTACGCCGACGTGCTCGACGCGGTGGCGCGCAAGGACGCGGCCGCGATCTTTCCGGTCGTCGATGCGCTGCTGGCGGCGGGCGCCGACCTGGTCGAGTTCGTCAACGGCATGGCCGAGCTGTTGCGCGCGGTGCTGATGATGGCCACCGGCGCGGAGCCGGAAGGGCTGACCGCTGCGCAGCGTGAAGTGATTGCCTCGGCCAAGGAACGGCTCGCCGCCGGCGATGTGCTGCGGATGCTCACGCTACTCACGCAGGCCGAGATCTCGATCCGCCGCAGCGCCAATCCGCGGCTGGTGGTGGAGACGCTCTTGCTGCGCTGGGCGCTGATGGATCGGGCCGTGGATCTGGAGGCGGTGCTGCAAGGGCAGGGCGGCGCTCTGCCGTCCGACGCGGCGCCGGCGGCGTCACGCGCGCCGGCCGCGCCTGCCCAGCCGGCGGCGCGGAGCGCGGCCAGTCGCCCCGCGGCGACACGCGAAGCCGCGGCTCCACCGCCCGCCCCGCCAGCACCCCGACCGGCGGCTGCCGGGCCGGCGCTTTCCGGACCGCTGACGCGCGAGGCGCTGGTCGGCATCTGGCCCGAGCTGGTGGTGGCGGCGCGGCAGCGGGGCTCGCTGGCGGGCATGGTGGCGGAGCACCTGTCTCCCGGAGAGATTGCCGGCGATGCGGTCAGCTTGACCCTGGCCGAAGACCACGCCCACCTGCTCGAGGGCGCCGAACGGCAGCGGACGCAGCTCGAATCCGCCCTGACCGAAGTGGCCGGCCGTCCGGTCCGAATTTCGGCCATTGTTGCGGCGGGTGCCGCGGCGGCGGCTCCGGTGCCGGAGCCGACTCCGAACCAACCCCGTAAGCGATTGTCTGAGAAAGATTTACGCAGCGACAGATTGCGCGAGCTCCGGAGCAAGGATGCGGCGTTGGATGCGGCCGCGGACGCGTTAGATTTGGAGATTGTGGACTAGGTAACTATGGCCGATTTTCAGCAGTTATTGCAATTGAGTCAGCAGATGCAGGGGCGCCTTCAGCAGCTTCAGGCGGACCTGGCTGACCGAATCGTCGAGGCATCGGCGGGGGGCGGGATGGTTCGCGTCACGGCCGACGGCCGTGGCATGATCCGGCAGCTGTCGATCGAGCCGGCTGCCTTCGAGGGGCGCGACGCCGAGTTGCTGTCCGACCTGGTCTTGTCGGCGGTGGCCGAGGCGCAGCGTCGGGCCGCCGAGACGGCGCAGGCCGAGATGCGGAAGGCGCAGGGGCTCCCGTCGATCCCCGGGCTGTGATCCGGTGGCTGCGATCGAAGATCTGGTCGTCGAGCTGGCCAAGTTGCCCGGTATCGGCCGCAAGACCGCGCAGCGACTGGCCTTTCACCTCCTGCAGCAGCCCAAAGACCGCCTGACTCGGCTTGCCGGGGCGCTCCATGCGGTGGTCGACCGGGTCACCAGTTGTCAGGATTGCGGCAACTACTGCGAAGGCAACCGGTGCGTGATCTGCGCCGATCCGCGCCGGGATGCGGCGGTGCTCTGTGTGGTGGAAGAACCTTCGGCGGTCAGTCAGGTTGAGCGCGCCACCGGCTATCGGGGGCGGTACCTGGTGCTGGGCGGCCGACTGTCGCCGCTCGAAGGCGTCGGCCCCGATCAGCTTCGCATCACCTTGCTCAAGCGGCTGGTGGCAGATGGTGAGGTGCGCGAGGTGATCCTGGCGACCAACCCGTCGCTCGAAGGGGAGGCCACCGCTACATTCATCCAGCAAGTGCTGTCCGGCACGGGGGTTCGGGTCAGTCGGCTGGCCCGGGGTTTGCCGGTTGGCGGGGATCTCGAGTACATCGACGGCATCACGCTGAGTCATGCGTTGGAGGCCCGGCAGGAGGTGTCGTGAGGCCAGCACGAGCATTGACCTTGAGCGCTGCGCTGGTGGCGGGATTCGCGGGGGGATGGTATCTCGCGGGGCGTCATCTGGAACATCACAAGGCGGCGCTGTTCAGTCGGAATCGGATGCGGCGCATGGCCGCATTGAGCTATCTGGCGGGTCAGCCCCGCGTGGAGACGCTCCGCGTGCTGTCCGACTACATGGCGTGGGAGCCGGTGCCGGCGCTCAGGAAGCGGGCTGCCCGGGTGCGGCGCCGTCTCGAACGCGAACTGGTCTGACGGGGAGAATGGCTTGGTGACGAGCGCCAGTTGGTCGCTGCGCGAAGACGACGCTGCCAGGATCCGCGCCATTCTCGAGGGGCTCCTGGCGGAGGCCAACGCCCGGACGGCGCTGCTGGTCGACCGGAGCGGCCAGATGCTGGCGACGGCAGGTGAGCAGCCGACCTTCGATCCGGTGGCCTTTGCGTCGCTCACGGCGGCGGACTTCAGCGCCAACGATCAGCTGGCGCGGATGCTCGGTGAGCCCGAGTTCGGGGCGCTCTTCCATCAGGGCGAGAAAGAATCGCTCTATCTCGCGGACATTGCCCGCCGGGTGATTCTGGTGATCCGGTTCGACAACCGGACCACGCTCGGGCTGGTCAAACTGCGCGTACGCAGCGTGGTGACCCGGCTGACGGCGCTGTTTACCGAGTTGTTCGAGCGGCAGAGCGCCGAGACGCCTCGAGTGGAAGCGGCATTCCTCGGCGAAGCTGAAGACGAGATCGACAAACTTTTCGGGTCGTGAGGCAGGGTGGATGTCGCTCATCAACTACGCATCGCGGGAAATCAACTGCAAGCTGGTGTACTACGGACCGGGGCTTGGGGGCAAGACCACCAACCTCGAGTACATCTATGAAAAGGTGTCGCCCTCCTCGAAAGGGAAGATGATTTCCCTGGCGACGGAGACGGAACGGACCCTGTTCTTCGATTTTCTCCCGGTCGATCTCGGCACCATCCGCGGCTTCAAAACCCGCTTTCACCTCTACACGGTGCCTGGGCAGGTCTACTACAACGCCTCGCGCAAGCTGATCCTCAAAGGGGTCGACGGCGTGGTGTTCGTGGCCGACAGCCAGATCGAACGGATGGAAGCCAATGTCGAGTCGATGCAGAACCTGTACGACAATCTGCTGCAGCACGGCTACGACCTGACCAAGATTCCGTTCGCGATCCAGTACAACAAGCGCGACCTGCCCAACGCCGCGCCGCTCGATGAGCTGCAGGAAAACCTCAACCCCGGCTGGCCGGTGGAAGACCCCGCCAAGCAGCGCACCGTGCCGAACCCGGACCGCGGCGGCGAGTTTCTGGTGGAGCAGTTCGACGGCACCTGGATCGAACGGGCTCCCTATTTCGAAGCGGTGGCGGTTCGCGGCGACGGTGTGTTCGATACGCTGCGCTCGATCAGCAAACTCGTGCTGAAGACCCTGGGGTGAGTACTGCGAAGCAGATCTGGACGCTGCCGAACCTCCTCACCATTGGCAGGATCGCAATAACGCCGGTGATTGCGTACCTGCCGTTCATCGGCGGTTACTGGCCCAAGCTGCTTACCTTCGTCGTCTTTCTCGCCGCGGCCATCAGTGACGTGATCGACGGCCGCCTGGCCCGGTCGCGCAACCTGGTGTCCGACCTGGGCAAGCTGCTCGATCCGCTGGCGGACAAGCTCCTCCTCATTGCCACCATCGTGCCGATCTATTTCGTGGCGCAGGACCGCCGCGATCTCTACGACATTCCGCTCTGGCGCAGCATTCCACTCTGGGTCTGCGTCATTCTGATCGGGCGCGAGTTTGCCATGACCGCCTTCCGGTGGTGGGCCAAACGCCGCGGCGTCGTGGTCGCTGCGCAGGGGCCTGGCAAGCTCAAGGCGGTCTTTCAGAACATCTTTGTCGGGGGCACCATTCTCTGGTTTGCCTTTCGCGATGCCTGGACCCCGCTTGCCCTGCATAAGAGCCCCTTCTGGCAGGGGTGGAAGAGTTTTCATGGCCATTTCGTTTCCATCTCGCTTGCCATTGCCACGGTGCTGACGGTCTATTCGTTCATCGTCTATCTCTACCGCTACCGCCAGCTGCTCAAGTAAGGTCCCATGCCGCTCCCGCCGGCCTCGCTCGATCTCGAACTCGTCACCATCGGCACCGAGCTGCTGCTCGGATTTACGGTCGATACCAATTCGGCTTTCATCGGCAATACCCTGGCGGAAGTCGGCGTGCGGGTGGCCCGCCGTACCTCCGTTTCCGACGACGGCGCCGCAATCGGCGCCGCGGTGGCCGAGGCGCTGACCCGGTCGCCGCTGGTTCTGACGGTAGGCGGGCTCGGCCCGACCCGGGACGACATGACCAAGCGGGTGGTCGCGGACCTCTTCGGCGCGCCGCTTCGCTTCGATCAGGACTTGTGGGAGCAGCTGCTGGCGCGCTTTGCCCGGTTCGGCCGGGTACCGGCTCCGTCGAATCGAAGCCAGGCCGAAGTGCCGGAAGGGGCGCTGGTACTGCCGAATGCTCGGGGGACGGCACCGGGGCTCTGGCTGTCCGGCACTCCGGGCGAGGTCATCATGCTGCCCGGGGTTCCGTCCGAGATGCGCGGCCTGATGGAAACCGGCGTTCTGCCGCGGCTCGGCCAGCGAACCGGGGGCCGAGGCGCCATCACGACCCGGGTGGTCCGAACCACCGCCATCCCGGAGTCGACGCTGGCGGAACGGTTGGCCCCGCTCGAGGATTCGCTTGGTACGCTGACGCTCGGCTATGCCCCCGGGGTCGAAGGCGTCGACCTGCGGCTCACCTCCTGGGGCGGCTCGCCGGAAAACGCGATGCCGGCGCTCGATCGCGCCGAGGCGGAACTCAGGGGTGCGGCAGGTGCGCACTGCTACGGCACCGGCGAGGCGGATCTCGCCGCCGTACTGCTCGATGCGTGCCAACGACGAGGGCTGTCGGTTGCGGTGGCGGAGAGCTGTACCGGCGGGCTGGTCGGCCAGCGCCTGACCGAGGTCCCCGGCAGTTCCTCGGTTTTTCTGGGCGGGGTGATTGCCTATCACGACTCGCTCAAGACGAGCCTGCTGGGTGTCGAGGAGGCGCTGCTCAAAAGCCACGGCGCCGTCAGCGAGCCGGTGGTCCGCGCCATGGCTAGCGGCGCCGCTCGGGCGACCGGTGCTCGGGCCGCGATCTCGGTGTCCGGAATTGCCGGCCCCGGAGGCGGGTCGGACGAAAAACCGGTCGGGACCGTCTGGTTCGGCTTCCTGGTCGACGACCGGTTTGAGGCGGCCCGAGTGGTCTTTCCGGGCTCCAGGGCGGAGGTTCGGGGCAGGGCGGCCCAGTATGCCTTGTTCGGGCTCTGGCGGCTGATCGAAGCACGCTAATGCTCCGCCCGCAGCCCGGGTGGCCTACTCCCCGGTCCACCTTAGTGCCAAATTGACAGAGAAACTCGGAACGCCTGTTGCCGTACAGTGGAGGTTATCACACGGTACGGCACGGGTCTTCAGGATCGGTGGCGCGGCTGCTGCCTTGATCAAGCCAAAACGACCGAATGCAAGACGGGATACGAAGGCATGACCGAACGCCCATTTGAAGAGAACGAGTTGCCCGATCCGACGGCCTCGACCGACGCGGCCCCCCCCCGAGCCGGGGTTCCCCAGGAGCCGACCGACAGCGCGGTCAAACGGCTGACGGAGCAACTCGACGAGGTCAACGACCGGTACCTTCGGCTGGCGGCCGAGTACGACAACTTCCGGAAGCGGGTGGCGCGCGAGCGGATCGAACTCTCCGATCGGGCCGAAGGAAAGATGGTCGGTAAGATGCTGGAGGTGATAGACGATCTGGACCGGCTGATGGACAGCGACTGGGTCGGACCGGCTGCGGCGTATCGTGAAGGGGTGGATTTGGTGGGTCGCAAGTTCCACAAGCAGCTGGAAACAGCTGGCCTCGAAACCATCGATCCCATCGGGTTGCCGTTCGATCCGACGGTGGCGGAAGCGGTTGCGACCCTTCCGGCGCCGAGTGCCGACCAGGATGGCACCGTCAGCGCCACCTTCCAGGTCGGGTACCGCTACAAGGGAGCACTGATCCGTCCCGCGCGCGTCCAGGTTTACATGGGCGAAGGATCTGCCTGACCGTGGCGTCGAAGGATTTCTATCAGACCCTCGGCGTTTCGGAGAGCGCCTCGGCCGACGAGATCAAGAAGGCCTATCGTCGGCTTGCCAAGCAGCATCATCCGGACGCCAATCCGAACAATCCGGCAGCTGCGGAAACCTTCAAGCAGATTGCCGAAGCGCACGGCGTGCTTTCCGATCCCGACAAGCGGAAGCAGTACGACCAGATGCGTCGGCTTGGCGCGTTCGACACCGCCCGCAGTTCTCGCGCCGGCGGGGCGCCTCGACCCGGGGGCACCGGATCGACCGAGAACTTCGACTTCGGTGATTTCGGATCGATGGGGCTGGGCGACATCTTCTCGTCCATCTTCGGGCGCGGCGGCAAAAAAGGGCCGACCCGCGGCGAAACGCTCGAGACGGTCCTCGAAATTCCCTTTCGAACGGCGGCATTGGGCGGGAAGATCCCGGTCACGCTGCCGGTCACCGGTCCCTGTAGTTCCTGCGGAGGAAGCGGTGGCGCGCCGGGGGCCGTCATGTCGCAATGCTCCGAGTGTAAAGGGCGGGGGAGCATCTCCTTCGGCCAGGGCGGTTTTGCGGTCAACCGCCCCTGCCCGATGTGCCGAGGCCGCGGCAAGGTGCCTTCGCAGAAGTGTCCGACCTGCCAGGGCGCCGGCGAGCTGCGGTCGGAAAAGACCGTGATGATTACCGTGCCGTCAGGTACGGAGTCGGGCACCAAAGTCCGCCTCAAGGGGCAGGGCGAGCCCGGCGCCGACGGTGCGCAGGCCGGCGACCTGCTGGTGACCTTCGAGGTGCAGGACGACCGGTTCTTTTCGCGAAACGGCCTCGATGTGGTGTGCGAAGTGCCGATCAACCTGGCGCAGGCGGTGCTGGGCACTCGGATCCGCGTCAAGACGATCGACGGCAAGAAGGTGGTCCTCAAGGTTCCGCCCGGCACCACGCCCGGGAAACGTTTCCGCGTCAAGGGAATGGGTATCGCCAAGGGCGACCGCCGGGGCGATCAGCTGGTCGAGATTGCGGTGACCATACCGGAGCAGCTGAGCCCGGAGCAGGAAGAGCTGTTCAAGCAATTCGCCGATTCGGCCGGCCTGCCGCACTGAGGTGCTCTCGCTGAAGTAAGATTTCCGGGTCGCCGTGCATTGGTTGTGCGACCACCACCGCGTCGAGCCCGGATGTCCGAACGACCAACTCCAGACCCAGCCGAGCCACTCGGCGATGCCGTCCGCCAGGCCCGCCAGGGTTCGACCGACGCCCTCGCCGCGCTCTATGCCGCGCATGGGGCCGAGGTGCTCGGCACGGCTTACCGCATCCTGGGCAACCGCGCCGACGCCGAGGATACCCTCCAGGACGTCTTTGTGGGCCTGCCCGAGGCGCTCTGCCGGTACCGTGAGGAGGGCAAACTCGGGGCCTGGCTTCGCCGGCTGGCGGCGCGCACGGCGCTGATGCGACTGCGCCGGACCCGACGGGAAGCGGCCTTTGCAGTCGGCTACGGCCTCCCCGCAGTACCGGAACCGTCCGATGGAGGGGTGCTCGACCGTCTCGCGGTCGCCGATGCACTCGACCGGCTGCCGGATCGGCTTCGCCAGGTCTTCCTTCTCAAAGAAATCGAAGGGTTTTCGCACGACGAGATCGGCGAGATGCTCGGGATCAGCCCCGGGGCGTCCGGCGTGCGCCTGCATCGCGCCTGGCGAGTGGTCCGGACCCTGTTGCGTCCGAAGGAGGGGGCATGATCCCGCATCGATCACCGGGCGAGCTGGCGTCCTTCGACGAGTTGGAACCGCGGGCACGCCGAAGGGTTCGCCGGCACCTCGTCGCCTGCCAGCGGTGCCGAGATGAGCTCCATCTGATCCGCACCTTGCGGAACGTGGCGGAGGAGGTCACCTCCCCCGCGCTCCCGGCCGACGGCTTCGCGGCCATCCGGGCCCGTCGGGATGCGGGCGAGCGGGTCATCCTCCCGGCCGACACGGCAGGTTTGCGTCCACCAGGCCGGCGGATCTGGCCGATGGCACTGGCGGGAACCGTCCTGGTCGCAGCAGTGATTGCTGCGCAGATCGTGATCCGGCAGCGGGGGCCGGTCGAGGTCGAGGAGGCCGCGCCTTCGGTCGCCGATGTGCAGCCCCCGCCGGTCGGCGTGTCGGTGGTTCCCGCCTCCGGCCGGGCGGAGGTACGCATCACGGCCAGCGGCCCGTTCCGGCTCGAAGCGTCGATTCAGGATGGTGCGGAGCTTGCGGTTCGGGGGCGCGGCGCGGCGGATCGGGCCCGTTTCCGGATCACCGGGAGTGGGGTGAGCGTGACGGAACTCACCGGCGGCGTGATCGAGGTGCGCATCCCGCGCGGAATGGCCGGCCAGATCTACCTCGGCGATGTGCCGGTCATTGTCGCGGATGGTCGCCTCCTCCGGGCCGAGGCGACCGGTGCCACCGGACGTCGGCTCGTGCTCGACCTGGGGCGCTGACGCGACATGGCCATGTTCGGTTTCCTCCTGCTGATGCAGGTCGCGACGGGCCGGATCGACGGCACCGTAACCAGCGACGCGGGGCAGCCGATTGCCCGAGCCGTCGTCAGGATCGAGGCACTCGAGCGTCGGGTCGAGACCGACCCTGCGGGACGGTTCTCGCTGGACGGGCTGTCATCGGGCCGCTGGCATGTCACGGTTGCTGCGGACGGATTCGAACCCGGCTCCTTTCGGGTGGAGGTGGCGCCTAACGCCACGACTCGTATCGACATCGGCCTGACTCCCCTCAGGGATGCCGATCGTCCCGGCCGCCTGGTATTGCGACCGCGTGATCTGCCGCAACTTGAGGTGATTGCGGAGCCCCGGCCGGCGCGAACGTCGCCGATTGCCTCCCCCGGCGACCTGGCGGGTGCGCTGACGACCGGGTTTGCCCGCCTTTCGCGTGAGGAGATTCGGGCGGTGCCGCCGACCTTCGAGCCGGACGTGCTCCGTGCCCTCCAGGCCACGGCCGGTATCGGCGCCGCCAACGATATCAACGCCCACCCCGCCATCCGCGGCAGCGCTCCCGAGCACACCCTCTTCCTGCTCGATGGCGCGCCGGTGCTTGCTCCGTACCACATGTTCGGTCTCTTCGGCGCCTTCAACCCGGATGCGGTCGACGAAGCCCAGGTTCTCCGCGGCTCGTTGCCGGCCCGGATCGGCGGCGCGCTCGGCTCGGTGATCAGTCTCCGTTCGCTGCGGCCGGAGCAGACCCGTGTCACCGGTGGAGCGACGATCCTCACGTCGCGACTGGCCGGCTCGGGCCCGTTAGGCAGCGCCGGATCGTGGCTGGTGGCCGGGCGGCGCACCAACCTGGGCTTTGGAGCGAGTGGTCCGTTCGATATCGACATGCCGTACTGGTTCTGGGACCTGCAGGGCACGGCGAGGCTGGTGCCCGGTCGAGACCAGGAGGTGACGGTGACCGGATACGGGTCCGGCGACAAGTTCATCGAGGATCTCTTCTTCGTCGACCAGGGGTCGGCGCCACTCTATTCCAGCTGGGGTAATCGGGTGGTCTCGGTCAACTGGCGTCTGGCGCGCCAGGGCGGCTTCGGCGCCTCGGCCGGCGTTTGGCGCAGCGACTATCGCAGTCTCCTGGCTTTGGGCGACACGGCGCTCCGGGTCGACAGCGCGGCAACGCACGGCCGGACCAGGATGCAGGGCGCCTCGGCGTCGATCGGTGCGCCGGTAGGCCGGGGAAGCTTCCGGATCGATGCCGGGGTCACCTCGACCTCTGCGAAGCTGGCGGGTGATTCGACGGCGCCCGGCTATCTGGATGACCGGACCGACCGGGATATCGTCGAGCTGTCCGCCTCCGCCGAGTTGGAGCAGCGAATCGGACCGATCACGGTGGCACCTGGCCTGCGGCTGACCCGATGGAGCACGGGCAAGCTGTGGAGCGTGGAGCCGCGCGTCGGCGCGCGCTGGGAGTCGCCGGGCGGGCTTCGGATCTCGGCCTCGATTTCCCGAACGGAGCAGGCGCTCTTTGCGCTTCGGGATGACCGACTGCCGATTCTTGGCGTCCCATTCTGGCTGCTGCCCGATTCCGCCGAGCCGCGCGCTCGAGCCACCGCATTCGAACTGATGGGGGCCGGGCCGATCGGATCGGGATGGAGCCTCGAGGCGGCCGTCTTTCATCGCCGGCTGACCGGGTTGCCACGCTGGCGCCCGGCGGGAGTTCGCGACCTGACCGGCCTCGCCTTCGACGCGGGTACGGTGACGGGCCTCGAGTTGTCGCTGGCCAGACGATCCGGCGGGCTGACGGGTTGGGTTACCTACACACCACTGATTGCATCGGTGAAAGATGGACAGGAGCAGTACCGCCCGCTCTGGGATCGACGCCATGCCGTCGACGCCGTGCTCCAGGTCCGCCTCGGCAGCTGGGGAATGCTGTCCCAGCGCTTGGCGTTGGCAACGGGGCAGCCGTTCTGGGTAGAGCAGGGGATGTTTTCCGGCAGCGAGTTTGATCCGGTCACCGGCACGGCGCGTCCCAGGACCGATGCGGACTTTCCAATCTGGTCCTCCACGCAGGGCCGGCTCCCGCTCTACTTCCGTGCGGACCTGACGGCATCGGCCTCCTGGCGAGTCGGCGGCGTGCTGATTTCACCGTTTGCCGGGCTGATCAACCTGACCGGCCGACGCAATGTCACCGGCTATCGGGCCCAACCGGGCGGGCTCTCGAATACGATCGAGTACTTGCCGCGTCGCCAGCTGCCCAGAGTTCCGGTTCTGGGAGTCGATGTCGCCATCGGCGGCTCGAGGGGCGGGCCACCATGACCGGGATGGCGCGCCTGGCGGCGAAGATCACGCTCGTTGCCGCCTTGCTGGGTTGCGGTGATCCGGCCGCACCGGAGTTTCCGGACCTGACGGACGGATCGCTGCATCTGTTCGGGGTCCTGGTGGCGGACTCGGCGCATCAGGTCATCCATGTCAGCCAGACGGACGGCATGCCGATCACACGACTCGATGCGGTGCTGAGCGAGGTCGGTCCTGACGGTGCGCTGACCACGGTGGCGGTCGCATCGCCGGTCGAAGGACAGGGCACCAGCTACGCAATGCTCTTCGAGGCGACGGTGGAACCGGGGCGCCGGTATCGGGTCACGGTTACCGCCCCGGGCCGCCCGGCTGCATCGGCGTCGACCACGATTCCCGCCGACTTTGCCATCACGACGGTGGATGCGCTTGGAGATCCGCCTGGTTCGGACCGGCTGGCGGCGGCCTGGTCGCCAAGTGCCGGGGCGTTCCGATACATCGTCAATGTGCGAGCCGGGCCGGACTGCCTTTCCCAGCCACCGATGTGCGAGACCTTCGGCGACCCCTGGGCCGGCGTCACGATCGAACCACGCATCGACACCATCGTGCCGATGGCGGCCATTCCGGGCGACCGGACCCGATCCGTCGAGGTGGCGGTGATTGCGATCAATCGGGAACTCTTCGAGTATTTCACTACCGGCGTCGGCGGGCCGTTTACGGTGCAGCCGAAGCAGAACGTGCAAGGTGGGCATGGGGTGCTGGGCGCCTGGGTGCGGCGGGTGCGGACGATCGAGCGATTGCCAGTTCCCCCGGGGAACTAGATCTCCTTGGGCCGTGTGTCGGGTCGATGCCGATCGATCAGGGTCTGGTGGGTAGCGAACTCCGGCTCGGCGCCGGGACGTCGCTGGGTCCAGCTTCCATCTGCCGCCAGTTCCCACGCCTGACGATTGTCCCGCCACATCAACTCGAGCAGTTCACGGACCGTCTCGCGATGGGCCGCCGTGCCCAGCGGCGCTGCCGACTCGATCCGGCGATCGAGGTTCCGCGGCATCCAGTCGGCTGAGGAGATGTAGACGTCCGGTTCGCCGCCGTTTTCGAAGTACCAGGCCCGCGAATGTTCCAGGAACCGGCCAATCACGCTGATGACGTGGATGTTATCGCTCACGCCGGGTACGCCCGGCCGTAATGCGCAGATACCGCGGATGATCAGGTCGATCCGGACCCCGGCGCGTGACGCTTGATAGAGCGCCCGCATCATATCGACGTGGTTGAGCGCGTTCATCTTGGCCAGAATCCGGGCCGGACGCCCCGCCCGGGCATGCTCGGCTTCACGCTCGATCAGCTGAATGATCCTGTTGCGCATCCCGCCCGGCGCGACCAGTAGCTTGCGATATCCGGCCGGCGCGGCAAACCCGGTCAGCACATTGAAGAGGTCCGACAGGTCGGCGCCAAGCGCAGCGTCGGCCGTGAACAGGCCGAAGTCGGTGTAGAGGCGGGCCGTCTTGGGCTGATAGTTGCCGGTGCCGATGTGGACGTAGCGCCGGATCGTCTCGCCCTCGCGGCGCACCACCAGGATGACCTTGGCGTGGGTCTTGAGGCCCGGCACGCCGTAACTGACGTGAACCCCGACATCTTCGAATCGCTGGGCCCACTGAATGTTGTTCTCTTCGTCGAACCGGGCCTGCAGCTCGATCAGGATGGCCACCTGCTTGCCGCGCTCCGCCGCGTTGGCCAGCATCCGCGCAATGTGCGAATCGCCGCCGGTGCGGTAGAGCGTCATCTTGATGGCAAGGACGTCCGGATCTTCCGTAGCCAGCTGGAGGAAGCGTTCCACCGATGTCGCGAAGCTGTCGTAGGGGTGGTGGACGAAAACATCGCCTTCGCGAATCACATCGAAAAGGTTGGGCGTGCCGGCGAGCCGAGGCTGGGTGACCGGGATGAACGGCGCGTCGCGCAGTTCGGGAAGCTCGAAGGAAGCCAGCGACATCAGGTCGCCGGCGTCGAGCAGTCCTGCCACGTCGTACGTTTCCTGCTCACCCAGCGGAAGCTCGGCCGGATCCTGGTCGGCGGTCAACTCGGCCGTGAGCAGATTGCGAAGCGAGGGGGGGGTCGATGGCTGCAGTTCGAGCCGCACTACCTCGGCAAAGCGCCGGTTGCGGACCTCTTCCTGAATCAAAGAGAGCAGGTCTTCGGCCTCTTCAGGGTCGATCTCCAGGTCCGTATTCCGGGTAATCCGGAATGCGTAGGCACCCAGGATCTCGATGCCGGGAAACAGCGCCTCCAGGTGCGCGGTGATCAGCGTTTCGAGCGGCACGAAGCGGTTGCGGCCGGGCAGCGGCACCCAGCGCGGCAGAATCTTGGGCACTTTGACGCGTGCGAAGTGTTCGTCGCCCTCGGGGCCGCGGAGCGTCACGGCCAGCGAGATGCTCAAATTCGAAATGGTCGGAAACGGATGTCCCGGATCGACGGCAAGCGGCGTGAGAACGGGAAAGACCTGATCGGTGAAGTAGCGTCCCAGATAGCCGCGGTCGTCCTCCGTCAGCGCATTCCAGTCGACGATCAGGTCGATCCCGGCGCCGGCCAGCGCCGGCAGGATTTCCTGCATCAGGCACCGGTCGTGGCGGTGCTGCAACTCACGCACGACGGTCGAGATGGCGGTGAGCTGTTCCTCTGCCGTCAGACCGTCGGCCGCGGGATCCTGGTACCGCGCGGCAACCTGTTTGCGGAGGCCGGCGACCCGAACCTGAAAGAACTCGTCGAGATTGGAGGCGAAGATCGCCAGGAACTTGAGCCGTTCGAGCAGCGGTGTCCGAGGGTCTTCGGCTTCGTGCAGCACCCGGCGATTGAACTCGAGCCAGGACAGCTCACGGTTGATGTAGAGCGCCGGGTGGCGCAGGTCGACGGACGGGCTGTCGGCGGGAATCGGCATGGGGGCGAACATAGGTCCTGAACGCCCCTCGGTGCGTAACGAGTCGGTCACGGATCGCCGGAGGCGGGCGTCAGGTACTGATCGAGCCAGTCGAGCACCACGTTCCACCAGAGCCGTCGATTTCTCGGCTTCTGGACGAAATGCCCTTCGTCGGGAAAGTAGAGGAACTTCGAGGTGACGCCGCGCAGCTGGAGCGCGGTGAAGGCCTGGAGGCCTTCCGACACGTCGACACGAAAGTCCTGCTGTCCGTGGCTGATCAGCATCGGGGTCTGCCACTGCGCTACGAAGTTAGCGGGAGACCACTGCGCCAGCAGCGTGCGCGCCTCGGGTGAAACGGGCGAGCCCCCGAACTCCCAGGTCGGGAACCAGAGTTCTTCCGTGGTTCCCGCCATGCTTTCGGTGTTGAAGATGCCGCTGTGAGCCACCAGCGTCTTGAATCGCGTGGTCCGGCCGGCCATCCAATAGATCATGTAGCCGCCGTACGACGCCCCGGCGGCGCCGATCCGGGTGCTGTCGACATAGGGCAGGCGTTCGAGATACTCCACGCCCCGCATCAGGTCCTGATAGGGCAGATCGCCCCAGCGTCGAGTGATGCTGTTGGTGAAGGCCTGTCCGTATCCGGTCGAGCCGTGAAAGTTGACGCCGGCCACCAGGTACCCGCGAGCGGCAAACAGGGCGTAGTTCCAGCGCAGGTGCCAGGTGTCCGTCCAGGCGCTCTGGGGGCCGCCGTGAATCAGGTAAGCCACCGGATATTTCCGGGCAGGATCGAACCCGGGTGGCTTGATCAGCAGACCAAAGACGCTGTCGCGGTTGGCGCCGATAAAGCCGAACGACTCGACCGGGGGCAACTCGAGGTCGGCCAGCAGCGTGGCATTGAGGGAAGTCACCTTGCGCGCGGTCTGCGGTCCGCGACCGACCAGCGGAAGCAGGTAGATCTCGGGGGGCGCCGCCGCCGACTGGTGGAGGTAGATCAGGGTGTCTCCGGCCGGCGCCAGCTGCGGCGCCGAGTTGGAGCCGCCCGACACCAGGAGCGCGCGCCGGCCGGTCGCCAGATCGACGCGATGCAATTGCCGCTCGCCACGCAGCTCGACCTCCACCACCAGCGAGCGGGAATCCGGGGCCCAACTCAGCGCCAGGACGCTGGCATCCCAATCGCCGGTGAGCGATCGATGGTCGCCGCTGGCCCGGTCGTATACCATCAGCTCCTGCCGGTCGGCTTCGAACCCGGGGGTGCGCATCGACAGGTAGGCAATCCACCGCGCATTGGGGGCATAGACCGGGCTATGGTCGTTGCCGGGGTTCCTGGTCATCGGGACCAGGCCGGTTCCATCGGGGCCGATCAGATAGATGTCGTTGTTGGTACTGGTGGCGACGACGGAATCGGCGTTGAAGACGATCGCGAGCTCCGTACCGAGCGGTGAGATCGCGACGTCCTGTCCGCCCAGGGCCAGCGTCGGCACGTCGTGGTCGAACGGAGTGATGTCATTCGCCAATCCGGTCGGCAAATCGATCCGGAACAGGTGCTGGCGCAGTCCGGCCCGCCAGCCGTTCCAATGCCGGTACATCAGCCCGGTCCACATCCTGGCGCTGGTGGGGAACTCGGCTTCACGGCGCTGCAGCTCGGTGGTGTCGGGCCAGCTGACATCGGCTGCAACGAACAGCGAGGTCGTGTCGGGCGACCACCAGTACTGGTTGACGCCGTTTGGAATCGAGGTGAGCTGCACCGGTTCGCCCCCATCGGTGCGAATCCGCCAGACCTGTGGGGTACCGGTGCGGGTCGACAGGAACGCCAAGGTTCGGCCGTCGCGCGCCCAGCGCGGAGACTGATCAGATCCGGCGCCGCGGGTCAGCTCGCGGGTGGTACCGTTGGCCAGGTTATGCAGCCAGAGCCGGGAGACGTTGCGATCGTCGCTCAGCGACGGGGTCGTGACGGTAAAGGCAATCAGTGACCCGTCGGGCGAGAGCTGCGGGTCGCCGACGATCCGAATCGAGAGGAAGTCGTCCACCGTCATGGCCCGGCTGCCCTGCTGGGCCACCGTCGGGGCACTCAATAGCGCAGCAAGCAACGCGAACCGCCCCGCTACGCAGATTGCGCGCCTCGCCAGACCGTTCATGCGATGACTCCTCCGCCCAGTACCTGACCTTCGGCCGAGTACAACACGCCGGATTGTCCCGGAGTGATGGCGCGGGCCGGTTCGTGCAGATCCAGCGCAAGGCCGGACGCGCCGACCGTGCGCACCGTGGCCGGCACGCTCCGACTGCGGTAACGAATCTGGACCTCGCACTGGTCACCCGGAAGGAGCGGAGTCGCGAGCCAGTTGAGTTCTTCCAGTTCCACCGATGTACCCGCCAGGTCGGCTTCGCTACCCACCACGATGGTGCGGTCGTCGGGGCGGATCCCCACCACGTAGAGCGGCAGCGGCGACCCGCCGGGCAGGCCGCGCCGTTGTCCGATGGTGTAGCGCGCAAAGCCGCGATGTTCGCCGATCTGTTCTCCGGCCGTGGTGACGATCGGGCCCGGTGCCAGCGCCGGCGCGTCGGTGGGCAGTCGCGCCTCGAGCACACTGACGTAGTCGTCGTTCGGGACGAAACAGATCTCGACCGACTCGGGTTTGTCGGCGGTGGTCAGTTCGAGTTTCCGGGCCGCGGCGCGGGTTTCGGCTTTGGTCAGCGCACCGACCGGTGTCCGCATCCTGGCGACCACCTCGCGGGGAATTCCCCAGAGGAAGTAGCTCTGGTCCTTGTTGCGATCGGCGCCGCGGAACAACTTGCCGTCTCGGGCAATGGCGTAGTGCCCCGTGGCAATGGCGTCGCAGCCCAGCGCATCGGCGTGGGCCAGCAGATCGCGGAACTTGGTGAACGAGTTGCAGCGGACGCAAGGAATCGGGGTCCGCCCTCGGCTGTACTCGTCGACGAAGTTGGCAATGACCTGCTCGCCGAATCGATCCTCGAGATTCAGCACGTAGTGCGGAATGCCGAGCGCGTGGGCTACGTCCCGGGCGTCGTTGATCGAGTCGAGCGAACAGCAGGGCCGATCGGGCACCTCGTCGCCGTAGCAGAAGAGCTTCATAGTGGCGCCGACGACGTCGTAGCCTTGCTCGACCAGCACCGCGGCGGCCAGCGAGCTGTCGACTCCACCGGACATGGCGACCAGAATTTTCTCAGGCACGTCCGAGTACCGTAGCGAGCTTCCGGACCTTCTCGACGATGCCCGGGAAGACCGAGACGACCTGCGCAATGTCGGCTTCGCGGGTCTCGTGGCCCAGACTCATGCGGACCGCCCCGAGCGCGAGCGCGCGGGGAACTCCCATGGCCACCAGGACGTGCGACGGCTCTACGGCGCCGGTCGAACAGGCCGATCCGCCCGAAACCGCAATTCCCGCCAGGTCCAGATGCATCAGCAGCGCCTCGGCCTCGGTGCCGGGCACCGCCAGGCTGAGGACGTGCGGCGCTCGTGAAGCGCCTTCGCCGTTGACCACCAGATCGGGAACGGCCGCGCGCAACTCGGCGGTCAGCCGGTCGCGCAGGGCACCAAGCCGCTCCGCTTCCTCGGCAACTTCCGCAGCGGCCAGGAGCGCCGCTTTGCCGAGCGCCACGGCGCCGGCCACATTTTCCGTACCGGGGCGGATGCCGAACTGCTGCCCGCCGCCGTGAATCAGCGCATCGACCGCGGAGCGGTCGCCCACGATCAGGGCGCCGATACCCTTGGGCGCGCCGATCTTGTGGCCCGACAGGGTAAGCAGCGTGCAGGAGGCTTCGGCCAGGTTGATGGGCAGTTTGCCGAAGGCCTGGACCGCGTCGGAATGGAACAGCACGCCTGCGTCCCGCGCGGCCCGGCTCATGGCCTCGATCGGCTGGCGCACGCCCGTCTCGTTGTTGACCCACATGAAGGAGGCGATGGCCGGCGTGCGCGTCAGCGACGCGGCGAAGGCGGCCTGGTCGATCAGGCCGTTGCCGTCGACCGGCAGGATCTCCTCCTCGCCCCCCAGCTTGACCACCTGATGCGCAGCTTCCAGCACCGCTTTGTGCTCGATAGCGGAGGTCACCACCCGCATCGGGCGGTTCCGGGTTCGCGCAGCAAGCGCGCTTCCGATGATGGCCAGATTGTCCGCCTCGGTGCCGCCCGAGGTGAAGATCACCTGGTTCGGTTCGGCGCCGACGGCAATGGCAACCTGGCGCCTGGCCTGTTCGATCCCGGCGCGCGCGGTGCGGCCGAAATGATGGGCGCTGGACGGATTGCCGAAGGCGTTGCTTCCGAGGTACGGGAGCATCGCCTCGAGCACTTCGGGGCGAACCGGCGTGGTGGCCGCATGGTCGAGATACACAGGTCGGACAGGCATAGACAGGGATTATAACCCCAGATCGGGAGGCCGATGAGTCCCCTACATGCTTTGGACGCCCAGGTCGACGATGTCGTCGATCAACACGGTCTCGTGGGTGAAAAACGGTTCCCCGAACCGGGTCCGAATCAGCGAGCCATAGTGGGCGTTCTGGGTCCCGACCAGGCTGTAGAGATCCTGCCCGGTCGGGAAGATCTCCCCGGCATTGGTTGCCCCGTCGAACTGGCTCGCATAGCAGCGGATTGCGGCCAATTTTCGGTCAAATTGTGGCGTGATATCCACCACAAAAGTCGGTTTGACCGGATCCTCTCGATAGGCCAGGGCATAGAGAATCTTGAAGGGGCGGTGGGGCGTCCCGTCCGCCGGATACTTGGCGAGCCCGGCAAGGAAACAGGCATCCCGGGCCAGTTCCGACGCGATGCGGTGGTCAGGGTGCCGCCCGACCGGGAAGGGGAGGATCACCACTCGCGGCGCGAAATGGCGGATTGCCTCGACCACGACCCGCCGGGCTTCCTCGGAGTTGTGCAGATGGGCGTCGGGCAACTCCGCGTTGCGCCGCTCGGTCACGCCCATGATCTCCGCGGCGGCGGCGGCCTCGCTGGCCCGGAGTTGGGCAGAGCCGCGGGTGCCGGCCTCGCCGGCGGTCAGATCGAGGATTCCGGTCCGGTAGCCCTGATCGAATGCCTTGATCAGGGTACCGGCGCAGGTCAGTTCGACGTCATCCCGGTGTGCCGCAATGGCCAGGATGTCGACCGCCGGCGTCACTGGGTCTTCCGGCGCTCTTCCACGATCACGGCGGCCGTCTGCGTACCGAGCGTAAACGCGGAGTGGAACTTGCCTTCGACCCCGGCCTTGGACCCTTCGCGCGGGACCCCACTCTGGGTCACGATGGTGACCTTGCCGGTGCCATCGTCGATCTGATAGGCGCCGACACCCAGGATGCCCACTGAGCTGGTGACCGAGCCGGCCACCCGTACGGTCTGCCCTTCATACTTGCTGGGCTCGTCGAGCAGGTTCTGGATCGAGGTCGTGCCGCATCCCTTGAGGAAGAACACCGCGGCGACGGCCAGGAGAAAGGGCGATCCGGCGCGAGGGCGAGAGGTACGCAGCATGGAACCCTCCAACGAGGAAAATAGGACGGACAATCGGGCAGTCGGGGAGAAAGGTACAGCCGGGAGGTCGCCTGCGGCACGGGGCGCGGCCCTCCCGGATCATTCGTAGCGGAGGGCGTCGACCGGGTCGAGTTTGGCGGCTTTGCTGGCCGGGTAGAGGCCGAAAAAGATCCCGGTAATGGCACTGGCAGCGAGGGCGGCCACGACGGACCAGAGTGGCACCGCGGCCGGAATCGGCGTGTAGGTACTCACCAGCCAGGCAATCGACCCGCCCATGGTCATGCCGATGATCCCGCCCAGCAGCGTCAGCGTGGCCGCCTCGACCAGAAACTGGAACATGATTTCCCGACGGGTGGCGCCGAGTGCTTTGCGGACGCCGATCTCCTTGGTGCGCTCGGTCACGGAAATCATCATGATGGCCACGACACCGACGCCCCCGACCAGCAGGCCGACGCTCGACAGCGCGAGCATGACCAGGAAGAAGCCGCCCGTGACCTTGTTATAGACCTCGAGCATCTTGTCCTGGGTCACCACCGAAAAGTTGTTGTCTTCTCTGGGGCGGAGGCCGCGAGACATCCGGAGCGCGGAGATGACTCGATCCTGCGCATCGGCCACGGTGACGGTGTCGGCCGGCTTGACCATGATCCACATCCCGCCGCGCCGATACTCAGCCACTTTGGTGAAGGTGCCGTGCGGCATCACCGCGATCGGGTTCTGTGACGCACCGCCGAAGAGGCTGGCTGCTTCCGCGTAGATCCCGACCACCGTGAACGGCACCCCGAAGATCTTGATTCGCCGCTGCAGCGGGTCGAGACCGGGAAAGACGCGCTCGGCCAGCCAATCGTTGATGATGGCGACGTGGGATCCCGCGGCGGCCTCCACCTCGGTGAAGTTGCGCCCATGCGTCAGGGTGCCGCCCGCGGCGTCCAGCATGTTCGGCGTGGCGCCGATCACGAAGACCGAACTCAGATTGACCGAGCCGACGCTGACGGGACCGCTGGTCTCTTCCCGCCAGGCAACCTGCGCAATGCCCGGCAAGCGGCGGACCATCCGCGCCTCTTCGACCGTGACGAACGGGTTGCGTTCCCAGGGGCGCTCGGTTCCGTCGGAGACCTGGATGCCGCCCTGGAAGTGCCGCATCACCATGAAGGTGGTCGGGCCCGCCTGTTCGAGCATGCCGCTCACCGAGCGGTTGATCCCGGTGATCATCGACGCCATCGCAATGACCACCATGACACCGATGGCCACGCCCAGGATGGTGAGGGCCGCCCGGGCCTTGTTGACCCGGATCGATTCCAGGGCGATGAGGACACCTTCGAAGAGGCGGGCAGGGTCGAGCAGGCTGACCTTGGCCAGTTTACGTGTGGCCGCCGGAGGCAGTGCGCCCGGAATCGGCGGCCAGCGTGGCGGCATGCCGGCGTCGTTCATTCCGACCTCAGTGCCTGAATCGGGTCCAGTTTCGATGCGCGGCTGGCAGGGTACACCCCGGCAGCCATGCCGACGAACACACCGACGAAGACGCCGACCCCGATCGACCAGGGGGCCACGCTGGCCGGGAGCGGCGTGGTCGCCTTGACCACGTAGGCTAGCAGAATGCCCAGTCCGATACCGATGGCGGCCCCCACCGTCGAGATCGTGGCGGACTCGATGATGAACTGCGCCAGGATGTCGCGCCGCTTGGCGCCCAGGGCTTTGCGGATCCCGATTTCCCGGGTCCGTTCACTGACGGCCATCAGCATGATGTTCATGATCACGATGCCGCCGACTACCAGCGAAATCGCCACCAGGCCCGGGAGCGCGGTGAACAGCACCGCTGAAATCCGGCGCCACCCTTCGAGCGCCCCTTCGGCCGTTTCGAGCGCGAAGTTGTTGTCCTGGTTGGGACGGAGCCGGCGGCGAATCCGCATCAGCTCTTCGGCCTCGGCCACGGCCGACGTCAGGAGGTCGACCGAGGTTGTCTGCACGTTGAGTTCGTCCATATACCCCAGGCGGCAGGTCAGCCGGTTGGCCGGCGACTCGAAGGGGGTTACGACGAAGTTGTCCATCGAGAACCCGAAGAGGGTGCCCTGCTTTTCGACGATGCCGATGATTCGATAGGGCAGGCCCCCGACCGAGAGCGAGCGGCCGAGCGGATCGACACCGGGGAAGAGCCGATCGCCCAGCTCGAAGCCGATCACGGCCACCAGCGAGCCCAGCCGGGCCTCATGGCTCGAAAAGGGCCGGCCGGAGGCCAGGTCGTAGTTACGGATGGTGAAGATCGGCGGGTCCGCAGCAACCACGCGCACGCCGCTGGCGGTCCGTCCGCCGGCAATCACATTGGTTCCGCCGTCACAGGCGCGGGCAAAGATGGCGGGCGTCTTGAGCTTGGCAATCAGCCAGTCGGCGTCGCCGTAGTCGATGCGCGGCCGGCGGGACCACTCGCGCCAGGTTTCGTCCGTGATGTTGCCCATGTTGATGTCGGGCGTGCGGCGCAGCTTGAAGGTGTTGAGCCCGACCAGGCGGTTGGCGAACTCCTCCTCCATGTACACGTTCATGCCTTGCACGATCGACACCACGGCGATCAGGAAGGTCACCCCGATCAGCACGCCGATCAGGCTGAAGAAGCTCTTCAGCTTCTGACTCCACAGCGTGGCCAGGGCCATCCGAACCGCTTCGAGGAACGGCATCGGTCAGGCGGCCTCGGTCCGGTCGGGGCGCACGTCGCTCGCGACGCGGCCGTCGCGCAGCGTTACGATCCGCTCGGCATGCGCAGCGATGTCGGCTTCATGGGTGACCACGATGATGGTCTGTCCCTGCTGGTGCAGCAGTCCGAAGACCCGCATTACGTCGGTGCTGGTGGCGCTGTCCAGGTTGCCGGTGGGTTCATCGGCCAGCAGGATCGACGGTTCATTGACCAGGGCGCGGGCAATCGCCACCCGCTGCCGCTGTCCGCCCGACATTTCGTTGGGGCGGTGGTCCATGCGATTGCCGAGTCCGACCCGTTCGAGTGCGGACCTGGCGCGGTCTCGGCGCACCTTGCTGGGCAGGCCGGCGTAGACCAGCGGCAGCTCGACGTTTTCGAGGGCGGTGGCGCGCGGCAGCAGATTGAAGGTCTGGAAGACGAAACCGATTTCCCGGTTGCGCACCCGGGCCAGCGCGTCGTCCGACATCCGCGACACTTCCTGGCCGTTGAGCCAGTACTCGCCCGAGGTGGGCGTGTCGAGGCAGCCCAGCATGTTCATCATGGTCGACTTGCCCGACCCGGATGGTCCCATGATGGCGACATACTCGTTGCGGCGGATCTCGAGTGAGACACCGCGGAGCGCCTGGACCAGTTCCTCGCCCATCCGGTACTCCCGGACCAGCGAGTCGATCCGAATCACGACGTCGCTCACGGACGGGCCGGGGTGCCGGCGGCCGAGGAGCCCGCTTTGGGCGGACGAACCTTGGTCGAGTCCTTGAGGTCGCGGACGGCCTGGAACGGTCCGGCCACGATGGAGTCGCCCCGGGCCAGGCCATCGATTACTTCGAAGTGCTCTTCGCCGGCGATGCCGACCCGCACCGGCCGGAACATCGCGATGCCATTGGTGACCACGAAGACGCCTTCACGATCCCGGCCGCTCAAGCGGGCCGAACTCGTCGGCGCCGGCTTGAGTTCGCTCGGGACATCCTCGTGCTGGCGGACGGTGAGCGCAATGATCGGAATCGACAGCGCGTCCTCGCGCGTGTCCGTGACGACCCGGGCGGTGGCCGAGAGGTCGGGGCGGACGGCGGCGGGCGGGTTGTCGAGCGTGACTTCCACGTCGAAATCCACCGCCTGCGCAGCAGAGGTGGTCGACTGCGCGGCCACCGTGGCGCTGTGGGAAATCCTGGTGACCCGTCCCACGAAGGCGCTGTCGGGGAACGCGTCGATCGACACCTCGACCGAATCGCCCAGGCTGACGCGCACCACGTCGGTCTCGTCGACGCGGACCTTGGCCAGGATAGTGCCCAGGTCTGCGATGGTCATCAGGCGACCGGTCTCCCGCGAAAAGGTGCCGGGCACCGCGACTTCGCCGACTTCGACCGGCAACCGGACGACTCGGCCGTTGATCGGCGAGACGATCCGGGTCTTGCTCAGCTGGTCCTGCGCTTCCGACAGCGAGCCGCGCGCCTGGTCGACATTGGCGAGCGACGCGTTGTACGACGCGACCGCCACATCGTATTGCTGCTGCGATTGCTCGACCTGCTCGGTCGAGACCAGCGCAGCGTTGAGCTTCTGCATCTCGATCCAGCGGTCCAACTGCCGCTTGGCCTGGTCCCGATTGGTCTGGGCCTGCACCAGCCCCGCCTGATTCGACGCCAGCAACCCTTCGAGACGGCGCACCGCCGACTGGTACTGGGCCGGATCGATCAGCACCAGGAACTGACCCTTCTTGACCAGGTCGCCTTCTTTGACGCCGAGCTGCACGATGCGGCCGGTAATGTCAGCGGAGATGTCCACCTGGGCTTCGGCTTCGATCTTCCCGCTCGCGGTCACGACGGACACCAGGCGCCGTGATGCGACCGTTTCCAGCCGCACCTCCGTCGCCTTCCCGTCCCGATTGGCCGCCTTCACGGCGAATACCGTCACCGCAACGATGGCCACCACCGCAAACAATCCCCACTTCGCGCGCTTCGACATAGCTTCCGATTCCCGCGTATTAGCGGAGTGGACGGCCGACGGCGAACTCGAGCGCCGCCACGGCCTTGTGATAGTCGTACACCGAGTTCACGTAGTCGCCCTCGGCCTGCTGCACGTTGTTCTCGGCATCGGTCACGTCCAGCGCGCTGCCGCTGCCCAGCCGGTAGCGGTCCTGCGCCAGTTGACGCTGATCCCGGGCAGCTTCCCGGTTGGCTTGCTGTACCGCAATGGCGCGGAACGCCGTCTGAACCGCCAGGAAGCGACCTTGCACTTCGGTGCGCACCTGGAGTTCGCGGCCCCGTGCCGCTTCGCGGAAGTCGTCTCGCTGCGCCCGGGCCTGGGCCACATTGAGATTACGCTGAAAGCCGTCGAAGATCGGCAGGGAAATCCGAACGCCTGCGCTGAACGGCTGGCTGGAGAAGCTGAACGGGAAGACATTGTTGCGCGCGATGATGGCGCTGCGAACTTCCGGCAGCAACGCGTCTCCGGTGGCGTCCAGGCCGAATTCGCTGCGGCAATCGGCGATGGTACCGGCGCCCGGCTGGCCGCCGATGCCGCCGCCCGGCAGACTGGTGATCACGCTGTTCTGGAACTGGCAGTTGTTGAACTGATTGCGGGCGCCACCCAGCGCCTGGGTCAGCAGGACGTTGTCGTTGGTGAACTGCTGGGTATAGCCGTTCCAGCCGGCCTGGAAGCTCAGCGTGGGCAGGTAGCGCGACTGCTGAGCCCGCAGTGCGTGCGTGGCGGACCCTTCGCGCGCCCGCGCGGCCCGTACCAGCGGGTTTTCCTGATCGGCAATGCCCATCAGTCCGTCGAGCTGCCAGGTCGGAGCGGTGACCGGGAAGGAATCCGGCAGCGCGACCTGACGCACCTCGGCCGGTGCATTGAGCCCGATCCGGCGGAACAGTTCCAGCTTGGCTTCGGCTTCGGTCTGCTCGGCACGCAGCAGCGCAATGTCGGCCTGCCCCTTCTGAACCTGGGCTTGCTTGACGTCGAGGATGGTAGCCTGTCCGACCTGGAAGCGGGCCTCGGCCAGGGTCAGAAACTCGGCGTTCCGCGCCACCTGCTGGCGAGCCACCTCGGTTTGCGCCGAGGCCTGGAGTGCCGTGAAGTACTGGAAGGTGACGTCGTAGCGGAGCGAGACCTCGGCTCCGTTGATATCCTCCTCGATCGCGGCCTGGTTGGCGCGCTGCTGGCCCGGGGCCGTCAGCGTGCTTCCCGACAACTGCCAGTTCAGGTCGATGCCGTAACTGGACGAGAGGGTCGGCGAAGATTGATTGAAGACGGAGCCGGCAAAGGTGGCGGAGCCCGATCCAGTATACGACATGCCACCCGACACGGAGAGATTCGGCAGCATGGCGGCCGCATAGGCATTGCGAACGCCCCAGCGGGCTGCCGACGCGTCATTCAGCGTCTGGCGGTACGCCGGGCTGTTACGGGACGCCTGGCTGAGCGCCTGTTCGAGCGTCAGCGAAGACGGCGGTGCTTGTCCGAGGGCGGCAGCGGGTGCCAGTGCCAGCAGCACGAGGGCGAGGGCCCTGGGCTTCATCGCGTTCATTCCTTTCGTTGAACGGAACAGTCGACGGGCACTCGTACGAGCGGTTGTCGTCCACGGTTTCAACTTGGGACGAAGGCTGAGCAAGTCATTCATTCGCATCGGTTTGTCCATTCATCGGACTCGGGTTTGACGAAGCCCGGATCGGGCCGGTAACCAAGGCCAGCGATGAAGGGTTCGTGCCTCGATGTTTTGGAAACTAAACCGTTGCCATGAAATTGTTTAGGTTGGCTCGGCCGGTTCAGGCTCGGGTGGGGGCGTGACCGTTCCTGGGACGGGTGTCCCGGCTTCAGGACGGTTCGGCGGACCGCTCGATCCGTTCGAGGACATAGTCCAGCATGGTCTGGTAGAGTCGTTCTCCTGCTTCCCGGGTGTGGGCCAGACCTGGGGGCAGCAGGGTGGTGTCGACGTTTTCGGGGGCGATGGCGAGGAGGATACTGGTGGTAATGGACGCGGGGCTCGCGTCGGGGAGCGGAGCGGCAAAGATGTCGATCAAGGTAATCCGGCCGACGGCGCGGATGGTGCTGAGGGCTTCCAGATGCGCGTCGGCGGCGTGTGCCGTCAGGATCACGACGTCATCCACCTTTGCTTCCGTCTCCCACGCGGCAATAAGTTCGTTCATCATCCGGTGGAGTGTCTTCCGGGTCAGTGACGCCGTGCCGGGGGCATCGGGATCGTTGCCGCCGTGGACGCCGAAGGGAATCACCGGGCTGCAGGCGATCTGAAGGCGGGCGGACAGGTCGTGCGCCAGCCGTTCGACGATCAGGGTGTCCGCACCAAGCGGCAATTCCGGACCCCGGGCAATCAGGGTTCCGGCGGGAATCAGGAGGCGGGGATTCGAGCTGAGGATGCGGCGGGCCGCGAGAGCGGTCAGGCAGGCGAGGAGCACCGGCTTCGGTTGATCGACGTGATCTGGCGTCATCGCTGGCTGGTGCTCCTGCTTGCCGGGTATCTGCTGCTTGCCGAGTGGATCCGGGAGCCGCGGCTGGTTGCCGCGGTGGCGGCGGTCCTCGCCTGGGTTGCCGCGGCTCTGGTGTTGCCGCGGCGCCGCGGGGTCAACCTGCTGCTGGCGGTGGTGCTGGTCGGCCAGGCCGGGTTGCTCGGATTCAGCCACTTCACCATCGAGCGGATCACCCGATCCTGGCCCGAGGTTCGCGAAAGCCAAATTACGCACGCCGCCGCGGAGTGGCTACGGCAGATCCAGGAATCGCGTGCCTCGATCGGACGTGTCCTGGACCAGGCGGTCCAGGCCGAGACCCTTTCCCGCGACCGGGCGCTGGGCCGGCTGGCGCGGGCCGTCGCGGATGCGTCGGTGGAAACCGGCGTGGTCATCGTCGAAGCTGATGGAACCCCGTTTGCCTGGGCCGGCCGCCATCGACTTCCGCCGGAGTCGCAGGGCGATTCGATCGATTTCCGTCGCGCCCCGTACTATGCGGTGCTCGAAGGGCGGCGCGAACTTCCCAATCAGCGGACCGCCATCGTCTCGCTCCTGCTCGCGGCCGACTCCACCGTACCCGATCAGGGGCGGAGTCTGGCCCGGAGGTTCGAGCAGCAGTCCGGGGTCGGCGTCGAGGTGCTGCTCACCGGCATTGCGCCCGATACCTCCGACGTCTTCGACTATCTCGAACCGACCGCCGACGGCGGCAGCCGGCTGCTGTTCAGCGTACAGCTGGTGCCGCCGAGTCAGACCGAGGCGCATGAGCGCGCCTATCGTGCCGCGGTGGAGCGGCTGCTCCTGGTGGCTGCGCTGACCCTGCTGCTCGCTCTGGTGGTCGCGGCGCCGGGGTGGTCTCGCTTCGTACTGGTAGCGCTTCCGGTTGCGGTGCTGATGCGCGCGCCGCTCGGTGGCACGCTCGAAATGTCGGCGCTCTTTTCGTCGTACGCCTTCCATCATCCGCTGCTTGGCCCGTTGTCGGAGTCGGCGGCGCCGCTGGCGGCGGTCAGCGTGGTGGTTGCGCTGCTGGCGCTCGCGATCCGGCCGCGGCTCGACGTGCCGCGCTGGCTCGGCATTCCGGTTGCCGGCGTGCTGCTCCTGGCGGCGCCGTATCTGGTCAGCCGTCTCGGTCGCGGCATTCAGGTGCCGATCGATGGCGTGTCGGCCGAGCTTTGGGTGGTCTGGCAGCTGGTGGTTTTTCTGGTCGCCTTTGCCATCGTGATGGTCGCGGCGGCACTGCTGCCGCGCCGGGCGTCGGGTCGACGTACCCCGGTGGCGCTGGGAGCGGTGATTGCCGTCAGCGCCGCGGTGATCGGACTGGGTATCTGGAACGCCAGGTACGGATGGCCTGACTGGTATCCGGTGCTCTGGGCCGTGGCCATTGCGCTGGTCGTCTGGCCGGCCCGGCGGATCGTCGGTCTGGCCGGAATCGGTGTCGCGGTGGGCAGCGCCGCGTCGCTGATGGTGTGGGGTGCCGAGGTCGAAGGGCGTGTCGCGGCGGGCCGCGCCGATCTCGGTGCGCTGGGCATCCGCGCCGACCCGATCGTGATTCCGCTGCTCGAGATTTTCATCGACCAGGTCGACGAAGGCGCAGTGCCGCGCAGCACCTCCGAGCTATTCCAGGTCTGGCAGTCCTCGCCGCTGGCTCGGCAGTCGTTTCCCGCGGTGCTCGGGCTCTGGACGGTGGAGGGTGAGCCGCGGGCGCAGCTACGACTCGACGAACTCGATCTGCCCGATTCGCTGGTGCGCCGGGTGGTGCGGCAACTGCCGGAGGGCGTTTTGCGCACCATCGTACCGCTCCAGCGAATTCCCGCCGTCCACTACCTCGGCGTGGTGCGCGTCGATGCGGGTACGGTGCTGACGATCGGTCTCGGGCCCAGGTCCAATCTGGTTCCGCGTGCCCGTCTCGGACGGCTCCTGGTGCCGACCCCGCCGCATCAGCCGCTCTATCGTCTGACGCTGTCGCCGACCGGCTCGCTGGAGCAGCCCCGCGAGGGGGTGGCGCTCTGGCGGCGGGAGGGGTGGACGGCTCGCGGCTCCCGCACCGTGGCGATGGGAGACGGCGCCCGCGACGTATCCGGTGTCGCCGAACTGGGTCGTCCGGGCGCGCTGCTGGTGCGCGGTACGCTGCTGGTGGTGCTCGATCTCCTGGTGGTATTCTGTCTCGCCGGCTTGGCAAGCTGGCTCGCCGTCGGGCGGGTCGAACGCCCGGCCTGGTGGCCCGAGTGGCGGGCATTCCGGACCCGGATTGCCATGGCCCTGGGCGCCTTTTTCCTGGTGCCGGCTGCCGGATTTGCCTTGATCAACATCTTCGAACTGGCCGACGGTGGCCGCAGCCGGCGCGATCTGATGATTGCCCAGACGCTGCGGGATGCCGCGCCGGGGAGCACCCTCCCGCTGACCGGTCCGATGGCGGTCGACAGCACCCTCGAGGTGCTGAGCGAGCGGGTGGATGCCAATCTGGTGATTTACCGTGACGGCCGCCTGATCGCAGCCAACGGGGGCGGAGTGCTCGAGGACTACGGGGTCGTCAACACGCTGGTGCATCCCGATGTGTTCCGCCGAGTCCACCTCGAAGGTGAGCAGACCGCGGTGACGGATGGTCCTTCCGCCACGGCCCGGACCCGGCTGGGTGTCCGCGCCATTCGGCTGCCCACCGGCGACGCGGCCATGCTGGCATCGCCCCAGAGTACCGGAGACCCGGACATCACCCGGCGCCAGCTCGATCTGGCGTACGTACTAGTGCTGGCGGTGGTGCTCGGTCTCTTTGCCGCCGTGATCGGTGCGCAATTGTCGGCCCGGGCCTTGTCGCGGCCGGTGCGGGAGCTGCGCGATGCCGCGCTGGCGTTCGGGCGGGGCCAGGCGCTGCCGCCGCCCGCCGGCGATCCTCCGGCGGAGTTCACGCCGGTCTTTGCGGCGCTCGAGAAGATGGCGGACGACGTCCGTGCTACGCAGGAAGCGCAGGAGCGGGCTGCCCGGGTGCTCGCGTGGGGCGAGATGGCCAATCAGATCGCGCACGAAATCAAGAATCCGCTGACGCCGATGCGGCTCGGCATTCAGCATCTGCAGCGGGTCCATCGCGACGGGCGGCCGCTCGGGCCGAGCCTCGAAGATACCGCGCGCCGGATCCTGGCTGAGATCGACCGGCTCGACACCATTGCCCGCGCCTTCAGTCGGTTTGCGGCGCCGGCTGAAGGGCGTCCGGCTCCGGAACCGACCCCGCTCGGTGAGGTCTGCCGTGAGGTGGTGGCGCTCTACGGCCTGGCCCCCGATGCCGGAGGGGTGAGCCTCTCGATCGAGCGGGATGCACTGGTGCTGGCCCATCGGGACGAGGTCAAGGAAACCTTGGTCAACCTGCTCGAGAACTCTCGCAACGCCGATGCGCGCACCGTCACGGTCGAACTCGACGGCCCGGTCCTTCGAGTCGTCGATGACGGATGCGGCATCGCTCCGGAGGAATTGGAGCGGATCTTCGAGCCCCGATTCTCCACCACCACGAGCGGTTCCGGACTCGGCCTCGCCATCGTCAAACGATTGGTGGAAGGGTGGGGGGCGGTAATCGGAGTAGAGAGCGAACTGGGGCGCGGCGCCACCATCACGATCCGCTTCCGTGAGGCGACGCCGTTACCCCGAAACGGGTGAGGTCAGCCAGCGGGCCAGCACCCGGGCCAGGTCGCCCTGTTGGACCGGTTTGCTGATGTAGTCGTTCATACCGCTTGCCAGGCAGCGGTCGCGATCGGAGGCGAGTGCCGCGGCCGTCATTGCGATGATCGGCAGCCGGGCCACCGACACGTCGCCGGTCCGGATCGCTTTGGTGGCTTCGTACCCGTCCATCTCGGGCATCTGGCAGTCCATCAGAATGGCGTCGAAGGGCCCTTCGGCCGCCAGCTTCGCAAGAACCTCCTTGCCGTCCTGCGCGATGGTCACGGTCAGGCCGAGGCGTTCCAGCATCCAGCGCGCGATCTTCTGATTGGCCGGATAGTCTTCCGCCAGCAACACCCGACCAGACAGCCGGGTCGGCAAGGCGGCGGTCGCGGATGCCGGACCGGCCGTTTCAGGGGTCTGGAACGGGAAGGTCAGGGTAAAGGTGCTGCCGACGCCGGGTTCGCTGGTGGCGGAGATGCCGCCGCCCATCAACTCGGTCAGCTGGCGGCAGATGGTCAGGCCGAGCCCGGTGCCGCCGAAGCGGCGGGTGGTCGAGGTGTCGGCCTGCGTGAACTTCTCGAATACGTTGTCCAGCTGCGCTGGCGTCATACCGATGCCCGAGTCCCGCACGGTAATGGTGACCGGATGGATTCCCGGAGGCCCCGGCTTCGGGGACACCTGCACCATCACGAACCCTTCGAGCGTAAACTTGATCGCGTTGTCGATCAGGTTGGTGAGCACCTGCCGCAGTCGCCCGGCGTCGCCGAGGACCTCGCGCGGCGTGCCTTCCGCGATCTTGAGCCGGAGCCGGATCTGCTTGGCTTCGGCCTTGGCGTTGAGCAGGGAGATCACGTTCTCGGTGGTATCGTGCAAGTCGAACGGAATCGACTCGATCCGGAGCTTGCCGGCTTCGAGCTTGGAAAAGTCGAGGATGTCGTTGATGATCGTGAGCAAGTCACGTCCCGACCTGTCGATCGTCTCCGCCAGATTTCGTTGCTCGGGCTCGAGCTCGGTGTCCATCAGCATCGCCGCGGTGCCGAGGACGGCGTTCATCGGGGTCCGGATCTCGTGGCTCATATTGGCCAGGAACTCGGACTTGACCTGCGCCGCTTTGAAGGCGGCGTCGCGGGCCAGTCGCAGTTCCATGGTGCGCTCTTCGATGGCGGCTTCCAGGCCGCGATTGGTTTGCCGAAGCTCGGTGCGCAGCTCTTCCGAACGCAGGTGCGTTGCGCAGGTCGTGAGGACGATGGTGACAAGCTTCTGGCAGCCGTGGGGAATGAACGGGGCTCGCTCCGGAATGGTGCCCAGATACATGCCCAGCGGCCCGTTCCGCGTCGCCAGCGCGTGCAGCATGGCGGTGCCGCCGCCGTGCTTCCTCGGTACCAGGATCGGATGGCTCGTCTGTAACGCCCACGCGAAGACGCCGTCGGCAATCTGGGTGTTCAGTTCCTCCTGAAAGACCTGGGCCAATTCGGGCGGATCGCACCAAACGATCGGGAAGTCGACCGCCGCAGGATCGAGCAGAAAGAACGCCCCGCCATCGATCGGGCAGATCCGCCTGATCACCGATCCGGCCTGCGCCAGGACGGCGGTACGTCCCGACTCTTCGTCGTCGTCGGGCTGTGTCACGCCGACGGAGGCGACGTGATCGAGGGCGTCGAGCAGCCACCGGTTCATGGTCCGGGCTGCTTCGGCGGCGGCGGCGGCGGTGACGCGGTCGATGCCCGTGAGGGGCGCCATCGGCTGAATCACGCCTAGGGCTCCATGATCGCGTTGACGGCATGCTCGAACTGGACTTCGACCTGGCGGAGCATCGGCGAGACGCCATCGGGGGCGAACTGGATCAGGTCCCAGGCGGCCGCGTCGAAGGTGGGCACCAGGTGCTCGCCGCTCGAGCCGAAGGCAAGTGCGTTGGCAAAGACATCGGCAATGTGGATGATGGCCGCTTCGATCGGGAAGCGGCTTGCCATGGCGGGCGCGTGGTGCCAGGCGGCCGCTTCGACCAGGACGCTGGGCAGCCGCCACTGCTCGAGCAGCGCAGCGCCCACCGCGCCGTGATGGAATCCGAAGATGCGACGCTCGACCTGATAGAGCGGTTCGTTCGAGCGACCGGCGTCGAGCAACGCCGTGGCCGCTTCCATCGGAGCACGGGTGTAGATGATGAGGCGACCGATATCGTGCAGCAGGCCGGCAATGAAATAGCGCTCGAGGTTGGCCTCGCGCCGCCCGGCCGCCAGTTGGCGCGCAACCAGGCCGCAGGTAATGCTGTGTCGCCAGAACGAATTCATGTCGGCCAGGTCGGCCGGAACATTCGAGAAGAGCCGCATGAACGAGGTCCCGATGGCCAGGTCACGCAGCTGCGCCATGCCGACGATGCTGATCGCCTGCGTCACGGTGGCGATCCGGGTCGGGAAACCGTAGATCGGACTGTTCACCAGGCGCAGCAGGCGGGCCGTCAGCCCCGGATCCTCGGCAATGACTCGTCCCACGTCGGATGCCGAGCTGAGCGGGTGGTCGATGACCTGGACCAACCGGTCGTACATGCCCTGGATGGTGCCGACTTCGACGGCGCCGCGAATCAGGTCTTCGGGGCGGCGAGGCGTCATGCCCGAGCCTGTAGGAGCGTCGTGGCAACGCAGTGGGCAAACAGCGCCGCGATGGCCGGATGCGTACGATCCACATGCGCGAAACGCGGAGCCAGCTCTGCCTCGGCGGCGGCCCAGGCCACCGGATCGATCGGCTGCTCGCCCGTGACGGCAGTCGGGTCGTCGACCTGGATTTCCACCGCCACGATGCCCCACATCTGGCAGTAGCGAATATGCTTGTCGGTCAGCACGGTGCCGTTGGGAAGCAGCAGACGCCCGGAGGCGTCGGAAAGGTCCGCGCCCAGAACCAGATCGGGGCGTAGTTGCTCGAGGCTGATTTGCATGCGTGACGGGCTCCCTTGGGAACCTGGAGTATCGGCTTGGCCGGGACCGACTTGAGGGCGGCTACCCCCTGGGGGTGGGCGGGATTGTCCTATTCCATGACGCCTCGGGTTCCGGGATGCAAAGATTTGCGGGGGGGGTGGCGGGTTCGCGTCCCAGGCGATAGCGTCGGGGGAGCGAGTCGGGGGCTGATCGGAGGCGGGGTGGCTCGGCCCACGTTGTGCCATATCAGACTCCGAACCCCAACTCAGGCCGGAGTTTATCCTGTGAACGTCGATCCGATTCCGCAGAACATCGTCGCGGTCCACGACCTGCTCGCTGAGACCATGGCGTATGCGAACGAGCGAGAGCCCCGCTACAACTGGGGGGTGGCCATCTTTCCGCGGACCGGGCGGTTCGACGCGCCGGTGTTTGGAGTCGTCACCTGTGGCGGGGAGTCCACAACGCTGACCTACCGACTGCTCCAGGCGCTGATGGAAATTCCGGTCGCCGTCAGCGGCCGGATTCCCGCGATCATCCGCGACGGAATGGCCTTCGGGCCCCGCCGATCGGTCCCTCCGCCGGCCCTGCTCGATCAACCTGTTTTACACTTGATGCTGACGTGCAGAATCGGGACGACGGTCGAAGATCTCGATCGGACCATGCCACTCGAATCGACCGTATTTGCCGGGGACCTGCGGGCTCCGATCGTCCTGCTGACCGATGCTGGCGTGGCGGAGGGCTGGCCCCTGTAGCAGAACCAGCCCTCGGTCGACTCAGCGGGCGCGGGCTGCGCTCCACACCGTCAGGAGTGCCCACTGCGGCCCGAGATAGCCTCTCGGGCCGTCTTCATACCACTCGCCCAGTGAATGGGCCCCGCCGCCGGTGCCCCCGCCGTCGATCGTGATGGCCGGAATACCCAGACTGATCGGCAAGTTGGCGTCCGTGCTGGACAGACCGGGCGCCGGGGCCGGGAGCCCGAGCGCCACCGCAGCCGCTCGAGCGCCGCGCACCAACCAGAGCGAATCGGGCTGCGTGCCTGCCGGCCGCCGCCCCATCTCGACGATCTCGGCCGCAAGGTTCGCATTCGACCGGGGCCAGCGGCGCCGCTCGGCCAGAACGGCCTGGTCGACTGCCCGACGGAAAGCGCTGTCCAGCTTGGCCAGCGCCGGAGCGGATTCCGATCGGAGATCCACCTGCATCGAGCCGGTGAAGGCAATCGAGTTGATCGAGGTTCCACCCTCGACGATCCCGACGCTGAAGGTGGTGCGCGGTGTTCCCGGCACCTCGAGATCGGCGATAGCTGCGATGGCCCGACCCATGGCGTGGATCGGGTTCGGCATCCCGAAATTCCCGTAGCTGTGGCCACCCGGACCTTTGAAGTCGACCCGATACCGGTTGCTGCCTACGCCCCCGCTGACCAGGCCCAGGCCGATCCCGTCGACCGAGATAAAGGCGTCGACCGCGCCGGCCGGTTTGCGTTCGAACAGGTAGCGGACGCCGCGCAGGTTGCCGGGCCCTTCTTCGCCGACATTGCCCACGAAAAGGATGTCACCCTCGGAGGTAAGGTCTGCCAAGGCCATGGCGCGCGCGACCGCCAGAACCACGGCCAGACCGCGGCAGTCATCGCCGATGCCCGGACCGAGATAGCGATTGCCCTGCCGTTTGACCGTGACGTCGGTTCCTTCGGGAAAGACCGTGTCGAGGTGCCCGGCGATCATGACACGCCGGCCCCGTCCGCTGCCTTTGCGGATTGCAATCACGTTTCCGATCGAGTCTACGGTCGGCTGGTAGCCCAGCGCCTGAAAGCGCCGGGCATACTCGGCGGCCCGGTGCTCCTCTTTGAACGGCGGCGCCGGGATCTCGCAGAGCGACACCTGCTGTTCGAGGGTCCAGGCGTTGTCGCGCTCGAGGAGCGAGAGCGCCCGCCGGACCGCGGGGTCATCTGGCAGCTGGGCAGCCGCGCCGAGGGGCGCGGCCGCCAGCAGGCCCAGGCCCAGCGCCAACCGTCTCAACGGGTTCTCGACCGCCGGCCGGTCGATCGCTTGGCACGCGCAGGCTTGGCCTTCTTGCGCGCTGAGCGGGAAGGCTTGACGGCCTTAGCGACCTTGGCGGTTTTCGCGGCGGTCCGACGGGCGGGGGCGGCCGCTTTGGCCTTCTTCGCGCTGCGTCGGCGCGCTGCTGGAGCAACCGAAGCGATGCAGGTAACTTCCAAGGCTACCCCATAATGCAAATCGGGCACCGGGACGATGGCGCGCGCCGGCCGGTGCGATCCCATCACCTCGGCGTAGGTCGCGTTGACGTCGCCCCAGTCGTCGAGTCTGGTGATGTAGGCTGTGACCTGAACGATATGCTGGAGACTGCTGCCGGCCGTCCGGAGGATCTGGTCCATGTTCTCGAGCACCAGCCGGGTTTGCTCGGCGACCGTGCCGAGCACCGGTTTGCCGGTGGCCAGGTCGACCGGGAGCTGGCCGGCGACATAGACGAGTCCGCTGTGGATGATTGCCTGGGAATAGTGACCGCCGGGGCGCGCTGTACCGGGCACCTGGATCGGAGAGATTGAAGCCATGAGGACGTGTCGGATTTGAAGGTCGAGCGGGGCGCGGAATGCGCCCCGTTGTGCTAAAGGTCGGCCGATCGGCTTCCGGAGACAATCCCGACGCGCTCCGCATACTGCTCCCGGTCGCTGCCCGTGTGTCTGCCTCGGGTGGCGGCCTTGAGTTCGGTTACGAGCGCTTCGACGTCGGCCACGAGTTGGTCAGGCGACCCGAGCTGCGCTTCGATCCGCCGCACCAGCGCCGAGCCGGTGATGACCCCTCGGGCTCCGGCGGCCAGGGCCGCGCGAACCTGCTCCGGGGTGGAGATCCCGAACCCGACCACCGGGGGTGCGGCACCGGCCTGGTGCAGCACGGTCAGGCGGGCGCGCAGATCGGCGGCGGGTGCGCGATCGTCTCCGGTCACGCCGTCGCGCGACGTGACGTAGGTATAGCCGCGGCTCTGTCGCCCGATCTGCGCCAGGCGCGCGGGCGATGCGTTGGGCGGGGCAATCAGCACCGCCGCGATTCCGGCCGCCGCCGCCGCGTCCCGGAACCGGCCGGCCTCTGCCATGGGCACGTCGGCGATCAGCACCGAATCGATGCCCGCCTCGGCGGCCTCGCGGTAGAAGGCGCCGACCCCGCGGCGGACCACCAGGTTGGCGTAGACCAGAATCCCGATCGGCAGGTCGGCATCGATGCGTCGGACGGTGCGGATCAGGGCAAAGCAGTCGGTCATGCGGGTGCCGGCGGCAAGGGCGCGGCGGGCCGAGGCCTGAATCACCGGACCATCGGCGACCGGATCCGAGAACGGCAGGCCGAGTTCGAGAGCATCCACTTGCGCAGCAAGAAGAGCTGCGAGGAGGCGCGCCGAGGTGGCCATGTCGGGATCGCCCAGGGTGAGAAAGGGAATGAAGGCGCCTTCGCCGCGGGCCGACAGGCGCGCAAACATGCGATCGTAACGGGTATTCATGCGTTCTGCTCCGAGAGCCAGCGTTGGACCGTGGCGAGGTCTTTGTCGCCTCGGCCCGAGAGATTGACCAGGATGCGCCGCCGCCGTCCGTCCGGACCAAGCAGACGGGCGGCCGCCAGGGCGTGGGCACTTTCAAGGGCGGGCAGGATGCCTTCCTGCCGAGCCAGGTCCTGGTAGGCGGCCACGGCCTGGGCATTGTCGCAGCCGGTGTACCGGACTCGGCCGCGCTCCTGCAGGTAGACGTGCTCCGGTCCGACGGCGGGGTAGTCGAGGCCCGCCGAAATCGAATGTGATTC
The DNA here is from genome assembly GCA_964619465.1 of uncultured Gemmatimonas sp. Taxonomy (GTDB): domain Bacteria; phylum Gemmatimonadota; class Gemmatimonadetes; order Gemmatimonadales; family GWC2-71-9; genus SHZU01. The sequence continues at coordinate 47,756 of CAZUES010000003.1, forward strand.
CAGGATCTGCCCCTCGTCGTCCTGGAGCGCCAGCGTCAGCGCGCCATGGAGGACGCCCACGGTGCCGCGTTGCAGCGTGGCGCCGTGGGCCTCGGTGTGCAGGCCGCGCCCGGCGGGCTCGACCCCGAGCAACTCGATCGGGTCGTCGAGGAAGGCGGTGAAGATGCCGATGGCATTGGAGCCGCCGCCGACGGCGGCGATCACGATGTCGGGCAGTTCTCCCTCGGCGGCCAGGAACTGCTGCCGCGCTTCGTCGCCGATGACCCGCTGGAAGTCGCGCACCATGGTCGGAAACGGATGCGGTCCGGCCACCGTCCCGAGCAGATAGTGGGTCGTATCGTAGGAGGCGGACCAGTCCCGCAGCGCCTCGTTGATGGCGTCCTTGAGGGTGCCGCTCCCAGTGCCGACCGGGATGACGGTTGCTCCGAAGAGACGCATCCGCTCGACATTGGAGCGCTGCCGTTCGACGTCCTTGGCTCCCATGTAGATCACGGTTTCCAACCCCAGGCGGGCGCCGGTGAAGGCCGTTGCGACGCCATGCTGCCCCGCGCCGGTTTCGGCGATCAGGCGCCGCTTGCCCAGCTTGCGTGCGAGCAGGCCCTGTCCCAGTGCCTGGTTGGTCTTGTGCGCGCCGCCATGCAACAAGTCTTCGCGCTTGAGCCAGATGGCGGCCCCCGCGTCGACACCGAAGCGACGGCAGCGGTAGAGCGGGGTGGGCCGGCCGGCGTAGTTGGCCAGCAGCTCGGCCAGCTCCGCCTGGAAGGCGGGGTCGCTCCGAAGGTCGATATAGGCTTGCTCGAGTTCTTCGAGTGCCGGCATCAGGATTTCGGGTACGAAGGTCCCTCCGTAGCTGCCGAAACGGGTTGCAAGTTTCATGAAGCGATTCTCCGGGGCTCCGGACGCGAGCGCCGGACGGAAAAGAAGTGATCGAGGGCAGCGGCAGACTTGATGCCCGGCGCCAGCTCGACGCCCGAATTGACGTCGAGGAAGTCGATGCCTGTCGTGTATGCTCGGCCGACGTTGTCGGCCGTGACGCCGCCGGATAGGACCAGTCGGTCGGTGGCGGGTCCACCTTCGACCAGCGACCAGTCGAATGCGTGTCCGGTGCCGCCCCGCCGATCGGGATGGTAGCTGTCGAGCAGCAGGCGATCGGTGCCGGGAGGAAAGGAGGGGATCGCATTGCGAATCCGCACCGCTTTCCAGATTTCGCAGCGTGGGGACAGTTGCTCTCTCAGCGTGATCAGCTCGGCGTCGGTCTCTTCGCCGTGGAGCTGGACGGCGGAGAGGTCGAGCAGGTCGGCCGCTTCCGCGATTCGGCGCGGCGAATCGTTGACGAACACGCCGACCCAGTCGAGCGGTGCAGTCTGGCGCAACTCGCGAGCGAGGCGGAGGCTGATACAGCGGGGAGACTCCGGCGCGAAGATGAAGCCGCCGTGCGTTGCCCCGGCAGCGGAGGCCGCCTCGACGTCGCGGGCTCGCGAAAGGCCGCAAACCTTGGTCGGTCCGAAGACGAGTTCCTTGACGGTCTGCGCGACGTTGGCTGCGCGCATTGCGGCGGTCCCGATCAGGAAGCCGTCGACCGTGTCGGCCAATCGACAGACATCCCGGCGAGTCCGGATGCCCGACTCCGCGATCAGAATGCCGCCGGGTCCTGCCAGGTGGGCAAGGGTTGCCGTGGTCTCCAGTCGGACTTCGAGGGTCGTCAGGTCGCGGTTGTTGATGCCGATCACTTTGGCACTCAGGGTGCGGGCGCGGATCACTTCGTCCGCGGTATGCGCCTCGGTCAGGATGCCCATGTCGACCGAGGCGGCGGCATCCGCGCAGGCACGGTAGCTCCGGTCATCGAGGATCGACAGCATCAGCAGCACGGCATCGGCCCCGGCGCGTCGGGCTTCGTAGACCTGGTAGGGGTCGAGGATAAAGTCTTTGCAGAGGACCGGCTGCGGCACCGCGGCGCGTACCCGCGCCAGCAGCGCATGCGACCCCCCGAAGAAGGGCCGGTCGGTCAGCACGCTGACGGCATCGGCGTACCGTGCGTAGGCGTCGATCGCGGGAGCCATCTCGTCGACGGCGCGCAGCTTGCCCTCCGACGGCGAGGCGGGCTTGATCTCGAAGATGAATGCGGAGCGCCGGGCCGCGAGCGCCGCCTCGAAGCTCCGGTCGGACGGGAGCAATCCTTCGAGCAGGGTGCCGAGCGGTCGCGCTGCCTGCCGCAGGGCCACGTCACGTCGTTTGGCAGCCAGAATCGCATCAAGCGCCATGGGAACACTCGATCAGGGCATCCAGGTGACGAAGGGCGGCCCCGCCGGCAAGGATCCCCCGCGCGGCGTCGGCACCGGCACGGAGGTCCGGAACCAGGCCGGCAATCCAGAGCATCGCCCCGCTGTTGAGCGCCACCGCCTCCAGGTGCGCATTCGGAGCCTGCCCGGCGAGCAGCCGCCGGAGCCAGATGGCGCTCTCCTCGGGGCTACCTCCAGCCAGCGCCTCGACCGGAGCCGGCATGCATCCGGCCGCTTCCGGCGTGAGCGTCAAGCGTTGGACCGAACCGCGGTGAAGTCGTGCTGCGGTCGTGGGTCCGTGCAAGGCGATTTCGTCCATACCCGAACCATGCACCACGAGCGCATCGCGGCAGCCCAGCATGCCCAGCGTTTCCGCCAGGGGCACGACCAGCCGCTCGGCATAGACGCCCATCACCTGGTATTCCGGCTGCGCAGGATTTGCCAGGGGGCCTAGCAGGTTGAACACGGTGCGGGTGCGGAGCGTCTGGCGCACGCCGGTGGCCCGCCGCACTCCAGGGTGATACGCCGGAGCAAACAGGAAACAGACGCCGGCCTGATCGAGACATTGCCTTGCAACGTCAGGCGTCGTTTCGAGTCTGACGCCGAGTGCTTCCAGCAGATCGGCCGAGCCGGAGCGGGATGAACTGGCCCGATTGCCATGTTTTGCCACGCGGATACCGGCTGCCGCCGCAACGAACGCCGAGGCGGTGGAGATGTTGACGGTTCCTGCGCCATCGCCGCCGGTACCGCAGGTGTCGGCGACCGGGTAGTCAGGCTTGGGAAATCGCACGGCCGCCCGCCGCAGCGCCAGTGCCGCCCCGGCAATCTCGGCCGGCGTCTCGCCACGGGCTTTGAGCGCACCGAGGAGAGCGGCGATTTCGATCTCGCTCAGTTCACCCTCGATCAGCCCGGTAAATGCGGCGAAGCTCTCGGTCTGATCGAGGCTGCGGCGGCTCAGGGTGTCGAGTACGCTAGCTGCGGACATGGGAGGCCCATCGGATCAGATTGTCGATCATCTGCCCGCCGGCCGGTGTCAGGACCGATTCGGGATGGAACTGAACGCCGAGTGCGGGGGCCGCGCGGTGGCTGACCGCCATCACGATGTCGTCGGCTGCGGCGATGGGAACCAACTCGGCAGGCAGCGCTCCCGCCGCCAGCGAGTGGTAGCGGCCGACCGGCGTGGGGGACGGCAAGCCCTCGAACGGACCGGTGCCGTCGTGGGTCGCCTGGCTGGCTTTGCCATGCACGGCCAGTGGCGCCCTGACCACCGTTCCGCCCACCGCTTCGATCAGCGCCTGGTGACCCAGGCAAACACCCAGCAGGGGAACCCGGCCGAGTGCTGCGCGAATGACCTCGAGCGAGCATCCCGCCTCACTCGGGCGCCCGGGGCCGGGGGAGATGACGAGCAAGGTCTTCGTGCCGGTGCCGATGGCCCGTTCCAGGATCCGGCCGGCGGCAACATCGTTCCGGAATACGGTGACCCGGGCCCGCCGCCGGGCAAACTCGTCCGCCAGGTTGTAGCTGAACGAGTCGAAGTTGTCGAGCAGGATCACGTCGAGCGCGTCAGACATGGACCGGTACCTCCGCACTGCGGATCGCCTCGATCACGGACCGCGCCTTGCGGCGTGTCTCCAGCGCCTCGGACCTCGGGTCGGAATCCATCACCACGCCGGCCCCGGCGCGAACGAAGGCGGCGCCGTCGACCACCACGGCCGACCGGATCACGATGGCCGTTTCGAGGGTGCCGTCGATGCGGAGGTAGCCTACGCCGCCGCCGTACCCGCCGCGCCGTGACGGCTCGACGGTCCGCAGGAGTTCCGCGGCGCGGACCTTCGGGGCGCCGACCAACGTCCCCATGTTCATGGTGGCCGCGTACGCTTCCAGTGCGTCTGTGTGCGCGGCGAGCGTGCCCGAGACTTCGGACACCAGGTGCATCACATGGGTGTACCGTTCGACCTGGAGCAGCCTGGTCACGTTGCGAGTCCCCGCGATGCTGACGCGCGCGATGTCGTTCCGGGCCAGGTCGACCAGCATCAGATGCTCCGCCAGTTCTTTCTGGTCGAGGCGGAGCATCACCTCGGCGCGGACATCGGCGTCCGGCTCGATCTGTCCCTCCGCATCGCGGCCGCGGCCCACCGTCCCCGCAATCGGCGTGATGGTAACCCGGCGAGTCGACGCGTCGACCCGGAGGCAGGTCTCGGGCGACGCGCCGAACAGGGTTCGTTCCGGGCTCCGCAGATAGAAGAGGTACGGGCTCGGGTTGTGAGCCCGCAGGCTGGCGTAGGCCGCGAGCGGATCGGGGCACGGCAGTGAGAACGTTCGCGACGGCACGATCTGATAGACGTCGCCGGCCAGGATATGCTGCTGCAGGCGAGCCACGGTTTGGGCGTACTCGTCGTCGCTCTGGTCGACGGTAACGTCCGCGTCCGCTGCTCCCGGGAAGGGCGTCAGATCCGGCAACTCCGAGTCGAGCAGGTCGGTCAGCGACGCAACCAGCAACTCGACTGCGTGGCTTGCGTCGTGGTAGCGGGCATCGAACCCGGGGCCGCCCCATGCGGTGGCCACGACCGTGGCGGACGCCGTCGGATGATCGAGCACGATCAGACGATCGGGAATCCAGAACTCCAGAATCGCCTGGTCCAGCGGGTCGGCGTTACCGGGGGGCAACTGCTCGAAGTAGTCGATGGCGTCGTATCCGAACGCTCCGACGAGCAGATGGCCCCACGGGTTCGGTGTGGCGGTCAGTTCAACCCCGAATGCGAGGGTTCGGAGCACGTCGAACGCGGTACTGTGACGAAATCGGTCGCGCTCGTCGAGCACCGGAGTGCGAGGTGCAATCGGGACGACGAGGACGTCTCCTTCGTAGCAGGCGGAGGGATAGCGGGCGGCAACCAGGGCCAGAGCGGGCGGTCCGTTAGGCGAAAGCGGTTCGAGGCGGACCGACTCGAGGTCGGCGCGAATGCGGAGCGCCGCCCGGACTCCCAGCAGGCTGCGATGGCCCTCACGCTCGCTGCCGTCGGCGGACTCGAGCAGAAAGGTATGGGCCTGTTCTCCGCCTTTGGTCAGGGCGCGATAGAGTGCCAGCGGGTCGACGCTGGCAGGCAGACGGCGCACCAGCGGCAGCACCGTCCCGGCGGGTGGCGGATGCGGGGTCACAGACACCGCCCGGCGGCGCGTGCGAAGGGACCGAGTTCTCGCATCAGCGCGGCGAACTGGTCGGGGTAGAGCGACTGCTTGCCGTCCGAGAGCGCTACCTGCGGATTGTGATGGACCTCGATCAGGAGCCCGTCCGCGCCGCAGGCAATGGCCGCTTTGGCCATCGGTGCCACCAGATCCCGAACGCCGGTGCCGTGCGACGGATCGACGATGACCGGGAGATGGCTTCGCGCCTTGATGGCCGGAATCGCAGCCAGGTCGAGGGTGTTGCGGGTGGTGCTGTCGAAGCCCTGAATGCCCCGTTCGCAGAGGATCACGTTGGGGTTGCCTTCGGCCAGGATGTACTCCGCAGCGAGCAGCAGGTCGTCGATTCGCGCGGCCATGCCCCGCTTCAAGACCACCGGTTTGCGGTGTTGGCCGAGTGCCTGCAGCAGCCGGAAGTTCTGCATGTTGCGGGCGCCGACCTGGAAGCCGTCGGCATAGCGGTCGACCAGGTCCAGATCGGCGACGTCGACGACTTCGGTCAGCGACGGCGCGCCGAGTTCGCGGGACACGTCGTGCAGGATTTCGAGCCCCTCACGCCCCATGCCTTGAAACGAATAGGGACTGGTCCGTGGCTTGAACGCCCCGCCGCGGAGCGCGTGCGCACCTGCCTCGACGGCGGCCGAGGCGCTTTGATGAAATGGTTCCCGACCTTCGACCGAGCAGGGACCGGCGATCACCACGATACGGTCGCCGCCGATGGCGATGCCGCCCAGATTGACCACGGTATCGGCCGGATGCATCTCGCGCCCGACCAGCTTGTACGGGGCGAGGATCGGCTTGACGCTCTCGACCATCGGGTGGCCGTCGAGCTGCAGTCGTTCGAGTTCGCGCTCGTCGCCCAGGGCGCCCAGGACGACGCGCTCGCTGCCGGGCATGTGGAGCGGTCGGAGACCGAGCGACGCGATCTTTCGGATCAGATCGTCGGCGTGGTCCGCCGATGCGCCCGGTTTGAGAACGATGATCATAGCCTGCCTCTCCAGGTTGTAACCCAGGACAAACGGCAGGCTTGCACACGCAAAAAAGCCCACCGCATATCGCGGTGGGCTTCGTCGGGTGCGATCGTCAGTCTACGATCGGCTCAAACGGATGCTCGCCCTACCGCGGATTTGCGCCAGGGCCACCACCAGAGATTGAGCGTCACGAGCTGTTGCATCCTTGAGTATAGGCTCCCTGTCCTTCGGTGGTCAAGGGCGTCCGGCCGGCCGGAGCGCGGGCTCCAGCACGGCAAAGAGCCGGTCGATGTCGGACACCTCGTTGTAGACATGGGGCGTGATGCGCAGCGTGCCGCCTCCGCGCGCGCTGACGTAGACTCGTCCGGATGCCAGTTGCTCGGCAAGCGTGGCGGACTCGGCCGGAATGCGCAGCGAGAGGTAGTGCGGCGCCCGGAGCCGCGGGGCAACCGCCGTGGCGCCGAGCGCTTCGGCACGGGTCAGAATGGTGGCGTTGTACGCCCCGATCGTTTCCGAGATGTTGCCGACCCCCCACTCCAGGATCTGCTCCACTGCCGCGACGGCCGGCGGGATCAGGGCAAAGTTGGCCGGCTCTCCCATGTCGAATCGGCGCGCGCCGGGTTGGAACGATTCGGGATAACCGAGCAGGGCGCTGAAGTTCTCCGACCCGGCGCGGCCGAACCAATGCTGCTCCAGCGGAGTGCCGCCCTGACGCCGCGGTGCCACGTACAAGAGCCCGATACTGTAGGGGCCTAGCAGCCATTTGTAGCACGCCGCGACCAGAAAATCGGGGTCGGCGGCGGCGAGATCGAACGGCATCACGCCGAGCGACTGCGTCAGGTCGAGCACCAGAGCGGCCCCGACCTGATCGAGCCGGGCTCGGATCGCAGCGAGATCGAGCCGGACGCCGTCGATCCAGTGGCACGCCGGAAGCGCAGCAACCACGGTACGGGAGTCGATGGCCGAGAGGACCGCCGCAGTCCAGTCGTCGTCGGCGGGGCGGGGAATGGTGACCAACTCGGCGCCGGCCTCTCGCGCCCGGGTCCGCCAGGTCAGGATGGTCGAGGGAAACTCTTCGGCCAGCACCAGGACCCGCTGTCCGGCTCCCAGGGGAAGATTGGCCGCGGCGGTGGCCATGCCGTAGCTCGCGGCCGGGACGATCGCGACATCGTCGGCCGTTGCCGGGGAGCCGAGCAGCTTGGCAAAGGCGGTTCGGCCGCGATCCGCGATGGTAAAGAAGTCGGCCGGGGTAATCTCCCAGGGCCGTTGCTTGGCGTCGATCCCCGCGCGCCCGGCCTGGGCCACGCGCTCGGACAGGGGAGACATGTAGGCACAGTTGAGGTAGGCCACGTCTTGCGGCAGTGCGAACAGGTGCCGTTGCGAGGGAAGGATTGTCATTCCCGAAACGTAACGCCCGCTGCCGGTCGGATTTAAGGGCCCTGCTCGGCCGAAACTTCTCCGCTTCAGCGAACGTCGGGCGTCGTGCGTATTAAGGAAGCAGTCGGATCGGCAGTCGGGCGGTGGTTGCCTTGATCCGCTTCCGGCCGCACTTTTGGACCATATCTCCTATGCATCAGTTTTTCTTCGCGGCCCTGATCCAGGCGGCGGCGTCCCTTGGGACGTCCGCAGTCGATCCCGGCCGGCTCCCGTCGCTGGTCGACAGCGTGGCTCTGCGCGAATTGCGCGAAGGGCCGACTGCGGGCCTCTCCGTTGCCGTCATGCAGGGAGGGACACTGCTGTTCTCCCGTGGCTACGGGGCGGCGGATCTCGAGAACCCGGCCGCAGTCAACGTCGAAACGATCTTCAAGACGGGTTCGGTCACCAAACAGGTTACGACGGTCCTGTTGGGCCAGCTGGTCGATCAAGGCAAGGTCGCTCTCGACGCGGATATCCGGACCTATATGCCGGACGCCCCGACCAATGGTCGCCGGGTCACCGTGGCCCAACTGCTCGACCATACCTCGGGAATCCGGAGCTTCACCAATCTGGGCCCCGCCGTGTCGCGCGACAGCTTCCGGCTCGATCTGACCACGGATCGCCTGATCGGCCTGCTTCGCAATGTCCCGCCCGATTTCGAGCCAGGAACCTCATGGCAGTACAACAACACGGGGTATCTGATCGCGGGGATGCTGGTGGAGAAGATCACCGGGCAGTCGCTGGCGGAGGCGCTCGCGCACCAGATTACCGGACCGCTCGGTCTGACCAGGACCTCGTGGTGCGATGAGCGGGCCATCGTGCCGAATCGCGCCAGAGGGTATCGTCGGGCTCGCGGAAGCTTCGAGCGCGCGGTAGGGGAGTCGATGTGGATTCCCCGCGGGGCGGGTGCCCTGTGCTCGACGCCGATCGATCTGGTCCGGTTCCGGGACGCGCTGGCCAAGGGTCGTCTGCTGTCCCAGGCAACCTATCAGCGGATGATCACGCCGGCGGTGCTGGCCGATGGTTGGAAGACCAACTACGGCTTCGGGGTCGCCCTCTATCGTCTCGGCGATTACCGGGTGATCCGCCACGGCGGCACCATTACCGGATTCCAGGCCAACCTGCTCTATGTTCCGGATCGGGATCTGGTCGTGAGTGTTCTGGCCAATACCATGGGATCGGACCCGGTCGGTGTCTCGGACCAGATCGTGGCTGCGCTGCTCGGCATTACGGTGCCCAGGTCCGCGGAACAGACGCTGGCGGCCGATCGTCGGAGCCAGTACGTCGGCCGGTACCGGCTGGCGGGAACCGTGTTCGAGATCAAAGACGATGAGGGCCGGCTCATGATCGGGCGCGACGGCGGCAACTGGAGCCGCCTGGCCTGGCAGGGTGACGATTCATTCCTTGCGCTCGGTGGGCAAGCGTTCGCGGCGTACGGTCAGAGCCCGCGGGTTCGTCTGACCGGGGGCGCCGGGCGCGCAACGGCCATCGAACTCGATCATCCTGTCGACGGTCCGCTGCGCGGCCAGCGGGTGGAGTGATGCTATGGTGACGCGTCTGATTGCCCTGGGATGCCTCGTCGCCCTGGCCGGCGGCCTCGAGGGCCAGGCCCGCGGGCCACTGCTGGCCCGGGTCGACTCGGCGGTCTCGGCGCATATGGAGACCAATCGAAATGTGGGCGTCTCGATCGCGATCGAGCACCGAGGCGAACTTCTGGTTGCCAAGGGATACGGCTCGGCCGATCTCGAGAGTTCGACGCCGGCTACGGCCGAAACGGTCTATCGAATCGGATCGGTCACCAAGCAGATGACCGCTGCGCTGATCCTGCAGCTGGTGGAGCAGGGCAAGATCCGCCTCGATGACGAGCTGACCAAGTTCCTGCCCGACTATCCGACGCAGGGGCGGCGGATCACCATTCATCACTTGCTGACCCATACGTCGGGGATCCGGAACTTCACCTCGCTCGGGCCGCGCTACAGCGCCTTTTCGCGCCTCGACCTGACCGAAGACCAGCTCATCGCCGAGTTTGCGAAGGAACCGTTCGACTTCGAGCCGGGTGCGCAATACCGCTACAACAACTCCGCCTATTTTCTGCTCGGTGTCATCATCGGGAAAGTGACGGGGACACCCTATCCGGCGCTGGTGGAGTCGGTGCTGTTCTCCCCGCTCGGGCTCGGGTCGTCGTCGTACTGCCACAACTCCAGGTTGATCCCCAAGCGGGCTCAGGGGTATCTGGTCGATCAGGGCGTCGTGGTCAACGATCACCCGATCAGCATGAACATTCCGGGAGGCGCCGGGGCCCTCTGCTCGACCGTGCTCGACCTGCTCGCCTGGCAGCGGGCGCTCGACGGCGGCCGAGTGCTTGGTCCGGAGCAGCTGACCGCGATGCGGACCGGCCACGTCAAGTCCGGAGCGAGCGGCCAATACGGGTATGGCGTCGGTGTCGGGGCGCTGCAGGGGCATGCCCAGGTGGCGCACAGCGGCGGGATCAATGGTTTCAGCGCGTGGCTTGCCAGCTATCCGGACGATCGCCTCACCGTGGTCGTGCTCACCAATAATGCCGGCGGCCAGGCATCGGGACTTGGCGCGGCGCTGGCTCGGGTCGTGCTCGGCCTGCCGGCCGCTGCGTCGCAATAAGTGCAGGGCAGGCGGCCGTTCTCGGCCGGCTGCATCATCGGTTTCACCTTTCGAAGTCGCGGGGAAGCGGATACATGATGAACCGTCTCAAGCAAATGATTGCCGTCCTCACGGTCCTGGTCGTACTCGGTATCGGGTCGGCGGCGGCGCAGCGTCCCATGACGCCGGAGGACGTTCTGGCGCTCAAGCAGGTAATGGATCCGCAGCTGTCTCCCGACGGGCGCTGGGTGGCGTACGTGGTGAGCCAGACCGAGCTCGATCAGAATTCGGTCAACACCGATATCTGGCTCGTTTCCGCAGCTGGCGGTGAGCCGATCCGCCTCACCTCCAGTCCGCGGGCCGACAACAGTCCGCGCTGGTCGCCGGACGGCAAGTGGATTGCCTTCGTCTCCGCGCGTGAGGAGCGTCCCCAGATCTGGCTGATCCGCCCCAATGGCGGCGAGGCCGAGAAACTCACGTCGTCGAAGAGCGGGGCGGGGAACCCCAGCTGGTCGCCCGACGGGAAGACCATTGCTTACTCGGCGCCTCGTGAGTGGACCGCCGAGGAAGAGAAGAAGCAGAAAGATCGTGATGACGCCGTCGTGGTCGACCAGGGTCATCGGTTTGCCCGAATCTGGACCATCGACGTGGCGAGCAAGAAGGCTACCGAGGTCGTCGCGGGCGACTTCCAGCCCTCGAACCCGCAGTGGTCGCCGGATGGTACCCAGCTGGCGTATGAAGTGCGTCCCACGCCGCAGGCCGATGACGGCAGCCGTTCGGATATTTATATCGTGACGCTGGCCGGCGGCGAGAAGCGGAAGCTGTTCGAGAACCCGGGCATCGACAACAACCCCAGGTGGTCGCCCGACGGCAAGTGGATTGCCTTCTCGAGTCGGGAGGATGGTTTCGGCCAGACCGAACTCAAGGTCATTCCGGCCACCGGGGGCACCCCGCGAACGGTCACCTCGCGCTTCCTCTATCAGCCGGGCGGGGCAACCTGGTCTCAGGACGGGCGTACCCTGTACTTCAACGCCTCGGTGCGCACCACCAACCAGCTCTTCTCGGTGCCTGTGGCCGGCGGCGAGCCCAAGCAGCTGACGTCGCACCAGGGCACCATGGGCGGCGCCTCGATCTCCGACGACGGGCGGACCATCGCCTTTACCCTGTCGGACGTGGCCAAGCCGAACGATGTCTATGTGGTCCGCGATCCGGCCAAGTTTGCGCCGGTCAAGCTTACCGACCACAATCCGCAGCTGGCGGACATCGCGCTCGGCCGGGGTGAGCTGTACCGGTGGAAGAGCAAGGACGGGATGGAGATCGAGGGCGTGCTGATCTATCCCACAAACTACGATCCGTCGAAGCGGTATCCGACCATGGCGTTCATTCACGGTGGCCCGTCCGGTGTCTGGACGCAGGGCTTCCCGGGATCGTCGGGCAACTATGGGCATATCTGGGCCGGGCGGGGCTGGGTCAGCTTCTATCCGAACGTGCGCGGCTCGAGCGCCTACGGCGACGCATTCATGAAGGCCAACGTGCGTGACTGGGGCGGCGGCGACTATCAGGACATCCAGACCGGTCTGGATGAGCTGGTCCGCCGCGGTGTTGCCGATCCTGATCGCCTGGGCCAGAGCGGCTGGAGCTACGGCGGCTACATGACCGCGTGGACGCTGACGCAGACCGACCGCTTCAAGGCGCTGATGGTTGGCGCGGGTCTGACCAACATGTACTCGATGTATTCGACCAACGATCTCCAGACCACGCTCGAGAACTACTTCGGCGGCGAGCCGTGGGATGACGAAGAGGCCTATCGGCGGGCGTCGGCGATGGTCTACATCAAGCAGGCCAAGACCCCCACACTGATTCTGCACGGCCAGCAGGATCTTCGGGTGCCGGTCGGGCAGGCGCAGGAGTTGTACATGGGGCTCAAGAAGAACGGTATCCCGGTCGAACTGGTTTTCTATCCTCGGGCAGGGCACGGCTTGTCCGAGCCCCGGCATCAGCTCGATCGGATGCGGCGTGAGTACGCCTTCTTCTCGAAGCGCGTCCTGGGTGTCGACGTTGCCGACAAGCCTGCGCTGGTGCCCTGATGCCAGTTTCTGAATTGTGCGCTGAACGGAGCTCGTCGATGCGCACAAAGCGTGTCGCGCCGCTGGCAGTGGTTGCGCTGCTGGGCCTGGTGGCGGGTGCGGCCCAGGCCCAGAATGCCCTGACGCCGGAACGGGCGGCCGCAATGCGGATGCTCGGGCCGGTCAGCATTTCTCCGGATGGCCGGCATGTGGTCTACAGCGTCACGGTGCCCAACCTGACGGAGAGTTCCACCAACTCGGATCTCTGGCTGGTTCCGTCGGCCGGTGGCGAATCGATTCGCCTCACCAGTTCCAAGGTGATGGACGATCAGCCGGCCTGGTCGCCGGATGGCAAGCGGATCGCGTTCGTGTCGGCCCGCGAGGGCAAGCCGCAGATTTTCCTGATCTCGCCGTTCGGCGGTGAAGCCGAAAAACTGACCGACTCCAAGACCGGCATTCAGTCGTTTGCCTGGTCGCCGGATGGCAATCGGATCGCGTATGTTGCTCCTCGCGATCCGACCCCGGAGGAAGAGAAGAAGCAGAAGGAGAAAGACGACGCCATCGTCGTCGATCAGAACTTCATTCCGGCTCGGCTCTTCGTGATCGACGTGAGTTCGCGGAAGAGCAGCGAAGTCGTCAAGGGCGACTACCAGATTGCCGGTCTGGACTGGTCGCCTAACGGCCGGGAGATCGCGTTCGTCTCGATCCCGACGCCGCGGGCCGACGACGGCCGCTATGCCGACATCCTGGTGGCCGACGCGACCACCGGAACGACCCGCAAGCTGTACGACAACGCCGGGCCCGATGTGGGGCCGCGGTGGTCTCCCGATGGCGCGTCGATCGCCTTTTCCACCACGCCCGCCGGAGCCATTGCCATTTCGCAATCGCGCCTGGTGGTGATCCCGGCAGCCGGCGGCACGCCGCGGCAGCTCGCGCGCGATTTTGTCTACCAGCCCGGTACCGTTACCTGGGCAGCGGATGGCAAGAGCGTCTATTTCTGGGCTTCGGTGCGGACCAGCACCGAGCTGTTTCACGCGCCGGTCGACGGCGGTCCCGCCAGGCAGCTCTCCGATTTCCGCGGAGCGCGGGGGTGGTTCGGCGGGGCAACACCGTCGCTCTCGAGCGATCGCCGTACCATTGCGTTCGGCCGGTCGGCCATGGACACGCCGGAAGATGTCTACGTGGCGCGAACCGATGCGCCCTGGTCGGCCACTAAGCTCACCACCATCAACCCGGAACTCGCCGACGCATCATTCGGCAAGGGCGAAGTGGTGCGTTGGAAGAGCAAGGATGGCATGGAGGTCGAGGGCGTGCTGATCTACCCGGCGGGATATCAGCCGGGCCGCCGTTATCCGACCGTGGCGCTGATTCACGGCGGACCGTCCGGCGTCTGGGATCAGGGATTCGGCGCCAGCTGGTACAACCCGGCGCAGGTCTACGCCTCGCAGGGCTGGGTGGCGTTCCTGCCCAACCCGCGCGGCTCGAGCGGATATGGCGAGAAGTTCCTGGCCGCGAATCTCCGCGACTGGGGCGGCGGCGACTATCAGGACATCCAGACCGGACTCGATGAGCTGGTCCGTCGCGGGATTGCGGACCCGGCGCGCATGGCCCAGGGCGGCTGGAGCTACGGCGGCTACATGAGCGCCTGGACGCTGACCCAGACCGACCGCTTCAAGGCGATCATGGTCGGCGCCGGCCTCACCAACATGTACTCGATGTATTCGACCAACGACCTGCAGATGGTGCTGGAAGACTACTTCGGCGACGAGCCCTGGAACGACGAGGAAGCTTACCGGCGCGCTTCGGCCATGGTGCACATCAAGCAGGCCAAGACGCCGACGCTGATCCTGCACGGTCAGCAGGATCTCCGGGTGCCCGTCGGACAGGCGCAGGAACTGTACATGGGACTCAAGAAGAACGGCATTCCGGTCGAGCTGGTCTTCTATCCCAGGGAAGGGCACGGCTTGAATGAGCCGCGCCATGCTCTCGATAAGATCCGCCGGGAGTACGACTTCTTCGCGAAGCATGTCTTGGGTGTCGAGCCCAAGCCCGCTGCGCTGGTTCCCTAGCGCCGTGCGGCGTCGATCTGAAAAGGAGCGCCCCATGCGAGTGATGTCCGCGCTGATGGTAACGGCGTGCGCCGTGATCGGTACGCAAACGGTCGCGGCGCAGGAACGCGTCGATGTCTGGATTCGAAACGGCAGCGTCTATGACGGAACCGGGTCCGCTCCGCGGCTGGCGGATGTCGGGATACGCGACGATCGCATCGTCTTCGTGGGGCAGGCCCCGACCGGCCTGACGGCGGCGCGTACCGTCGAGGCCAAGGGGCTGGTCGTCGTACCCGGTTTCATCGATCCGCATACCCACACCGATGGAGACCTCCGCTCCCCGGAGCGACGCGGCCTGCCCGGTTTTCTGCTGCAGGGGGTTACGACCGTGATCGTCGGCAGCGACGGGCGTGGTCCGGTCGATGTGGCCAATGCTCGCGCAGCAATCGACCGTGATGGAGCAGGCGCCAACGTCGCGTTTCTGGTCGGGCATACCACGGCCCGTCAGCGGGTGCTCGGCGGTTCGGCAGCTGCGCCCACACCGGCGCAGCTCGACAGCATGCGAACACTGATTGCCAAAGGGATGCGCGAAGGCGCCTTCGGCATTTCGACCGGACTGTACTACGCGCCGGCGAGCTATGCCACGACTGAGGAAGTCATTGCGCTGTCGAAAGTGGTCGGCGAGGCGGGCGGATACTACGACTCGCACATCCGGGACGAGTCCAGCTATTCGATCGGTTTGCTCGCCGCGGTCGAGGAGGTGCTCCGGATCGGGCGCGAGGCCAAGCTGCCGACTCATATCGCGCATATCAAGGCACTCGGCGTCGATGTCTGGGGCAAAAGCGATGAGGTCATCGCCAAAATCCAGGCGGCCCGCAAGGCTGGCCAGGTCGTCACGGCAGATCAATACCCGTACACGGCCTCGGGCACCAGCGTCGGCGCATCGCTGCTGCCCCGGTGGGCGGAAGCCGGCGGACGCGATTCGCTTCGCCGCCGCCTGGCCGACCAGACCATTCGCGATACCCTCGTTGCGGAAATGCGGAACAATCTGCGGCGCCGCGGCGGGGCGGACGCCTTGCTGATTACCGCAGGGCAGTGGAAGGGCCGCCGGCTTTCCGAAGTTGCCACTCAGACGAGTGCGGACCCGATCGATGCCGCGATTACCATCATCGCCGCCGGTGACGCGGGTGTGGCCTCGTTCAATATGCAGGAAGCCGATATCGACAACTTCATGCGCCAGGATTTTGTCGTCACCGGGTCGGATGGGTCCGGGGGACATCCCCGAAAGTTCGGAACCTTTCCGCGCAAACTCCGGCGCTACGTGCTCGATCGTGGCGTCATTTCGCTGGCGCGTGCCGTCGAGGCCAGCAGCCGGCAAACGGCGGATCTCGTCGGCATCGCCGACCGCGGCGTGCTCGCTGCCGGCAAGTTCGCGGATGTCGTGGTGCTGGATTCGACGCGGCTGATCGATCGGTCGACGTACGAGGCCCCTGAGGAACTCGCCGAAGGGATCGTTTACGTGCTGGTCAACGGTCGCATTGCGGTCGATGGAGGCAAACCGACCGGCACGTTGGCTGGTCGTGCGCTGTCGCGGCCGGCGCGCCGCTAGTCATCGCGCCCTCGTTCAGCCGGTGTGCGGCTCTGCTCGCACTACCGGTTGAACGAAGTTCTCATTCTCCCTCCCTCTCTTCACTATCGCAACTGTGGTCGGCTTTCGTGCCGATGTTGCATCGCTGTATCATGTGTGATGGAAATCTGCCACAGCAGATTGCGGCCATTGTTCGCTCTGAAATATTTATGCTAGGTGCGTAACGCGAATTCTCGGCAACTACTTGCCCGCAGTCGTCTTGTCGATGCGGCCCGGATCGGGAAGATTGTGCACTGTCGATTGCGGACGTGCTGCAGGTGCATGAGCCGCGCCAATCTTCAACCGGGTGGGCTCGATCACTATGGGGCTTCTGTCCATTTTCCGCCGATCACCGTCCGACCGCTTTCGCCGGTCGCCGCATGTGACGTCGGTAGCGCACGGCGACAAGGTCGTGCTGATGGACCTGCGCGGTGAACAGTTCTATTCGCTGGATGGCATTGCCGTTCGGATGTGGGACCACCTGGCAGAGCCGGCCACGGCCGAGCATCTGTCGGATCTCGTGGTCCAGGAATTCGATGTTTCGGTCGAGGTGGCGCGTGAAGATGTGACTGCCTGCCTGGACGAAATGGCCCGCGGCGGATTGGTGTTGGCTGGTCGATGAGCGTTCGTCCTGGTTTTGTGATGGCGTTCACGGCCGTGTCGGTGGCGCGTCTGTCGCTCCGCCTGGCCGGATTCCGCCGCACCATGGCGTGGGTTTCGCGCCTGGCGCCCGTCCTGGCTCGGCGCACACCCCGAGGCACGCCTGAGGGTGTGGTGAGAAGCGTTGCGGTTGCCGCAGCCTTCTTTCCCGGCCGCGCCATTTGCCTCGAACAGTCGGTGGCCGGTTTTCTCTTGCTGCGCCGATGGGGCCATGACGTGGCCCTCAGAGTCGGGGTGCAGCCATATCCTTTCCGTGCCCATGCCTGGGTTGAACTCGACGGCCGGCCGCTCCTCGAAAACGAAGACGAACTGGTGAGGTTTATCGCGTTTCCGGAGGCCTTCGCATGAATCCATTCATGTGCGTGGTCGATCTGGGCGGCGACACTGTGGGGATCGATGCGTTGGTCGCGGCGCTTCCCGCCGTCGGCCGCGCGGGAGAACAGACCGAAGTTCTGCTGCACGGGGCATGGGGAGCGGCGTGGGTGCCGTCCGAAAACTTCGGCCGGCCGGCCATTGCGCATCGCGACGGGATCCTGGCGCTCGGGAGCGCCCGAATCACCAATCGATCGGCGCTCCGCCCAGGTGCTCAGCAGACGGGTGTCGGCGACCTCGAGCTGATCATCGAACGCTACCTGGAACACGACACGGCCGGTTTTCGTGATCTGATCGGCGATTTTGCGGTGGTGCTCTGGGATACCCGAGCCCATCGGCTGGTTGCCGTTCGCGATGCGCTCGGCGTCAAGACGCTCTTCTATCAGCGGACCGGTAATCGTCTCGTGGTCGGCTCGCACCTCGAGTGCTTCGAGTCGACCCGCTACGACCGGTCGTTTCTGGGCGACATGATGCTCGGACTGCGCCGCGGCACGGACCGGACCGTATTTGCCGGGGTGACTCGACTGCTGCCGGGGACTTCGCTGTCCGCCGACGCACTTGGCCTGCGCACCAGGCGATACTGGGATGCGGCCGATTTTGTCGCGGCGGATTCGATCTCCGATGAGCGCGAGGCAGTGGCCGAGTTCCGGCGCCTCTTCCGCGAAGCGGTGCTGGCGCAGCTCGACGACGGGGCACCGGCGTGGGCGCAGCTGTCGGGTGGACTCGACTCATCGTCCATCGTCGCGATGGTGCAGCAGCTCGCAGCGGACGGCCTCGTGCCGCCGCTGGCCGGCACCCAGACCGCGGTCGATTCCCTCGCCGAGGGCGACGAAACCCGCTACTCCGAAGCGGTGGTGCGCCAGTACGGCCTGCGTAACGAGCGCGTGACCGACTACGCTGCCTGGCAGGACGACGGCCAGTTGCCCCCCGACTTCGCCGATCCTCGGATGTTCCTTCCCTTCTATGCTCGGGATCGCGCCCTGCGGGATGTGGTGCGCAACGCGGGCGGGAAAGTGCTGCTCAGCGGCTACGGAGCGGACAACTATCTCGCGGGAACCTACGACTTCCTGGCGGACTGGGTTGCCCGCGGCCGGGTCAAAGCTGCCCTGTCCGAGCTGGTCAACCTGGCCGTGGCCTCGCGGCGGTCCTTCTGGGGACTGGGCATCGATCACATCCTGGTGCCGCTCGGGCCGATGTGGTTCAAGCGCCGCCGTGCCATTCGGGGACGTGACCTGCCGAGTTGGTTTGCGCCGGAGCTGGTCAAGGAGCAGCACCTCGACGAGCGGATCCTGACCGGCAATGCGGATGGGGCTCCCGGCGAGATCTACTCGCGCCTCCAGGCTGAGGAGATCGGCAGCATCGACCTGGCGCTCGAGCGCGGCGTGTTCGAGGAGGGGATCGAGGTCCGCTATCCGTTCCTGCATCGCCCTCTGGTGGAGTTTGCGCTTCGGTTGCCGCTCCGGCTGCGCTTCCGGCCCAATCGGGCCAAGTGGATTCTGCGCGAGGCGATGGGTGACGCGCTTCCGGACGTGGTTCGGAATCGACAGGGCAAGGGGGCCATCGACGGCCGGCTCGTCTGGTCGTTCCAGCAGTACGGGGGGATGCTTGAGCGGCTGGCCGAAGGCTCTCATCTGGCCGATATGGGGTTTGTGTGTCGCGAGAAGCTCAAGCAGGCATTGGATCAGGCCCGTCGCGGTGCGACGGAATCGGTCACGAAGCTCTTCTTTACGCTCTCGCTGGAAATGTGGTTCGCAGTGCGTTCAGGGCGCTGGGCGCGGCAGGTAGTCCAGTCGCCGAAAGTCATTCTAAATCAACCTGTAGCTAACTTTCATAGGGAGTTGTAACATGTCCAAGCTTACGTATGTCAAGCCGTCGGTGACCAAGATGGGCTCGGTTTCTGAGAAGACCGAGGGTGGATTCAAGGCTGAGATCATGGAGATTTTCTCACTGCGTGGGGCCATCTGATTTCGAAGCCTGCGCCCTGCAGACCGTAAAACGGGCGCCCCTTCGAGATTCGAAGGGGCGCTTGGTTCTGTCCATTTCTGTCAGTCCTGTTCAAAACTACGCTCGATCCGATAGATTCCTGGGGTGACAGCCAAGCGCAACTCCGCACTGGCCCGCATACGCGCCTCTCTCGGGCACGCCGCTCAGGCGTTTGGCGCCTGGATCTCCAACGGCGGCGCCCTTGCCCTTGCGGCCATACTTGCCGGCGTTGTCTTCCACGCTATCGCATTGGTTTCGCCCGGTCTAATATCGCCTCAGGCGTATCGGCTATTCGGGCCGCTCTCGAACTTGCTGGCAGCGGCTCTCTGGTTTCGTGCCATACGGACCCTGCCGGTCGGCGCCCGGATTCGTCCGGCGGCATTCGTGGTGTTCTCCACCGTTGTCGTTGGCCTTCTCGGTAGTGTACTCGTCTCTTTTGTCGGCATTCGACCGGATCTGATGGCGGTGGTCGGAGTTCTGTCCTGGGTGTCAGGGCCGCTATTCGTTTGTGCCTTGCTGATATGGCCTCGGGTGTCGAATCGCCACGTTCGCCATCAGTACCTGATCATCGATGTCGGGATCATTGCGATTGCCGTGGTTCTGCTGATCTGGTATGTGCGTGTCGGGCCGGCCGCCAGCATCAGCGGTTCGATGTCCTTTGAGGACATCGGCGTTCTCGTAACGTCCAGCCTGCTGCTTGCGGGAATCAGCCTTGCGGTCTTGCGTCGGCCGACGCCCGAGTATGCTGCGCCGTTCATGCTGGTCGTGCTGTGGACGGCGGTGATCTTCGCCGGGAACTTCGGGCTAGCACTCTTTGCGGTTCCCATGCATTCGATGCGGTACCTGACGGCAGGCTTTGCGGTCGCGGCTCTTCTTCTTCCTATTCTAGCCGCTGAGTCTCTCCGTATTCGGTACTACCGCTCTTTCAGCGCCAAAGCCGTAGAAGGAGGAAATCCGATCCCGTGGATTGCCGTCGTGGCTATCGGCGGGTTCGTTCTCAAGATCGGAATCGAGCGGTTGGCGTCCGGGGTGGGCGTCATCGTGATCGGTGCAGTCGTCACCATGCTCCTGCTCGTGATCCGCCAGGCCATGACGATGCGCCACAACGCCGAACTGCAGGCGGAGCGGGCAAACCTGCTGGCCGACGCCAAAATCGCGGCCATGGTGCGGCACACCTCGGACGTCATCATGGTGGTCGACGACCAGCTCATTGTCAGGTACGCATCGCCGTCGTCCGAGGCGCTCTGGGGACGCGCCGCCAGCGCCCTCCAGGGTCAGGACCTGACCACGCTGGTCGAGCCGTCGAGCCGGCGTGAGGTCACCCGACTGCTGTCGGAACGGCTGGCACGCCCCGGTCAGACTGACCTGGCCCGTGTCCGCGTCCCGGGGCCGGATGGCACCTCGCGCCGGATCGAGGCGGTTGCGGTCAGTTTGCTGCATGAACCCTCGGTGCATGGCATCGTCATCACGATGCGAGACCAGACCGAGCGGATCCAGCTCGAGGAACAGTTGGCGCAGGCCCAGAAGATGGAGGCGGTCGGGCAGCTGGCCGGCGGAGTCGCCCACGATTTCAATAACCTGCTGACGACGATCCTCGGCCATACCGAAGTCGGCCTCGACCTGCTGACCGATGACCATCCGGTTCGCGAGGATCTGACTCAGATCCGCCGTGCCAGCGAACTGGCCGCCTCACTGACCCGCCAATTGCTGGCGTTCAGCCGGAAGCAGGTCGTCGAGCCGCGTCTGGTTGACGTGGCCGTCTCGCTCGATCAGGTGGTCCGCTTGCTCCGCCGGCTGATCAAGGAACACGTCGAGATTGCCCTGGAGGTACCGAGCGACCTTGGCGAGGTCCGGGTCGATCCGTCTCAGCTCGAGCAGGTGGTACTCAATCTGGCCGTCAACGCGCGTGATGCCATGCCGGACGGCGGCCTGCTGACCATCCGGGCGCGCTTGACCACCGTGCCCGGCCCACTGGCCGATGCCGTGATCCCGCCGCCGCAGGGACGCTGCATTGTGGTCGAGGTGGTCGACACAGGCATGGGGATGGACCTCACCACCCAGGCCCGTATCTTCGAGCCCTTTTTTACCACCAAGCCGATCGGCCGCGGCACCGGACTCGGCCTGGCCAGCGTCTACGGCATCGTGAAGCAGAGCGGAGCCGGTCTGGTGGTGCGGAGCGCACCGGGGAAGGGGAGTACCTTCTCGGTCTACTTTGCCTGGGTCGCTCCGGAGCCGGAGCAGGCGGCGACGGTGGCCGTCGATCCGGAGCGGGAGGTGGCCGCTCTGCCGCGGTTTGCCGCGACGATCCTGCTGGTCGAAGACGAGGCCGCGCTCAGAGAAATTGCGCATAAAGTTCTGGCGCGCGAAGGGTACCGGGTTCTGGTGGCCGCCGATGCGGAGGAAGGGGTGATTCTGGCCGGAACGGCCCCCTTTCCGATCGACCTGCTACTGACCGATGTCGTCATGCCGGGTGTCAGCGGGGTCGAGCTGGCCCGACGTCTTCGCAGCAAACGTCCGAGTCTCCGTGTCCTGCTGATGTCCGGCTATCCCGGCGACGACCTGGCGGGTGAGCTGCGCGACAACCAGCGCTTCCTGCGGAAACCGTTCACGCCCTTCGTCATGCTGGAACATGTCCGCGCTGCCTTGGCCGGCCTCTCGGACCCGACCTCGGTCGAACCGGAGCGGTGACACGGTCGGACCGCCACGCGTTTCCCCTCGTTTCCCGAACTGCTCGAAAACCAACTACCGAACGTGACAACCGCCGCCCGGTCACATGACCGGACGGCGGTGTCGATGCGAGCCGAAGATGGAGCGGGCTTACTGGCCCGTACCACCGGCACTCGCACGCAGATCGCCGCAGGCAATGGCCGGCGAATCCGGCGAGCCGCCATGCACGCTCACAGCGTACTCACCGCCGTCGCTGAGCGGTTCCGCGATGGTGGCCGTCGACGTCGCCGCGCCCTGCCCGTCGGTGCGCAGAGCCGAATAGGCCGAGGCCGACCCGACCGTCTGGCCGCCCGAGCCGCAACGGCCCTGATGGACCTGCCAGGCAAGCGTGGCATCGGCGGGGCCGCCGGTGACGGAAATGGTTGCCGTGTAGCCTTGCGAAGCAGTGGTATCGCTCGGCCCAGCTGCGCTTTGCACACTCGCGCGTCCGGCGATCGACGATCCATCCACCGCAGCAAGCGTTGCGCTCCAGTTTGCAGCACCGAATGAAGCGGCGGCGAGCAGGCCCGCAGCACTGAAGACGGCAGTAACGTTACGAATACGCATATGCTCCTCCTTGGGTATTGGCAAAAAACACTGTCACAATCCCGAAAATGAAAAAGGCGCGACCCGGGCTCCGAAGAGCCCGATTTCGCGCCTGCCACTGACGAACCCCTTACGATTCGCCAATGAGGCCGACTCGACCTAATGTCGAGCCGCCGATTTTCCTACCGCATCCACAGTACGCAAACATCCGCCCGGCGTCAATAGTCTGATTTCGGTCACGTCGAGATCGCTGCAATCAGTGCAAGATTCTCGGCCCCGAACCGTCGCCTCTTCGTTCCCCACGGTGCGCCCGGCGGTACGGCGCGCAACTGTACGCCAGCGAAATAGACAGAGTCGGTCACTGCGTCCACTCGCACCATCGGAGGTTGCCTCTGGGATCCGTTCGCGTCTCGTTGCCGTCCGGTTACGATCCCCGCCGCATTGCCGGAGTAGTCGGCCGAGTCGTGAGCCTGCTCGGTCTCGTGGCCCTGGTCGGTTGGGCCATCGATTCCCCGGGCCTGGTCCGTCTGCTCGATAGCTATCCACCGCTGGTGCCTAACGCGGCCATTGCGCTCGTCGGCGCGGGGCTGGGCCTCAAGGGACTCGAGCGCGACCGCGGCGAGGTGGCGAGGTTCGGGGCGAGTCTCGCGTTGCTGGTGGGGGCTTTGACTTTTTCTGAGCATATCCTGGCGCTCGATCTGCGCATCGATGGGCTCTTTTTACCTCGGGAAGGACAGGAACTGATCGGTGGGCGGGTGTCGGGGCGGATGGCGGCCATATCCGCGCTGTCGCTGACGCTGGCAGGAATCGGCTTGTTATCGCTCCTGGCCGACACCCGCAGCAGCACGCTGGCAATCCTGGCCGGCGTTGCCGGGGCCACGGTCGGAACGTTAGGCGGCACCGTCATGGTCGGCTACGCGACCGGCGCGTTGACGGACCTGCGCGACGGCGTGGTCGCCGGAATGTCGGCCTACGAATCGGTTGCCTTTCTGCTGCTTGGCTGGGGCATGGTGGGATATGCCTGGCAACACGACCGCCCCGTCCGCTCGCTGCCGGGTTGGCTGGCTCCTGCCGTCGGTTTCGGTGGGCTCACGACCGCGCTGCTGGTCTGGAAGGGCCTGACCAACCTGGAGGCGGATCGCCTCGAGGACCGCCTTGGCGTCGAAGCATCCGTGGTGCGGCAGCGGGTGGCCGTCGAAATCGACGGATTGGTCAAAGATCTGGACCGTCTGGCGCGTCGCGCCATCAGGCTGCCTTCGCTCTGGGACGTCGATGCGCAGGCGGCGCTTCGCGAAGGCAGCGTCTACGCCGCCGTCGGCTGGGTCGGGGCGGATGGCGCCGTGCGGCGGGCGGCCCCGACCACTGCGGCGCCGATGATTACGGAGATGATGAAGCAGGGCGTGACACCGGTGGCGGATACGGTACGCCTGCTGCGCTACCCGGCGCGGACGGAGTCCGCCGGGCTGCTGCAGGAGGGCCGATTCCTGGCGCTCAGGGTGGCCTCGTGCGACGATGATCGCTGTGCCGGCGATATGGTCGGGTTCTTCGACCTGGCGGCCGTGCTGCGGTCCAGCCTTTCGGCGCCGCGCCGGGAAATCTGCCTCTCGATTACGACGGGCAGCCTCCGGTTGCTGGTCGACGACCGACCGGAGTGCGTCTCGGGGCGCGGCGCGTCGGTGTATCTGGCCGTCGGCTCGATGTCGTGGACCATCACGGCGTCTCCCACCAGCGCGATGGTGGCGTCCGCCGGATCGGCGTTGTCGGCGGTGGTGCTGAGTCTCGGCGTCGTGGTGAGTGCGCTGCTGACGGTGAGCCTGCGGTTGGCGCAGCGATCCTGGGGGCTGGCCCGCGAAGTGGAGCGTCGCCAGGTCACCCGCGCACTCGAAACGGCCACGGACGGCCTCTGGGAATGGGAACTGCCCGACGGTCCGATGGCGCGACGAGGGATGTGGCGTGGTCTCGGTTACTCCTTTTCCGAGACCGACCGCGCCGGGTGGGAAGCGCTGATCCATCCGGACGACAGCGACGGCGTACGGCGGGCCGTTGACGACTACCTGCGAGGCGCGGCCGACAGCTTGAGTCTCGAGTACCGGATTCGCGACGCGCGGGGACAGTGGCACTGGATCATCGATCGAGCCCGCATCACCGAGCGGACCGGTTGGGGGTCGCCGCAACGAATGCTGGGCATCCATGGCGACGTCACCGAGCGCCGCCGCGCGGCCGATCAGGTGCGCACCAGTGAAGAGCGATTCCGTGCCATCTTCGACAGCGCCTTCCAGTTTCAAGCCCTGCTCGATCTCGATGGGCAACTCCTGCTGGCCAATCGTACCGCGCTCGACTTTGCCGGCGTGCCGCTCGATGCGGTCCGTGGCAGCCGTATCTGGGAAACGGCCTGGTGGTCGGATGCGGATGATCAGGGACGAGCCCGCCTGGCGGACGCGTGCCGGCGTGCCGCGGAAGGAAAGACGATCCAGTATCAGGACGAGGTGACCGGTGCGGCGGGCCGCCGCGCTACCATCGAGTTCTCCGTCAAGCCGATTCGAACCCCCGATGGCGCGGTGGGCCAGTTGCTGGCCGAAGGACGGGACGTCACCGAACGAAAGCGCGCGGAGGATGCGCTGAGAGAACTCGATACCTTGAGTACCATGGGGCGCCTCGCGGCGCGTGTCGCGCACGAAATCAACAATCCCCTCGCCGGCATTCAGAACTCGTTCATGCTGATCAAAGACGCGGTCTCTCCAGACCATCCGTATTATCGGTACGTCGGCGCCATCGGTCGTGAGATCGACCGGATCGCGAGCGTCACCCGTGAGCTGTACGGACTCTATCGGGCCGAGCATGCCCACAAAGAGCAGACGTCGGTTGCGACGGCCATTTCCGACGCGGTCGATTTGCTCAAGCAGGTCAATCGCGCCGCGGACGTCGAAATCCGGGCCGATATCGCGGGCGCGCCGGCCATCATGCCGTTTCCGGACGCTCTGGTTCGTCAGGTGGTGTTCAACCTGGTCCAGAATGCCGTGGAGGCATCGCCTTCGGGCGGTGTCGTGTTCGTTTCGGCGGACGTGGTCGAAGACCGCGGGCAGCGGTGGTTCCGGCTGACCGTTCGCGATCAGGGCGAGGGAGTGCCGGAGACACTCAAGGACCGGATCTTTCAGGACTTCTACAGCACCAAGAGCGGGCTGCGGACCGGCGGGATGGGGCTGGGCCTCTCCATCGTCCGGAGTTCGGTGCGCGCGTTAGGCGGCGAAATCGATATTCGTGAACCAGCCGGAGGTGGCGCCGAGTTCGTGGTGCGCCTTCCGATCACCGAGGAGGAGCCGGTATGAACGAGCAAGGTCAGATTCTTCTTGCGGACGACGAGGAGGTCTTTGGCGCGTCCACGGCAGACCTGCTGCGCCGGCAGGGCTACGGGTGCGATGTCGTCCCTGATGGTGAGGCCGCCCTGGCCGCGGTCGGGCAGGGGCGATATGACCTCCTGATCAGCGATCTCGAGATGCCGGGCAACGAGGATCTGAGCCTGGTGCGGCGGGTGTCCGAGCGTGTCGGGGGCCTGCCTGTCATCATCCTGACCGGATTTCCCTCCACCCGATCGGCGATTGCGTGCATCGAGCTTCCGGTGGTGGCGTACCTGGTCAAACCGGTTGCCTTCGATCAATTGCTGAGCAAAGTCGAAGCAGCCGTGGCCCGGTTCCGATCGTACACCGCGATGCGCCGGACCGAAGAGCGCCTCCGTGACTGGAATCGCGAGGTGGCGGCGGTTTCCGCGCCCGGGGCCGTCGGTGGTCCTGAATCGGTCGACGCCTTTCTGACGCTCACGCTGCGCAATGTGATGGGTTCGCTCACGGATCTGGGCGAATTGAGCCGTGCTTTGGCCAACCGCCAGCAGGGACCGCACGCCTGCCAGTTGGTCAACTGTCCGAGGGGGTTGCAACTTCAGGAGGCCGTTCGGGAAACGGTAAACGTGCTGGAGGAAACCAAAGGCGCCTTTCGCTCCAAGACGCTGGCAAACTTGCGCCGCCAGTTGGAAGTCCTGCTCGACACCAACTGACACCGTAGCGGGTGTGATCTGTTTCGATGCGACGTCGTTGTGGCGCAGAAGCGTCAGGTGTGCAAGGGATCCTCGGTCGGCCGTCCGACTCTTCAGCCGTTCCGAATTTCCCAACATGGAGGTGGTATGAATTCACGCTCAGCCGTTCTTCTCGCCGCGGTGGCTGGTTTTGGCCTTACCGCGCAAGCTGCGGCGCAGTCGCGACCGGAACTCGGTCTCAAGGCAGGCATGACCTTCGGCAATATCTCGAACAAAGGCGTGCTGCCTGGGGATCTCGATACCCGGAATGGCGCGGCCGTCGGCTTCTATGTTGGCGCGAATTCGGGCGTGGTGGGGTTCGGTGCGGAGGTCCTCTATGCGCAGCGCGGCGCGAAATCGTCGCAGGCTCTGGCCACCGCGAAGACGAGGCTCGATTACATCGACATTCCGGCCTATCTCAAGGTGAATCTGCCGACCCCGGGGGTGCGTCCCTATCTCTTTGCCGGTCCTCAGTTCTCGTTCGAGGTAAAATGTGAGCGCGGCAACGGCAGCGATTGCGGCAATCGTGATGGTGAGAGCAAGACCGACTATGCCGGCGTCATCGGCGGCGGTGTCCGACTGGGTGGCTCGCTGGGTTTGACGGTCGAAGGGCGCTACGTCTACGGCCTCAAAGATCTCAAGCTCACGACCCTGACCGACGATCGGAGCTTCAAGAACCGGACCTTCATGGTCCTGCTTGGCGTCGGGCTGTAGCCGATAGCGGCACCTGCAGCAAATACGAAGGCCCGCAGCTGATCGCTGCGGGCCTTCGTGCCTTCCGGCGTTTCCGCCAGGGTTCAGGGCTCGATCGGGTCGATCGGCACTGCGGCCGACATGGTGCTCAGTTCGTCGATGACCTGGATCGCTTCGACCCGGTTGCTCGTCGCAGACGGATGGGTCAGCACCAGCGTCAGACTCTGTCCCGGCTGCAACTGGATGTTCGGCAACCGAAGCAGAACCTGACCGCCCTCTTCGCGGGTAACGACGAGCGTTACCGAACCGGCATCGACCTCTTTGAAGCCGGCCGATTCCTTGAAGGCAACATCATCGAAGAGCGGGTTGGCCTGGGCCGTCACGTTGATATCGCTTACCCGGGGCGCGGCGTTGATGACACGAATGCGCGCCTTGTTGGGGTCCGATGGCGTCAGGTCGTCGCGTACCGCCTCGAGCTCGACCACTCTGCCATTCTCGTCCTGGAGGGCCACCACGGTGTAGTGGGCCCCGTCCATCACCAGATCGCTGCTCTCGGCGAGCGGTACCCCGGCTGGTTCACCCGACGGATGCATTCTGATATGGGGACGGTTGTCGGCGATGGCCTGATACGGTGTCACCTCTTTGAAGGCAACCGCATTGAATACGGCACCCTCGCCGGCCTGAACGTCGACCGAGGGGGCGCCGGGAACGGCGTGAATCACGCGGACCAGGGTGCGTTCGGCCTGGTACGCAGCGTCGGCTGATGGCGCGATGGCTGAATCCCCGTCCATCTGACTGATCACGGCGCGATCTTCGCTTCGCATGCAACCCGCGGCCAGAGCGCCGACGGCGAGCAGCGTCGCAGCTTTCGTCAACGACATGGTATTTCCTTTCGTACTGAGAGTGAAGACAAGGCGCGCACGTCTCAAGGGCGACGGACGGCGTTTTCGTCGACGTTCTCGAACTCCTTGAGCTGCTGACGGGCCTCGTCGCGGGCAATCCCATACTGCTCTTGCAGCAACCCGGCGAGCTGATCCCACTTGCCCTCGAGTTGATCGAGCTGATCGTCGGTAAGCTTGCCCCACTTTTCCTTGATCCGACCTTTGACCTGGGTCCACCGACCTTCGATGCGATCCTTGTTCATGTGATCCTCCTTGGCAGTGCTGAAGGTGAGGACGACAAAGGCGCGAACACGTCCAACTGGACGGATTCGCGCCTTCTACCTGAGGGCCCACCTTCGGCCCCTCGATCAGGCGTGCTGTGTTATTGGACCGGCCACCCCTAGAAGTGGTCGGCTATATCAAAGTAGACGAGGTAGTGGCAGGGTCGTGCACACCATCAGAACCGATCGAGTCGGATGAGTCGGTCTGAACGGCAGCGAGCACCGGGCGCTTGGCGCGAATGCCGTCACCCGAAGACCTGCCCCGAGCGTGCCGCCAGATCCATGGCAGCAGGTAGCGCCGGATCCAGGAGACTTCGCCGGCGATCCGTGCCCGAAAACCGGCCGGTGACAATTCGGGAAGCGGTTGTGCCCAGCTGTCGCAAGTACCCGGCAGCGCGAGGGCTTGCGCCAGCGCGGCGGCAATCCGCTCGTGACCCAGCGCGTTGGCGTGGAGTCGGTCATCGCTCCACAGGCGGGCATCCGAGGCAACCGGGTGCAGGGCCAGATCGACCAGGCGGGCGCCGCTCTCTGCCGATGCCGTCCGCAGCGCCTGATTGAGCAGCTCGACTCGGCGGGTGATGAATCTGGCAATCGGCATCACGGGGCTCAGGTCCGGCAACGTGAAGGTCAGCACCGTGGCGCCTTGTTTCACCAGCGACCGCTGCATGAACTCGACGTCCTCACCCACGCGATCCGGGTCGAACCCCCGGGCCACCACATCGTTGGTACCGGTAAACAGCGTGGCAAGGTCCGGCTGCATGGCCAGCGCGGCGTCGAGCTGCTGTTCCCGGATCTGTCGGGTGCGCCGGCCGCGGACGGCGAGATTGGCGTAGAGGATGCCGCCCTGAATCGCAGCCAGCCGTTCCGCCAGCCGATTGGCCCAGCCCCGGTAGCCGCCATTGCCGTCGGGGTCGTCGAGCCCTTCGGTTGAACTGTCGCCGATTGCCACGTAGCGCCCGAACCGGCGCGGCGGGGTCAAAGGCGTCGGCAGCTCGGGCGTAGGGTCAGGCGTGGCGGCGTGCATGGGGCAGTAAAGATAGTCGGGAGTCAGTAGGCCGTTGACAGAAACTGGGCGATCGTCTCATAGGCGTACTCCAGCTCTGCCCGGGTGATGCAGTAGGGGGGCAGGAGATAGACGACATTGCCAAGCGGACGCAGGAAGACGCCCGCCTCGAACGCGAACGAGGAGAGCCGGGCGCCTATCGGGTCGAGATAGTTCCCGCCCCCCTCCAGGTCGAATGCGGCCGCGGTGCCGAGAATGCGAGGACGACTCACGCCGGGAGCAGACGCGAGCCGATCGAGGCCGCTTCGGTGAGCGGTTTCGATCATCCGCCGCCGTTCCGCACAGTCGTCGTCGAGCAATGCCAGACTCGCTCTCGCGGCTGCGCAGGCGACGGGATTGGCGGTGAACGAATGGCCGTGGAAGAAGGTCTTATGCCGGTCGGTGCTCCGAAAGGCCTCGAAGATCTCTTCCCGCACCGCGGTGACGCCGAGTGGGAGAAAGCCGCCCGTCAGGCCCTTGGACAGGCAGATCAGGTCCGGGCCGATCTCGGTGGATGCAAAGAGCGGCCCGGTGCGGCCGAACCCGGTCAGCACCTCATCGGCAATCAGAGGAATGCCGTGCGCCCTGGTTGCCGCGCGGATTGCTCCCAGCATGTCGCTCGACCAGATCCGCATGCCGGTCGCTCCCATCAGGAGCGGTTCGACGATCATCCCCGCAATCTCGCGGCCGCGCTGGTCCAGCAAGCGCTGCAAGGCGGCCACGGTGTCGCCCTCGGTCGGGTCGGGAAGGCGGACGATTTCGAAGAGGTGATTGGCAAACGGTGAGGTAAAGAGGCCGCTGCCACTGGCACTCATGGCGCCGAAGGTGTCGCCGTGATACGCGTTGTCGAGGGCGACGATGAGCTTCCGCGGTTCACCCCGGTTCCACCAGAGCTGCAGCACCATCTTGAGGGCGACTTCGACGGCGGTCGATCCGTTGTCGGAGTAGAAAACCCGGGACAGTCCCTCGGGAAGCCGGGCAACCAGCTCCGCCGCCAGGCGACTGGCGGGTTCGTGTGCGAAGCCGGCAAAGATGACCTGCTCGAGGGTTCTCGCCTGCTCCGCAACAGCCTCGGCGATGGCGGGATGAGCGTGGCCGTGCAGGGTGACCCACCACGACGAAATGGTGTCGAGGTATCGCTGCCCATTGGCGTCGTGGAGATAGGCGCCGGAGGCGCGCACAATCGGCCGCACCGGCGCTGAGAGGCCGTGCTGGGTGTACGGGTGCCAGACGTGAGTCCGGTCGAGTTCGAGCCAGGCTGGAGGAGTCGTCATCCGGTACTCCGAAGTACATCGGCGAGGGCGGCGAGCAGGCCGTCGATCTCGCCATCGGTATGCGCTGCCGAGACCGTGATGCGCAGCAGGGCTCCACCGGCAGGTACGCTGGGCGGACGAATCGCGCCGACCAGATAGCCGCGCTCGATCAGGCCGTTTCCGGCCGCAACCGTGCGCGAGGGATCGCCTAGGACGATCGGAATGATATGGCCCGGTCCGTCCAGGCCTTGCACCAGGCCGAGCGCTTCGAGGCCGCTGCGCAGCCTGCGAGCCCCCTCCAGGAGGCGGGTCCGGCGTTCCGGCTCGTCGGCGGCAATGGCCAGTGCCGCCAGCGTGGCCGCGCTCAAGCCCGGCGGGGTGCCGGTCGAGAAGATGAACGAACGGGCCCGGTTGAGCAGGTGGGTCCGGAGGGTGTGCGAACCTGCTGCGAAGGCACCCGAGGTACCGAACGCCTTGCCCAGCGTGCCGACCGTGATGTCGATCGAGCCGGTAACCCCCCAATGTTCGGCCGAACCGCTTCCGCTGGCGCCGAGCACGCCGGTGGCGTGGGCGTCGTCGAGATAGATCGCCGCGTTGAACTGCCGAGCCAGCGGAACCAGACCACCGAGCGGGTACAGGTCGCCGTCCATCGAGAAGACGCCTTCGACGACGATCAAACTGCGACGGAACTTGCCCTGATCGGCCCCGAGCTGATCACGGAGTGCGGTGAGGTCAGAGTGCGGTACGATTCGCGTGGTCGCCCGCGCCAATCGGCACCCGTCGACGATCGAAGCATGGTTGAGTTCGTCCGAGTAGATCACGTCGTCGCGCCCGGCCAGAGCCGGGATGATGCCGGCGTTTGCTGCGAACCCGGTGGCGAAGAGGAGCGCGGCCTCGGTGCCCTTCGTTTTTGCGAGAGCGGCTTCCAGTTGCTCGTGGAGCGCGTGATTGCCGCCCAGGCTGCGTGAGGCGGTTGCTCCGAAGTGGGGCACGGCAAAGGCGTCACGCGCCGCTGCCGAGAGACGCGGATCGGTCGCGAGGCCGAGATAGTCGTTCGAGGAAAAATCGACGAGCGACCGGCCGGCGATGCGGATCGAGGCGCCCTCCCGGTGCTCGATGGTCCGGAGCTGGCGCAACATGCCATGCTCGCGCAGCTCATCCAGGTCGGCGCGGAGCGACCGATCGAAGCGGCTGCTGGTCATCGGTCGAACCAGGGAATCAGCGCGTCGAGGGTGGCGGTCTCATCTTCGCCCGGGGCGAGATGATGGAGCGGTACGATCGGGCAGCCGGGTAATAGCCGCGCAAGTGCGGCGCGATTCGACCCGGTGGATTCGTCGGATCCGCTCACGTCCGACATCACGACGCCGATGATCGGTACCCCTGCCGAGGTCAGCGCGGATGCCGTCAGCAACGTGTGGCTCAGGCAACCGAGCCGGTTGGCTGCGACGATCAGCGCGCCTGCCTGGAACTCGCGTGCCAGGTCGAGATAGGACCAGTCCCACGCCGGGGGCGACAGCAAACCGCCGGCGCCTTCCAGCAGCACGATGTCGGCGGCCTGGCCCAGCGCGCGGATCTCTTCGACCAGTGCAGGGAGGCGGGCCGGATCTCCTTCGAGATCGGCCGCGACGGCGGGAGTGACGGGAGTCCGATAGCGTCGCAGTGCGCTGGTCGGGCGCAGTTGACCGGTGGCGCGCGCGATCCGGACGCCATCCTCCGATGCAGCCGGTGGACTGCTCGGACAGCCGCTTTCGATCGGCTTGATCGCAACGACCCGCCGGCCTGCGGTGGTAAGGCTCCGACCGAGGGCGGCCGTCACCACGGTTTTGCCGACGCCCGTGTCGGTGCCCGTGATGACGACAAAGAAGGGCATTACCGCGGTCAGGTCACCGAGAGCGCGGCAACCGTAAAGCCGGCCGCCTGGATCATCTGCAGGTCGGCCTCCCAGCCGGCGCCCGGCGTCGTGAGGTACCCGTCGATGAACATCGAATTGGCCGGAAGCAAGGCGCGGTGCTGCTGGTCGCGCAGGTTTACCTCGCGCCCGCCGGCGACCCGAATGTCCCGGGTCGGATTGACGAAGCGCATCATGGCAAGCGCCCGCAGACAGTCCTCGGGCGCCAGGCGGTCGACGTCGGCGAGCGGGGTGCCAGGCCTCGGGTTGAGGAAGTTGACCGGGATCGACTCGACTTCGAGGGCGCGCAGCTCGAGCGCCAGGGCCACCCGATCGTGGACCGTTTCACCCATGCCCATGATGCCGCCGCAGCAGGCTTCCATGCCGGCCTGCCGAGCCCGTTTGACGGTGGTGACGCGATCCTCGAAGTCGTGGGTCGAGCAGATCTCGGGGTAAAACCGCCGCGAGGATTCGAGGTTGTGGTTGAATCGGTCGACGCCGGACGCGGCCAGCCGGTCGGCCTGGTGCTGTTCGAGCAAGCCGAGCGACGCGCAGACCTTGATGTTGAGTTCGGCCTTGATCTGACGGGTCGCCTCACAGATCACGTCCAGCTCGCGCTCGGCCGGCCCCCTGGTGCTGGTGACCATGCAGTACTTAACGGCGCCGCGACGATGGGCCTCGCGGGCCCCGGCCACCAGATCGTCGACGGTCTGCAGCTTGTATCGTTCGACGGGTGATGCATTGGTGACGGACTGGCTGCAGAAGGCGCAATCCTCGGGGCACAGCCCGCTTTTGGCGTTGCGGAGCACATGAATCCGCACTTCGCGCCCGAAATGACGTTCACGCAGGCGAAAAGCGGCCTGCAGCAGGTCGTCTAAGTCGCCATCGGAAGAGGACAGGATGGCCAGCGCGTCATCGGCGCTAGCTTCGGATCCATCGAGGACGCGGTCGGCGAGTTGGTGCCAGCTCATGTCGGGTCGGACCTTTCAAACGCGGGTGCCCGTTTGGTCTGTCTGCAGCTCCCGGCACGACTTGGGTGGCAGGAAGGCTGGATATCCGGGCAAGACGGGTCGGAATGTACACCGGAGCGGCGCGGATCGACTACGGGGCGGGGATTGCCACACGCCGGCACCCCCTCATACTATGCCGGGCCGATCCGAATCACGATCCTTCCAAAGGACGCCATGGGTATGGAATACAGGCTGCTGGGAAGCTCCGGTCTCAAAGTGCCGGTACTGAGCTTGGGCACGGCGACGTTTGGTGGGCAGGGCGACTTCTTCCGCGGGTTTGGTGAAACCGAGGTCGAAGAGGCGACCCGCATGGTGGACATCAGTCTGGGCGCCGGCCTCAACCTCTTCGACACGGCCAACACCTACTCGGCCGGCCGATCGGAGGAAATGCTCGGCCGCGCCATTGCCGGCCGCCGCAACCGGGTGCTGATCTCCACCAAGGCGTCCTTCCGGCTGGGTGACGGACCCAACGACGTCGGCTCATCCCGGGCCCATCTGATCGCGTCATGCGAAGCAAGCTTACGCCGGCTCGGCACCGACTACATCGACATCTACCATCTGCACGGATTCGATGCGCTCACGCCGGTGGAGCAGACGTTGCGCGCCCTGGACGACCTGGTGCAAAGCGGCAAGGTGCGGTACATCGCCTGCTCGAATTTTTCCGGCTGGCATCTGATGAAGTCGCTGGCCGTTTCCGACCGGTACGGCTGGTCGCGCTATGTCGCGCACCAGGTCTACTACTCGCTGGTGGGTCGAAGCTACGAGTGGGAACTGATGCCCCTCGCCCTGGATCAGAAGGTCGGCGGTATCGTCTGGAGTCCGCTCGGCTGGGCCAGGTTGACTGGAAAGCTGCGCAGGGGCGCGCCCCAGCCGGAAGTGACCCGGACCAGATCCCGCGCCACCATGGCCGGAGCTCCCCCGGTCGACGACGAGTACCTGTATCGCGTGGTCGATGCCATCGATCAGGTTGCGGGTGAAACCGGGAAGACGGTGCCACAGATTGCCATCAACTGGCTGCTCCAGCGACCGACGGTGGCCACCGTGATCGTCGGCGCACGGAATGAAGCGCAGCTGGAGCACAATCTCGGCGCGATCGGCTGGAATCTGACGGCCGAACAGGTCGCCCGCCTCGATGCGGCCAGCGCCACCCCGTTGGTGTATCCGTACTTCCATCAGCGGGGCTTCGTCGAACGGAACCCGCCGCCGGTATGACGGGCAAGGCTACGGATCCTCGAGGTTGCGTTCTTGGCGGCCGCGATGCCCGACCAGTGGTTGGGACAAAACCGTCGTCAAAGGGCAGTGCTGATGGCGGGAGAGGTCAGACGTAAAAATGGAGCCTGCCGGGATCGAACCGGCGACCTATTGCTTGCAAAGCAATCGCTCTCCCAACTGAGCTAAGGCCCCGCGCGGCGCCGACTTCCGGCACCGATCGGCGGGAAGGTTACTGTCCCGGCCTTTCCCTTGTCAATTGTAGTGCCCTCATCCCGCCGAAACCGGACTTTGATCCGCTGGTCGGGGGTGTAGATTCCGACATCCCCCAGTCTCGGAATCTGCGGTCGTCTCACCGAAGTTTCGGTCTGATTCTGATAGCTGGGCAGGTTTCTCCCAAGGTCTGATCGGCCATTCTGCCGTGCCCCGTCGACCGGTCCGCTTGCCTTGCGGCCGCCGCGGGTGAGCATGGGAACGGTTCCCGGCAGGTGGCATACCGATGATTGCTCGGCCCTTTCGCGCGGATGCGTTCCGCGCCGGGGCATGCGTCGCTCGTCCGGCCCCTGGCCGGGCGGGCAGGGGTGTTCACGATCGATCAGTACTTCACGACGGAGGAATCATGCGAACAGGGACGATCGGGTTGGTTCTGCTCATGGGCAGCCTCGTCGGCTGCGCCAGGCAGTCAGCCGAGAAGGCCATCGCGAGGGCCGAGCAAGATATTGCGGCAGTGCGCCCCGAGGCGGAGAAGGTCGCTCCCACCGACCTCGCGGTCCTGATGGACAGCGTCGCAGCCATGAAGGCCCACGTCGCCTCCGGCGACTATGGTGCGGCCTCCAAGGGAGCCCGAAACCTGGGCCTTTCGGTTCGGGACCTTCGCGCCAACTTGAGCAACCGTCGCCAGCAGCTGACCACCGGGTTTACTGCGACCTCGAACGACCTGCCTGGACAGCTGGATGCCGTGGTGGCCAGGGTAGCCGAAATCGGCGCCATGCGGCGACTCCCCCCGGGCATCGATCAGGCCCGGTTCGAGATCCTCAAGGCCGAAGCGCCGACCTGGCCGAACACCTGGGCGGGGGCCAAACAAGCCTACGATGATGGCAACCTGGCCGAGGCCATGTCCACGGCTGCTCAGCTCAAAAACAAGGTGGCGGACGCCCGGCGTCTCCTGACGATGAACTGACCTTGCAAACGGGCGACGTCGGCTCGGTATCTCGGAGGTTACCGGCTGTCGCAGAACGCGTCGGTCGAATGACCGTGCAAAATATGTTAACCTATTGTCATTATTAGCGTTATGTAGGTCGGCTCGTAGCTTGCATGAGGGCCCTGCCATGCCAAGGGACGTATCAGGTCTGGGCCCCGGTTGGCAGCCCGGTTCATTTGCTCGTTCGGGCGGGAACCTGGGCTTCACGCTGATCGAACTTCTCGTGGTGATTACCGTGCTCGGAGCCTTGGCCTCGTTTGCCGTGGTTCGGACGCAATACACCGTCGACCAGGCAAAGATTGCCCGGGCCATCGGAGACATTCGAGCATTGGCCATCGATGCCCAGGGCTATCAGGCTTCATCCATCAACAACAGTCCGCCTCCGTCACTGGCGGCGATCGATCGGGCCGGCCTGCTCGACCCGTGGGGGCGCCCGTACGTCTACGTGCCGCTGACCACCGGCGGAACGCCTCGGACGGATGTGTTCGGTGTCGAACTCAACACCATCTACGACATCTACAGTATGGGTAAGGATGGCGCGACCGCGACGTCGATTACGTCGGGACCGGGCCTCGACGATGTCGTCCTTGGCAACGATGGCGGCTTCATCGGCCGTGCCTCGAGGTATTGAGGATGACCAACCCGCGAGTAGAAAATTCGCCGCCCGGCACTGACGATCCTGGCTATGTCACCGGCATCGCCGATGGGAACCTGGCAACTCCGGTCCGCCTTCGTGATTACCTCACGGGGGTTGGCGTCGTCTTCCGACTGCCGAAGCGCAATCGGCGGAAGGAACAGGCCGCCGTGGCCAAGGCCGATGCGGAGCGCGAGGCACGGGGCCTCAACCTGCCGGTCGGACTCATCGTCCGGGCGTTGGGCGCGATCGGTGTCGCGGCGCTCCTGATGACGGGATACCGGCAGTTCGTCCGCAGCGTCCCTCTCCCGGCCGAAGTCGCAGGAACCTGGTCGACCTCCGATGGACGGTACGCCGGGCGCAGCTTCTGGCTCAACCAGCAGTCCGTCGCGTTCCAGAACGGAAGCGCCAACACCCAGTTCTCGGTGCATCCGATCAGCCGGATTCAGCGCAACGAAGTCGCCGATACCTTGTTCCTGACCATCGACTATGAGCAGGAGGGTCAGGCGGTCGTGATGTCGGTTGCCTACCTGAACCAATCGACGCCGCAGATCCGGTTCGTCAACCAGCCTGGTGTGCGCTGGTACCGAAGCGGCAACGCGCCCTCCATCACGCAGTAGTTCCCTTACGGTCGGTTGCGAGCGATGCCCTTCGAGCACTGAAGGGCAGTTGCATCACCAGATCCGGGGCCTCAAGTTGTGGATCGTTCCGCGGCTCGATTGCCGCCCCGTTCCACGCTTGCCCCGGCCTACCCATGCCCGTACGGATTCTTACCCAGGAGCAGGTGACCGAGCTCCTGCCCATGGTCGACTGCGTTCCCCTGATGGAGCAGACGCTGCGTACCCTGACTCGGGGCGGCGCGCTGCTCCCGCTGCGGACCATTCTCCGCCTGCCGGAGGGGAAGGGCATCTTCGGTTCGATGCCGTCGTACCTGGACCCGCCGGGCGCGATCGGCCTCAAGGCCATCACCGTCTTTCCCGCGAATGAGGGAACCCGCTTCGACTCCCATCAGGGGGTGGTGCTGCTGTTCGAAGCGCAGCACGGGTCGCTCGAAGCGATTCTGGACGCGGCTTCGGTCACGGCGATTCGGACGGCTGCCGTTTCGGGTGTGGCAACGGCTGCGCTGGCCCGACCCGACGCCGGCGACCTCGCCATTCTGGGCAGCGGCGTGCAGGCGCGCACCCATCTCGACGCCGTCGCGGCGGTTCGCAAGCTTCGCAGGGTTCGGGTCTGGAGCCGCAGCGCGGCCAACGCGGCCAAGTGTGTCGCCGCGCTCCAGGGCCGGTATTCCTTTCCGGTCGAGGCCGCGGAGAGCGCCGCCCTGGCGGTGCGCGATGCCGACATCATCTGCACGGTCACCTCGGCGCGTGAGCCGGTCATTCAGCGTTCCTGGATTGCCGACGGTGCGCACATCAACGCCGTCGGGGCCTCGGTTGCCGCGGCGCGCGAAATCGACAGCGACACGGTGGCGTCGGCGCGGGTCTTTGCCGATCGGCGGGAGTCACTCTTTGCCGAGAGCGGCGACTTCCTGATTCCGCGCGGTGAGGGCCGCTTCGGCGACGAGCACCTGGTCGGCGAAGTCGGCGAAGTGCTGGAGGGGGTGGTCAAAGGACGCACCGCGCCCGAGGAGATCACGCTGTTCAAGTCGCTCGGTCTGGCCATCGAAGATCTCGCGGCCGCGCATTTCGTCAATCAGCGGGCCGCCGCGCAGGGTGTGGGCGTCGTCCTCGAGATCGGCGGGCTCCGGCATGACTGACGCCGGGGTGGTCAGGGTCGTGCTGAACCGGTTTCGTCGACCGGGGGTAGTCGACGCGCCATCGCGCCAGGGGGTGCGAGCCTTTCACCGGACGCTGCCGGGGTACGCAGCGACGCCGCTGGTGTCGCGTCCTGCTCTGGCGGCGACGCTCGGGCAAGCCGGTCTCTACGTCAAGTACGAAGCCCCGCGTTTCGAACTCGGCGCCTTCAAGGGGCTTGGCGCGTCCTGGGCGTTGCATCGCTTGCGGACCGAGCGAGCTACGCCGCTCGGGACGGTCTCGGCGGCCAGCGCCGGGAATCACGGGCGGGCGGTGGCCTGGGCGGCGCGCCTGGCGGGTTTGCCGTGCGTGATCTTTCTGCCCAGCGGCGCCACGCCGGCGCAGGTCGACGCCATTCGGGGTGAGGGCGCCCGGGTCGAACTGATTGCCGGCAGCTATGAGGACACGGTCCGCCACTGCGATGAGGTGAGTCGGCAGCAGGGGTGGCAGGTCATCGGCGACGTCGGCTATCCCGGCTACCTCGAGATTCCGCCGTTCGTGGTCGAGGGATACAGTACCATCTTCGCCGAGATCGACGAGCAGCTGGCGGAGGCCGACCTGCGGGAGCCCGACGCGGTACTGATCCCGGCCGGCGTCGGTGGAATTTTGCACGCCGGGGTCGAGCACTATCGTCGGCGTGCCCACCCGCCGCGCATCATCGGAGTCGAGCCGATAGCGGGGGACTGTCTCTCCGTTTCGCTCGAGTCGGACGGCGGTGTTCCGACCGTATCGACGGGCAGCGGCAAGACCTCGATGGCCTATCTCAATTGTGCCGAGGTCTCGCTGTCGTCGTGGCCGGCCATTCGGGACGGGGTCGATGCGATGGTCGGGATCGACGACGCGGTTGCCGAGCAGGGCATGCGGCTGCTCTTCGGCGCAGCAAGCGGAGAGGCCTCGCTCGAGGCAGGCAGCTCCGGCGCCTCGACCACCGGGGCGCTGGCGGCACTCGCCGGCGGCGGGGTCGATCGCGGGATTCTGGAGCAGTTGGGGCTCGGTCCGGACCGGATCGTTCTGGCGGTGTGTACCCAGGGCGGGATCGATCAGGAGCACTTTCGGCGGGTCGTCGGTTCCGGATGAGCCGTTACATTCGGGGTGTCTTCGTGAGTTGGGGCATGCAGCCTCAATTGGGGCGGTGAGGGTGCTACCTCGTGGCACAGGGATGCGATATAATGGAAAACGACCATTGTAAATGCGCCCCGGAAACCGACGGAGTCGATCATGCCGGTCATGCCCCCGATCAACCTGAAGCGTTGGATTGACGAACACCGCGAACTGCTGAAACCGCCGGTCGGCAACAAGATGGTATGGCAGGATGCGGAGTTCCTGGTCATGGTCGTCGGCGGCCCCAATCAGCGAAAAGATTTCCACGTCGAGGACGGCGAAGAGTTTTTCTATCAGATCGAAGGCGATATTGTCGTCCGCACCATTCAGGATGGCGAGGTTCGCGAGATTCCGATTCGCGAGGGAGAGATGTTTCTCCTGCCGGCCGGTATTCCGCATTCACCACAGCGCCCGGCCAACACGGTCGGCTTGGTGATCGAACGGAAGCGCACCGATGGCGAGGTCGATCACCTCCGCTGGTTCTGCGACAACTGCGGTGAGATGCTCTACGACGCCGGCTTCGAACTGGTCGATCTTGGTAAGCAGCTCAAGCCGCTGATCGAGGCCTTTTCGGCCGATGAAGCGAAGCGGACGTGCAAGAAGTGCGGCACGGTCATGCCGCCGCCCATCGTCAAGAAATAGTCGCGGCGTCGCTTGCTCAAGATCGACCTTCATACCCACATCCTCCCCGAGTCCTGGCCGAACCTTCGCGATCGGTACGGCTACGGGGGGTTCCTGGAGATGCAGCACGTTGCGCCCTGTCGTGCGCAGCTGTTCGTCGACGGGAAGATGTTCCGGGAAATCGGCGACAACTGCTGGGACCCCCGCCGGCGGATCGAGGACTGCGACCGCGACGGGGTTCACGTCCAGGTGCTGTCGACCGTGCCGGTCATGTTCAGCTACTGGGCGTCGCCGGCCCATACGGATGATCTGTCCAAACTGCTCAACGACCACCTTGCCTGGGTCGTGGCGACCAACCCCAAGCGTTTCGTCGGCTTGGGCACGGTGCCGCTACAGGATCCCGCCCTGGCGGTGCGGGAACTGGAGCGCTGCGTCAAAGATCTGCGGCTTGCCGGGGTGCAGATCGGCACCCACGTCAATGCCTGGAACTTCGATGAGCCGGAGCTGTTCCCGTTTTTCGAAGCCGCGGCTGATCTGGGCGCGGCGATCTTCGTACATCCGTGGGAAATGCTCGCGCCGGAACGGATGCGCAGGTACTGGCTCCCGTGGCTGGTCGGGATGCCGACCGAATCGGCTCTGGCGATTGCCTCGCTCATTTTCGGCGGGGTGCTGGAGCGGCTGCCGAAGCTGCGCATCTGCTTTGCGCATGGCGGTGGCAGCTTCGTCGGCATCCTGGGGCGGCTGACGCACGGGTACGAGGCCCGCCCCGACCTGGTGGCGATCGACAATCCCTACCCGCCGACCAAGTACCTCGATCGATTCTATGTCGACTCGCTGACCCACGATCCGGAGCTGCTGCGCTGGCTGATCCGGCTGATGGGCGCCAATCGAGTCGCGCTCGGCACCGACTATCCCTTCCCGCTGGGGGAGATCGTTCCCGGCCAGATGATCGAATCGATGACGGACCTCTCACAGGAAACGCGGGACTGGCTCCTCTATAAAACGGCGCTCGAGTTTCTCGATCGGCCGCTTGGTGCATTCGTATGACGGACACCTTTCAGCCGACCGAGGCCTGGGCCCGGGCCCGAGATGCGGCCGATCCGCTTGCCGGGTACCGCAATGACTTTGCGCTCCCGGCCGGCCCCGATGGACAGCCGCTGGTTTACCTCTGCGGCAACTCGCTCGGTCTGATGCCGAAGCAGGTGCCTGCCCTCATGGCGGAGGAGTTCGAGGCCTGGGCCAGGCTCGGTGTCGAGGGCCATCACGATGCCGTCCGGCCCTGGCTCAGCTACCACGAGAACTTCCGCGATACCGGAGCCCGGCTGGTCGGCGCCCGCCCCGGCGAGGTCGTGTTCATGAACTCGCTGACCGTCAATCTCCACCTCATGATGGTCAGTTTCTATCGGCCTGAGGGCCGGCGGCGAAAGATCCTGATCGAGGCGTCTGCCTTCCCGTCCGATACCTACGCGGTCGCGAGTCATCTGGAAACGCGGGGTGTCGATCCCGTGGACGGTATGATCGTTCTGGGGCCTAAAACCGGCGAGTACCTGATTACGACCGAGTCGATCGAGCAGGTGCTCGAAGAGCAGGGCGATGAGATTGCCCTGGTGCTCTGGCCCGGGGTGCAGTACTACACCGGTCAGCTGTTCGACATCGAGCGGATTACGGCGGCAGCCCATCGCGCCGGCGCGATCGCGGGGTTCGACCTGGCGCATACCGCGGGCAACGTGCCGCTGGAGCTGCACGACTGGAACGTCGACTTCGCGGCCTGGTGTTCATACAAGTACCTGAACGCCGGGCCGGGAGCGGTGGGCGCCTGCTTCGTACACGATCGGCATGGCAGCAACACGAACCTGCCGCGCTTTGCCGGTTGGTGGGGCAACGACCCCGCGACTCGATTCCGGATGCATCTCAATAGCGCGTTCGTGCCGCAAATCGGTGCAGACGGCTGGCAGATCAGCAACCCCCAGATCTTCTCGATGACGCCGCTGGTTGCCTCGCTCGGCCTGTTCGACCGGGTCGGCACGGCCGCGTTGCGGACCAAGTCGCTGGAGTTGACCGCCTATCTGGAGTATCTGGTCGACCGCATTCCGGGAGGCCGGATCGAGCAGATCACGCCGCGTGACCCGGCGGCCAGAGGCGCCCAACTCTCGCTCCTGGTGCAAAGCGGCGCACGCGAGGCGTTCGATGGCATTCGGGCCCGCGGACTGGTTCCCGATTTCCGCCAGCCGGATGTGATCCGGGTGGCGCCGGTTCCGTTCTACAACACCTTTCATGACGTCTGGCGCACGGCTGAGGCGCTGGCAGAGGTGCTCCGTGCGTGATGGCGCCCGGCCCCCGTTTGTCATCGTGGGTGCCGGCCTGGTCGGCGCCATGCTGGCGGCATTGCTTGGCCGTGCAGGTTTTCGGGTCGTGGTGCTCGAGCGGCGCGGCGATCCGCGTGCGGATCGCATGGAAGGCGGACGGAGCATCAATCTGGCGATCTCGACCCGTGGCCTGGACGCCCTGGCTCGCCTCGAGCTCGATGATGACATCCTTGCGCTCGGTGTGCCGCTCTATCGGCGGGCCATCCACTCGCCGGCCGGCCACGTCAGTTACCAGCCCTACGGCGTCGGGTCGCAGGCCATCAACTCCTTTTCCCGCGGCGAACTCAATTTGGGCCTGATTCGGGCCGCCGGCGAGACGCCGAACGTGGAACTCGTCTTCGAACGGCGAGTCGTCGACGTCGACTTGAACGCAGGCACCGTCGCCCATGTCGACGCTGCGACCGGAGACGACTTGCGGACCGAGCGTGGCGTGATCGTCGGGGCCGACGGCGCCTTCTCCGTGGTGCGCGGCGTCCTCCAGAAGCGGGAGCAGCAGGACTATTCCCAGGCGTTTCTGGAGCAGGGCTACAAGGAACTGCACATCCCGCCCCGCCCCGATGGCACCGCGGCGCTCGAGCGCAACGCGATGCACATCTGGCCGCGCGGGCCGTTCATGATGATGGCGATGGCCAATCTGGATGCCTCGTTCACGGTGACGCTCTATCTCCCGATGACCGGACCCAATGGCTTCGATCGACTGAATACGCCGGCCGACGTCGAAGCATTCTTCCGACGCGAGTTTCCCGACGCGTTGTCGATCATGCCGACCTTGGTGGACGACTTCTTTGCCAATCGGACTGGCTCGATGGTCACCGTCCGCACCTATCCATGGCATCTCGGCGACAAGGTCGTGCTGATCGGCGACGCGGCGCACGCCATCGTGCCGTTCTACGGCCAGGGCGCCAACGCCGGGTTCGAAGATTGTCTCGAGTTCGTCGAGCAGGTCAAACGGACCCCGGACGATCTCGCGGGGGCCTTTGCCCGGTACGCCGAGCGGCGGAAGCCCAATACCGAGGCCATTGCCGACCTGGCGTTGGCCAACTTCACCGAGATGCGAGACCATGTGGCCTCGCCGATGTTTCGGCTCAAGAAGCGGTTCGAGACGCTACTCTATGCCTGGTTCCCGAAATGGTTCGTGCCGCTCTATCCGATGATTGCCTTTTCGCTGGTGCCCTACGCGGAGGCGCGAGCACGCGCCGAACGCCAGGCTCGGACGATACGTCGTCTCGGTCTCGGCCTGGTCGGCGCGA
This sequence comes from uncultured Gemmatimonas sp., assembly GCA_964619465.1. Lineage (GTDB taxonomy): Bacteria > Gemmatimonadota > Gemmatimonadetes > Gemmatimonadales > GWC2-71-9 > SHZU01. Next base: position 91,515 of record CAZUES010000003.1, read on the forward strand.
CCGTGGTTGCCCTTGGCTGGCTGCTGATTCCATAGTCGCATTTTCCGTTCTTCCGTTCCCTTGCAGGTGGTGTACATGTCGCTGACTTATGCTTCGTACCTCAAGCTCGACGAACTCCTGGCGTTGCAGGAGCCCAAGTCGAGTCCGGCCGAACACGATGAACTCCTCTTTATCGTCATCCACCAGACCTACGAACTCTGGTTCAAGCAATTGCTGCACGAGGCCGACAAGATCGTCCGCGACTTCGGGGCTGGCGATCTCTTCGGCGCAATCGCGACGTTCAAGCGGATGCGAACCATCCTCAAGACACTGGTCGGACAGATCGACATTCTCGAGACGATGACGCCGCTGTCGTTCTCCTCGTTCCGAAGCCGGCTCGATACCGCGTCCGGGTTCCAGTCCTATCAATTTCGCGAATTCGAGTTCTTCTTCGGCTACAAGCGGCCCGGTGTGACGCATCCGATTCCGAGTACCGAGGCCGGGCGCGGCAAGGCGGAGGCGCGGCTCGATCAGCCGAGCGTCGTGGACGCGTTCGTACGGTTCCTGGCGGCGCGCGGGGCTGAGCTGCCAGACGCCTCGCTGAACCGGGATCTCCGGACGGCTACGCAGCCGGACGAGGCAGTCCAGGAGGCCGTGCTGCGGCTCTATACGGAGCAACCGGAAATGGTGATCCTCTTCGAGCTGATGACGGACTTCGATGAAGGCGTGCAGGAGTGGCGCTATCGTCACGTCAAGCTGGTCGAGCGGACCATCGGGGCCAAGTCGGGAACCGGCGGATCGGCCGGCATGGATTTCCTCAAGCAGTCCCTCTTCAAGCCGCTTTTCCCGGATCTCTGGGCTGTGCGGCATCGGATGTAGACGTGCTCTACGATATCACCCCGACGGTATCGCCTCGCCTCGCAGTCTGGCCGGGCGACACCACCCCGGAGCGGACCGTGCTGGCCGATCTGGCCAAGGGCGACTCGGTCACGCTCTCGACGCTGCGGACGACCGTGCATGTGGGTGCCCATACCGACGCTCCGAACCACTACGGTCTTGCGGGGCGCGATATCGCGTCGCAACCGCTCGACTACTATCTGGGGCGGTGTCAGGTGGTGCGGGCCCGGGCTGAGCCGGGAGTGCGGATCGGCTTTGCGCAGCTGGAAGAGGCGATCACCGAGGCGCGGGTTCTGATCGTCACGGGAACCTATCCCGATCCCAACCGGTGGACGACGGATTTTTCCGGTCTCGAGCCCGAGTTGATCGACCGTTTGGCATCGGAGGGGGTGCGGCTGGTCGGCGTCGACACGCCGAGCGTCGATAGCTTCGACTCGAAAACTCTGCCGGCGCACAACCGGGTCCTCTCGTACGACATGGCCATCCTGGAAGGCATCGTGCTCGACCAGGTGCCGTCAGGGCGCTACGAGTTGATTGCGCTGCCGCTCAAGCTCGAGGGTTTTGACGCCAGTCCGGTGCGCGCCGTCCTTCGTACCCTCGATTGACCGCGGTCAGTCGACCGTCGCAATCACTTTGAGTTCCACGTGGATAGGGGTCGGCAGGGCGCCGACCTCGACGGTGGTGCGTGTCGGCAGGTTGCTTACGAAGTACTCGCCGTAGACCCGATTGAACGTCGCGAAGTCGCCTGCCATGTCCGTCAGGAAGACGGTCACATCGACGATCTTGTCCCAGCTCGACCCGGCGTCCTCCAAAATGGTGCGAATGTTTGCGAAGCACTGCCGGGCCTGGCGATCGATGTCGTGCTCGATCACGCGCCCGGTGGCGTCGGTCACATTGCCCGGTACTTCGTTCGACCCGGGCACCCGCGGGCCGGTACCCGACACGAAGAGCAGCTGACCGACCCGACGGGCATGGGGGTACGGACCAACCGGGACGGGCGCGCGGGCGCTGGAAATGGATTCGGGCAACGTCATGGCTGTCTGTCGGCCTCGGCTCGGTGTCGGAATTACAGTTTGATGCAGACGTTCTTCGGTTCGGTAAAGAACCGGATCGCTTCGTCGCCGCCTTCGCGTCCGACGCCGCTGTGCCGCATGCCCCCGAAGGGAACCCGGAGGTCGCGCAGCAGCCAGGTGTTGACCCAGATGGTTCCGCACTGGACCTCTTCGGCCACGCGGTGCGCACGGGACAGGCTCTCGGTCCAGACCGACGCCGCCAGGCCGTAGCTCGACTGATTGGCCAGCGCGATGGCTTGGTCGTCTCCCTCGAACGGCGTGATGGTTACCACCGGACCGAAGATCTCTTCCTGGTTGGTTCGGCAGCCCATGCCGAGTCCCGTGATCACGGTCGGGGCGATGAAGTAGCCGTTGCGGCAGCGATCGGGCAGGTCGGTTGGTGCGCGTCCACCGGAGACGATGGTGCCACCTTCCTCCTGGGCCAGCGCGATGTAGCTCGCCACTTTGTCGCGATGGCCGGCGCTCACCAGGGCGCCGAACTCGGTTGCCGGGTCGAGCGGGTCGCCGATCCGGAGCGCAGCTGCCGCGGCGGCGAATCGTTCGACGAAGCGTGGATAGATCGACGCTTCGACCAGCAGGCGGGAACCGCAGAGGCAGATCTCGCCCTGGTTTGCGAAGGCCGACCGGACGATGGCCGGCAGATGACGGTCGAGGTCGGTGTCGCCGAAGATGATGGTCGGGTTCTTCCCGCCCAGTTCGAGCGTCAGCTTCTTGAACAACGGCGCGGCGGTCCGGGCAATGGCGGCCCCGGTTGCCGTCCCGCCCGTAAACGAGATGGTGCGGATCTCGGGGTGACTTACCAGCGCGGCGCCGGCGCTCGCGCCCAGACCGTGTACGATGTTGAGCACGCCGGCGGGGAGGCCGGCGTCGCGACAGATCTCCGCCAGAATGGTCGCAGTCGTTGGGGTCAGTTCCGATGGCTTGGCAACCGCGGTGTTCCCGGTCGCAATGGCCGGCGCGATCTTCCACGAGAGCAGGTAGAGGGGAAGGTTCCACGGCGAAATCAGGCCGGCAACGCCGCGAGCCCGCCGCAGGGTATAGTTGAGCGCGGCGTAGTCGGTAGCGTGGCTTTCGGTGGCCTGGTGGAGGATCGCGGTGGCAAAGAATCGGAAGTTGGCCGCCGCGCGCGGAATGTCGAGTTCGCGCGCGAGCCTGATCGGCTTGCCCGTATCGACCGACTCCGCGTGGGCCAGTTCATCGAGGCGCGCGTCGATGCCGTTGGCAATCGCGAGCAGCAGTCTCGACCGCTCGGCGGCAGGGGTGTGCGACCAGGCAGGGAAGGCCGCCTTGGCCGCATCCGCAGCCAGGGCGATGTCACTGGCATCGCTGTCCGGCACGCGCCCGACGGCGCTGCCCGCGGCCGGGTCGATGTTAGGGATGTACCGGCCGCTGGCCGGTGCGACCAGCTCGCCGCCGATATAGTTCTGCAAGGTCCGCACGTTGACAGCAGCCTTTCCGGCCCGACTAGAGCGCAGTGGTGCGGCCGCCATCGACGGCCAGGCTCACGCCGGTAATGTAGCTCGCAGCCGGACTCGCCAGGAATGCCACCGCTGCGGCGATCTCCCCCGGTGTTCCCACTCGGCCGAGCGGAATTTCCCGGACCATCTCGGCTTCGATGGCCTGGGCGCTTTGTCCGGTGGCGGAGGCCTTCGCGGCCACGATCGCCTCGAGCCGTCCGGTGCGGGTTGCGCCGGGGAGGACGTTGTTGACCGTGATCCCATAGGGGCCGACCTCGCCGGCCAGCGTCTTTGCCCAGCTTGCGACGGCGCCCCGGGTCGTATTGGAAACGCCCAGCCCTTTGATCGGCTGGCGGACCGAGGTCGACACCACGTTGACGACCCGTCCCCACCCGGCCTCCTTCATGCCGGGCAGTACGGCCTGGACCAGCCGGTGGCTGACGAGCAGATGGCTCTGGAACGCCGCCAGGAAGGCTTCGGGTGTGGCGTCGGTAATCGGGCCGCCGGGAGGACCGCCGCCGTTGTTGACCAGGATGTCGACCGTCCCGTATCGCTCGATCCAGGACATCACCGAAGCGTGGGTGGTCTCGGCGTCGAAGAAGTCCGCTGTCAGCGTGTCATGCACCTGATCCGGGCTCACGCGGGGCAACCCCGCGGCGGCCTGACTGAGCCGCGCCTGATCTCTGGCCACCAGTAGCACGCTCGCCCCGCGGGCAGCCAGTGCCTCGGCGGACGCGAGACCGATTCCCTGACTGGCGCCGGCAACCAGCGCGCGCTTTCCGAGAAGTTCCATTGAGTAACGAAGGTAAGGGGAAGCGGCCGGCCACGTGGTGTGGGTCGTCGGGTCGCAGGGCCAAGTTCGTTCCGACCAGAACTTGCGAATCTGCGACCGATCCCATAATCTATAAAATTGTATCCCAATTCTGTATCCAAATTCTGTCTCCAAAGTTTTGCGGTTATCGCGGCCGTTCTCGCCGCGTCGCTCCTCGTGTGTCGTTCAGACTGTGTGTAACTGACACGAACGGTATCGAATCTGTTTCGGGATTACTGAAAGTTCCCTGCGTGTGGGTGCGTCGACGAACACGGTACGTTCGTTGCACCTGGGGCATACGGCCTTCAACCGTCAGTCTGAAATTCAGAGTAGAGCGTTCGAAGCGGCGATCGTCCCGGTCCGGGTCGATCCGTCGGATCGGTGGCGAGATAGCGTTCTGAATTCGAGTTATCAGTTCGAGTGTATCAGGAGGACAAGGCGTACCGGGTTTTGGTGCGGTGACGTTCTTGTCGACAGTACGCAGTAGGCCAGGTCAGCGTTTCACAAAAACAGAGTCCCTCAACATCGAGGCAAGTCTATGCGCGCTCCCGTCCGTTCATGGGTTCGCACCACCTTGCTGCTGCTCGCGAGTGCCGCCGGTCCATCCGCGGCCGTAGCGCAGCAAAGCTCCGTTACCGGCACGGTTACGGATGAAGCTACCGGAGCGCCGCTGGCCGGTGCCCGCATTCAGGCGACGACCCAACAGGTCTTCGCCCTCACGAACCAGCAGGGGCAGTACACCCTGCGCGGACTGACGGCCGGAGCGCACACGCTGCGAGTCTTCCTCGTCGGTTATGCCTCTCAGACCCGGTCGGTTACGGTCACGGGTGAATCGCAGACGCTCGACTGGGGCCTTCGCGCTGTGCCGTTCCAGCTCGAAGACATCGTTACCACCGCCACCGGCGATCAGCAGTCGCGCGAACTTGGTAACTCGGTTACCAAGATTCAAGCGGCTCAGCTGGTCGAGACCGCTCCCACGGCCAACTTGTCGCAGGTTCTGAGTGGCCGCGTCGCGGGCGTCAACGTCCTGCAGAGCAGCGGCACCAGCGGTGCCGGCGCTCGGATCAGGGTCCGCGGTTTGAGTTCGGTCTCGCTGTCGAACGACCCGCTGCTCTACATCGACGGGATTCGCGTCGCGGCGGATGCGGCCCAGAGTTCGTTCACCGGCGGTACCACGGTGTCGAAGCTCAACGACCTCAACCCTGAGGAAATCGAGAGCATCGAAGTCGTGAAGGGTCCGTCGGCGGCCACGCTGTACGGTACCCAGGCGGCCAACGGCGTCATCCGGGTCACCACCAAGCGCGGCAAGGCCGGCGCGCCGCAGTGGAACTTCTGGGCCGAGGGTGGCACGCTGAAGGATTCGTACACCTATCCCAAGATGTACTACAACGAGGCAACCGGCGATCCGGAAACCGACTGCCTGTTCTTCATGGAGCGGGCCGGCGACTGCACAGTGGCGGTGCGCCACGAGCTCGATCTGCTCAACGACCCCAATACGCGCCCGTTCACCACCGGCCTCCGGCAGCAGGTTGGGGCCAGCGTTTCCGGCGGCTCCGAAGCGGTTCGGTACTTCGTCTCCGCCGAGCAGGAGAGCGAGACGGGCCCGCTCAAGCTGGGCAACGTCGAGTCCGATTTCGTCGCTAATCTCCGCGGGCTCTCGAGCCGCGACGAGATTCCGAGCGAGCAAACCCGGCCGAATCATTTCGACAAGTACAATTTCCGCGTCAACCTGAACGCGAGCCCCCGCAGCAACCTGGAGCTCTCGCTGTCCTCGGGCTACGTCATCAACAACATCCGGCTGCCGCAAACGGGTGACAACTTCCAGTCGCTGCTCGGTGCGGCACTGACAGGTTCCGCGAATCCGGCCATCGTGGCGGGGCCGACCGGCGGGTACGGGTTCTCCCGGCCGGCGTATTCCATTGGTGAGGTGACCTACCGGAAGAACGACCACTTCATCAACTCGGCCAGCCTCAACTGGCGGCCGTTGTCCTGGCTCTCGACCCGGGGCACTTTCGGGATCGACCATCTCAACTTTGTCGACGAGCAGAACGTGCTCAACGGCCAGGGCTGCTTGACCTGCGGCACGGAAAACCAGGGCAAGCGGATGTTCAACCGCTACATCGACACCAAGTACACCGTCGATCTCAACGCCACGGCGCAGTTGGCCCTGACGTCCCGGATCGGCTCGAAGACGGCGGTCGGTGCGCAGTTCAATCGCGACAAGCTCTTTGCGGTGACCGCTCAGGCCGACATCCTGCCTCCCGGTATCATCTCGCTTTCAGCCGGCGCGCAGAAGACGCTGGCGGAGCAGACGATCGACGTCATCACGCTGGGCACCTACATCGAGCAGCAGTTCGGGTTCGATGACCGGCTCTTCATCACCGGCGCCCTTCGGGTCGACGACAACAGCGCCTTCGGTTCGGCTTCCCGGTCAGCGTACTATCCGAAGGTCTCGGCCTCGCTGGTTGCGATCGACAACAGCCCCGGCTTCCTCAACAACCTGCGCTTCCGGGGGGCCTACGGTGCCACCGGCCAGTCGCCGCGTCCGCTGGACGCCCTGATCTACCAGAGCCCGGTTGCTGCGAGTGTCTTTGGTCAGCCGTCGACCCCGGGTGTCACGCTCGGCGGTCTGGGCGATCCGACCCTCAAGCCCGAACGGTCCCGCGAAATCGAAGCGGGCTTCGACCTGGCCCTGCTCGAGAACCGGCTCAACTTCGAAGTCACCTTCTACGACAAGAAGACCACTGACGCGATGGTGCTGCGGACGCAGCCGTACTCCTTCGGTGACGTGGGCTCGCGACTCGAGAACGTCGGCGTAGTGAGCAATCGTGGTCTCGAGATCTCGGTCAACACCCGAGTGATCGACTCCCGCAGCTTGTCCTGGGATCTTCAGCTCGAAGCCGCCGGGAATCGGAACCGTCTGGTCTCGCTGGCTGAGGGCGTGCCGCCGATTGCAGGCTTCGGCTTCCAGAATATTCCGGACTATCCGATGTTCGGGCTCTGGTGGCCTGGTCTGGAGAGCTTCTCGGACGCCAACGGCGACGGTGCGATCAGTCCGGACGAGGTCGTCGTCACGTCCGAGCAGGTCTTCCATGGTTCGACCGTACCGACGCGGACGCTGGCGGCTAATACCAGTCTGAGCCTGTTCAATAACCGGCTCCGGATCGGCGCCCAGATCGACTACCGCGGCGGATACGCGACGCACAATGTCAACGCGCTGTTCCAGTGCGCCTTCCAGGTCAACTGCCGCGAACTGCACGACCCCAACGCGACCCTGGCCGAGCAGGCTGCGGCCGTATCGGGTGCCCGTGCCTTCGGTGCCTATGCGCAGAACGCCGAGCACATCCGGCTTCGCGAGGCGTCGGTGACGTACACGCTGTCGAACACGGTGGCCCGGACGTTTGGTGCCAAGTCGGCCAACCTTACGCTGACCGGCCGAAACCTCTGGATCAAGAAGTACGGCTTCACGAGTTGGGATCCCGAGAACGTGACACAGGCCAACGATGCGGCGAACTACAACTTCTTCGTGCCGATGCAGCCCGTGACCGCGATCCTTCGCGCGAACCTGACCTTTTAATGCCGGCTCGAAAGGATTTTTCTATGACGATTCAGTCGTTGAGCGTGAGCCGCGTCACGAGAAGTGCCCTGTTGCTCGTGGGTCTCTTGGCGGCCTGCTCCAAGAACGATATCCTCACGCCCGATACGCCGGACGTGATCACACCGGACCGGCTTACCACCCCTGAGGGTCAGGCCGCAATCCACGCTGGTGCCGTCTCGGATCTGGTGGTCGCAACCACCGGAGCCAACGGCGTGGTGATTTTCTCCGGCCTCTTTACGGACGAACTGATGCACGCGAGTACCCCGCCCGCCGTACGGGAGTGGGATCTTCGGGGCGTCCTGAACACCAACAGTGTCGTGGTGGCGCAGGGCACCGTTGCCGCTCCACAGGGTGGTCCGTTCCTCGGGATCCAGCGTGCACGAAATGCTCTGGAAAAGGGTGCCGCTACCTTGCCGGCTAACGACCCGCGGACCGGTGAGCTCTATGCGCTGGCCGGATTGAGCTACATCATGCTGGGCGAACTCTGGTGCTCGGGAACGCCGGTGTCGAACCGCGACCCGCTCGAACTCAGCAATCCGCTGACCACCGCGGAACTGTTCAACCGCAGTATCGCGCACCTCACCTCCGCGGCGGCCAATGCTGGCGGTGACGCTCGGATCCAGAATCTGGCGGCAGTATTGCGCGGGCGGGCGCTGCTGAACCTCGATCAGGCTGCGGCCGCCGCGACCGCGGTTGCCAACGTCCCGACCGATTACGCGTACGAGTTCCTGCATGGCGCACCGCCAGCTCGGCAGACGAATCAGGTCCAGCTGCAGATCTCGACCGACATCTACTCGGTGTCGAATAACGAGGGGATCAACGGACTCAATTTCGCGAGCGCCAATGATCCGCGGGTACCGGTTACGTCGACTGGCCCGTCGCGGAACGATGGCGTCACGCCGATGGTGTTCACCACTAAATACCCAACCATCGGTTCGCCGGTGGCGATGGTGACCGGCATCGAGGCGCGCCTGATCGAGGGAGAGGCCGCTCTCCGGGCGGGCAACCCGACTACCTGGCTCCAGAAGTTGAACGATGCCCGTACCGTGCTCGGCCTTACACCGCTGACCGATCCGGGTAGCGAGACCGCCCGAGTCGACCTCACCTTCCGTGAGCGGGCCTTCTGGTTCTACCTGACGGCACACCGTCTGGGAGACCTCCGCCGCCTGGTACGCCAGTACGGGCGCGGCATCGAGTCGGTCTATCCGACCGGCGCGTACCACAAGCAGGGCCTGACTCGCGGGACGCAGGCCACGCTGATCGTACCGCAGACGGAGGAGAACAACCCGAACTACGACGCGGCAGCCTGCCTGGTCAACCAGGCTTGATGACTAAGTAGGGGACTCGGGAGTGGTGACGAAACGGTCGCCGCTCCCGTGTCCTTTTCGGGAGTGCTATGGAGATCGATCGATCCTGGTGCCTCGAGACGCTCCGCGAGCTGGTGCGGATCGACTCCATCAATCCGCATCTGGTTCCGGGTGCGGTCGGCGAGGGGCCAGTTGCTGCGTATGTCGCAGGGCGCCTGCGCGAGGTCGGACTCGAGGTCGAACTTCATGAGCCGGAGCCGGGCCGGATCAGTGTCACCGGCAGGCTGGCCGGGTCCGGTGGCGGGAAACATCTGATGCTCAACGGTCACATCGATACCGTCGACGTGGCCGAGATGACCGATCCGTTCGCGGCCGAGGTGCGCGACGGGAAACTCTACGGACGTGGCGCCTTCGATATGAAGGGAGCGGTTGCCGCCTATATGACGGCGGCCAAAGCGCTCAAGGACGCGGGAACATCGCTCCGCGGCGACCTGATCGTGGCCGCCGTAGCCGATGAGGAGTACGGCAGCTGCGGAACCGCCGATCTGGCCCGGCGGATCCGGGTGGATGGCGCCGTGGTGACCGAGCCGACCGCCCTCCGGCTTTGCGTGGCGCACAAGGGGTATCTCTGGATCGCGGTCGAGGTCAAAGGCCGCGCGGCACACGGAAGCCGCTTCCTCGAGGGAGTCGATGCCAATCTCCGGATGGGGCGCTTCCTTGGTAAGCTGGCTCGGCTCGAGGCAGAGCTGCGCAGTCGCGAGCCGCATCGATTGGTCGGGCCGCCGTCGCTGCACGCGGCCACCCTGCGTGGCGGGACCGGACTCAGTACCTATGCCGCCTCGGCGCGGGTCGAGATCGAGCGTCGGACCATTCCGGGCGAGTCGGAGGCGTCGGCACTGGCGGAGATCCAGGGGCTGATCCGCGAACTCGAGGCGGAGGATCCCAGCTTCGAAGCGGAGGTCACCTGCTTTTTCGCGCGTGACCCGTTCGAGGGGGCGCCGGATGGCGCAGTGGCGCGCGCCGTATCGAGCGCGGCGGCCGGAGTCCTGGGCGCAAAGCCCCCCGTCTATGGAGACACGCCCTGGATGGACTCGGCGCTGCTGGCCGCTGCCGGAGTCGATACCGTGATCTTCGGGCCAACCGGACACGGTGCTCACGAGGCCCAAGAGTGGGTCGAACTCGAGTCGGTCTATCGTACCGCGGAAATCCTGGCGGCCACTGCACTGGACTACTGCAGCTGACCCGTCGATCACACGCTTCGAACAGTGACAGAAAGCAAGAACGGATCCGACATGGTCAAGGGTGGTTTAATGCGACGAATCAGTTGTCTGGTGGCGCTCTGGCTGGCTCTGCCCGCGCTCGCGTCGGCGCAGGCGGGCGAGACGATCCTGGTGCGGGGTGGCACGATTCACACCGCCGCGGGCGCTCCGATCCGGAACGGGAGCGTCCTGATCCGCGATGGCAAGATCGTCGCAATCGGCGCCAATGTGTCGGCGCCGAGTGGTGCGCGGATCATCGATGCATCGGGCAAGGTCGTCGTTCCCGGGATGATCGACAACCACTCGCACATCGGTGCCAAGGTGTCCGATCTCAATGACACGCCGGTCCTGATCGGTCCGCAGCATCGTTTCCTCGATGTGATCGACTGGAACGACTCGGAATTCGGCAATGCCGTGTCGGGTGGTGTCACCACCATCGTGACCGGTCCCGGCAGCGGCGAGAACGTCAGCGGCATGGCCGTCGTCATCAAGACCTTTGGCGAGGATCTCGCCAAGCGGATGCTGCTCGAAAAGGGCGGGATGAAGTTTGCCATGGGCCCCAAGGGGCGGGATCGCTACCCGGGCACCGGCATGGGCGTGGCAGCGAATCTGCGGCAGTATCTGATCAAGACCCAGGAGTACCTGGCGGGGCAGAAGAAGTGGGTCGACGACGGCAGCAAAGGCAATCCGCCGGCCCGCGATCTGGCCTATGAGGGCATGGGGCTGGTGCTCGATCGGACCACCTATGTCCGATCGCACGTACACTCCGCCACCGACGTGGCCACCATCCTCCGGCTCAAGGACGAGTTCGGTTTCGAGCTGACGCTGCATCATTCGACTGAGGCCTACAAGCTGGCGCCCGAGCTGGCCAAGCGGAACGTCTCGGCGGTGGTGCTGCCGCTCGGTCCGCGGATCGGGGTAACCGACGACGCGCTGACCGGCATCTACGATCTCTGGAAGGCTGGCGTCAAGGTCGCGATGCACACCGATGCGCCTGTCATCAATCAGAAGTGGTTGCGGCTCTGCGCGGCTATCGCCATGCGCTACGGCATTCCTGAGGACGAGGCGCTCAAGATGGTGACCCTCAATGCCGCGGAGATTGCCCGGGTCGGCGATCGGGTCGGCAGCCTCGAGGTCGGCAAGGACGGCGATCTCGTGATCATGAGCGGTCCCTGGTACGAGCCGGCATCGCGGGTCGACCTGGTCGTCGGCGACGGACGGGTCATCTACGATCGCAGCACGGAGGGCAAGTAACCGTGAGGATCATGACAGCGAAGATGATGAGTGGAGCCGCGGTGCTCGCGGTCCTGATGGCCGGATCTCTTGGTGCGCAGGAGCGGCCGATTGCGATCCGCGGCGGGACCGTGGTTCCGGTCAGTGGACCGAACATTCCCAATGGCACCGTGGTCATTCATCGCGGTAAGATCGTGGCGGTTGGTGCGAACGTGCCGGTGCCTTCCGGGGCCCAGATCGTCGAGGCCAAGGGGCAGTACGTCTTGCCGGGCCTGGTCGATGCGATGTCGAATCTCGGCTTCGATGGCGGCGATCTCAACGAGATGGGCGACCCGATGACGCCGCAGAATCGGGCCTGGGAAGGGTACAATCCGTTCGGTACCTTCGGAGCCGGACAGCGGCAGCCGCTCCGCAACCGGGAGGCGCTGTCCGGTGGCGTCACGACGATGTACATCGCGCCGGCTGATGCGCAGCTGATCGGCGGCCAGGGTGCGGTCCTCAAGACGGCCGGCGTTACGCTGGACAGCCTGCTGGTTCGCGAGCCGGCGGCGATGGATATGACGCTGGGTACGCCGCCCAAGACGGTGGCGCGGGCGCGGAATCGGGCGCCGTACACCCGGATGTCGGAAGTGGCCATGATCCGGCAGATCCTGATCCGGGCGCAGGAGTATCAGCGTAACAAGGAGCAAAACTCCTCGCTGCCGAAGGATCTCGGTCTCGAGGCGCTCGGTCGGTTGCTCCGGAAGGAGATCCCGGCGCGGATCCAGGCCAACAGCGCCACGGACATTCGAGCCGCGCTTCGGCTGGCCGAGGAGTTCGGTATCGACGTCGTCATCGATGGCGGGGCGGGGGCGCTCGAGGTCAAGGCGGATCTGGCTGCTCGAAAGATCCCTGTCGTACTCGGCCAGGTCTCTCATCCCTACGTCAGCAACGAGGAGATTCCGGACAAGACGGACTACCCGGAGCCCGACGAGGCCCTTGCTGCCAAGCTGACTGCAGCGGGAGTGACCACGGCGTTTGGTACCTTCTCGCGCGCGTTCGGCACGCTGGCTCCGGCGGGAACCGGCAAGTGGTTGCTGATGGATGCGGGCATTGCCGTCGGCTACGGTCTCACTGAAGCGCAGGTGCTGCGGGGCGTGACGTTGACGCCGGCCGAGGTGCTAGGTGTGGCGGATCGAGTCGGATCGCTGGAAGCAGGGAAGGATGCTGACGTCATTCTGCTCGATGGGCCGCCGCTCAGCGTCAGAACCTGGGTTCGGAAAGCATACGTCGCAGGCGAGTTGGTCTACGAGAAGCCGTAGTATTTCGAGGATCTCCGGGTTTGTGAACCAGCTCCGCACTGGTTCGCTCGGGGCTGGACGTACCACGGAGACCGTCAGGCAGGGGCGAATCTGGTCGAGAGACCGCCCAACCTCTTGCCTGAACGCAAAATGTTCACAAGATTGTATCCACTACGATGCAATCTCTCGGCATCGTCTCCAGCTCCAAGGTGAGATGACGTATCGCTCGAGATGCCAGCGGCATGATCGATCGATTCCAGGAATAGTCTCCGGCGACGGTCGGATCATTCGGTCATTGGGGTTCGGCAAGCCAGGATACTGGTTTCAGTTCTAAACGGCGTTCTCGTCTTTGATCAAGGTCGTTGCGGGCTCATCTCGCAATTGCCGTCGATGTTGTAGGAAGTCTGTCGCAGCAGGTCGATCCAACTGTCGTTTCAGTCCGTCACAAAATTTGGGAGGGTGGTGCTCATGCTCTTCAGTTCGTTGAGAGCGTCCTGTCGCGGTTTGCCGCGGCGGATGATGCTCGGCGTGGCGTTGGTTGCGCTGGCAGCCTGGCAACCTTCGACACTCACGGCGCAGTCCAATTCGGTTGCAGGAACAGTGACGGATGGAAAGACGGGACGACCTCTGGCCGAAGCGCTGGTTCGCGCGGCTGGTGGATCGGCTCGGACCAATGCGGCCGGTCGCTTCACGCTTGCCGGACTTTCCGGGGCCAGCGTCGAGGTTACGGTCACTCGCATCGGGTACCAGCCCCTGACGCAGTCGGTTCGTGTCGGCGCAGCAGATGTAACGCTGGCGTTGACGGAAACCGCTCTTCGGCTCGACGAAGTTGTCGTGACAGGTGCGGCGGCCGAGACCCAGAAACGGTCGCTCGGCAACAGCGTGGGCCAGCTCGACCTCGGTGCAACGCAGCTTGCTGCTCCGAGCAAAGGGATTCAGGAGGCGCTGTCTGTGGCGGTGCCGGGCCTTCAGATTCAGCGTGCCAGCGGCCAGGTGGGAACCGGCGCTGCAACGCGAATCCGTGGCGTTGGCTCGCTCAGCTTGAGCGCGGAACCGATCGTCTTCATCGATGGGGTTCGGGCTGACAACCGGTCGGGTTCGACCAGCCTCGGGTTCTGGGGCGCGGACAAACCGAACCGGCTCAACGACATCGACCCCAACGACATCGAGTCGATCCAGGTTCTGAAAGGGCCATCGGCAGCTACGCTGTACGGGACGGAAGCTTCGAACGGTGTGATCCAGGTCATCACCAAGCGCGGTGCGGCAGGCCGGGCGTCCTGGGTGGTCGAGGGCCGCGCCGGCGCCAATTGGCTGCCGAGTCCGGAGAAGCTCTATGAAGGCGTCTGGTATCGCGACGCGGCGAATCAGATCCAGCACGTCAACCTGATCGAGAACGAGATTGCCCAGGGTGTAGGAGGCCCGTTTACGACGGGACAGGTCCTCGGCGGAACCATGTCGGTATCCGGCGGGTCAGATGCCGTTCGGTACTTCTTCAGCGGGTCCTATGACCGCGACGAGGGGATCGTCTCGTACAACTGGCAGAACAAGCTCAACGGTGTCGGTAACCTGAGTTACTCATCCGGAGAGACGTTCAAGGCCGATTTCAATATCGGCTTTACCCGCTCCAAGGTTCGATCGGCGTCGGCTACGCAGCCGGTGACGACCTACCTGGTCTGGGCCTGCCCCAACAACTCGTGCCGCGCCGGTTCGGGCCTCGCTCCCGGCGAGCCGGGTCGTGCCTGGTTGTCCGGCGTAGTGCCGGAACAGTTCGAGGCGCTCGAAGGGTACGATGAGATTGACCGGAGCCGGCTGGGCGTGACACTCAACCACCGCCCGATCAGTTGGCTCAATCACCGGCTTGTTATCGGTGGCGACTTCACCAACAATCCGTCGTCGATCTACTTCCCGCGCGGCAGTGCCAATTTCGGCCAGCCCGGCGGCATCAAGCAGGTACGGAGCGACCGGAGCACCTTTATAACGGCCGACTACTCGGCGAACGGTACGGCGTCGATCGGCGCCAACCTCGTCAGTCAGACATCGGCTGGTATTCAGTACTACACCAAGAAGTACGAGCAGACCCAGAGCAACGGTCAAGGGTTCCCTGTCCGCGGTGTCAATACCGTCAGCGGCGGCGGTGTCCGTGAAGGCTTCGAGAACCCGAACTTCAACTTCGAGAACAAGACTCTCGGCGTCTACGTCCAGGAACAGCTCTCCTGGAAGAACCGTCTCTTCGTCACGGGCGCGGTCCGCGGTGACGACAACAGCTCGTTCGGAACCAACTTCGACTTCGTGGTCTATCCGAAGGTCAGCTTGGCTTGGGTGATCTCGGAAGAGCCGTTCTTCGCGAACTCGTCGTTCCTGTCCACCCTCAAGCTGCGGGGTGCCTGGGGTAAGGCCGGGCAGCAGCCGGACGTCTTTGCGGCGGTGCAGACCTATGGTCCCTCGGTGGCTGCCGGTGGCGCCCCGACGGTCACGCCGCTCAACGTCGGTAACCCCGACCTCAAGCCGGAAGTCAGCCGCGAAATCGAAGCCGGTTTCGATGCGAGTCTCCTCAACGATCGGATGAGCCTCGAGTTCACCTACTACAACAAGGTGACGACGGACGGCATTCTGTCGGCGCCGATTTCGCCGTCGGGCGGTTTCCCGGGTAACCAGTTCATCAACGTCGGTCAGTTCAGCAACAAGGGGATCGAGGTCGCGGTCGACGGTTCGGTCATCAACGGGCGGGACTTCAAGCTCAACCTGCGCGGGTCGATCGCGAAGAACACCAACACGATCGACGATCTGGGCCAGCCGACGCCGCTGGTGCAAAATGCCGGGCTGGGAACTTACCATGTCAGCGGCTTCCCGATTGGCGGGCAATTCTACAAGAAGCCGGTTTCGGCCGAGCTGGTCAACGGCCAGGCGGTCAATGTGATGTGTCAGGGTGGAGAGCCTTTCAGCAACGGGGACAATTCGGTCGTTCCCTGTGCGACGGCGCCCGACCTCTATCTGGGTCCCTCCATACCGACCTTGCTGTCGTCGCTCAGCGCGGACATCCAGTGGCGGCGGTTCCGCCTGGTGAGTATTGCCGAGTTCCAGAGCGGTCAGATGTACCTGGATGGTAACCTCGCGGCATCCCATGTCTTTTTTCTCAACTCGCTCGCTGCTGTGGAGCGAACGGACCCGATCCTGGTGGCATACCAGAGCGGCGTGCTGGCGGGGCAGGGCAACGCGACCGGCATGATGAAGGGCGGTTTCGGCAAGCTTCGCAACGTGTCGCTGACGTATGACATGCCCCGGAGTTTTGCGTCGCTGCTTGGTGCCGCCGGCGGGTCGGTAACCCTGACCGGTGCGAACCTGGCGACTCTGTGGCGTGCGCAGCGGGGAACCTACGGTGGGAAAACGGTCGATCCTGAAGTGCGCCGAAACACGGGTGATATGTTCATCACGTACAACCAGGAGTCCTGGCCGCAGTACACCCGGTTCCTTGCCACCGTCCGGCTTTCGTTCTGAAAAGGAAAATGTGCATCATGCTTAATCTGATCAGAGAATCCCGGACCCGTCGTTTGATCGCCACGGCTGGCACGTTGGCGATCATGCTCGGTGCTGCGGGATGTAGCGACATCCTGGATGCGGATTTGCCAGGCCGTATTCCGACCGAGTTGCTCAACGACGCGAGCAACGCCGCAGTGCTCGCGGCCAGCGTCGTGGCCGACTTCGAGTGCGCTTACAATAACTATGCTGCTTCGGCTGCGATCTTTTCGGATCAGTTCCTCGGAGCCTCCGGCAACCTCTCGGCCAAGCAGTGGGGAACCAAGAACATCAGTGAGGGTGACCAGACCAACGAACGGGCGGCTTGCGGGACGAATGCTTTCGGTGCCTATCTCCCCCTTCACACAGCCCGTTTCCAGTCCGAGGACATCCTGGCGCGCCTCAATGGCTGGACCAATGAAGAGGCCGGGATCGATCTGGCGCCCCATCGGGTTCGCACCATGGTCCTTGGGGCGTACAGCTACGCGCTGCTTGGTGAGGGATTCTGTTCCATACGGATGGATCTTGCCAACAGCCTCATGACGCCGGCACAGGTCCTCGCTCTTGCGGAGACCAAGTTCGATGCTGCGCTGACGGCGGCCACCGCGCTGCCGGGAGCTGCGGGTGCAGAATTGACAAACCTGGCCCGGGTTGGACGCGCCAGAGTTCGGATCAGGCTCGGGAACACGTCCGGCGCGGCGGCTGATGCGGCGGCGGTGACCTCTGCATTCGAGTTCAACGTTACTCGGAGTGCGGACGCGACGTCGCGCTACAACAAGGCTTACTGGCTCGTGACGGAGCAGCGTCATGGCTCGGTGGACCCGGCCTACCGCAATCTCACGGTCGGTGGTACCCCGGATACTCGTGTCGATGTCAGGTATGGTCCGGACATTGGCCAACTGCCGTTGGCGTTTGACGCTGCGACGCCGTTGTATGTGGTCAACAACAAAAATCTCTCCCGCGCCGCGCCGATGCGGTTGGCCAGCTACATCGAAGCGCAGCTGATCCGGGCGGAAGCGCTCGGTGGGCAGGAGGCGGCGGATATCATCAACGCCCGCCGTGCCCAGCTCTCGTTGCCTGCCTATTCGGGCGGTGTCGACGAGGCGTCGATCCGGGCCCTCGTCATCGATGAGCGGAACCGGGAGTTCTTCATGGAGGGCGGACATCGGCTCAACGACCTGATCCGGTTCAACATTACCTGGAAGACCGGCAACGATCAGAACGGTGTACCGTACGGTCCGTGGCGCTGCTTCCCGCTGCCGACCAGCGAGCGGATTGCGGCGGGCGGGTGATTCGTTAGTAATCAGTAGAACAGCAGGACACAGGGAGCCGGCTTCGGTCGGCTCCTCTGCGTTCCATACACCGCCCGATACCGGAACGTTCCGGCAGGGTTGCCGAATTCGGAACGGGGCGGCATACTCGCATAGCAAACTTCACTGCGCACCGTCCTCCGGTCATCGATGACGGTGTTTCTGTCTCCGCACAATCTGGGGCACGGTATGGACGGCTTGATGATGGATTGGCCGCTCACGATTACGACCTTTCTCGAGCGCGCCAGGCAGCTGCATGGACGGCAGGAGATCATCAGCAAGACTCCGGCAGGTCTGCATCGTTACACCTATCGCGAATACGTCGACCGGGTCGACCGGCTGCGGACCGCCCTGGCAACGCTTGGCGTGAAAAAGGGCGACCGGGTCGCCACCTTCGCGTGGAACTCGTTCCGCCATTTCGAGGTGTATTTCGCGGCCCCCTGCATGGGCGCCGTGATCCACACCCTGAATATCCGCCTCTTTCCGGATCAGCTGGTCTATATCGCCAATCATGCCGGCGATAAGGTCGTCTGCGTCGACGCCTCGCTGCTGCCGCTCTTCGAGAAGATCCGTCCGCACCTGACTACGGTCGAACACGTCATCGTCTTTCCCGACGATGGGCGCCCGGTCGATCCGGCTCACGGGCTCGACTACGAGGAGCTGCTGGCGGCGGCAGCCCCCGCAGTGGGGTACCCGGAAATCGACGAGAACGACGCGCTCGGGATGTGCTACACCTCGGGAACCACCGGGAATCCCAAGGCGGTGGTCTACTCCCATCGGTCCGTCGTGCTGCACACCATGGCCGAGGTGGCGCCCGATATGATGGGAGTCTCTTCCGAGGACACCATTCTTGCCATTGTCCCGCTCTTTCACGCCAATGCCTGGGGGTTGCCGTATGCCGGCGTCATGACCGGCACCAGGATGGTATGGCCGGGGCCGTTCATGCAGCCTCCCGACTTGGCCGAACTGATTCAGAACGAGCGGGTCACCTTCGTCGGTGGCGTGCCGACCATCATCGCGGGGCTGTATCAGCACCTTCGTACCAACAAGGGCCAGTACGACGTCTCGAGCCTGCGGACCATCGTGGTGGGCGGGGCGGCCTGTCCCCCCGCGCTGATGGAAGGGTTCCATCGCGACTTCGGCGTCTGGATCAGCCATGCCTGGGGCATGACCGAGACGGCGCCGCTGGGCAGCATGTGCCACCTGATGCCGCATATGGCCGGGTGGTCGCCGGCTGAGCAGCTCGAGGTTCGCCTCAAGCAGGGCCGGCCGGCTCCCTTCGTCGAAGCCAGGATCGTCGACGGCGACGGTCAGATCCTTCCCCATGACGGCGTCGCCTTCGGTGAGCTCCAGGTGCGCGGCCCATGGGTCATCAGCGCCTACTACGACGATCCGCGCAACGCCGAGTGCTTTCAGGACGGCTGGTTCCGGACCGGTGACGTGGCCACCATCGATCAGGACGGCTACCTCAAGCTGGTCGACCGCACCAAAGACGTGGTCAAGAGCGGCGGGGAGTGGATCTCGAGCGTCGATCTCGAGAATGCCATCATGCAACATCCGGATGTCCAGGAGGCCGCGGTGATCGGGGTGGCCCACCCGAAGTGGACCGAACGGCCGCTGGCCTGCGTAGTGCCCCGTCCCGGGGCGCAACTGACCGCGGGCGACGTGATCGCCTCGATCAAGGACCGATTCGCCACCTGGTGGCTACCCAGCGATGTCGTGTTCATCGAAGCCGTACCGAAGACCAGCGTGGGCAAGTTCGACAAGAAGGTGCTGCGGGACCAGTTGCGGGATCACCAATGGACGGACCAATCATGATGCGTCGACCGCTGCTCGGCCTGGTGGGAGCGCTGGCACTGACGGCTTGCGGCAAGTCCGCTCCGGCCGCCACGGAGATCCTCTGGGATCGCTGGGGCGTGCCGCACATCTACGCAGCCAATGATGCCGAAGCCTTTCGGGGGTTCGGCTATGCCCAGGCAGCCGCCCATGCCGACCTGTTGCTCAAGCTCTACGGCGAGGCGCGCGGCCGCTCAGCGGAGTACTGGGGAGAGGCCAATCTGCCCGGTGATCGCTTCGTGCGCACGATGGGCGTCCCGGCGCGCGCGGCCGAGTGGTATGCGACGATGGATCCGGCCTTCCGGGCCAACCTGGACGCCTTTGCCGCCGGTATCAATCAGTACGCCGAGCGCTATCCGGACCGGATCGCCGACAGCGTCAAGGTGGTCCTGCCGGTCACCGCCCAGGATGCCATTGCGCACGGACAGCGGGTGATCTACTTCCTGTTCATGTTCTTCGGCCAGGTCGACGTGCCGGCCACGTTGACCAATACCCGGCCGGGTTCCAACATGTGGGCCGTCGGCCCGGCCCGCTCGGCCACCGGGAACCCGCTGCTGCTCGGCAATCCGCACCTGCCGTGGACCGATCTCTATCTGTTCTTCGAAGCCCACCAGGTCACGCCGGACCGGAGCCTCTACGGCGTCTCGCTGGTCGGCGTGCCTACGCTCGTACTCGGCTTCAACGACTTCATTGCCTGGTCGCACACCGTCAATACCCAGGACGGCGCCGACGTCTATCGGGTTCCCAAACAGGGAACCGGATACCGGCACGACGGTGCGGAGCTGGCCTTTTCGACTCGGGCCGAAACAATCTCGGTCAAACGACCCGACGGCTCGCTTCGTATCGATACCATCACCGTCAAAGAAACGGTGCATGGCCCCGTCATCAGCGAGGACGCTCAAGCCGCGCTGGCGGTGCGGGTCGCCGGGCTCGATGATCCCGGGGCCGTGGTGCAGTGGTGGCGGATGGGCGGGGCGAAGAACATGACGGAGTTCGAGAGCCTGATCCGGCCCATTCATGTGCCGTTCTTCAACATCATGGCGGCCGGGCAGGACGGCAACATCCTCTACTTCTTCGGCGGGAAGACGCCCCGCCGTCCGGACGGCGATGCGGCCCACTGGGCAGCCCCCGTGCCGGGTGACAGCGGCGCGCTGGTGTGGACCGAGTACTTCCGCTACGAGGAGTTGCCCCGGTTGCGGAACCCGGCGAGCGGCTGGCTTCAGAACGCGAACGATCCGCCCTGGACCGCCACCTGGCCGCTGGCGTTCGATCCCGACACGTTTCCCGCGTACATGGCACCTCGCCGGATGGGCTTCCGGGCGCAGCAATCGGCCCTGCTCCAGCTGGCGGACTCGAGCGTCACGCTCGATGAGATGGTGGAGGCCAAACATTCGACCCGGATGGCGCTGGCCGATCGGGTGCTCGAAGAACTGATCGCAGCCGCAGAGCGCGAGGGCGACGCCGATGCGAAGCGGGCCGCCGAGGTGCTGGCGCGCTGGGATCGTCACGCCGACGCCGAAAGCCGCGGAGCCGTCCTCTTCAGCCGGTGGGTCAGGCACTGGTATCGGGCCACTCGGGGTCAAGGGTTCGCCAGCCCGTGGCGGCTCGACTCGGCGCTCACCACGCCGGCGGGCCTGGCGAATCCGTCGGATGCGGTGCGCACGCTTAGCACCGCCGCCCGCGAAGTCGTCAAAGACTACGGTGCGCTCGACGTGCCGTACGGCGACGTGATGCGGCTGCGGTACGGCGGGAAGGACTTGCCGGGGAACGGAGCGCCGGGCGATCCGTTAGGCGTCTTTCGAGTCGCCGGCTACGCCCCCGACGCGGACGGCAAGTTCCGGATCGTCGAAGGCGATACCTACTACCAGGCGGTCGAGTTGAGCAAGCCGGTGCGCGCCAAGGTGCTGCTCGCCTACGGCAATGCGACCCAGCCCGGTTCCAAGTACATCGGCGATCAGCTCGAACTCTTTGCCGCCAAGCAGATGCGCGACGCCTGGCTCACCCGCGCCGACATCGAGGCCAATCTCGATGCCCGCGAAGAGCTGCCTCCCGCTACCTCGGCAGGACCGGGAGATCGATGAACGAGCGGCCTCGGTCGATCGTGAGGGTCGCGTTGCCCGAGGCCGGATTCCGCTGAAAGGTGTCGCGGTCGGCGCCGGCAATGGCAATGCGGATCCGGTGGCCGGCTCGGAACAGGACCGAGGTCGGCAGCAGTTGGAAGGTGACCGTTTCCGCCTGGCCCGGCACCAGCGGGGCCCCGTCCTTCGTACTGAAGGTTCGGTACGGGTAGGTGGTGCGGTAGGGAGCCGGCCCCTTGGAGACCTTCCTGTGCAGCAAGCGTAGCTGGCCTTCGGTGATATAGGTCGAGCGCCCGTCGGGTGCTATGTCTTCCAGGTACGCAAACAGGTTGCCGTCGGTGGCGGTCGAGGCCACGCGCAGCGTGATGATGGGATACCCGGTCACTTCGAGATCCCGGGGCAGCGGGGCGCTCGTATAGGTCAGCATCCGCGCATCCTGGCTCGAACGCTCCTCGTAGACGACGTCACCACCGTTCTGGGTATACCAGCGGTTTCGCTTCCCCGTAGTCACTTCGAAATCCACCTCGTAGTGGTCGAGCCCCCTCGGGGGACGCCGATCGGCCAGCGTGCCTTCAGCGCCCAGGTAGAGTCGCCGAGTCGTCGTTCCGGGCAGGGGCCAGCGGTCGGTCCGCTTCCAGGTTTCTTCTCCCAAGGTGTAGTAGAGCAGGGTCTTGCCCGTGAACCGCGCGGCCTCCTCCTTCATGTGGCGATCGAAGAAACAGGCCGCCTGCTCGGTTTGCGTCGCCACCGATGGGGTCGTGGGTGTCGAGTCGGGCAGGAAGGGGCTGGTGTGATGACCGCCGCCATGACTCCAGGGGCCGATCACGAGCAACTGGGGATTCGACCAGGTCATGAAACGGTTGAGCGCTCCCTGGGCAGTGCCGGCATCGAGCCAGCTGGCCCAGGCAAAGATCGGCGTACCGGACCGCTCGATGGCGCGCTGATACCGGAAGCTGGCCGCATGGTCCAGGGTTTCCCCTCCGAAGCCGGCGATCGGTTCGTCGCGGAACCGGGTCTGTGTGAGCGACGAGTCGAGGCGCGGATTGCCGCGATGATCCTCGATCGCGGCGGCGAGCAGCGCAGCGGCAGAGTCGCCGTCGACCGGCCGAACGCCCTGAGGGGCTCGCGGCACGTTGTTCATGTCCATGGCGTGCACGGCCGAGCCCCAGTCGCGAATCATCATCTCATTGACGACGCCGCCGGGAAATGTCAGATCCGTGTAGACGTCGAAATCCATGAAGCGAGGGACCACCGCTTTGACGGCGGGATGGTTTCCCGCGGCGGTGAGCAGTGCGGTATTCCCGGTATAGGAGGTGCCCACCGAGCCGACTGCGCCGTTCGACCAGGGCTGGGTGGTGATCCACTCGACCAGATGGTGGAGATCCTCGACCTCGGTGGGCGACCAGGGATAGTACCACTGGCCGAACGATGCCCCGGTGCCGCGGACGTCGGCGTAGACGTAGGCATAGCCGCGTGAAATCCAGAAGCGCTCCATCGCTCCGATCGGTTGGCCCTGTGCGGCGCGCCAGTAGCGCGTGCTGACCAGGATCGCGGGTAGCGGGCGGCTGGCTCCTTCCGGAAGGTAGATGTCGACGGCAATGCGGATTCCGTCCGGCATCGCGACGTAGCGTGACGTTCTCGTGACGGGAGCGGTCGATGTTGCCGGAGCCCGGCAGCTCGCCAGCGGTTCCGGTTGCGTCTGGGCTCGGCCAGGCCGAGCCAGGAGCAGGACGGCGGCCATCGCCGCGAGGGCCAGCCGTCGGCCCGACAGAATCACAGACGCGTGGCGGCGAGCAGGGAAGCGGAGCATCGCATCAATCCTGGAGAACGTACAAGAAAAATAACGCTTGTTGTGTTCCGCTCGTCAAGCGGTGCGGCATCGGCCTCCTCGGAGGTCCGGCTCCGGAGCGGGAGCCACAGGTATCTCAACGGTTCTGCCTGGGGCCGCGATCGACTAGAATTGAAAGTGACCGGTTCGCCATTGGGGTCGGTCGTGCGGCGTCAGGATCGGCCGCCATGGTGGAGGCCGTGTTCCCGCGACTCGCCATCTCGTCTCCCTATTTATCGGGCGGGAAGGCCCGGGTCGCAAGCACATCGTTCCGACGGCTCGCCTACCGGCGTCCTCGGGATCGAACTTCTGGACGGCAGGTCGACCATGCAGCGACGTCCGTTGCTTCTCTCAGTCGGGGCGGCCATTTTTGCCTCCTCGTCAAGTCTGTTCACCAAGCACAAGCTCACATCTCTCGCCGGGAGGGATCGCATGTCCCACACTTTGCCCCCGCTTCCCTACGCATACAATGCGCTGGAGCCGCACATCGACGAGCAGACGATGCGGATCCATCACGGGAAGCATCACGACGCCTACGTCAACAATCTGAATGTGGCGCTCAAGGATTATCCCGATCTCGACAAGCTGTCGATCGACGCCTTGATCGGTGACCTGTCCCAGGTGCCCGAATCGATTCGGACCGCTGTTCGCAACAACGGTGGTGGCCATTACAACCACACCCTGTTCTGGGAAATCATGACGCCGGGTGGCGCGACCGAGCCGGGCGGGGCGCTCGGTGCGGCAATCAACAGCGCGTTCGGCAGCTTTGCATCGTTCAAGGAACAGTTCCAGAAGGCCGGCATGGGGCGCTTCGGCAGCGGGTGGGCCTGGCTGGTCCAGTCCGGTTCCGGCGTGGCGATCGAAAGCACCCCGAATCAGGACTCCCCCGTCATGGACGGCAAGAAGGCGATACTCGGCTGCGACGTCTGGGAGCACGCCTACTACCTCAAGTACCAGAATCGCCGCGCCGATTATCTGGGCGCCTGGTGGAACACGGTCAACTGGACCATCGTGGGCAGCCGGTTCGGGGCGGCCTGACCGATGGCGCTTCCTGCGGTGGGAACCCCGGCTCCCGATTTCACGCTGGCGTCGACCGGGGGAGAGGTGTCGCTCGCTTCGCATCGAGGCAAGCCTGTCCTGCTGGCGTTCTTCCCGCTTGCTTTCACCAGCGTCTGCACGGCGGAGCTCTGTGCCTTCTCGGACGACTTCGACCGCTTTCAGGATACCGGTGCGGTGGTCCTTCCGGTCAGCGTCGATTCGGTCCCGACGTTGAAGGCGTTCAAGGCCAAGGAAGGGCTCAACGTCGAGTTGCTGAGCGATTTCAAGCGCGAGGTCAGTCGGGCCTACGGCACGTTGCTCGAGGACAAGTTCTTCAGCAAGCGAGCCTACGTGCTGATCGACCGGGATGGAATCGTGCGCTGGACCCATGAAGAGGCAGAACTGGGCCACAAGCGTGAGAACGCGGCCCTGCTCGAGCAGATCAAGGCGCTCAACTGAGCGGAGCGTCCCGACATTATCCGGGGATCGAGTCCCCCGAGCTGGCTCTCGACCAGGCAACCGCCTGGGCGATTGCTCAGGTCGGGGGACACTTGCGTGTTGAGGCCGCTCCCCCCGGCGACCTCGAGTCCGGGGTCGACGGATTGATCGAGGATGTCCGCGCCTGGCATCGGGTCCGGAAGCCGAGCATGCTCGATCCCGTCGACCTGCTGGGTCGGGTGACCGGTCTCCTGCTGGGGGCGCGGCAGGACGGTGCCGGCGGGCGTCTCGAGCTCTGTCCCGACTTGCCGGACGGGTGGAAGAGCTTCAAGGTCAGGCGTCTTCGGTCGCACCGGACCCTGCTGGACCTGGAGGTGCGTCCCCGGGCGGACTGGGTCACGGTTCGGCTGGCGGTGCGCTTCGGGCCTGCGATCGCCGTCCGGGTCCGGCTGCCAGCGTCGCTCGCGGTGTCCCGGGTGGCGGTCGACGACGTGCCCCTCGAGAGCCGGCAGGCGATCTTCACGCTCGAGGGTGAGCACGAGATCATCTTCTACCTGGGCGCCACGGGGCGGGGGGAGGTCGGCTGACCCCGGTGCGCTTACTTTTCGTGGCAAGACCATGACGACGATGACGCTAGGCGGAACCGCGCTCGACCTCCTGGGGCGGGTGGCCCGCATTCTCAACAGCGGCCTGCCTCCCGACGATACCCTGGGCTCCGTTGCCGGCGCGGTGCAGCAGGGGCTCCGGCTCGAGGCCGTCTGTATCTGGCGCCGCGATACCGGGGCGAGCCGTTGCAACGGAATTGCCAGCCCGCCGATGGCGCTTGCTGCGCCCAGCCTGGAGGAGCTGCCGCCGGCAGGTCCGCACACCGCCCGGGTTCCCCTGGTTCATGCCGGCCTTCGGCTGGGCCTGCTCGAGCTGACCCGGCATCCCGGCGGCCCCGACGTCATGCCGGCCGTGGTGGACGTGCTGCAGAACCTTCTGGCGCCCTTTCTCGATGCCATTACGCTGGCCGAAGACCTGGCCCTCGAGGTGGCGAGCCGGTCGCGCGAAATCTCGGAGCAGCGCCGACTCACCGGACTCGTAATCGACAGTCTTCCGGTCGGGTTGTACGTAATCGACCGGGCCTATCGGATTCAGTTCTGGAACCGGAAGCGGGAAACCGGTACCCAGGGTCTCAAGCGCGACGACGTGGTTGGGCGGCCGGTGTTTCAGGTGCTGACTCGTCAGCCGGTCGATGTGCTCAAGGCGGAGTTCGATCGGGTCTTTGCCAGTGGAGAAAGCATCCAGGTCGAAACCGTGGTCGAGCAGGGCGGCGAGCGGCGTGTCTACCTGCTGTCGCGGCTGCCGATGCGTCTCGAAGGCGATGCCATCACCCATGTGATCACCATCGGTGAGGATGTCACCGACGCCCGCAACGTGCAGCAGCAGATCCTGCAGCACGAGAAGCTGGCCGCGGTCGGTCAGTTGGCTGCCGGGATCATGCACGAGATCAACAATCCTCTCGCCACCATCGCGGCCTGCGCGGCTGCCATCGAAGGGCGGATCGGTGCGGCGGCCGAGGCGCCGGTCAAAGAGTATCTCGAAATCATCGACCAGGAGGTGCAACGCTGCACCAAGATCGTCGATGGCCTGCTCGAGTTCAGTCGGCCGCACCACGCGGGCACGCCGAAGAGCCCGGTGCCGGTCAACGAACTGATCGAGCGGACGCTGTTTCTGCTCAAACACCACAAGCGGTTCCGTCGCCTGGTGGTCGAGACCGACCTGGGTCCCGACGTGTCGGTGGTGGCCAACGATGAGCAGATCATCCAGGTCCTGATGGCACTGATGCTGAACGCCGTCGACGCAATGGGCGACGGGGGCACCCTGACGCTCGGCACCAGGCCGGTCGCCGGGAAATCCGAGGCAGCGCTCGAGGTTCGCGATACCGGGGGGGGAATTCCGCATCGTGAACTGTCCAAAATTTTCGAGCCGTTCTACACCACCAAGCCTCCCGGGCAGGGTACCGGGCTCGGCCTCTCCATTGCCTACGGGATCGTTCGCGAGCATGGCGGTCGCATCGATGTCGAAAGCGAGTTGGGGCGCGGGAGCGTCTTTCGCGTGGTGCTGCCGATGGTGGTCGAGCCATGAAAATCCTCGTCGTCGAAGACGATCGCATCGTCGGCCAGTACGTCCGGCGCGGCCTGGAAGAGCAGGGCTATCACACCGATCTGGTCGGTGACGGCCTCGAAGCGCTCCGGCTCATCTCGGGCGGGCATTACGATCTGGTGATTCTCGACCTTCGCTTGCCAGGCATGACCGGGTATGAAGTGCTGCGCACGATCCGGGATCGCGGCCTGACCCTGCCGGTACTCGTGCTCACGGCGCAGGACGCGGTCGACAACAAGGTCCAGGCGCTGCGCTCCGGCGCGGACGACTATGTCACCAAGCCCTTTGCGTTTGAAGAACTGCTGGCCCGGGTGGAGGCGATTGCGCGCCGACCGCAGCAGCTCAAGTCGACCAAGGTCGTGGTGGACGACCTCGAGCTGGACACGGCCACGCGCGAAGTCCGCCGGGCCGGTAAGACGATCGAGCTGACGCCCAAAGAGTACACCGTGCTCGAGTATCTGGTGCGCCATCCCGGGCGCGTCATGTCCCGCACCCTGATTACCGAGTATGCCTGGGACTATCACTTCGATCCCGGCACCAATATCGTCGATGTGGTTATCAATCGGCTCCGCAAGAAACTCGACGCCGGTCACGAAAAGAAGATTCTGCACACCGTTCGCGGTGTGGGCTACGTGATCAAGGTGTAATGATGCGGTCGATCCGGCGGCGGCTCACCATCGGCTATGTGGTTGCCCTCGGGCTGACGCTGACGCTGTTCGGAGTCGTGCTGTACGTCGACCGCCGCCAGGCGGATTTCCAATCCCTCGACGACCGCTTGGAGGTCGAAGCGCAGCTGACCCTTCGCATGCTGCGCGACCTGTCGCGGTCGTTGGGCCGGTTGCCTCCCGTCGTCGAGAGTGTCCAGCAGTACTTCCAGGGGTTTGCCCACTATCTGGTGCTGGTCGGGAACGATCAGAATATCATCCTAGTAATCGACCCGGTCGGGAGCATGGGCAACGAAACCGTCGGACGGGTGCGGGAACTGGTACACCTGGTCCGCGACGGTACACCGGCCTGGACGACCACCACGATTGCGCAGGGACAATCGCCGGTTCGGTTCTATCTGGCCCCCGTCGTCGGGGCCGACCCCGCTATTCAATACATACTGGTCGGTGCGAGTCTCGACGAGGTGTCGTTCGGGCCCGCGGCGCTGCTGCGCTCGATGCTGCTGGTGGCCCCCGTGGTGCTGCTGGTCTCGGTCGTGATCGGATCCTGGCTGGCGGGGACCAGCCTGTATCCCCTCGAGTCGACCATCGATGAACTGACCGCGATTACCGACGGTCGCAGCTTGCATCGCCGGTTGCCGGTCAACCCGAGCGGCACCGACGAGCTGACCCGGCTCTCGCAGGCCGTCAACGGGATGTTTGCGCGCCTGGAGCAGAGCTTTGCGGCCCAGCAACGGTTTGTCGCCGAAGCAAGCCATGAACTCAAGACGCCGCTGATGGTGCTTCGAGTGGGTGTCGAGCGCGCCCTGACCGATCCGACCGCGCCGAACGAAAGTCTCGAGGCGCTCGATCAGTCGCTCGAGGAAATCAACCGGATGTCGGAACTGGTGGACAGTCTCCTGACACTGGCGCGAGCGGACGAAGGTCGGGTGTCACTTGCCGTCGAGACTCGTGATCTGCGGGATCTGATCAATGAGGCGGCCGAAACGGCTCAAATCCTGGGCGAAGAGAAGGACCTGACGATTCGGAGTGAGGTGCCGGAGCGGCCGGTGCCGTATCCGATCGATCGAACCCGGATGCGGCAACTGCTCCTCAATCTGGTGACCAATGCGGTCAAGTACACGCCGAGCGGGGGTGGGGTAACGGTCTCGCTGGCTGGTGACGACGACGTGGTGCAGCTCATCGTTGCCGATACCGGCATGGGCATCGCGGCCGGCGATCTACCACACATCTTCGATCGATTCTGGCGGGCCGACCCCGCGCGGGCCCGCGATACCGGGGGAACCGGGGCCGGGTTGGGTCTCGCGATTACCAAGTGGATTGCCGAGGCGCACGGTGGGACGATTGCGGTACAGAGTCGCCCTGGCAAAGGCGCGACTTTTACCGTATCATTGCCGCGTTCCGGACACACCAGTCCGGACGCCGTAGCCTAATCAATCTGTCATCTATTTGTCATGTTGTCGTGAGCCGGGTGTAACTCGGCTTGGCTTGATTAGTACTGGGTATTGCTGACTCATCTGGGAGGCCTATCCATAACATGTTCGAGAACCTTATCGAGTCGAAGCCCCAACGGGCACGCTCCTTCAAGCAGACGGTCTTCTCGCTGGTGCTGCACGTCGTCCTGATTTACGGGGCGATCAAGGCAACGGCGGGCGCCGCTGAAGTGTTGAAGGAGATCATCCAGGACACCACCATGGTGTTCCTCAAAGCGCCGGAGCCGCCACCGCCTCCGCCGCCCACGGTGGTGCCGCCGGACGCAATCGTCACGGCCAACCCGCCGCCGATGGGCTTCCAGACCGTCATGCCGCCGACGGAGATTCCGCGGGATATCCCGCCGGTCAATCTCAATGAGCGGTTCGACGCGAAGGACTTCAGCGGTAAAGGCGTCGAGGGCGGTATCGCCGCAGGTATCGTCGGCGGCACCGGTCCGGTGTCGACGGAAGAGACCTTCGTCGCCGACGAGGTCGACGATCCGGTCCAGCCGATCAACCAGCTCCGTCCCCGCTACCCTCCGGTGCTCCAGCAGGCGGGCATTGCCGGCAGCGTCGACGTCCAGTACGTGGTCGGTATCAACGGGAAGGCCGAGCCGGAGTCGTTCAAGGTCCTCCGCAGCACGAACAAGGCGTTCGAGGATCCGGCCCGCGACGCCATCCTGGGGTCGACGTACAAGCCGGCGCGCATTCGCGGACAGCCGGTGCGTCAGCTGGTGCAGCAGCGAGTGTCGTTCACGATCGGCGGGTAACACGTTTTTTCGGCGGGGTTTTCCCGTTCGAATCACTGAACCGGGCAGATCGATCTGCCCAGACATTTACGCTAGAGGGAGCATCCCATGGGTGTAGATATTCTCGAACTGTACGAGCACGCTAATACTTTCGCTCGTGCCATCGTCTGGATCCTGATCTTCATGTCGTTCTTCTCGCTCACGGTGGCGATCGGCAAGCTGGTCAAGATTTTCAAGGCGACGGCGGCGACGCGGAAGTTTGCTCCGCAGTTCTCGCGGGCCATTCAGGAAGAGCAGCTCGATCAGGCCATCGCCCTGGCCGAGAAGAACCAGCAGAGCCATGTCGCCCGGGTATTGGGTGGGGCGCTGACCGAAGTGAAGCCGTTGCTCCGTGACCGCGCCACCATCACGGCGGCCGACATCAACTCGGCTGAACGTGCCGTCGAGCGGCAGATGCTGATCACGCTGGCCGACTTCAAGCGCGGCACCGGCATCCTGGCGACGGTCGGTTCGACCGCCCCGTTCGTCGGTCTGCTCGGCACCACGATGGGTATCGTGACGGCCTTCCAGGCCATCTCGTCGGGTGGTGCGGCCGGTGGTCTGGCCGGTATCGCCGCCGGTATTTCCGAGGCCCTGATCGCGACGGCGCTCGGTCTGCTCGTCGCCATTCCGGCGGTGTGGTTCTATAACTACTTCACCACCAAGATCGAGAACCTGACGGTCGAGATGACGTACAGCTCGCAGGAGCTGATCGACTACCTCATCAAGAGCGTCGGCAGCGAATTCGGACGCTCCATCTTCACCAAGGAGTTCCAGGCGCAGAAGGCGGTGAGCGGCAGTGGCCACATCAGCTGACCTCGCAGGCAAAACGAATGTCTCATCGGAACCGAACGTGATTCCGATGATCGACATCATGCTGGTGCTCCTGATCATCTTCATGATCGTGACGCCGCTGATCTCGAACGGCTTCGTGGCGACCATGCCGAGGGGCGAGAACCTCGACAAGCGGCCGGAAGGGGACAATGAAGTCGTCCTGGGCATCGACCAGAACGGCGGCTACTTCCTGAACGGTCTCGCGATCCCGGCGGATGTCCTCGGGGATCAGCTTGCCGCGATTTACGCCGCTCGGCCGGAAGACAAGATTCTGTACTTCCGGGCCCACAGCGCGCTCAAGTTCGACAAGATCGAAGATGCGGTCGAGATCGCTCGTCGCGCAGGCGTTCGCGTCATGGCAGCCATCACGGAAGTCGAACAGGGTGGTATGTTCGGCAACAAGAAAGAGTAGGGAACCATGGGAGCGTCCGTAGGCCGTACTGGAGAGATTAGCGCGGAGCCGAACGTCATCCCGATGATCGACATTCTGCTCGTGCTGCTGATCATCTTCATGATCTCGCAGCCTCTGGCCCGAATGGCGATCGACGTTCAGGTGCCGCCGCTCGAAACGGCTGCGAGTTCGGGGCCGTCGTCCCAGATCGTGCTCAATATTCTTGAGGACGGGAACTACGAGATCAACGGGCAGCCGGTGCCCCCCGGCCAGCTCGACACGCAGATCCATGCGATTTATGACACCAGGCCGGCCAAGCTGATTTTCATCAAGGCCGCGTCCAGTCGCACGTATCAGGACTGGATCGATGCGTCCGATATCGTTCGTGGAGCCGGGGTCCAGGTCATCGGGTTTACGCCCAAGGCCTGATCCGGTTCGATGGAAAATCGGGAAACGGGAGCAGACCCAAGGTCTGCTCCCGTTTTGTCGTTCTTTGAAGCAATCGCTGGCAATGCGACTGCCGATCAACCAAGTTAGACGATAGCCCTTTTCTCGGGATCCGTGACCGGCATGGCGAAAACCAGACCCATTGTGGTGGCCCGATCAATCGGGCTTGGGATGCCGCGAACCCGCCGGTCGCCGGCCGGGGGCGTGGTGGCCCTGCTGGTTCATCTCATTCTGGCGCTGGTCATCATCCGGGTCGCCCCCACACAACTGGCCGATTTTCACGATGCCGCCGGCCTTCTGGACGGTGGCCAGGCCGGGGGCGGAGGTGGCGGTGGTGGTCAGGTCCGGATGGTCGCCCTGCCGGCCTTCGAGGCCCCCAGGGCCGCTTCCGTGGCCGTTGTAGCGCCGGTCCCGCCCCCGGTCACGCCCGTACCGCCTCCAGACCCGATCGTTCCGGAAATCCGCGAGCCAGAGCCAGTCGTCGTTGCGGCGATTCCGGACACGGTGCCAAGCGCGCCGATTTCCGGACAACCCTCGGGATCGGGAACCGGCGCCGGGACAGGTACCGGGACGGGCACGGGGTCGGGATCGGGGTCCGGTCGCGGGGACGGGGACGGGTCGGGAGTCGGATCGGGCAGGGGCCCTGGAATAGGGGGCACCGGATTGGCCAGGCCGCCGGAGCCCCGCCAGCTGATCCTGCCCCCTGCGGATGTCCCCAAGTCACTCCGCGGGGTGACTCTGGCGGTCACCTTCCTGGTCGATCCGGTGGGTGGTGTCGAGGATGTGATCATTACACCTCCGCCCTCGGATCGGGGCTTCGGCAAGAAGCTCGAGGACGTGATGAAGCATTACCGGTTCAGGCCGGCACGGGCTCCGGATGGAGTACCCGTTGCAGGCAGGTTAACGGTAGCGCTCACGTTCTGACCCTCCCTCCGGGCTGATCGAACGGGAGCGCTCGTCACGCTCACAACGTTCGAGAGCCTCCTTCATGTCTCAGTTGTTTCGTCGGAAATCGGTCGCCGATTTCGACCAGGATATTGCGCTGCGCGGCGGACTCCGCCGCACACTCAATCGCTGGCACCTCACCGCCATCGGGGTCGGTGCCACCATCGGTGCCGGCATCTTTGCCACCACCGGAACCGCCATCGTCGGTGACGCCGCCCGGCCCGGGGCTGGCCCCGCGATCATCCTTTCCTTCCTCCTTACGGCAGTGGCCTGCGGGTTTGCCGCCCTCTGCTACGCCGAGTTTGCCGCGATGGTGCCGGTATCTGGTTCGGCCTATACCTATGCCTATGCTTCGCTCGGTGAGCTGGTGGCGTGGATCATCGGCTGGGATCTGGTGGTCGAGTACGCCGTCGGCAACATCGGAGTCGCGATCGGCTGGTCGGGATATTTCCGCGAGTTGCTGAGTCACTTCGGGGTCGGTTTCCCGCCCTGGCTCAGTACCGATTTTCGTTCTGCGCAGGTGGCAGCTGAAGCGGTGGCGGCCGGTGCAACCGATGCCACCAGCCTGTTCCTCGCAGCGGCCGCGACCGGAGCGCCCAAGCTCTTCGGGATCTCCCTCATTTTCAACCTGCCGGCCTTTCTCGTCGTTGGCTTGCTGACCGTGCTGCTCGTCGTCGGGATCCAGGAGTCGGCCCGCTGGAACAACGCCATGGTGCTGCTCAAGCTGGGCATCATCGTGTTCTTCTGCGGTGTCGGGGCAACGCTGATTGAGCCGATCAACTGGAACAATCCCGCCCTTGGCGGATTTGCGCCGAATGGCTTCAAAGGGATCAGCGCCGGGGCGGCGATCATCTTCTTCAGCTACATCGGGTTCGACGCCGTGTCGACCTGTGCCGAGGAAACCAAGGATCCGGCCAAAGACATGCCGTTCGGGATCATCATGAGTCTGATCGTCTGTACCGTCGTGTATATGGTCCTCTCGACGGTAATGACGGGGATGGCGCCCTGGAATGTGCTGGGGACCCCGGAGCCGATGATCACGGCGCTGGAACACGCCAACGGCCCGGCGGGCCTGATCAAGGTGTCCCGCTTCATCGTGGCGTTAGGCGCGGTGGTGGCCATGGGGACGGTGCTGCTGGTCTTCCAGCTTGGCCAGCCGCGCATCTTCTTTGCAATGGCGCGTGACGGCCTGCTGCCGCCCGCCATGGCCAAGATCCATCCGCGCTTCAAGACGCCCTACGTCGGCACCATCCTGACCGGCTTATTCGTCGCGACCTTTGCGGGATTGGCCAACATCGCCGAAGTGGTTGACCTCACCAATATCGGAACGCTCTTCGCGTTCGTGCTGGTCTCGGTTGGTGTGCTGGTGTTACGGTTCAGGGAGCCGGATCGACCGCGCCCGTTTCGGGTGCCGGGAGCGCCCTGGACGCCGCTGATTTCGATCGCGGCCTGTTTCTACCTGATGTCGGCCTTGCCGCGCATCACCTGGATTCGTTTCGGAATCTGGCTGGCGATTGGCGTGGTGGTCTACTTTGCCTATGGCTACCGCAAGAGCCGGCTCAGAACCCGGGCGGAACTGTAGCGCGTCGCCACGTTACCCCGGGTTCACGGCGAGTGCGAGCCCGCCGAGCAGCGGATCGACCGGTTGCTCGGCGGGTACGAAGGGCGCCTGGATCAGCGCAGCAACCGGATGATGGAGCGGGCCTTCGTGCCCGATCAGTCCGCCGGTCAGCCCGACGGGAACTGAACTCTGGTCGGTAAATTCCGGCGCCAGCGCATTGACCAGCCTGGCCAGCTCCAGCGTGGCGCGGGTCAGGATGTCGGATGCCACGGCGTCGCCGGCGTTGGCCACCGAAACGACGGTACGGGTCAGGCTGGCCACCTCGCGCGGACTGGCCACCGTCGACCAACCCACGGCGTCGCGGACGGTCGGCGCGCCGATCGTCTTCATGATGCCGGCAAGCAACTCGGTGGCCGGCCCGCGTCCGTCGACGGCCAATCCCATGGCACGAAGCGCCTCGTGCCCGATCCAGTAGCCGGCACCCTCGTCGCCCATCTGCCACCCGAACCCCCCTTGCCGGACCATCCGGCCATCGGACGCGCGGCCGAAGGCGACGCTGCCGGTCCCGGCCACCAGCACCACCCCGATTTCCGCACCGAGCGCGGCAAAGGCCAGCATCACGTCGCTCACGACGACCACCTGGCCCGCGAAACGTTCCCGTGACAGGGTAATCCGGATCTCTTCGGCGTCGGCCGCGCGGCCGGCGCCGGCTGCGCCGACCACCAGCACGTCGGCGCGGAGCAGGTTGGCCTGCGCCAGGGCGCGGCGGGCCAGGTCGGCAATCATGGTGGCCGCCACCACGGCGCGTCCCGGCCGGACTGAGGTACCTTGGCCCCGGGTTTCGACCAGACGTTCGCCGTTACGGGTGACGGCAATCGAGGTTTTGCTGCCCCCGACATCGGCAGTAATGATGATCATCCAGGTACCTCGAGACCGGGTTACATCGACCGCCCGGGCTGACCCGGCGGGATGAATATTTGCGAGACCGGGGAAATTGGTCGGAAACGAGGCGACCAGCAAGCGGGGACGATACCGGGACTTGGGGGCGTTCGAGCCGTCGGCGGGTTGAGAGTAGTGCATTCTGCACCTAGCAGTCCGGGAAACCGGCTCCTAGTGTTTGGGTCGGGTGAAGGATTCTAGATCACTTCGGCGTCTCAACATTCTCGACTTGCCCAGAGGGAATCCGTATGCGGCTCACCAGGTTTTGCGCGTTGGTCTCACGAGCGCGGCTCGCGTCTTTGGCAGTCCTCGCGGCTGTTGTCAGTTGCTCCACGGATGAGCTTGCGGGCCCGACACCTCCGCCGCCGGACGCCTCGGTTCTTTCGGCGTTGATCGCGCCGGAGGTCGGGGTCGAACAGCCGGGGTTCACCTTCCTGGCGCCACTCGGCACCCTGCAGTTCAAACGGCCGACGGGGGTGTTCGATCAGAGCCTGCTGTCCCAACTCACGGTCGAAATCTGCGAGCGAGCCGGTAACGGATGCCGCTTGCCGCTCACACGCACCTTCCAGGTCAAAGCCGGGCTGACCATGACGGGTGGGCTGCTGGGAGATGCGTACCAGGCGCTTTGGACCGTGACCAGCCGAACGGCGGATCAAGGGAAAGTCTATCGGATCCGGGTGCTGCGTGGGCAGGCCGAGTTGGGGTACGCGGATCTCAAAGTTGTGTCGTGGCTGGAGATCCTGATGAATCTGGGATCGGTGTCCGGCGGTGGGAAGGTGCCGCTCGGGTCGATCGTGCCGATCCGGTTCCACGTGGCCAAGGGGGCGCCGCCGCCGGCGGGGACGCCGGTGGGGCCGGGAGGCGGGACGGTGCAGCTGGCGGGTGGCCAGGCCACGCTCGAGATTCCGGCCGGTTCCGTTGCTGCGCAAACGATGATTACGGCCGTTCCCGCGACCGGGCTTCCGTCGGGCGGGCCGCCGGTCGTGCCCGGTACGGCCTGGGACTTCGGGCCGGATGGCACTGTGTTCGCGCAGCCGGTGCG
This sequence comes from uncultured Gemmatimonas sp., assembly GCA_964619465.1. Lineage (GTDB taxonomy): Bacteria > Gemmatimonadota > Gemmatimonadetes > Gemmatimonadales > GWC2-71-9 > SHZU01. Next base: position 127,682 of record CAZUES010000003.1, read on the forward strand.
GATGACGATCCGGTATGATCCCGCGAATCTGCCGCCGGGGACGGTGGAGAGTAACCTGCGCATTCACAAACTGGTGGACGGAACCTACCGGCAACAGGGCGCTGGCATGGTCGACCTGGTCAACCGAACTGTGTCGGCGGACGTGGAGGGGTTCAGTGTGTATGCCGTTCTGGAGCGGGTCGAAGGCGCGGAACAGGATGTCACGCCACCCGTGATTACCGCATACCAGGTGTTCAACCCCGCCTCTGGCACCTGGGGCTCGGCCGTCACGCTCAACGCGAGTTCGGGCGATGCGATTGCACGGTTCCGTATCGTTGCTCAGGACGATATTTCAGGCGTGCGGACCGCCATTCTTTCGCACCGGAGTCCTCCTTCACGTCCGATCCTGAACTGGGCCTGTGCCTCGGAGAGTCCGGTGTCCGGTAGCGATACCCAGGGCGTCTGGGAGTGTACGCTTCTGTTTCCGCAGTACTCGGAGCCCGGCGCTTGGCTGCCAGGTGCTGTCCGGGTGACGGACGGCGCGGGCCATTCGGCATCGTACTCCAGCCCGCCAGGCTCGGGGGCGCTCTGCTTAGTTCCGAGTGCGACGCCGTGCCTCGCCTGGTGGCCCGTCGTGAACCTGGTCTCCGGTCCAGTCGATCGTACTGCCCCTCGAGCAATCGGTTCGATCCAGGTGGGTCTCGATTCGATCGAGGTGGATCTCGACCCTACGCTGGAGGTGGTCTTCGGCCCGTCATTGACGGTCGATGTCGCTGACAAGCCGTGGAGAGCAATCGTTCGGCTGTCCCTTACCGACGACCTTTCCGGTTTCGAGAGCCCCACGGGCGCGCCGTCTGTTACGTTCCAGCGAGAGGGAGGTGGCGGGTCGTTTTTTGGCACCTGCGGGCGTCGGGGAGGTGTATTCACCGCCACGTTCGAGTGCCCGCTGTTCTTCCCTCAGTCCATCACGACTGGCACCTACTATTTGGCCTCGTTGGGGGTTCAGGACCGCGTGGGCAATCGGCGGGCCTATACCGCGTCACCGGGCAGCCCGCTCTGCGACGCCGCAAGTGGCGAGTGTGTCGCCAGCGGACCAACGATCGATGTGATCCGCGTGGGCGCTCCGTAACTACGCGTGCTCGGCGTCTCGGTAGACGGGCTACCGTGACTACGGCTATCGAGATGACCGATGCGGTGGTGGGCGTCACCAGCATCATTGATCAATAGAGCAGTGTTTGATAAAACACTGGTAGTATCTCCCCAGTCGCTTCGGTGACCGGGTGCGAGGCCGCCGAAAGGCGGCCTTTGCTTTTCTTGGGGAGTCTGTGCGTACCATCGTCTACGTCGATGTCTTCAATCTCTACTACGGTTGCCTTAGAGGGACTCCGTATCGCTGGCTGAATCTT